>JAEZDY010000009.1 GCA_023417935.1 Bacteroidota bacterium
AGATCATGCCTAATATATCTCAAATAGCACTCAAAAATGTCAGAGCACAAAACGGTAACATACTGTATATCTGTTAATAAGGGGTTGTTTAGTTCTCGCATTCCCAAGCTGAGGGTCGCGGGTTCGAATCCCGTTTTCCGCTCAAGATTAAAGAGGGTCATATTTAATTCTGGCTCTCTTTTTCTTTTTATTACTTGGTTGTTCAGGAAGATCATTCTTATTGCCTTCCGACTGGTTAAGCAGATCGTCCCTATTAATCTCCGATTGCTCCTGAAGGGAGTCCTTATTATTTTCCAATTGCTCCTGTTGATCCGTCTTATCAATTTCCGGCTGATCAGGGAGAACGATTTTATTACTATCAGCTTTATCAGGAAGAACTATCTTATTACTATCAGCTTTATCAGGAAGAACAATCTTATTGCTATCAGCTTGATCAGAGAGAACAACTTTATTACTATCTGCCTGATTAACGAGAACTACCTTATTACTCTCAGCTTGTTGTGGAATATCCTCATTTTTACGGCGAATGAGCGTGATTGCACGGCATCTTTCTTCGTTTGGGAGTTCAATGTACTCAATATTTCTTACCAGGTAGGAAGTCAACACTCTCTTATTTGACATGATATCAATAAAGATCTGCTTTTTGCGCTTTATCACTTTGTAATTGTAATAACGCATGCTTGACAAAAGCACATTTGAAGGTTCAAGGCATGTTAATGGTTCTTGCTGCCTGATAATGTCAGTACTGAAAAATTCCCATTCAAGGAATTCACAGCAATTAACTACTTCATCAAAGTACCTGGCATTATCGTAAAAGTATATTGTGTCGTGTGTATAGTATAAACTGTCCTCGTTACATGCCAATAAAGAATACGTCTTTAGGTCGTTTTGCTTGTTTCCTTCTTTAATTAATTGCAGTAATTGTTTTCGTGAGGAAGGGTGGGGTTGTGAAATTACATTCATCCCTAAAGCGATCATTAATACTATTAACCCAAACCTGACATTCATAACATCTTTAACTTACTGCAAATACATAGTACTGTTTGCCATCCAACATTTAGTAAAAGACCCAAGGCGCTTATTCTTCAAGCAATCTGGTATAAATTTCATCATTATCCTCATCAACAATTGCAAAAATCACTTTTTCAGGCAATTCATGATGTGAAAGATATTCTCTAACAGTTTTTACTGCAATCGCAGCTGCCGGTTCTTTAGGATAACCATATATCCCGGTACTTATATTCGGAAATACGATCGTCGCACAATTGTTTTCAGTAGCGAGTTTTAGACTTTCATGATAGCATGATGCAAGTAATTCTGCTTCACCATGATTACCGCCATTCCAAACGGGACCAACCGTATGGATTACATACTTTGCAGGTAACCGATAACCATTGGTAATTCTGGCTTGTCCCGTTGGACATCCACCTATTGTTCTGCATTCATCCAGTAACTCCGGACCAGCAGCCCTGTGAATTGCTCCATCAACTCCACCACCACCTAAAAGACTATTCTTGGCAGCATTGACAATAGCATCGGCCTGAATTTTGGTTATATCTGATCTTATGATTTCAATTCTATCCATTTAATTCCGCTTTATTAGTATCATCTTAAACTAACCGAATGCCTCTATTTCAATACGGTATTTATCAAGTGATAATCTCGTTATTCATAACATCCAGAGTTATAGCATACCAAGCTCATTAACTTAATGATGCTATCTTTCTTTCTCTTATAATTTCCTTACAATCAACTGCGCGTTTTCGTATTTAATAACCTGTATAGCTTCGCCTTTCTCAATATAACCTGTTTGAGCTACTGCATCAAAAACATCATCTGCAATTTCAATTTTCCCTGCAGGTCGCAACATCGTAAAAGCAATACCGGTCTTGCCGATCATTGCAGTATAGTGCACATCTGAGGATACGTAACCCATGCCGGATTGCTGGGTGGACATCAAAGCCAACTCTCCGAAAATTGTTTTCTTTCCAAATAGCCTACTGGTGCCATAAAACGACAGGATAATTGAAAGGAAAGAGGCTATTATTACAATAAAGAGAGATTCGAAGAGGTTTGTAAGGGGAAGTCCATGAAATTCAAAACCGATATTACCTATCAGGCTAAGGGTAAGGCCAACAACAGCCAAAGCTATGCCGGTAATACCTGCAACCCCAAAGCCGGGAATTACAAACAGCTCAACCAGTATTAATATTATTCCTACTATGAACAGAAGAATTTCCCAATTGGCTGCCAGTCCTTCAAGATATAGAGGGGCAAAGTAAAGTGCAGCAGCAGTAACTGAAACAATAAGTGCAAATCCAATACCCGGACTTTGAAGCTCAAAATAGAGCCCCCCGATAATCAACATAATGAGTAGTCCACTGATATATGGTTTTGTGAGAAATCCGATAATCTTGTCAGCAACTGTGAGTTCTTGTCTTATAATCTTGTAATCATCAATGTTATTGATCTTCAATATCTCTCTTATACTTTCAGCCTGGCCTTCACAGAAACCATATTTGATTGCTTCGGAGGAGGTAAAGGTTATTACCTGGGTACTATCAGATATGCCGGGCACAACTATCTTTGGATCAACCATTGCCTGGGCAATATCAGCGTTTCTGCCTTTGGCTTCAGCAGTAGCCCGCATCATGCTTCGCATATACGATTGATATTTATCCGGAACAACCTGTCCCGCCTGATCTACCACTGTAGCAGCACCTATATTTGCACCTTTTCGCATGTAAATGCTATCGCATGCAATAGAGATCAAAGCACCCGCCGATGCAGCGTTATTGTCAATAAATACCCAAACAGGGATTGGCGATTGAAGCAGGGCAGTCCTGATTGAATCGGCTGATACCAGCATGCCACCGTATGTATTCATGTGTATCAGTATGATGTCAGCTTTAAGCTCAATTGCCTGATCGAGAGCTTTACGGGTCATTCGCCATACCGGTGGTGCGATCTCATCCATAATATCAAACTGATATATCAATGTGCTTTTCCCGGAATCAGTAGTTGGTGCGATAGTATCGCCCACTATACTTTTAACAGTATTCTGAGAAAAAGTCGCTAATGCGAACAGGAGTAAAATAGCTGAAATGAAGGCTGACCTCATGATTATATTCTTTTTTATGCGAATATAAGTAATAATTCAAGCTGTATCAACTGCTCAGTGAATACAATCCTCTAACAATTGACAAAATGCTTACTGATTATTGCTTTCATGCGCTGATGAACAGCGGGATTTCCACAAATTAGTTCTTTCCCGAAAAGCTCATTATTACCGCCTTTAAAATCTGTTACTACACCACCTGATTGTTTTACAATGATGATACCTGCTGCAATATCCCAAGGGTGCAGGCCATATTCATAAAAACCCTCAAATCTTCCTGCTGCAACCCAGGCCATATCTGCTGCAGCAGAGCCAAGACGTCGTAAACCTGCAGTTTCTTGCATCATTTCCTTAAAAACTTCAAGGTATGCATCCATCCTGCCATAGTCATAATAGGGGAAACCTGTGGCAATGAGCGAAGTGTTGAAATCATCACGCTTCGAAATTCTTATAACTTTATCATTCAGCATTGATTGCCCGCCTTTCCAGGCATAAAAGCATTCATCGAGGTTCACTTCATAAATCACCCCGGCAACAATTTCCTTACCCTCCATCAACGCAACGCTTACGCAATATACCGGCACACGGTGTATGAAATTGGTAGTACCATCAAGCGGATCAATGATCCAGTGAAACACTTCACCCTCAGTTGTATCAGTACCTTCTTCTGTAATAAATCCGGCCTCGGGAAGAAGATGGCGTAAACCCTCAACAAGCATCTCTTCAGCCTGTTTATCAACGTACGTTACATAATTATGGTCGCCTTTTTCCTCAATGTTTTCTGTTTCAAGCTTCTTTCCCTGTTCCCTGATATAAGCACCGGCACTCTTGCTCAATTCACACATCTTCAAACAGATGCTTTGATAATCAATTGTTTTTTCTGACATAAATATTGAATTCTTTTTGTGAAGGTTGTACTAACCCAGCTTGTTGATTTACTAGTTGCTGTGTTAAGCCAACTTAGCGTTTTTGTTTATGCTGTGATAAGTCAAAAAATAAATTCTGACAACGTTTTACTAAGTCAACACCTTGATTCTGTAAGTATTGTACTTTGTCAAATTGTGATTAAGGCTTAAAATTGCTTTTTAGAAATTGTTGAATGCACAGGTAGATAGGTAGGCAAAGCTGCGGAACCGTACCACTTTATGTATTCAACATCAAATAATTTAGCATTAACCGCAGCATCACCGGCAAGCCATTGCTCAGCTTCTTCAATTGATGTTGTATTAAGAATAAAAAGTCCTCTGTAATTTTTATCGTTTTTTCCAAATGGACCGGCTACAACCAAACGGCCTGCATCAGCAAGTTTGTTTATATTCTCCATGTGTCCCCTGAAAAGACTGTCTCTTTCGGCTTTTACTTCTGTATTGTACTCGCCTGTACGTAAAATTACAAAGATGTAGTTTTTCATCCCATAATCATCGGCACCAAGCGATTTTGCAAGCACTGAATCATAGGTTGGATTATTATCTTGTGCATAACACGCGGTTGTGCTGATCATTAGCGAAATCAGTATGATCCTTAACATAATGTGAGGTTTAAAAAGGACTGTTATTTATCATTCAACTTTATCAACAATAAAAACGCCATCATGGTCAATACTTATCAGTTTCACTTTTTCAATTGTATTAACTTTTGATGCTTCGTAATTAGTCTTGCATCGAATATAGTTTCCTGTAAAGCCCGACATCTTTCCTTCATGAACATCCGATTCCCATAATACGTGGTGTATTGAATTGATATTCTGAGAGTAAAACTTATGTTTCTTTTCTTCTGATAGAACATGCAAAAGCTTACTCCTGCGAGCCTTAACAGCCTCGGTGTTTTGACCCTCCATTTCAGCTGATCTTGTGCCGGGTCGTGATGAGTAAGTAAACACATGCAAATAGGAGATGTCCAGAGATTCTATAAAATTCACTGTGTCAATGAATTCATCTTCAGTTTCACCCGGAAACCCTGTAATAACATCAGCAGCAATGCAGGCATCGGGCATTAATTCTTTGATTTTTTTAACCCTTGCGGCAAACACCTCACGCTTGTATTTACGCTTCATGAGTGTAAGAATACGATCATTTCCTGATTGAAGGGGGATATGAAAGTGAGGCATTAGTTTTTCAGAGGCACCAACAAGTTCAATGATGTTATTCTCTAACAACTCAGGTTCAATGGATGAAATCCTGATCCTGTCAATGCCTTCAAGCTTGTTAAGTTCAGTAACCAGATCAAAAAACGACTCACCATGCTGACTGCCGAAATCGCCAATATTCACGCCTGTAAGGACAATTTCCCTGATATCGGTATCAGCAATTTTTTGGGCCACTTCAATAGTTTCCTTAACCGTTGCACTTCTGCTTCGCCCACGGGCAAAAGGAATCGCGCAATAAGTACAAAAATAATCGCACCCATCCTGCACCTTAAAGAATGAACGGGTACGGTCGTTAGCCGAATACCCCGGTTCAAATATTCTAGATGTTTTAATTTCCTTATCAGTGATATAATTTGTGGTTTTATCCTCTAATACATGACCATGATAGTGGAGGCTGCTGTGGTCGTCTGATTCAGTTTTATCGTTAATAACATCAAAAAGTCTGTACTTTTCATTGTTTCCAAGCACAATATCCACCCCCGGCATTTTGCGAAGTTCGTCGCCTTTAACCTGAGAGTAACAGCCAATAACAGCAACTGACGCCTCAGGATTCTTGCGCACTGCCTGACGAACTGCAGCTTTGCATTTCTTCTCAGCCTGTGCTGTAACTGTGCATGAATGAATAACGTATATATCGGCCTTTTCCTTAAAATCTACAGTTGCAAACTCCGTTTCCGGGAATTTCCTGGCAATAGCTGATGTCTCTGCAAAATTTAACTTACACCCGAATGTATGAAATGCTATCTTCCTTTTTTCCATTGTACAAAATTAATAGTATTTTTGCCATGGATGGTAAAACACACAAGAGCCTCACTAAAATTAACCACATGCCTGTGAAACTAATTTCAACTATTTCTGACAGTATCGATGCATGGCAGGATAAATCCATTTTGATAGTTGAGGATGTCGTTTCAAATTACTCCTACCTTGCAGCTACTCTGAAGCGTTCAGGGGTTTCTTTAACCTGGGCCAAGAGCGGTGAGGAAGCTATGGGGTATATTAATAACGACTATCACTTTGATCTGGTGCTAATGGATGTTCAGCTTTCAGGCGTTGATGGTTATCAGGTCACCAGAATGATAAAGGAAAAACATCCCGATCTGCCAATTATAGCCCAAACAGCCTATGCTATGATGGGTGAAAAGGAAAAAAGTGAGTTAGCGGGTTGTGATGATTATCTCTCCAAACCAATCCGTCCACAAGTTCTTCTTGAAACTATAAGCAAGTACTTTAGATAATATCTAAGTTTAAGGCTTTTTTTTCGATGCAATAACTTGCTGAATAATGATACCAGATATTATCAAAGTCAATCCGGCAAGTGTTGATGGTAAAATCTTTTCCCCTATTATCAGTGTTATAAACATAAGTGAGAGGAAAGGCGACAGGTAAACAAGGTTGCTGACCCTTGCAGTATTCTCAGCATACTTCAAAGCCTTGAGCCAGAATACGAAGGTGATTCCCATTTCAAATAGACCGATATAAACCGAGCCAAGGGCACCTTCAAATGATGGCATTCTTATATTTCGTGTAAAAATGCAGTAAATAAGCGTGTAAAGGAATCCGAAGCCAAAGTTCATGAAAAGCTTTAATGTCTCTTCCCTCTTATCACGCATATTAAGCAACCAGAACATTGCCCAAAACAGTGCACTGCTAAGAGCGAGTGCCACTCCAAAGGGTTCCGTAAGATCAAGACTAAAGGGCTTCCCTTGTGTTGCAATAATTATAGCTCCACTAAAGCTGATAAGAAGTGCTACTATGCTGGCAGGTTTTATCTTTTGTTTCAAAACTGGCACTGACAGCAACACCAGCATCATAGGCCATATATAATTTAAGGCTACAGCCTCCTGAGCTTTTAATAAGGAATATGCTTTAAACAGGATAAGATAATAGGCAAACGGATTCAGGAACCCAAGCAATGCCGAGTAACCTATTTGTTTAAATGTACTTTTCTTTAAAAGGACAGTCTGCTTATTGAAAGTGATCAGAATACCCAGGAACAGAAAGGAAACCAGTGAAGAGAGCAGCAACAACTCAGCATAATTCAAATGCCTGAGTGTGATCTTGAAGGCTGTGCCAACAGTACTCCAAAATAGAATAGCGGCGATTGCAAAGAGGAATGATTTCCGTTGATTACTCATGCCGCAAAAATAACAATTAGTTCTTGTATTGCAGCCTTTTAAGAACCTATTGCTTAGTAATTAAAATGTCATAATTTTGCATGCATAAATAAATCTATACCGAACTCTTATGAACAAATTAGCTGTTGTAGCCCTTGGCGGAAATGCCCTATTGCGTAGTGATCAAAAAGGTACGATCGATGATCAGGAAATGAATGCTTATTACACGTCTGAACGACTCCTTACACTTATCAGAGCTGATTATAATATTGTTGTAACTCATGGCAATGGTCCACAGGTTGGAAATATCCTCCTTGCCAATACTGCAGGACATAAAACTTATGGATTACCCGATATGCCCTTGGATGTTGCTGTTGCTTATTCACAGGGTTTCATTGGCTACATCATTGAACAGCAGTTAAGAAACGTAATGATTGCTAATGACCTTGACAGGGATATCATCTCCATCATTACCCAGGTGCTTGTTGATAAAAGCGACCCAGCATTCGACAATCCATCAAAGCCCGTTGGTCCATTCTACACTCTTGAAGACTCAGAGAAGATCACTGCTGAAACAGGTGCAAAATTTGCTGCTGATCCACGGGGCAGAGGATACCGTAAAGTAGTTGCTAGTCCTAAGCCATTGGTTATTAGCAACCAGAAATCTATTGAAACCCTTGCACGTGCAGGTCAGATTGTTATTGCAGTAGGTGGTGGAGGTATTCCTCAATTTTATGTTGAGCAGAATAAACTCCAGGGAATTGATGCAGTAATTGATAAAGACCTTGCATCATCACTATTGGCAGTTCAAATTCGTGCTGATAAATTCTTTATCCTCACTGATGTACCTAAGGTATGTATCAACTACAATACTCCACAGGAAAAGTCAATTGACAGAATGACCATATCAGAAGCCAAGCGATACCTTGAGCAGGGACAATTTGCTGAAGGCAGCATGGCTCCCAAAGTTAGAGCTGCTATTAGTTTCGTTGAAGGAACAGGCAAGGAAGCTATTATCACCAATGCTGAAAAGCTTGGTATATCAAACGGTGGCACACGGGTAGCTATTATCTAGGTAATTAGCCTCCCTTGTATTCTATATTTATTGCAAGTAAAAAATCAAACCATTAAAAATACTTACCATGTCATTTAATTTAAGGAATCGCAACTTTTTGAAACTTCTTGATTTTACTCCACAGGAGATCAAGTATTTATTACAACTTTCATCTGATCTGAAAAGAGCAAAGTATGCCGGCACAGAACAACAGAAACTAAAGGGCAAGAACATTGCATTGATTTTTGAGAAAGACTCAACCCGCACACGCTGCGCTTTTGAAGTAGCTGCAATGGATCAGGGCGCACATGTTACTTACCTCGGACCATCAGGTTCACAAATTGGTAAGAAAGAATCAATGAAAGACACAGCCCGTGTACTTGGACGTATGTATGACGGAATTGAATACCGTGGTTACGGCCAGAGCATCGTGGAAGAACTTGGTAAGTATGCCGGTGTGCCAGTTTGGAATGGTTTAACTACTGAATTCCACCCAACACAAATTCTTGCCGATTTTCTTACCATGATGGAACATACCGATAAACCATTGCATAATGTTGCATTCGCATATTTGGGTGATGCCAAAAACAATATGGGTAACTCACTTATGGTTGGTGCTGCTAAGATGGGGATGGATTTCCGTGCTGTTGCACCAAAAGCTTGCTGGCCAACTGAAGACCTCGTTGCTAAATGCCGTGAAATTGCTAAAGAAACTGGTGCTAAGATAACTCTTACTGAAGATGTTGCTGAGGGTGTAAAAGGTGTTGATTTCCTTTATACTGATGTATGGGTTTCAATGGGAGAACCTGCAGAAGTATGGAATGAAAGAATAAAGCTGTTAAGCCCATACCAGGTAAACATGGACGTAGTTAACAAAACAGGCAATCCAAACGTGAAATTCCTGCACTGTTTACCAGCATTCCACAACAGGGAAACTACAATTGGCGAGGAAATATTCAAGAAATATGGACTTGAGTCAATGGAAGTTTCAGAGGATGTATTTGAATCACCAATGTCGGTAGTATTTGATGAAGCTGAAAATCGCCTTCACACTATTAAGGCAGTGATGGTTGCAACCCTTGGAAGCTAATATCAATTGTTGAGATAATGTGATTTGATCAATTTGAAAAATAATGCAAATCGATTAAGTTCACAAGCAATTTATAAGCGACTCTTAAGCGTTACATAAGCGTTAAAAGACGCTTAAAAGACGCTTATAAGACGCTTAAAAGACGCTTATGATAAAAATGAAGCCCTAATTTTTCAGGGCTTCATTTTTATTTAATGTCAGTTCCGAAAGGGTTTCATTTCTCTGTCACCTATCGAATTATGCATCTATTTATCGATAACCAGTTTCACAATATGATTTGTTCCGGTTAAGCGGACCATATAGACACCCGACCTTAAATCAGAAACGTCAAGGATAGTTCGCTGATCTGTGACTGATATTTCCTTTATCAACTTACCGGTAATCTCCTGTATTGTAAGCTTATTATTGTTTGTGTTATTGAACATGGGTATTTCTAATACGAAAAGCCCCGTGGTTGGATTTGGATAGATGTTGAGTTCTGGATTTGATTTTACTTTGATGACATCTACAGTTACAGACCTTCTCCAAACACCACTTCCTTTAGTACCTGCATATAAATAACCTGTAAAGTGGTATGCGAGTCCCCTCACATCTGTAGTCGAAAGGCCATCATTGATTGCAATCCAGTCATCACCATTGTTATCTGACATGTAAATTCCATCAGCCGTTGCAACGTAAAGCCTGTCAACATTGTCAAAGACTATGTCATTGATATACAGGTTTTCTAAGCCTGTATTTATCTCAACCCATGATGTACCCATATCTTCAGATCTATATATGCCACCGCCTTCACCAAAAATTGGGTGAGTTCCGGCAAAGACTGTACCTTCAGAATTGATAGCCATTACATTCACATCAGTAGTCAGAAGTCCATTACTGGCAAGGGTCCAGGTTTGACCAAAGTCAGTTGATGTGAATACACCAGTATTACACCCGGCAGAACCTGCAAAGAGCTGGCCTTCCTGATTTGCTGCAATACTCCATAGCTGAGTACATTCAATTCCATTATTAGAGAGAATCCAGCTTTGTCCGTCATCATCTGACAAGAGCACTCCATCACCGTATGATGCAACCAAAATATCGCCATTCTGATTCACAACAACACCACGTGGATCAAATTCACTGGCACCTTGCAATAGTTCGGTCCACGTGGCACCATTATCCTGTGATCGGAATAAGCCACCAAGACCATTAACGAAATCGGCAGTAGCATATATATTATCATCATCATCAATGTATAACCCATTAAAATATGCTGCAATAGTATCAGGGGTAACCCTGCTCCAGTTTTCTCCTTCATCACTTGATTTAAAGATGCCATTACCGAATGTTGCGGCATACAGATCGCCGTTTTGGCTAACAGCTACCGATCTGACTTCCGTTGCAATAATGCCAATGAATGAAGCTTCCCAGTTATCGCCATTATCGAAGGACCGGTAAACTCCTGCTCCGAAGTATGCACCTGTAAAGATATTGTCATCCTTATCAATAGCCAGTGAAATGGTGTAGTCTGTAAGCAATCCATTATTAACAGGTTGCCAGAGGTCACCATTGTTAACAGATCGGAATATACCATGTCCGTAAGTAGCAGCGAATATCTGATCTGTTGAGTTAATAGCAAGCGCATTTATGCCGTTTGTACCTCCCATACCTTCATTTATAAAGGTCCATGATTCACCATTATCAGTGGATCGGTACACACCTTCACCAAAATCCAATCCAATGAAAATATCATCCATTGAATTTACAGCAATGGAAAGAACATAGGCCTCCGGCAAGCCTTCAACAATGAGTGTCCATGTTTCACCATTATCAGTAGATCGGTAGAGACCCGGAAAAGCACCAGCAAATATGTGCCCCTGGGAATTTATTGCTAGAGAAAGAATGTAAGTATTTGTTAATCCAGTTGCTTGTAATGTCCATGTTTCACCATTGTCGGTTGATCGAAACACACCTCCACCTTCAACTGTTCCAACAAATAGATGGCCGCTCTCATTTATAACGATTGATGTTAGCCAAGGGTACGATAAACCGACATTCACTTCATGCCATGAATCACCATTATTCATTGATCTGAAGACACCGCCTCCCATGGTAGCTGCGAAAATATGCCCTGCCTCATTAACAGCAATACCCCATACATCCATGCTTGTAATTCCCTGGTTAACTTGTTCCCAGGTATCAGCATTGTTAGAAGAGCGATAAATACCGCCTCCCTGAGTGCCTGCAAACATTATGCCTTCATTGGTTATGGCTATTGTTCTTACATCACCACCTGAAGGTCCGCTGGTTTGTTGCCATTGCGCCTTTGTGTCAAAGGTACATGCAATCAAAATGACTAAAAAAAGTAGAATGTTTTTCATAAGCTTTCATGTTATATTTTTTCAAAAAGTATAACACTCAAGCTTTCGTTTTGGTAATGAGGCTGATATGAAAAATTTCCTGCTTAAACTTAGTTAAATGGGACTCATTTCCTCTTAACTTGGTCTAGGATATCTTCTCTGTTTCCTTTAAGATTAAATCAAACTGGCCTGTCGTATTTACTCATCTTTTTATTAGGCTTTGAACCCATAAAATATTCAAGTTTACCACCCGAAGTAATCACATCATGGGTAATATATGTTTTGGTGTATGGCTTACCGTTTAGCACAATTTTCTGAATGTATATGTTGTCACTACACGCATTGTGTGTTACCACGGTGAATTTCTTACCATCTGATAAATTGATAGTTGCCATTGGAATTTGTGGGGAGCCAAAACTATACACGTCGTTGGCCGGATTCACCGGATAGAACCCAAGTGAACTAAAGATATACCATGCTGACATTTGTCCGCAATCTTCATTACCTGAATACCCTGAAGGAGTTTCATTATATTGCTCTTTCATGACTTTTGCGGTATAATACTGTGCTTTCCAGGGCTCACCTGAGTAGTTATACAAATAAGCAATATGATGACTTGGCTCATTGCCGTGCGCGTACTGTCCGATAAATCCGGATGCATTTCCATTGACATCAGCAGGCAGCACATCCAATGTAAAGAACTCATCAAGCTTTGCATTAAATGCTTTATCACCACCGGTAAGTTCAATAAAACCATAAACGTCATGCGGAACATACCATAAGTACTGCCAGCCATTGCCTTCAGTGAAAGGATAGCCTCCATTACCACCATACTTTAAGGGTGAAAACGGTTCAATCCATGCACCTTTGTCGTCCTTTGCCCTGAAGAACCCAATTGACGGGTCAAAGTGGTTCTTGTAATAATTTGCCCTTTGGCTGAAGAATTGATAATCCTCTTTCTTATTCATCTTTTCAGCCATTGATGCTGCACACCAGTCGTTAAAAGCTACTTCAAGTGCAATACTTACCGATTGTGATTGCTTATTTTCAGGAAAATACTTGTAATGATCGAGAAGATTAAAGGCTGCATGCTGGTGCGGGATTCTGGAAGATGCGTTAACTGCTTCCCAGGCCAGTTCATAATCAACACCTTTGATATTCTTATTAAAAGCATCAACAACCACAGGAATTGCATGGTTGCCAATCATGCAATAAGTTTCCTTTCCCCATAACTGCCAGATTGGTAAATAGCCGTAGTCAGAATATTGTCTCAACATGGAGTTGATGAAGCCTGCAGTGCGCTCGGGTTGAATGATTGTATAAAGCGGATGTGCTGCCCTGTAGGTATCCCACAAAGAGAAGGTGCTATAGTGCTTTTTGTCGGGTGCATTTACTTTTTCAGAAGTGCTGTTGATGTAATCACCGTTTACATCCGCAATATTATTTGGCTGAATAAGTGTATGATAAAGTGCTGTATAGAAAATGGTTTTCATCGACTTATCGCCTTCGACGTCAATAACAGATAATTCCCTGTTCCAAACTTCCTTTGTTTGGTTGCGCACTTTATCAAAATCAAAATGGGTTATTTCAGCTTTCAAATTTTCCCTGGCACCTTCATAACTTACGGATGATATACCAACCCTTATGACCAATGGTTCATTTTGGTTACCCTCAAAAGAAGCAATCATCTTGAGGTTAGTGTGATTTGCAATTGGTTGGTTTTCATAAATGCGACCTCCAGCTTTCATGAACTGTTTAGCGAAAGGGCGTGAGAATTCAGCACGGAAAAATACTCTTCGCTGGTTAGCCCATCCGGTGATTGTACGGTAGCCTTCAATGGTATGGTCATCAATTACACGCAATTGAGCATCTATGATTCTGCAAACCCAATAGGGGCGGCTTTTGTCAAGTGAGTGATCCAGATCGATCATCAAGTTCCATTTTCCGTTTTCCGTTGGGGTATAGCGGTGCATCCCACAATGCTCAGTTGCTGTGAGTTCTACTATCATGCCAGCATCGTCAAGCGTTACACCGTAATATCCCGGGGTTGCTGATTCATTATCATGACTGAACTTTGAGCTATAGCCTTTTTTACTATTGCCTTTAGCGAAAGCATCCCAGGCTATATCGCCTCTTTGTGGCATGAAAAGGAAATCGAATAGATCAGCAACGCCGGTACCACTAAGATGGGTATGACTAAAGCCAACGATAGTATCATCAGCATAATCGTAGCCACTGCATGGATCTTCAGGGTTATCATCGGTATCAGGGCTTAACTGAACCAACCCGAAAGGGTAGGTGGCACCCGGGAAATTACTTCCTGATAAGCTAAGACTGTCAACAGAACCTGAGCCAATAAAAGGATTCACATACTGGGTATAGTCTTTTTTTTCAGGTACTTGTGCAAAAACAATGATGCCAGATACAAGTATCAAAGCTACAAACAGGGCTATTTTTTTATGCATTGATGTGGTATTTGAAGGTTGTGTAATAGAATCAGGCAAATGTATGACAGTTTTTAGAAAATTATTCCTTAAACGCAAAGAGGTTGCCAGGATAATGGCAACCTCTTCTCATAAAATAAGTTTGTTTGAGTAACTACCTTAATCCCATTGCATCAATCATGCCTTCAAGGTTAGAACGCATGGCATTGTTTACTTCGAAGAAATGATCTTTGCTTTTAAGTGTACCCTTAACGCCAAAGTAGAATTTGATCTTTGGCTCTGTTCCCGAGGGGCGAACAGTGATCTTGCTGCCACCTTCTAATATGAATTGGAGCACATCAGACTTTGGCAGGTCAATTGGATATTTTTTACCTGTTAGAAGAATAGTCTCAGTTTGAGTCAAATAATCTTTAACTGATAAAACATGCAGACCGTTAATAGATTCAGGAGGGTTACTACGATAACCCTCCATCATTGCTTTTATATCCTCTGCTCCTGATTTACCTTTCTTAGTAACAGAAATCAGATCTTCAAGATAGAAACCAAACTGAGTGTAGATATCAATGAGTAGCTCATACATTGTAAGTCCCTGTTCTTTAGCCCACGCTGCGGTTTCTGCAAGCATACAACATGAACTAACGGCATCCTTATCGCGAACGAAATCTCCAACCAGATATCCATAACTCTCTTCACCACCTCCAATAAACACACGCTCACCTTCAAGTTTGCGTATGATCTCAGCAATGTACTTGAAGCCGGTAAGTACATCAAATGAGTCAATGTTCCTGCTACGTGCTATATCTTTAAGCAATTCAGAGGTAACAATAGTTTTAACGATATATTCCTTACCGGTGAGTTTACCTTTTTTCTCCCATTGGGTTACAAGATAATAGATAAGAAGGGAGGCCGACTGATTGCCATTGAGCAGTATGTATTGACCCTTGTCATCTTTTACACCAACTCCAACCCGGTCAGCATCAGGGTCAGTTGCAAGGATGAGATCAGCGTTAATTTCCCTGGCTTTTTCAAGTGCCATTGCCATAGCAGCCTTCTCTTCAGGGTTTGGCGAAATAACGGTTGGGAAATTGCCGTCAGGCACCATCTGTTCTTCAACGGTATTAACATTAGTAAAGCCAAATGCTTTTAATGCAGGCGGAACAGAAACAGCTCCTGTACCATGAATTGCTGTAAAGACTATGTTGAGATCTTCATGCTTCTTGATGATATCAGGATTCAGTGACAATTGCTTGATCTCATTGATATAAGCCTCATCAATATCACTACCTATCATGACGATATTCTCCTCTCCACCGGTAAATTTTATATCATCGACACTCTTTATCTTTTGAACTTCAGTTATAACATTCTTATCATGTGGTGGAACAAGCTGGCCACCATCATCCCAGTAAACTTTATAACCATTGTATTCCTTAGGATTATGCGAGGCTGTAATTACAATACCCGCCTTACATTTTAGTTTCCGCACAGCATAGGAGAGCTCGGGCGTTGGACGAAGGTCTTCAAATAAGTATACCTTTATACCATTCGCAGCCAGGATACCAGCCGCAACCTGAGCGAAATACTGAGAGTTGTTCCTTGAATCATAGGCTATTGCAGCACTTATTCCATTCTCAATTGGAAAACTTGCAAGCAGGTAATTGGCAAGACCCTGTGTTGCTGATCCAACGGTGTACTTATTCATCCTGTTAGTACCTATACCCATGATACCACGCAAACCACCTGTGCCAAATTCAAGATTGCGGTAAAAACTTTCAATTAGTTCTGATTCATCAAACTGGATCATATTCTGCACAGCAATGCGTGTTTCCTCATCATAACTGTCTTGCAGCCACTGATTAGCTTTTTCAATGATTGCAGGGTCTACAACTTTCGTATTCATAATTCAGTATTTTATTATTTTTTGAGTATTTTTAATCTTAATAACACCGAAGTTAAGTGGTGGTTCATGGACTTATTGATTAATAAGAACTTTCCTGTAACCATCAATTATATTGATCGTATTAAAGGTAATTATTATTCCCATACGCATACCGGTAAGTTTAAGTTTTGACTGCAACGATGCTACATGCAGAGGTGTGATTTCCTGAGCCTGTATACAATCAACTATGATATTGTTCTCAACCAGAAATTCAACCACTAATTCTCCTGCCTTATGATCTTTATAGATAACAGGGAAACCAATGTCCTTCTTGAACATCAATCCTTTAATCCTGAATTCATGCAACAGGCTGGAGCGATATACCTGTGACGGCAGCCCGGGTCCAAGGATACTATGTATCTCAGCTGCTGCTTCGAAAATTTTTGTATGTACTTTGCTAAGTTCAGCCCTGCTCATTACTAAATCCAGTCTTGCTCATTTATAAGTTCCTTCTTGGTCATTGCCACGTATAGCCCCGCTTATTGCCACGTTTAGTCTTACTCATTTCTGAGTTCAGCCCTGCTCATTTAATTGATTAAGACACAATTTCAGACTATCACGCCAATGTGGGATTGATGTTCCGGTGGTTGATTTATATAACGTTTTATTCAGCACGCTGTATAAAGGGCGGGGGGCAGGTAATGGATATTCGGAAGTGAAGATTGGTTCAACGGTACACTCAATTCCCTGGATTTCAACTATTGCTTTCGCGAAATCATACCAGCTGCAAACACCTTCATTTGAGAAATGGTAGATTCCTGCATTGGCACTAACTTCAATCATCTTCATCACTGCCTTAGCCAAGTCTCCTGTCCATGTTGGAGTCCCTACCTGATCGCATACAATACGCATGCTTCCTTTTTCAGTGGCAAGACGCAGGACGGTTTTGAGGAAATTCTTTCCGTAAACAGAATAAAGCCAGGAAGTTCTTATAACAATAGACGTTGGATTATTTGCCAGTACAAGGTCTTCACCCAGAGCTTTTGATTGTGCATAAATTCCCTGTGGGTTTTTCGGATGATCTTCAACATAAGGGAAGCATCCTTTTCCATCAAACACGTAATCAGTGCTTATATGCACCAGGCGGATATGGTATTTATCACTAATACGTGCAAGCAGGGCAGGAGCATCAGTATTCAACCTGTTTGCTGCATCAGCCTCAGTTTCTGCAAGGTCAACTGCCGTATAGGCAGCACAATTAATAATCCAGGCCGGGTTAAATGATGCGAGCACTGATTCTATTTGTGATTCATTTGTGATATCTAGATCAGGCAAGTCAGTGAACTGAAACTCATAATCACCATACATTGAACTGTATAGTTTCAATTGACTTCCAAGCTGACCGTTTCCTCCGGTAACCAGTATTCGATGCATTATAATGGATTAAATGATAGTACGGAAATATTCAATTGTATGCTTCAAACCTTCTTCCAGTTCAGTTTTTGGCTCCCATCCAAGCACTTTACGCGCCAGGGTGATGTCAGGTTGGCGTTGCATTGGGTCATCAGATGGTAAAGGCTTTTTAATAATCTTTGATGAAGAGTTTGTTAGCCTGATTACCTGATGAGCAAGTTCAATCATAGTGAACTCATTAGGGTTACCAACATTTACAGGACCAATAAAATCATTCCCTGTGTTCATCAACTTTATCATACCATCAATCAGATCCTCATAGTAACAAAAGCTACGCGACTGGCTTCCATCACCATAAATAGTTATATCCTCACCTTTTAGTGCCTGCACAATGAAGTTCGACACAACCCTTCCATCGTTTGGATGCATGCGTGGACCATACGTATTGAATATCCGCATGATCTTGATCTTAACATTGTTTTGCTTATGGTAATTGATGAACAGAGTTTCGGCAGCCCGTTTTCCCTCATCATAACAAGCTCTTTCGCCAATTGGGTTAACATGTCCCCAATAGGATTCCACCTGTGGATGAATTTGAGGATCGCCATATACTTCACTCGTGCTGGCCTGTAAAATCTTAGCTTTAATTCGTTTGGCTAGCCCAAGCATATTTATTGCGCCCATTACTGAGGTCTTAACAGTTTTAATGGGATTATACTGATAATGAATAGGTGATGCCGGGCAGGCAAGATTATAAATCTCATCAACTTCGATAAAGAAAGGCATAGTAACATCGTGCCTAATAAGCTCAAAGTATGGGTTGGTGAGGAGATGTACGATATTGGATTTCTGGCCTGTGAAGTAATTATCGAGGCACACTACCTCATTACCTTCAGCTAGTAATCGATCACATAAATGAGAACCTAAGAAGCCTGCACCTCCGGTAACAAGGATTTTCTTCTTCATGCCTTGTGGGTATTGACTCCAATGCAGTTATAATCGAAGCCCAAAGATTCAAGTTCTTTCCGGTCGTAAATATTCCGTCCATCAAAGAGCACAGGCTTTTTAATCAGTCTTTTTACAACATTCCAATTAGGGAACCTGAACTCAGTCCATTCTGTAACCAGCATCAATGCGTCTGCATCGATCACTGCTTCGTATGGATCTTTGCAATATTCTATCTTATCACCAATACGGCGGTGAGTTTCTTCCATTGCTACCGGGTCGTAAGCTTTTACCTTACAGCCTTGTTCAATGAGTTTATCTATGATTACTAATGAAGGAGCTTCACGCATGTCGTCAGTTTGAGGTTTAAACGATAACCCCCACATGGCAACAGTGAGTCCTTTCAGGTTTCCTTCATAATAATTCATAAGCTTGTTGAAGAGTATGGCTTTCTGATTGTCGTTAACATCTTCCACTGCCTTAAGTACGCGCATGGGGTAACCCAGTTTATCAGCGGTTTTGATCAAAGCCTTTACATCTTTTGGAAAGCACGAACCCCCATACCCAATGCCCGGGTAAATGAACTTACTACCTATTCTCGTATCACTTCCTATACCCTTACGCACCATATTTACATCAGCACCAACTATTTCGCATAAGTTGGCAATATCATTCATAAAACTGATCTTGGTAGCGAGCATGGAATTAGCCGCATATTTAGTCATCTCAGCAGAAGGCACATCCATGAATATAACTGGATGTCCATTTAATGTAAAAGGTTTATAAAGTTTTGACATAATAACCTCTGCATCAGGCGATTCAATGCCTACGATTATACGGTCGGGCTTCATAAAATCGTTGATTGCATCACCTTCTTTCAGGAACTCAGGATTAGAGGCCACGCCAAAAGTTATATCAAGATTGCGCTTATCAAGTTCCGCCTGTATTGCTTGCCGTACTTTCTTTGCAGTGCCTACCGGAACAGTACTTTTTGTAGCAATCATTATATGTCTTGTCATATGCTCACCTATAGTACGTGCAACGTCAATCACATATTTAAGATCAGCACTTCCATCCTCATCAGGAGGAGTTCCAACTGCAATAAATATAACATCAGTATCATTAACGCATGAAGATAGGTCAGTAGTGAACATTAGTCTTCCTTTTTCAACATTGCGCTCAATCATAACATCAAGCCCAGGTTCATAGATGGGAGATATTCCATTCTTAAGATTCTCAACCTTAGTCTTGTCAATATCAACACATACCACGTTGATTCCCACTTCAGCAAAACAGGTACCCGTAACTAATCCAACGTATCCGGTACCAACAATAGTTATTTTCATAAGCCAAATATTATTCCATTTTAAGTTTACAGCAAATATATCAACAACAAATGAAGTAAAGAACTTTTGCAGGATAAAAAATTAAGATTGGTTAACTGTATTGAAGTTGGCTTTAACAATATACCCAAATTTAGAATAATTTAGAAAATAATTTAAACAAACGTTTAAAATGCTTGTTTTATTCTTACGCTTGAATTATCTTTGTACCCGATAAATCGATTAACAAATGGCAGCAAAAAGAAAAACGGAAGTTGATACATCCACTGAAGAAAAGATCAAACAGGCAGCCCGCAAGGTATTTTCAGAAAAAGGATATTTTGGAACAAGGACCCGCGATATAGCTGATGAAGCCGGTATTAATCTGGCCTTGGTAAACTATTATTTCAGGAGTAAGGAAAAACTATTTGACCTGGTGATGCAGGAAAAAGTTTACAAACTATTTGGTACAATAGTTCCCATACTTATTAATCCCTCTATTTCATTTGACGCTAAGATTGACATAGTTTCAGATAGTTACATAGATATGCTGATAGAAAACCCTGACCTTCCGATCATGGTTTTCAATGAGATCAAGCATAATCCAAATAGCTTCGGGGTGAAGATGCAGTTGGGACCTCTATTTTTGGAATCAAGCTTCTTCCAACAAATAAAGGAAAGGAACCCCTCTATTGAACCATTGCAATTTGTGCTTTCCATTATTGGTATGCTTGTTTTTCCCTTTATTGCACGACCAATCTTTGTGAACATGGGAGGGATGAATAAGGAGGCATATATAGAAATGATGAGAGAGCGAAAAAAGCTTATACCCATGTGGGTTAATGCAATACTTGACGCCAAATGATTATCTTATATTTCAATTAAAAAATTTAACTACAGGTTAAACACATGATTAAAACAAATGAATTATGAATAGATCATCTGCCAAAATGATGGCTCTTACCTTTACTGCCATATTCATATTTCAGTCTTTAACTTATTCTCAGGCTGAGCAAATTACATTAACTTCATGCTATGAGATGGCTGAAAAGAATTATCCTTTGATTAAAAGCCGTGATCTGATCTCGAAAAAGGGCTTATACTCCATTAGCAATGTAAATTCAGGTTTCTTTCCATCAATTGCCCTTTATGGCCAATATACCAATCAGTCGGATGTAACCAGCCTTCCCCTCGAACTACCCAACATAACAATACCTGAAATTGACCATAATCAGTATAAGTTATATGCAGAGGTAAATCAAGTGGTTTATGATGGTGGTTTAATTAAAAACCAAAGACAAAGTTTAGAAGTACAAACAAGGATTGAGGAGGAGAGTCTGGAAGTTGAACTTTACAAACTGAAGGAACGAATCAACCAGATATATTTTGGGATATTACTGATTGACGGACAAATAAACCAGGTAGAACTACTTAAAAAAGATATTCTCTCAGGATTAGATAAGACTGAGGCAGCTTACAAAAATGGAATCGTGCTAAAAAGCAATGTTGAGGCCATGAGAGCTGAACTATTGAAGCTTGATCAACGCATGATTGAACTTACATCAGCGCAAAGGGCATACATGAATATGCTAAGTTTATTTATTAACAAGCCATTGGATGTTAACACTGAACTTGTAATGCCACAACTACTGGACCTCAACGCTGAAGTTAACAGGCCGGAAATGCGTCTGTTTGAAGCACAACTGAACAGTGTTGCCATCCAGTCCAATACAATCACATCGAAGAACCTTCCAAAACTAAACTTATTCTTTCAGGGCGGATATGGGTCACCCGCTTTGAATATGCTAAATCCCGATGCTGACACCTATTATGTTGCAGGAGTTAGGCTATACTATCCACTAACAGGATTTTACAATAAGCACAGGGAGAAGTTGATAAATAAGATAGCCCGGGAGAACATTGAAATACAACGCGAGACTTTTGTATTTAATACAAAGATTCAGCTTTCACAGCAGGAATCAGAGCTAGAAAAGATTAAACAACTCATAGTTACTGACGAAGAGATATTATCATTAAGGGAAAGTGTGATGCAAGCATCATTGGCTCAACTTGAGAATGGCGTTATCACCAGTACTGATTATTTGAGGGAGGTAAATGCAGCGGATAATGCACGACAGATGAAGCTATTACATGAGATTCAATTACTGCTAACACAATACAATTATCAGTTAATCACCGGGAATTAATTACTTAAATAACTAATAAAATGAAAAGAGTTGCTCTATTTTTAGTTGTTGCCTTAAGCATCTATTCATGTAAAAATAATGATCATGAATTTGATGCCTCAGGTACTTTTGAAGCTGAAGAGACTATAATATCAGCCGAAGCATCAGGTGTGATACGGCAGTTTGATATTACGGAAGGTATGGAACTCCAAAAAGGAGAAACAATTGGTTTTATTGACAGTACTCAGTTAATATTGAAAAGAAACCAATTGAATTCGCAGATTAATGCCATACTAAGCAAGAACCCTAATTCTTCAGTTCAAATGGCTGCTTTAAATCAACAGGAGAAGCAAGCACGACATGAATTGGCCAGGATTGAAAATCTGGTTAAAGCAGATGCTGCAACAACAAAACAGTTAGATGATGCGCGTTCTCAACTTTCAATAATAGTAAGTCAAAAAGCTGCCCTTCTATCTTCTCTAAATATCACTTCCTCCAGTCTACATGCTGAAACCAATCCATTAAAAGTTCAGATTGAACAGTTAGATGACCAGATAGCAAAAAGTCGCATCGTTAATCCGGTTAAAGGCACTGTGCTTACACAATATGCACGTGTTAACGAGATGGCCTCAGCAGGAAAGTCATTATACAAGATTGCTGATCTGACAAGCCTGGTCTTGCGGGCCTATGTTACTGGGGACCAACTGCCGGCAATTAAGCTAAATCAGCAAGTAAAGGTGATGGTAGATGCTGGTAAAGATGATTATAAGGAGTATGATGGAAAGATTGAATGGATAAGTGCAAAGTCGGAGTTTACGCCCAAAACAATACAAACCAAAGAAGAGAGGGCAAATTTGGTTTATGCAATAAAGATAAAAGTGCCTAATGATGGCTATTTGAAAATTGGAATGTATGGTGAAGTAAAATTCTGAACTATGGAATCAATAGTTGTAAACGGGATCAGCAAGTGGTATGGCAAAGAGAAGTTAGTGGCTTTGAAGAATGTGTCATTTACGGTAAATCAGGGAGAAATATTCGGAATCATAGGTCCTGACGGTGCCGGGAAAACGAGTTTGTTCAGGATATTGACCACTTTATTACTCGCGGATGAAGGTTCAGCAACTGTTGAAGGAAAAGATGTTGTTAAGCAGTACAAGCAAATAAGGAATGAAATTGGCTACATGCCGGGTCGTTTTTCACTTTATCAGGACTTGACGGTAAAAGAAAACCTTACATTCTTCGCAACAATATTTAATACAACAATTGAAGAAAACTACCACCTGATCAAAGATATTTATGTGCAATTAGAGCCATTTAACGATAGACGGGCAGGTAAGTTATCAGGTGGTATGAAACAGAAACTGGCATTATGTTGTGCATTAATTCATAAGCCAACAGTTCTATTTTTGGACGAGCCAACAACGGGAGTAGATCCGGTTTCACGAAAAGAATTCTGGGAAATGCTTGGGAAATTAAAAGAACAAGGCATAACCATTCTTGTATCAACACCTTACATGGATGAAGCTTCAAAATGCGATAGAATAGCATTGATACAGAACGGTAGCATACTTGCCACTGACACACCTGACGCTATCCGGAAATCCTTTAAATCAATGCTTTACAAAGCAAAGTCAAACAACACAGCTTTACTATTGAAAGACATCAGAAGCTATTCGAAAAACTTATATGCGTATGCTTTCGGTGAACATGTGCATATTACATTTAATCCAGGTGATATAGATTTAGAGGAGTTAAAAATGAATTTAACTCAACGCAATCATTATGACATCATGCTGGAACCGGACGATGCGACCATTGAAGATTGTTTCATTCAAATGTTAAGGGCCTGATGGGAGACAAAGTTATAACCACTGAAGGATTGACCAAGAAATTTGGGGACTTCACAGCCGTGGATAACATCACATTTGATGTTGAAAAAGGAGAAATATTTGGGTTCCTTGGAGCTAATGGTGCAGGCAAAACTACTGCAATGCGAATGCTTTGCGGACTTTCAATACCATCGGGAGGAAAAGCTACGGTTGCAGGATACGATGTTTACAGGCAAACAGAAAAAATTAAAGAAAACATAGGCTACATGAGCCAGAAGTTCTCTCTGTATGAGGATCTTACTGTAATTGAGAATATAAATTTATTTGGAGGTATATACAAAATCCCCTCCAACGTAATAAAGAAAAAGAGTGATGAGGTAATAGAAAAGCTTGGATTACAACCACATGCTAAAAAGTTGGTAGGTTCAATTCCACTTGGGTGGAAGCAAAAACTGGCCTTTTCAGTTGCCATACTTCATGAGCCGGGACTGGTATTTCTGGATGAGCCAACAGGAGGCGTTGATCCTGTAGCCAGAAGACAATTCTGGGATCTGATTTATGAAGCAGCGGAAAGAGGAATAACTGTCTTTATAACTACCCATTACATGGATGAAGCTGAGTATTGCGATCGCATTTCTATAATGGTAGATGGAAGGATTGATGCCCTGGGTTCACCGGCTGCGTTGAAAAAACAATTTAGTGGTGACAATATGGATGAAGTCTTTTACCGGCTTGCCAGAGGTGCAAAAAGAACAGAGTGACAAATTACAGGTTATGAAACAGTTTTTAGCTTTTATCAAGAAGGAATTTGTGCACGTTATCCGCGACAGGAGAACCTTGCTTATCCTGTTTGGTATGCCTATTATGCAGATACTTATATTTGGTTTTGCGCTATCAAACGAGATAAAAAACAGTAAAATAGTTATTGTTGATAAGGCTGATGATGCAGCATCACGTGAACTTATCAGTAGGATTGATGCCAGCAAATACTTTGAAGTAAGCAACGAGCGAATTAGTGAATCAGAGATAGAACCTGCGTTTCAAAAGGGGAAACTTAAGTTGGTTATGGTTATTCCGGCACAATTTAACCTTGATTTGCACCATTCAGGAGCTTCACAAATTCAATTAATTGCTGATGCCTCAGATCCAAACACTGCAAATTTGCTTGTTAACTATGTTTCAGCAATTGTAAAGGATTACCAAAGCGAGATTTCAGTACCGGGCATCATTCCTTATAGAATACTTCCTGAAACAAGAATGCTTTATAATCCACAGTTAAAGAGTGCACATAACTTTGTTCCCGGTGTAATGGCTTTGGTGCTAATGCTTGTTTGTGTGATGATGACTGCCATAACCATAGTTCGCGAAAAGGAAACTGGCACTATGGAAGTACTCCTTGTTTCACCGTTAAGGCCCTGGCTGGTTATGATTGCAAAAGCAGTTCCATATTTGGTATTGTCGTGGGTGAATGTAACAACCATTGTACTATTGAGTGTTACTGTGCTGCAACTACCATTTAATGGAAGTCTGCTTTTACTATTCGCCGAAAGCACACTATTTATTATAACCTGCCTGACATTAGGTATATTTATAAGCATTAGAACCAATTCACAGCAGGTGGCCATGCTGGTTTCATTAATGGGTATGTTGTTGCCAACACTCCTTTTTAGCGGCTTTATGTTCCCACTTGAAAATATGCCTGTTATATTACAATGGATTTCAAATATTATTCCCGCACGCTGGTATTATGTGATAGTGAAGGACATTATGATAAAAGGGCTTGGCTTTGCATCAATTTATAAAGAAACACTTGCTTTGGTTGCTATCACTCTTTTCTTCTTTATACTAAGCATTAAAACATTCAAGCAACGACTGGCATGAGAACACTACTATATCTTTTACAGAAAGAGTTCAAACAAATTTTCAGGAACAAGGCAATCCTTGCGCTGATTATGGTTATGCCCGTAATGCAGCTACTGATTCTTCCATTGGCCGCTGATTATGAGGTTAAAAATATTAACCTTGTGGTGGTTGATAATGATCATTCCACTGTTTCACAGCAATTAATTTCAACCATAATCGCATCAGGGTACTTCAAGCTGGTTGATTATAGCCAATCATACGAGCGTTCATTAGAGTTAATAGAATCAGATGCTGCAGATCTGATACTGGAAATACCGGCTGATTTTGAAAAGAACCTGGTGCGCGAAGAACACCAGCAATTGCTCCTTGCGGTTAATGCAATAAATGGAACCAAGGCAAATTTAGGAGGCTCATACCTTTCAACTATTATTAAAAACTATAATCAGGATCTACGCTTGAAAATAATGCAGGGTAAGGAACAGAAGTCAACGGGTATAATCAATGTTGTATCATCAAACTGGTTTAACCCTGAAATGAACTACACAGCTTTTATGGTACCCGGCATTTTAGCAATATTGGTAACCATGGTGGGAGGGTTTCTCACAGCTTTGAATATTGTGAAAGAAAAGGAAGTAGGTACAATAGAGCAGATCAACGTAACACCCATAAAAAAGCATCACTTCATATTGGGTAAACTTATCCCTTTCTGGATTCTAGGTAATGTTGTGTTCACTCTGGGCCTATTAATTTCCTGGATTGCATATGGAATTGTATCGCAGGGAAGTTTGCTGGTACTTTATAGTTTTATTTGGGTCTATCTTTTAGCTGTGTTGGGATTTGGACTACTTATTTCAACATACAGTAATACCCAGCAGCAAGCCATGTTCATTATGTTTTTCTTTATGATGGTTTTTATTCTGTTGGGAGGTTTATTTACAAGCATTGACAGTATGCCCGGCTGGGCAAAAGTGATAGCACGGATAAATCCGGTAACTTACATAATTGAAGTATTTAGAATGGTTATTTTAAAGGGTAGTGGATTCAGGGAAATAATACCTCATCTGGGTATAATTACGCTAATAGCATTTATGTTAAATAGCTGGGCTATCAGGAATTATAAGAAAACAGCATGATTCTCTTCGCATAAATTAAAATTGCCGGTTAAGTATTCATAGTTTGCCGGTCAAGTATTTATAGTTTGCCGGTCAAGTATCCATAGTTTGCGGGTTAAGAATCCATAGTTTGCCGGTTAAGTATTCATAGTTTGCAGGTCAAGTATTTATAATTTGCGGGTTAAGTATTTATTAATTTCATGTTTAAGTAATTAACATTTGGTGGTTACAAACTAAATTGGAAACAGGGAAATAGGTCAATTCTTTTTCCTTAACTTAGCAATCCAAACGAGCGTCGGAAGCCTGTAATATTAACTTCTTAAATACCAGAAAGATGAATTTTAAAGACGCAAAAAATATGCTGTTATTTATCAGTATATTCTGTACAGTTGCAATATCAATGTATTCATGCAGCAACAGAGAAGATAAATCAATAAGAAGAGCTGATGGAACAATTAAAGGCACTATATCTATTTCAGGTGCTTTTGCTCTTTACCCAATGGCAGTATTATGGGCCGAAGAATTCAATAAGATCCATCCTGAAGTCAGAATTGATGTTTCAGCCGGTGGGGCAGGGAAGGGGATGACCGATGCACTTTCACAGATGGTTGATCTGGGAATGTTTTCCAGAGAAGTTACCAAAGCCGAACAAGATAAGGGTGCATGGTGGATTGCAGTTGCAAAGGACGCAGTAGTTGCCACTTATAATCCTGTCAGTACATCGGCTGAATTAATAAAAACAAAAGGAATTAGTAAGGAGATGCTGATTGATATTTATGTAAAGGGCGAGATTAAAACCTGGGGGGAGCTATACTCAACCTCGGATAATACCAGGCTAAATGCTTATACTCGATCAGATGCCTGCGGTGCGGCTGAAATGTGGGGCAATTTCCTTGGAAGTAATCAGGAGTCGCTGAAAGGAGTGGGTGTATTCGGCGATCCAGGAATTGCAGATGCCGTAAAAAATGACAAAACTGGGTTAGGCTATAATAATGTTAATTATGCCTATGATATGAACACAAGGAAACCTTATGATGGGATTGCAGTAGTTCCTATCGATCTTAATAATGATGGACTGATAAGTGCAGATGAAGATTACTATAATACATTAGACGACATAATGGATGCAATTGCAACTGGCAAATATCCATCACCCCCTGCGCGTGATCTTTATTTCGTTTCAAAAGGTAAGCCAAAAAATATAGCTGTGCTTGCTTTTCTTGAATGGGTTGTTACAGATGGACAAAAATATGTACACAAGTCAGGATATGTTAATTTAACTGAGGAGAAAGTTGCAAGTGAACTACAAAAGCTTTCAAAGTAAGAATGTATGGCGGTTTTTCAGAGTCACCAGACATCTGAGAAGTAAATTACACACAACATGGATGATCATTGGTTTAGTGATTGTAATTCTGCTGCCGTTTATTCTTGGAATCGGACTTTATATCAAATCAATCCTATTGCTTGATGAACAGTCCTTATTTCAGTTATTGTTTTCAGGTGATTGGAGGCCTTTGGCAGGTAAATTTGGTTTCCTGCCTTTCATCATTAGTTCAGTTTGGGTTACTACCATTGCACTTATGATTGCAGGACCAATATGCCTTTTGACAGCAATACACCTCACTCAGTATGCTAAACCATGGGTGCTCAAATTAATGCAACCTGTAATTGATATATTGGCTGGTATTCCATCAGTTATATTTGGTGTGTGGGGAATATTGGTTATCGTTCCGTTTATTTCTGATTACCTGGCACCTTTCCTGGGGAAACAAACATCAGGATACAGCATTATTGCAGGTGCAATTGTACTGGCTGTGATGATTATTCCGTTCATTCTGAATATACTCATAGAAGTATTTAAAACATTACCAGATGAGCTTAAAGAAGCCTCCTTATCACTTGGTGCAACAAAATGGCAGACAATTAAGCTTGTGCTATTGCGAAAAGCATTTCCGGGTGTGATTTCTGCATTTGGACTTGGCGTATCGAGGGCCTTTGGAGAAACAATTGCGGTTTTAATGGTAGTTGGAAATGTTACGTCAATTCCTAAAGGTTTGTTTCAACCAGGTTATCCACTACCAGCGCTTATTGCAAACAATTATGGTGAAATGCTCTCAATACCGCTTTACGATTCTGCTTTGATGCTTGCTGCTCTTGTTTTATTTGTGGTGGTTATGCTATTTAATATGGGTTCAAGGTTTGCAATTTCACGGCTCGAAGAAAAGGTATAAGAGATTAGAATAAGAAGCTTAAGAGATTAAGATAAGAAGCTTAAGAGATTAGGATAAAAAGCTTAGGAAATTAGGATAAGAAGCTTAGGAGATTAAGATAAAAAGCTTAAGAGATAAGGATAAGGAGCTTAGGAGATAAGGATAAGGAGCTTAGGAGATTAAGATAATAAGCTTAGGAGATTAGAAGAAAAAATAAAAGATGAGGAAGTTCAGACACATAGAAGAAAAGTTTTTCAGGGTGCTCATGTTCCTGTCAACAAGTATTATTGTAATATCACTTTCAGTGATAATTTTTAGCATCTTACACAAAGGACTACCTTCGTTATCGTGGGAAATGATAAGCCAAACCCCAAAAGGTGGTTTCTATTTTGGAAAGGAAGGTGGTATTTTGAATGCAATTGTTGGGTCACTATATCTGGCTTTCGCTTCAACAGTACTGGCTCTTATTATTGGCTTGCCGGTAGCACTAATGATGAATGTGCATTTGGTCAAGTATAAGAAACTCGTTGATAGTATTCGATTTTTCCTAGACCTTTTGTGGGGGGTGCCTTCAATTGTTTATGGAGCTTTTGGATTTTCTGTAATGATTTATTTTGGCCTGAAGACTTCCTTATTGGCTGGTATTTTGACAGTTACCTTATTCATAATCCCCATTATGGTGCGAGCTATGGATGAGGTACTAAAGACTATTCCCCGTGGATTAATGGAAACAGCGATGTCACTCGGCTCTACATCTTCTGAAATTTCATACAGGATTTATCTGCGCCAGGTAATTTCAGGACTAATAACAGCAGTGCTATTATCGTTTGGAAGGGCTATTGGTGATGCCGCATCGGTACTTTTCACAACCGGTTACACTGATCATATTCCTACAGCTTTGAATCAACCAACAGCCACTTTGCCACTGGCTATCTTCTTTCAGTTAAGCTCGCCTATACCCGAAGTGCAAAATCGTGCTTATGCTTCAGCATTGATTTTAACTATTATTATCTTATTTATCAGTATCTTGTCGAGAATTTTCTCGCAGAAATACCAGAAAAACAGAATAAAAAACTAGTTCATGGAAGATAGAACTAAAATCAAAATAAAGGATTTGAATCTTTCTATTGGAAAACAAAAGATTCTTAAAGACATTAATCTCGAGATACCTGAGAAGAAGATTACTGTAATACTAGGACCTTCAGGATGTGGCAAGACAACTCTTCTAAAAAGTCTTAACAGACTAACCGATTTATACCCTGAAATGAGAGTTTCTGGAAACATTATGATTGACAATGATGATATTCTACACACTAATGAGGATATTACACTGCTGAGGCAGAAAATGGGATTGTTATCACAGCGTCCATACCCTCTGCCTATGAATATATACAACAACGTAGCTTTTGGTCTTCGAATAAGTGGCAGAAAGAAGAAGCGATATCTCGATAAACGTGTTGAGCACTATTTAAAAATGGCTAACCTTTGGGATGAAGTTAAGGACAGACTCAAAGACCCGGCATCGGCTTTATCAATTGGCCAACAGCAACGCTTATGTTTAGCTAGAGGATTAGCCGTAGATCCGGATATTATTCTTGCTGATGAACCTACATCAGCACTTGACCCCATTTCAAGTGAAGCTATCGAGAAAAAGTTTGTTGAATTGAAGCAGCAATACACAATCGTGATGGTTACACATGTGCTAAGGCAAGCCAGGCGAATAGCAGATTATGTAGTATTTATGTATCTCGGTGAGATCATTGAGCAAGGTACCGCTGCTGAAGTATTTGATAATCCGAAGCAGGATATGACAAAACAGTATTTGAAAGGATCCTTTAATTAATCATGATTGCCAAGTTGCAGCACACAGTTTAACTAACAATGTAATACCCAGCATTTCATCTAGTGCCTACGAGCATTGATTATACACCATAGTGTATCAGGTTAAATCACCTTTTCCATCCAGATTATTTCAGATGTATAATCTAGCGAGGCATCTATAGATATTGCCACAATATAGAATACCTGAAAGTGAATTGATTACTATAATTTCAAAATACTTATTTTAACGAGCGAAAAGCAATTCCCTATATTTAGGAAGTGGCCACATTTCATCATCAATAAGCAGTTCAAGTTTATCCACATGGTATTTGATTTGCTCAAAATATGGAAATACTGAATCACGGTAATCAACTGCCCTATTTTCCAGTTCGCAATTTTTATTAATTTGTTTTCTGGTTTCTACCATCTTTTGAACCAGATTCTTGATGTTAATTATGTGATCAGATATGTCACGTATAGTGTCAGTTTGAGTTTTTGAAAGCGATTGGAATGTCTTTGAGTCAAGAACTTCCTTTAATCCAATCACATTCTCTATTAACTGATTTTGATACCTGATAGCAATTGGTATAATATGATTTACAGCAAGATCACCAATTACACGCGACTCTATTTGCACTTTTCTAACATAGTTATCGAGTTGTATCTCATATCGGGCTTGTATCTCACGGCGAGTTAGGACGTCATTTTCTTCAAATACACTTACAGCATTGTTACTGATCAGGCTTTTCAATGCCCTGGGAGTATCTGGAATATTAGAAAGTCCGCGTCGGGCTGCTTCATCTATCCACTCCTGGCTGTAGCTATTTCCTTCGAACAGTATCTTCCTAGATTCCTTGATGTATCTGTTCAGTATTAGGTACATTGCATCCTCATGTTTAATATTTTGGGCAACAAGTCGTTCAGTTTCAATGCGGAAGAGCTTTAATTGATTAGCAACAATTGTATTTAGAGCAATCATTGGTACAGCACAATTAGCTGAAGATCCTACAGCCCTGAATTCAAATTTATTACCTGTGAAAGCAAATGGTGAAGTGCGGTTTCTATCAGTATTATCTGGTAATATCTCGGGGATCTTAGGAATATTATATGGTTTATTTGCTTTTTTTGTCCCGGCTTGTGTAGTTATGGATTCCAATTGGTCAAGTGCTTCAGTAAGGCGGGTTCCAATAAAGGCAGAGATAATTGCAGGAGGAGCTTCATGACCACCAAGTCGAAGATCGTTTCCAGCGGAAGCGATATAAGCTCTCAGCACATCAGCATGTTCTTCAACAGCTTTTAATATATTCACCAAAAATACAAGAAATTGCAAATTCTCTTCGGGTGTTTTGCCGGGAGAAAGTAAATTTTCTCCTTTATCAGTTTGCATTGACCAATTATTGTGTTTGCCTGAGCCATTAATATTAGCATATGGCTTTTCATGCAGCAACACAGTGTAGCCATGTCTTTTTCCAATTTTTTCAAGCAAGTGCATTAGCAATTGATTATGGTCAATGGCGACATTTACCTCTTCAAATGCAGGGGCACATTCAAACTGACTGGGTGCTACCTCATTATGTCTGGTCTTAACAGGTATGCCTAACCTGAGCGCTTCATATTCAAACTCACGCATAAAATCAATCACCCTCTCAGGAATAGCTCCAAAATAATGATCTGCTAACTGCTGGTCTTTTGCACTTGCATGCCCGAAGAGAGTGCGGCCTGTAAGAGAAAGATCTGGTCGTGCGTTATAAAGAGCTGAATCAACAATAAAATACTCTTGTTCCCAGCCTAAAGTTGCTTGCACCCGTTTTACACTATTATCAAAGAACTGGCAAATTTGAGTCGCTTCAGACTCCAATACAGTTAATGCTTTAATAAGAGGGAGCTTATAATCAAGTGATTCTCCAGTATAAGAGATGAAAATAGTTGGAATACATAATGTTCCATCAAGTATGAAGGCAGGAGAGGTTGGGTCCCATGCAGTGTAACCTCTTGCTTCAAATGTGTTTCTAATACCACCATGCGGAAAGCTGGAAGCATCAGGCTCTTGTTGAACAAGTTCATTTCCTGTAAAGTTTTCAATAGCCTTTCCATCTTCCAATAAAGTAATAAATGCATCATGTTTTTCTGCAGTTGCACCAGTCAGCGGATGAAACCAGTGGGAGAAATGAGTTGCACCTTTTGAAATAGCCCAGGTCTTCATTCCTGAAGCAATTTGATCTGCAATCCGTCGCTCAATTTTTATACCTTGATCAACAGCCTCCTGAACTGCTTTAAAGGCTTCGCGAGGTAAGAAGTCACTCATTGCCACCTTGTTGAAAGTTAATTCACCAAAATAAGCTGAAGGACGCGAAGGAATTGCTGGTAATTGGCGCTTTGAGCGCTGCATTGATATTTCCAATGCTTTGAATCTAATATTGGACATCATTTTGTAATTAGCACAATTAAACACTCAGAAACAAAGTTATGAATGGAAATGTTTCAATCAGTCTGGTTACTCATTCAATTTAAATACAGAGACAGAGTTTTGTTGAAAAATAAGAAGATAAAATTCTTTCAGGAAGGCTCGATGGAATGGTCTGCTGGTATAAGTTTCCTGGCGAATGTTAATAAATCATGATATATAAAATCAATTAGATCAGGCCTACATTTTATTTGATTAAGATCGCCCAAAAACACGGTCTTCATACCTAGTCGTTTGCCAAATACCATATCACTAACTGAATCACCAACCATAATCGATTTACGGAATGATATCATCCTGAAGTCTCTTTTTGCCTGAATGCCCATTCCAACTGAAGGTTTTCGGGTAAAATGTTTTTGCGAATGCAAATATGGAGATACATAAATTTTGTCGATTTTTCCTCCTGCATTAACAATTTCTGTTACCATATGAGTATGTACATTCTCCAGGTCAGTATATGTCATCAATCCTTTACCAATTCCTTGCTGGTTACTTACAACTATTATTTGCCCGAACAGTTTAGTAAAAATTGCAATAGCTTCGAGCGCACCATCAACAAACTTGAATTGCTCTACATTCTTTACATAATCATCTGGAAGACGTTCATTAATGACACCATCTCGATCTAAAAAGATAGTCCAGGTATTGTTAATCGTTAAACTCATTGAACTCAGCTTGTGCACGTTTATAATCCTCAGGAATTCCTATATCAATAAAATAGTCATCAAATACACGTCCAAATATATCACCTGATCCAGCGAGATTTTGCAACCAATCCTTCTCAAAGGAAAACTTGCCGGGAACTTGTTGCTTCCTAAAATATTTAGTCTTGATTATATAGATGCCTCCATTTATTAATCCTGACTGGGCATCAGATGATTTTTCTTTAAAAGCGCTAATAACTCCATGATCATTAAGTTCAACCTGCCCAAATCGGGAAGCATCATCAACATTTCGTAATGCAATAGTTAGGTTAGCAAGGTTTTCGACATGATTTTGAAAAAAATCCTGAAGATTGATTCGGAATAAAGTGTCACCATTCATGACAATAAAGTACGGAGTTGAAACTTTTTTCAGGGCTAGCTTAACAGCCCCTCCAGTACCAAGAGGTTCTTCCTCTATAGAATATTCAATTTCAATAGACCTGTATTTGTCTTTAAAGTAGTTTTCTATTGATTTGCTTAAGTAACCCGTGGATATTATGACCTTTTGAAATCCTGATTTTTGAATATAGTTAAGCAAATATTCAAGAAAAGGTTTACCATTAATGGGTGCCATTGCTTTAGGAATGTCAATAATCTCCTCCTTAAGTCTGGTACCAAATCCACCCGCTAGGATAATTATATCAGGGTATAGCATGAACATCAGTCTCGGGGAAAAATTGAACTTTCCACAATTTCACAAATAATATGACCAACTGTGATATGGGATTCCTGTATGCGTGGAGTATCTGTTGAGGGGATATTAATAAGTATATCACATGAATCTTTCATTTCACCTCCTGAACTACCAGTAAATCCAATCACAATCATTCCAATAACATGAGCCTCTGATATAGCTCTTGTGATGTTGCGAGAATTACCAGAAGTTGACAGAGCAACAAGGACATCGCCCTTCATACCTTTTCCTTTAATTAGACGAGCATATACTTCATCAAAGGAATAGTCGTTACCCACGGCTGTAAGATAACTGGTATTAACATGTAATGCTTCAGCATCTAATGGAGGTCGATCATAATAAAAACGACCGGAGAATTCAGCTGCAAGATGTTGTGCATCAGCAGCGCTACCGCCATTACCGCAAAAATACACGCGATTACCCCTAATAAATGCCTCAACTATTTCATTAGCTGCCAAAGTAATTTTATCGATCAGGAAGCTATCGGTCATTATTTCATTTTTCACCGATATAGAAGATTGAAGTATCGCCTTTATCTTTTCTTGCATAAAGAATTTTTTAGATTGCGAAGTTATGAAATAACTTCTAAGGTCTATTTAGAAAGTTATTTTCAATCCATGTCAAGCTAGTTGCCAGAATTTAATGCCTGATAATATTTAAGTCAGGTGTACCTTTAAGATGTGTTATCTATGTAGATAGGTTTTACTTAGGTATAATAAGTTAAATGTAACTTGTCAGTTTATCTCAGCTTAGAAACTCCAGGTTACAAGACCATGGGTGGTGAACTCATATCTTTTTGCTTCCCCACCGAAGCGTTTTAACGACTCAATTACCCTTGATCTATTATCTCCGGGACAATAGAATATCATGAACCCTCCACCACCGGCGCCACTTATCTTTCCACCTGATGCACCATTAGCTCTGGCAGTTTCATAAATATCATCTAAGAGAGGATTCGAGATCTCATCTGCCATTTGTTTTTTAAAGGTCCATCCAAAGTCAAGTATCTCGCCAATTTTATTTAAATTGCCACGAAGCAAAGCTTCCTTCATCATTACAGACTGCTTTTTGAGCTGATGCATAGCATCTATTGACTTTTGGTCATTCTTAATGACATTCGCTGATTGAGCTTCAATTATTTTAGAGGACAGTCGACTTGTTTGGGTATAAAAAAGCACAAGATTGTGAGAAAGTTCATTTAAGTATATGTCCTTAATTCTGAGAGGATTAACAATTACATTATCGTTTCCGGCAAACTCCATAAAGTTTACACCACCGAAGGTAGCAGCGTACTGGTCCTGCTTTCCTCCAGCCATGCCCAGATCAATTCTTTCAATATCATAAGCTAGCTTAGCAAGGTCATATTCCCCCAGGGGTAACTTAAGCCACTCAGCGAATGCACCCAAGATTGCAACAACCAATGTTGATGAGGTACCTAATCCAGAACCGGCAGGTGCATCAACAGAAGTAGACAATGTGAAAGACAAGGGTTTCTTTACAAAATCTTTAACTACTCGGTTATACACCCCTCTATGCAGATTAAGTATTCCATTCACAGGTATAGATTCTGCACTATTCAATTCATAGTATTCATTTTTATCTATAGAGTGTAATACAATTTTCCCGTCATTTCTCGGAACAATAGTAGCGTAAGCGTATAAGCTTATGGTAGCATTAAGGATTGCACCACCGTATAGGTCTGAGTAGGGGGCTACGTCTGTCCCTCCACCAGCTAAGCCCAGTCTTAACGGAGCCTTACTTCTGAAATACATTATTATTTGGCTATTATGATGGCTTTTTGGGTAAATATACCAATATCAGTTACTACATGAATTGTGTAGATTCCACTCTCAAGCCCTGTGAAGTCACAAAAATAGCCATTTTCTCTTTTGCTCAAACGTGAACTATTTTGATCTAGCACTATTGTGCCATTAAAGTTTGTTATTTTGATTTTTTCAAAATTAGCTTGAATTCTCCCATTAGTAACACTAATCATTCCAGTACTTGGATTTGGATACAATTGGACTACTTCTGAACTTTTGTTTCCAGATTCGATAGGCATTATTGAAATTGTATCGCAAGAAATAACTTGATTACAAAAGTTCTTTGCGACCATACAGACCAAATAATTGCCAGATTGATTATAATAGTGTTTGGGCCTTTGTAACTCTGAGAAAAAACCATCCCCAAAATCCCATACAAGTTCAACCGTATCAGATTGTAATTCGGGGGTAAAATTCACAAAATTCCCATCGGTTATTGATGTAAATGTCCCATTAATAATGTTTTCACATATTTGGATTGAGTTACAAACCGTATCACTTCCACAACTATCCGTTACTACAAGGCAAACATTATATTCACCTGGTTCGGAATAAACAAACATAGGGTCTTTTAAATCCGAATAAAATCCATTTCCAAATTGCCACCAATATTCGCCATCTTCAATTGAAGAAGCAGTAAATTGAACAGCATTATTGTAGTTAACTTGTTTGAAAGATGCAACAGGTGGGGTGCATTCTATGTCATATTTTATAATGAGAGATGGCCATAGGTCAGGATTGATATGATCACTTGAGGCAAGTATCATACTGCGCCAAATAATTTCTTCTGTTAAACTTAGTCTTATCCCAAAACTTGATTCAGGATTCGAATACATGTCTTGAATAAGTTGGGTCACGTCTATATTAGTATAATTTTGGTTAGCAGAGTCAGAGCTAGGCAGAAATACTGCATTTTCTTCGGTTACTGCTGGTTGATCATACCATGCAATACCACTTTCACTCCAATTTTCAATTACTCTTTCTAATTTGCATGCATTCAATCCTCCATGTCCTACATGGTTTGAAGTTGGATTATAATAAAGATTTAATGTTGCAGAAAAATTAATATAGGATTGAGGGAGTTCAGGGAGTTCAAATTGAATAAAACTTCTTCCAACACCTTCTATTCCTCCATATGTCCAGGCGGCAGCGATAATACTTTGGGTAGTATCCAGTAATCTCTCATAGTAACTATTGACATATGCATCCTTTCCTTCAACTGGTCCGGGTTTAAGTACAATTTGAACTTGTGAAAAAGAATTAGATGATATAATGATAAATATCGTTACCATTAAAAATCGTAAAGGGTTAAAAATTTTCATGAGTGAAAAATTTATGGTTTATAAATTAACGCCAATCCTCTGCTAAGATATAAAATAAATACATTAAATAGTCAAAATTATAAGCTTAATATTAATGTTAATCTCATCCTGAATAAAAGAGAATTTTATTTTTATATTCCTCAAAAGATAAGATTCTATTAATCAGAGAATTAATAACCTATCTGAAAGATATCTACGATGTTTAAAACCTAAATAAAGATTTCAAATTCTCAAGAAAATATTTCCAAGAGTATTTTTCCTTAACTTTTATTATATTTTCTACAAAATAATCATTGAGTTTTAGATGGTAAAACTTAATAATTGCATCTGCAACTTCATTGCCATTTGGATTGACAACAAAACCTACTTCACCATCTGGAACAAACTCTTCCAAGCCTCCTACATTAGTAATGATCATTGGTTTATTAAAGTGATATGCAATCTGGGTAACACCGCTTTGTGTTGCACTTTTATAGGGCTGAACAACTAGATCACATGCACTAAAATATTTGTAAACTTCACTATCTGGGATAAAATCATTTGATAAAATAATAAGATCTTCAACTCTTTCTTTTTTAATCTGATCAAGATAAGGTTTTGCATCAGTATAAAACTCACCTGCAACTATTAGCTTTATCCTATTATCTCTTATTGCCTTTCTTGACATGGCAGAAATTAATATATCCAAACCTTTGTAGTCTCGGATAAATCCAAAGAACAAGATATATCTATATGATTCGTCAAGATTCAAAAGATCCAGTGCCGTTTTTTTATCAATCTCCTGCCCAAAATTATCATAAATGGGATGTGGGCTAAAAATTCTAGGCCTCTGAGTATCAAACAAAGCAACATCATCAAGTACCTTTCTTGACATTGTCACGAATCCATCAACACTATTTGCAAAATAGGATGCTAATAATTTATCCCCAATTCTTCTCTCATGAGGAATAATATTATCTATTATGGTAATAATCTTGGTATAGTGGTTGCTTTTTGCAATTCTGGCTATTGTGCCGAAGCATGGAGCCATAAAAGGGATCCAAAATTTAACTATAACTAGGTCAGGCTTTAATTCCTTTAGTTGTAGGCCAACTTTTATCCAGTTAAGAGGATTAATTGAATTAATTAAAACATTAATTTTTATATTACCCTTATATGTTTCGGATGAATACTGGGTTTTTCCTGGAAAAAGTATTGACGGGTATTGTAATGAGAAAGTATAAATTTCAACCTCCCAACCATCTGATAAAAATTCTTCTGCAAGTCTTTCGTTGAAGTTTGATAATCCCCCCCTCAACGGATATGCTGAACCAATGATTATTACCTTTCTGGTCATTAGAGTTCTTCTTCTACAAGGTATTGGTTTCGGTCACTTGAACTACGGCTGATCATTTCGCCTAGAAAGCCTGTCATAAAGAGTTGTGTGCCTAAGATCATGGAGAGTAAACCCATATAAAATAGGGGGCGTTCAGTCATCTTGTATTCTGCAAGGAAAAACTTAGCATAAGCCAGATAGCCGGCAATCAGGAATCCTATTGCAAAGAGTAAGCTGCCCAAGGTTCCAAAAAGATGCATAGGTTTCCTGCCAAAGCGTGATACAAACATAATGGAGATTAAATCGAGAAAGCCATTTATGAATCGTTCCCATCCAAACTTGGTAACTCCATATTGTCTTTTTCTATGCACTACTATCTTTTCTCCAATTTTTTTGAATCCTGCCCACTTAGCAATAACTGGAATATAACGGTGCATTTCACCATAAACTTCTATGGCTTTGACTACTTCACGTCGGTATGCTTTAAGCCCACAGTTCATATCATGAAGTTTCACTCCCGACATGCTTCTGGTTACAGAGTTGTATATTTTTGATGGAAGATTCTTTGTAAGTCTGGAATCGTATCTCTTTTTTTTCCATCCTGAAACGAGATCATAACCCTGTTCAGTGATCATCTTGTAAAGTTCCGGAATTTCATCAGGACTATCCTGAAGGTCAGCATCCATGGTAATTACAACCGTTCCTTGAACTTTCTCAAAACCACGGTTCAAAGCAGCAGACTTTCCGTAATTTCTCCTAAACTTTATTCCTTTGATAGCTGAATTGGCTACTGAAAGTGTTTTGATTACCTGCCATGATTTATCGTTACTTCCATCGTCAACCAGTATAATCTCGTAACTAAAACCATTTTCATCCATCACTTTCTTAATCCAATCGCACAATTCTGGAAGTGATTCTTCCTCGTTATAGAGTGGAATCACCACGGATATTTGAATTTGGTTTCTTGCGTCGATCATTATTGACTGAATGTGGCGTTAAAACTATCATCATTTTTCTTTAAAAACGCTGAAGTAATCAGTGAAAAAATAATGCCCCATACAAACATGCCAACAAATGCAACTATGTTTAGAAGTGGCATTTTCATAAATCGGGCGCTCATCTCAAGTTGAGTGTCAATCATATCATCCGACATACCACGGTCAACCATAGCTTGTTCTGTTAACTCAATTAGCTCCCTTATACCATTCGGATGTATGTAAGTATAGTACACCCAGGTGTATAGTGCAAAAATAATTCCTGTTAGTAAGCTTATATATAATCCCGTAAGGAATGCTTTACCATATGAGATAAAACCGCCATTGATTTTATCTCTGAAGTTAATGGTTGCCAAAACAATACCGGCAATCAATATTATGTATGATAAGTAATTCAACCAGGTGATGCGGTATATATCAAGTGCATAATATAATAAGGATACCATAACATAAGCAGCTGCTGTATATAGGCCGTATGTTAGTGCGTTTCCAAATAGCGAAGTCTTGTTTTGTGACTCAGGTGTTGTCAATCCTTCAGTACTTACCATGGGTTTTAGGTGTTTTGTTTATGCAAATGTATTGAATAAAGTGTAAATTTAAAAATTACTGGTTTGTATTTGCACAAGCAATAACATTTTGTATCTTTGCAGCGGGTAAGTCTTATACGACCAGCTCCTATCGAACTCCCCCAGGTCAGGAATGAAGCAAGGGTAGATGGTTGTAGCGGTGCGATATAAGTAGCTTACCCTTTTTTTATTTGAACAAATCGTTGTAATTTGCGTCGTTCTTTTACAAAATAACATGCTATGTTATTAAAGATTTATCCTGAAAACCCTAACCCAAGGCATATCAGAATGGTAGTAGAGTGCCTTCTGGACGGAGGCATTATAATATACCCAACTGATACTGTTTACGGTCTGGGATGTGATATCTTCAAGTCTAAAGCTATTGAACGAATAGCTCAAATCAAGGGAATTAAGGTAGAAAAAGCTAACTTTTCATTTATTTGCAATGATTTAAGCCAGCTAGCCGATTACTCAAAACCAATTCCTAATCCTATTTTTAAACTGATGAAAAGTAATCTGCCGGGTCCTTTTACTTTCATCCTGAATGCCAGTAATAATGTGCCTAAACTGATTCAAAGCAAGAAGAAGACTGTAGGTATACGTATCCCTGATAATTCTATTCCTCTTGAAATTGTCCGGGAGCTTGGAAACCCAATAATGTCAACATCAATTCATGATGATGATAAGATCTTAGAGTATACTACTGATCCTGAGCTGATCTATGAAAAATACAATAAATTGGTTGATATAGTTATTGACGGTGGTTATGGTGATAATGAACCTTCTACGGTAGTTGATTGTACTGTTGATGTACCAATTATAATACGTGAAGGTAAAGGAGCACTGATATGACAAAATTACGAAACCTGTTTGAACTGCCTAAAAATCCTGGAGCTGAAGAATACTCTGAAATTCTCGCCCTGGGTGATGCACAAATAATGCGAATCATCTCAAATGGACAAACCACACCAGTTGATCAATGGTATGATCAGGATACTGATGAGTGGGCTGTGCTGCTTGATGGCGAAGCACACCTTTTATTTGAAGATAATGAAATAGTTGTAATGCACAAAGGTGACTACATACTTATTAAGGCGCATGAAAAACATAGAGTTATTTATACCATCACTCAACCCCCTTGTGTATGGCTGGTAATTCACAGTAATATCGCATTGAAAACTTAAAGTTAGTCATCTTAGAAATATTAAGTGATTGAAATCATGACGGTTATATGAGATGATGAAAATTATTTGATAAATTGTTTGCAAATAAGGTAAAAAACTGTACTTTTGCAGTCCCTTAAATGATTCCGTAGCTCAGCAGGTAGAGCACATCCCTTTTAAGGATGGGGTCCTGGGTTCGAATCCCAGCGGGATCACAGAAACATTCATACAACCACTTGTAATAACATATTGCAAGTGGTTTTTTGTTTTACCTTTGAAGCCAATAATTAATTCTATGAAAATGTCTGGTTGTATAAAATCATCACTCATTGTCATAATGATGACATTTGTTTATATGACTTTTGGTCAAGTAACTAGCTTTCCTATTCAATCAATCAAGAATGACCCATCAGCTGAGGGTTTTGTTTATGCGCTCCCATTAAGCGTCGTGAAAGTAGATGTACACGTGACCAAAACTGAGAAGTTTAAAGGAAAATACAGTGACTATGCTACTAAGCTCCTGGGAATCAAAGAGATTATATTGAAGGATGCATTGAATTACGACATAAGTGATATCTCTATTTCAACCATAACAGAAATTGATACCAACCATTTCTACTTTGCTCAAATTCCGGATAAAATGCCTGATGGCCGTTCTTTGATGCTAAATTTGACTGAACAGGGATTTATATCAGGACTATATTCTGTCACGCAGTCTGAAGTCGAAGCTCATAAGAAAACATACAATGATTCTCCGTTTCGTGACTTGCTAAAACCTGTCCAAATTGAAAAAGTTGATACAATAATACGTCGGGTTAGTATTGATACCATGGTTTTTGAGGAAAAGGTTCTGAAAAGAAGTATCTCTGAGAAATCAAATGAACAGCAAGCTAAGGAGATCGCCGATATAATTTATAATATTGAGGATAGTAAATATAGTTTACTTACTGGCTATCAAGAAGTAAATTATTCAAAGGAGAGTATGGATTTTATGCTTAGTAACCTTGATAAGTTGGAAAGGGAATATTTGGCATATTTCAAAGGTTCAACGATAATTACCGATGAAATTTTTACTTTCTATTATGTGCCTTCAGCAAAATCGCCTGAGTCAGTTAGCACATTGTTTCGCTTCTCTGCTAATGAAGGTGTTGCAGCTAAAAGTGATTTCAATGGCGACCCGGTAAGTATATACATATCAGCGCTAAACAAATATGCTCAGGTTCGTGATTTCGAGAATAGAAGGATGCAGTCAAAGCGTAAATCAAAAGGATTATTTTATCGTATTCCTGAAAGCGTTCAGATAGACATCAAGATTGGAAATACAGTACTTGCCTCTGAAAATGCAGAAGTAAGCCAAATGGGAATCCTAACATTTCTCCCTTACAACAGTATCTCGCGAGTTGAATTCTTTGGGAATGGTTCGCTTCGGTCACTAACCCTTGAATAGTATCCAAGATGGCTAATTTCATTACCGAAAGAATAAAAAGTATGATTTTCTACCCTGCATATGAGTGGAAGATTATTGCTGCAGAAAATAGAACTCTTAAAGATGATTTCACTGGTTATGCCGTAATCTTGATTCTTGTTGGTGCTGCAACACAAGCAATTGGTAGCTTTTTATTCGTGCGGAATGTACTTGATATTGACGCATACAGATTTTCATATCCACTTGTGAAAGCCCTTTTTTACATAGTAATGCAGATATTGACCATCACACTACTTACCGTCTTTATTAAAGGTGTTGCCGGTAAGTTTGCTTCCCAGAGAAGCATTGTTAAAAGTGGAAAACTTGTAATTTATGCTTTGACTCCTTTTCTGTTGTGCTACATTCTGGCTAACCTCGACAGAAGACTCATAATTGTTATGATACCTGCTTTTTATTCTCTTTATCTCTTTGCTAAAGGACTGCCTGTTCTGTTAAAAACTGCACCATTAAAAGTACCGTCCTTTATTTTTATTATTGCAATCACGGCCCTTGGTATTAATTATCTTCTTGAGATGGGTTTTGCTTTTCTTTCAATACTCATATTCCCCGACATTATTTTATCCTGAGGTCAAACAGGTATATTATACCTGTATGGATGTTATATCATTCATCGTTCCATCCTCATTGGTAATGGCAACGTACAGAAGTTTTCAACATTTTATGCTGTAAGTAATGATGCTAGCTAAAATTCACATAGCTTTATAAGGGAGCAATGAATTTTGAGGGATTTCAAAATGGTTATTTTCTATGTGTATTATATTGTAAGGTTTTAATATAAGCAGTCCTCATAATAACCATTTCCGTAAGTAAATTTTCAAGTAAATCAAGTGGAAGCATATTGGCTGCATCTGATTTTGCGCTTGCTATATCAGGATGTGTTTCAAGGAAAATCCCATCAACCCCTGCCGCAATACCTGCGCGGGCAATGGTTGAAATCATTGAAGGTAAACCACCACTTACACCTGTTACCTGATTTGGCTGTTGGAGAGAATGTGTAATATCAAGTACCACAGGAACGTCAATTCCCTGCATAATTGGAATTGACCTCATATCAACAATCAAATCCTGGTATCCAAACATTGTACCTCTATCGGTAAGTATAACCTTTTGGTTACCTGTTTCGTATACTTTTTCAACGGCAAACTTCATCGAATCAGCTGATAGAAACTGGCCTTTCTTAATATTAACCCATTTACCTGTTTTTCCGGCTGCTTCCAGAAGATCAGTTTGTCGGCAAAGAAAGGCAGGAATCTGTAGAATATCTACAAAGGGTGCAGCCATTTCTGCTTCTTCAGCAGTATGAATATCTGTAACTACTGGAATATTTAGTTTTTCACGAATTTCTCCAAGGCACTCTAAAGCAATTTTATCTCCAATACCAGTAAATGAAGATGCTTTTGAACGGTTAGCTTTCCGATATGATGCTTTAAAGATAAACGGTATATCCATTTGTCTGGTAAGCTTCAGTATCTTTTCAGCAATCTGCATAGGCATTGTCGTATCTTCAATTACGCAAGGACCTGCCATCAGGAAGAAGTTTTCTGAAGGTATCAATTTATCTATTAAAGGAGTCTTTATCACTTGTTAGCTTATTAAATTAATATTGATATTTTGAATGCCATAACCGGCGTAAACGTTGTCTGAATTCTTCCTCGCGTGTGTTATTTCCTGGCTCATAAAGTTTCTGGCCTTTAATCTTATCAGGCATGAATTCCATGTCTATAAAGTTACCCTCATAACTATGGGCATATTTGTAATCAACACCATATCCAATATTCTTCATAAGGTTGGTTGGTGCATTTCTTATTTGTAAGGGCACAGGCAAATCACCAGTTTTTCTAACAAGTACAATTGCATCTTCAATTGCCATGTATGACGCATTACTCTTAGGTGAACAAGCTAAATAAACAGCGCATTGAGAAAGTGTGATGCGACATTCAGGATATCCCGTTTTATGTACGGCGTCAAAGCAAGTATTCGCAAGTAAAATAGCATTCGGATTGGCATTGCCAATATCTTCAGATGCTAATATAAGCATGCGTCGCGCGATAAACAAAGGATCTTCACCCGATTCAATCATTCGCGCAAGGTAGTACACTGCTGCATTTGGGTCACTACCTCTGATTGATTTTATAAATGCAGATATTATATCATAGTGCATTTCACCTTTCTTATCATACATTGAAATATTCTGCTGTATGATAGAAAGAGCAGTCTTGTTATCTACTAAAATGCTATTATCTTTCTCTCCCTTCTTTGTTGTTGTAGCAATTATTTCAAGTGCATTTAAAAGCTTACGGGCATCTCCACCTGATATCCTCATCAATGCTTCAGTTTCTTTGATATCAAGTTTAATGTGAAGCACTTCTTCAATTTTGAGTACAGCACTTTTGATAATTTTATTCAATTCACTCTCATCAAGTGTTTTCAGTATATATACCTGACAACGTGATAATAGGGGAGAGATCACTTCAAATGACGGATTTTCAGTGGTTGCACCTATTAATGTAATGATCCCCTTTTCAACAGCACCAAGTAATGAATCCTGTTGTGATTTACTGAAGCGATGTATTTCGTCAATAAACAGTACTGCATTTGAACCACTTGCCCGGGCAGTTTCAATAACCTCTCTTATATCCTTAACACCTGAATTAATGGCACTAAGAGTATAAAAGTTGCGACTTAAAGTTTTAGCAATCAGAAATGCAAGTGTTGTTTTACCAACACCGGGCGGCCCCCAAAATATCATAGATGGTAAATTGCCACTATCAACTGAGCGCCTTAGCACAGCATCAGCCCCAATAAGATGGGTTTGTCCAACATAGTCGTCAAAACTATCCGGACGCATTAATTCGGCTAAAGGCGGCAAACTAACCATCATAAATTATTTAGTACTGCAATTTTAATAATGATAAAAGAAGAAAACTACCCATATGTAATTATACAGAACCACAAAGATAAGGGTATTTTAACCCGGCCTTTTTTAGCATTTCACCAAAAACTGATAAAATCTGATGTTTTTTTAAGCCCTTTTTAATGCCAACAATGAAAATAAATTTGCATTTTTTCTAAAACCCTTGCTATTACTACAATACAGAGATTAAAAAAAAATTAAAAAAACTTGCATTTGCCTTAAAAGTTTATTTATCTTTGCCATGTTTTAAAACTAAACACATCAAAACATGAAAACATTAGCTCAGATTTTAGTTATTGCAGGTTTAGCATCTTTCGTAGCTTGCGGTCCAAGTGCAGAAGAAAAAGCAGAACAAGCTCGTTTAGATTCAATCAGGGTTGCTGACTCTATCGCTATGGTAGAAGCTGCAGAACAAGCTCGCATGGATTCAATCAATGCTGCTATGGCTGCTGATACAACTATGATGGAAGTTGAAACTCCTGCAGAATAAGACTAACTTACTGTAAGAATAATTCAATCAAAAAGAGGTGATTTTCACCTCTTTTTTTTGATTTGTAAAAACCCAAGGTAAAAATGAACTTAAAATCACTTTTTATAGCTATTTTAATATCAGGCTCATTCTCTGCTTGTACAAATAAAGCAAAACAGAATGCTGACGGTTTTCTTCTTGATTCCATAAGGAAAGCTGATTCAATTTCTGTTGTATTGGAACAGCAACGTTTAATTGATTCTATTAATATGGTTTCTAAGGAGCAACAAATCATTGCTGACTCAATAAGTAATTTAGTCTTAAACGAGAGTTTATGAGTGACATACCCGCCGATTTCAAAATAACCTCATTCAGTGAATTCGGTTTGCATAGTGGAATAATGGAAGGCATTGATGCTGTTGGATTCGATGAACCAACTCCAATTCAACAAATGATTATTCCTCATATCCTGGAAGGGAATGATGTAATAGGATGTGCCCAAACCGGAACGGGTAAAACTGCGGCCTATCTGTTACCTGTTCTTCATAATATTCTTCGCCAGCCGGTAGAGGGCGTTAATACCATAATCATTGCCCCAACACGTGAACTGGCTCTACAAATAGCCAGACAGATTGAAGGATTCAGTTACTTCCTTAATATCAGTACACTGGCACTTTATGGTGGTACCAGCGGTATGGAATGGGAGCAACAAAAGAAAGCTCTTGCACAAGGAGTTGACATTGTTGTTGCGACTCCCGGTAAACTAATCTCATTTCTTAACATGGACCTGGCACCCGTCAGCAATTTGCAACATCTTGTACTTGATGAAGCCGACCGCATGCTGGATATGGGATTTCAGGAGGATATTATGAAAATCATCAGCTATTTACCTGTTGATAGAAATACTTATCTTTTCTCGGCAACAATGCCTCCACGAATTCGTGAAATGAGTAGAAAAATACTCAAAAATGCGGTGGAGGTAAATATTGCATTGTCCCGCCCTGCAGAGGGCATTCTTCAAGTTGCATATTTGACATACGACAGCCAAAAAACGCCACTTCTTGAATCACTGATCAGGGGGCGCGACCTTTCAAGTGTACTCATATTTGCATCAACCAAGATAAAAGTGAAAAACATTGCCCGTGAGTTGCTTAAACAAGGATTCTCGGTTGCTGATATCCAAAGTGATCTGGAGCAGACTGAACGTGAAAAGGTTTTGCTTAAATTCAGCAACAGGCAGCTTCAAATTCTTGTAGCAACTGATGTATTATCAAGAGGTATAGATATCGAGAATATTGATTTGGTAATCAACTATGATGTTCCAAATGAGGCTGAAGATTATGTTCATCGGGTAGGAAGAACTGCCAGGGCTGAAAAAACAGGAATAGCTATAACCTTCATTAATGAGGAAGAGCAATCACAATTCTCGCGAATTGAGGCACTTATAGGTACTGTGATCAGGAAACAGAAACCACCTGCATTTCTAGGTGAAGCACCTGAATATCTTCCTGAAACTAATCGCCCAAAGAAAAAAAGTTTCTTTAAGAAACGTCCCCGAAAATAAGTTAAATTATATCTGCTGGTTAACACTTATCTTCTAACCCTAAACATTCAAGGTAGGATCTATGTCACTTGCATACTGAAAAATACCACCTTCAAGAATATAAAGATCCTTAATCTTGAGTTTATCTTTCAGATATATGTATACCATCTCGCTTTTTACACCGTAAATACAATATATCACTACAGTGTTATCCTTTTGTATATTGTTAAGCATCGACGGCAATTCCAACTGGGGCATCGAAACAGCACCAGGAATATGTCCTAATTCGTATTTATCAGCCTCGCGGGTATCAATAATCTGCATTTGATCTTGATTATCAATCTTTTTCTTCAGCTCAACAGGATGTATAAATTTCATATGTGCAGTCCGGTTACGAGGTTTTTACCAGGTTTGTAATCTCATCTGATTCCAAGGTGTATACTCCTTTGGGTTTGTTTGCAAGAATTATCATCGCCTGTGCTACCTGAGAAGCATGTATTGGCCTATATTTTTTCAGAGAGCCAACTAATAAAGGTGTTATTACTTTTGCTACAGTTTTTCCAAGTTCTTCCATGCCACGTTTTTCATTTCGTAAACCTAATAGCATACTCGGACGTAGGATACTAAGGTTCTGGAAGGTAAAAGTTTTAATTGACTCTTCCATTTTACCTTTGGTATTTAAGTAAAAGTTGCTGGTTCTATCGTTGGCACCGATTGATGAAATAACGGCAAATGACCTTACTTTATTGGACGATGCAATTTTTGCAATTCGTTCTACCAAAGTGTGATCTATCTTATAAAAAGCGTCACGACTTCCAGCTTTTTTGATAGTTGTTCCAATGCAGCAGAATAAATGTTCACCTGTAATTTCACTGCTATAGTCCTCCACTCTTTCTGGTGAGTAAATAATCTGTTTGATTTTACCGTGTGGAATAGAAATCTCTTTTCTGACAAATAGTTTAACAATCTCGTATCTGGGGTCTGAAATCAGGTGTTCAATAAGGAATCTGCCTGTTAGCCCGCTGGCTCCAAAAACCAGGGCTGTATATTTCTCAGTAATCATTGAAGTATTCGGTTTATTGATTTAAAATCATTTATAAAAGCATCATTCACATCTGTATTCAAGTGTCAAAAGAATTTAGCGTCCATTATCATTAGAATGATATAGTTTTCCTCTTTTTAATGACAGGAAGATTCCGATAAAACATAGAACTGCGAAAGTAATGAAACTATAATTTATTCCTGTAATCAGTCCATCAATATGTGTCAGATCTCTTTCACCCTTACCCATTATAACAGCAAATATCATCAGGGTAATTCCCATACTCATTGTTTGGCCTACTAGCCGCATGGTTCCTAAAGTAGCAGATGCCATGCCATATTCAGGTTGTTTAACTGAACTCATAACTGCATTGGTATTGGGCGACGAGAACAGCGCAAAACCCAGACCTAAGATCATAAGCATAGCAATAATAAAAATAATACCTGAATCTTTATCAAGGAAGGTAAAGGCTACCAATCCAAATGAAGTGATGGCCATACCGATAGATGCTACAATAGCAGGCTGAATCCTGTCACTTAATTTACCGGCAAGCGGTGAAAGTATCGTCATCATAACAGGTTGTGCCATAAGAATCAAGCCCGATTCATGTGGTGATAAGTGTTTAACTTGTTGTAGGTAAAAACTTAAAAGGAACACTAAAGCAAAAGTGGCACTATAGTTAATGAAAGCTGCTATGTTTGAGAAAATAAACACTTTATTATTTCTGAAAAGGCCAAAATCAAGCAACGGCTCCTGTGCTTTACCTTCTAAAAGAACAAATAGACCTAAACCAAATATTCCTGCAGCAACCAACAAAAGTCCGAAAATTGAAGGTAGTTGTGGGAAACCATAAATAATCATAGCAAGACTAAGTCCATAAATAGCACTACCAGCCATGTCAAAAGGTTTTTCGTGGTTACCCGGCTTATCGGCAGGCAGTTTCATCACCGCTATCGGAATAATTATGGTTCCCAGGATAGCCGTTAAAAAGAAGATACTTCGCCATCCAAGGTACATGGTCAGGAAACCTCCAACTGTAGGACCCAGGCTTAACCCCAGATACACAGCAGCTACATTTATACCCAGTACGCGGCCTCTAACACTTTTGTCGTATGATGAAGTCAGTATTGCCAGAGCCGTAGCATAAATGAGTGCACCGCCAATACCATTGACAAATCTTGAGGCAATCAACATCCATTCATTAACTGACAAACCTGTTATCAGGGATGCGATAACGAACAAAAATATGCCGGCCATGAAGAATTTCTTTCGGCCATTTCTATCAGCGAGCTTACCAAATGGAAGCAAGAAAAGTGAGGCAGCAAGCAGATAAGAGGTAGCTACCCAGCCCAAAGTTATTGTGTTCATTGATAACTCTTTACCCATAGAAGGTAAAGCAATATTAATAGCTGAACCTATGAAAGGAGTAAGGAAAGAACTTAAAGTAGTTACAAAGAGGATCGACTTGTTTTTGAGCATTCCAACTATTCGCAAATTACAAAATCCTGATACTTTTCTTCGCTCAGGCACAAATGAACAATAGATAATTTGTACTTGTTTCAGAGCTATAAAACACCTCCTGATGTTCTCATACAAAGGTAAGAAAATTCAATTAAGACCACTCCAGCTTGCCGATAAGGAAAGGAGTATAATCTGGCGTAATGATCCTGATATTAGAGACATGGCATTAAGTTACCGTTTCCCCGTTACCGAAGCAATGGAAGACAACTGGTATAAAAAGGTAATGACAGGAGAGGACCCCACTAAAGTCTTTTTTGCCATTGAAAATATCAGTGATGGTAAACATATTGGATTTATACATTTATACAACATTGACTACATAGCGGCCAATGCTTATTTTGGTGTTACTATTGGTGATAAATCAGAGCATGGTAAAGGTAAGGCATCTGATGCAATGCATATTCTTTTTCAATTTGCTTTCAAGCACCTCAATTTGCATAAAATAAATCTTGAAGTGGCTTCATTCAATACTAAAGCGGTAGAGCTATATCATAAGTTTGGTTTTAAAAGAGAAGGTGTTTTACGAAAACAGCTTTATATATCCGGGCAGTATTTTGATAAATATTGCATGGGTATATTCAGAGAAGAATATTTTAAAAAGTATCCTGAATGTTTGACCGAAGAAATTCACACGAGTGAGGATTCAAGACAGAGTGCTGAACAATGATAAATAGCTGTTGTAACAGTGCCACTTATTGCTCTCCCTATATTTTAGTGTTACTTAACCCAAAGCTGGGAGCATTATCAGAATAACCAATGACAGGAATTTAAACCCATCAAATAAACCCATTTAATATGGAATACTATTTTGAAAAGCAGGTAGAATACTCAGTTGAGGATGCCGTAGAAAAAGTAACGGAATACCTGAAGCCACATGGCTTTGGCATTTTAACCCAAATTGATGTTCAGAAAACACTACAGGAAAAGATTGGTGCACAGGTAAGACCATACAGGATTTTAGGTGCCTGCAATCCTAACTTTGCTAATGAGGCGATAGGTAAGGAAGCTAATGTTGGTCTTATGCTACCTTGCAATATTGTAATACAGTCAAACGAGAACGGCATGACCACCATTGCCGCAATTAACCCTGATCGTACTGTGAAAACTATTGGAAATCAGCAGCTTGATGATTTAGCAAGTAGGGTTAAAGAGGTTATGCAGTCCATGATCAACAATATTTAATTGATCAACGAGGGTCATTAATATAATTGATCACTTTCTCTGATAATTCTATTTCTGCTTTTCTTCAAAAGCTAGTCAAAATAGCACTTTAGAATTGCACTTTTAACGAAAAATTGAATGTCCTGCCGGGTGTCCAAAAACCTGTGAATGTTTCTATATCATGTGTAGGTCCATCTTCCCCGCGCATGATGGATTCTTCATTAAGGATATTGTAAGCATTAATGCCTGCTGTAGCCTTAAGACCTCCAATCATGAAATCATGAAAAGCATGCAGATCAACAGTATGGTAAGCGGGTATCCGATAAGGTTGAACCCTGTCATTCGGATTATTTCTACCTGCAGGGTCAAAGTTGGCGTATATCCTGTCATAATAAAGCCAATTGACATTAATGGTAAAATTACCCGGAAGTTTCAAATCACCATAAAATCCTAATTGCACCTGCGGAGCATCACCTACCCATAAGCCTTTGGAATATACCTTGGTTGAATCAATCAGCACCTGGTCATTATTATAAAGCTCGGCATTAACATCGTTACTCCATTTCCAGTCACCCAGGGAAGTAATGAATCCCAGATTCAGATTATGCAATGGTGAAGTTGAAATATCAAGTTCCACACCTTTATGTACTGCATCAAGTCCACGAATCAAGGCTCGGGTTTGCTGGTTGTTTTGCAATTGGATATTTTCTCTCGACAGAAGTGATTTATCCTGCCACAGCGTGTAATAAAGATTGAAACTTACCTCAGTTAAATTCTTCCGATAACCATAACCTAATTCACCGGCGGTAATCTTCTCATTCACAGGGTTTTCCACCACAGCATTACTGAAGTTAGCAAACACAAATTTGAAATATGGCGCTTTTGAGTAATACCCTGTATTGAAATACACATTATGATGATCAGTGATATTATAATTGGCGCCTGCCTTAACATCAAAACCACCTTTCGTAACTAATTCACTTTGGGTATTCTCTATGTAATTTATCCGGTCAGTTCGTCTATACCAATGATGCGATAGGGTAGAGGCTGCAAAAAGCGAAACTCGTCCAGTAACATATTCAAGCTGAAGAAAGTAGCTTCCTATGTCAACCCGTGAGTCATTGTCAACATTTATAATATCACCCACACCTTTGATCTGTTGCCTACCTGCAACCCCCGCCATTGACCAGAAGTAGTTGTCAATCCAGTAATTACCACCAAGCAAGTTGCTTATTTCTTCTCTCAGATTAGACTTAAAGTATCTGAAATGGATACCGGTGATCATCTTAAAATTGTCGTTGAAATTATAATTGAGGTTTGATAATGCACCATACCACACATGGTCAGCCAGGTACTCTGATTGAATAATTTTTGAAAATCCTTTAACATAATTTCCATCGGCAAGCTGGGCTGAGTCAGCATTATCAATATTCTGCTGATAAATTGCGTCCCAATCTATCTGGTTATTTTTTCTGAAGCTGTTTGCAGGTTGGCTCATAAAGGACTCAGAAAAGTTGCCACCTCCTTTTCCGAATGACACATAAGCAGAAGTTGCTAACAGGCCTTTTGCAAAGGAGAGATAGTGGTTTAGTGCCAGCTGGGGTTTATGATAGAAATTCACGCCAAGACTGGCAATCTCGCCATTAAACATACCCCAGTTTGGATTATATTTATTACCGTGCAGCTCATATTGTTCTTTGGTCAGACCGAAGTTTCGCTGACCATGCCTTTCGGGAGCCCCTAAACCTGTAAATACAATTGATTGTCGATCATTGATCTGTTTGCTAATAGTTAGAAACCATGCCCAGGCATTAACAAATGTTGCATCAACATATCCGGGTCCTTCAGTGTGTGAGCCCAAAAATGTCACAGCAAGGCCATTATCTAATTTACCAGTTGAAAGGGATACAGAAGTTTTACGGTTCCCGTAATCACTCATTGAATACTTTATACTTCCTCCTTTGGCTGCTTCAGTTGATTTAGTGATAATGTTAATAGTGCCACCAACTGAATTGAGAGCGACCCTTGAAGCCCCAAGTCCCCTCTGCACTTGTATAGTTTGGGTTGCATCACCGAGTCCTGCCCAGTTTGACCAGTAAACAAGTCCATTTTCAACACTGCTTACGGGCACACCATTCAGCAACAAAGCGATATTTTCCTGTTGAAACCCTCGAATACTTATCCTTGCATCGCCGGTACCACCACCTAATTTGGTAGCATACACACCAGGTACCATCTTCATAAGTTCCGGATAATCCTGGTTGCCCATCTGTTGCTCAATGACGGCAGGCCTGATGTTTGTCATGGCAACAGGTGTTTCCCGCTCACGGGCATAGTTTGATAAGATGGTTACTTCGTCAAGTCCGGTTATTGATGGTGTGAGTTCAATACGGGTGAATGGATGGGAACCTCTTATTTCTATTATTGAAGTATAAGTTTCATAACCCACGTAACTTGCTGTTAATAAATGCCTGCCGTTTGACAGGTCGAGGGTAAAATGACCTGATGCATCTGTAATAGTTCCTGTTGTTAGAGAATCCACAACCACATTAACCCCGGGTAGAGGATAACCTGAACTTTTATCAAGGATAACGCCCTTGAATGCTACCTGTGAAAAGGAAAATAAGTAGGAGAAAGCAATTAAACCGGCAGAAAGAAGAATTCTTGTAAGCATAATGTCCTAAAGTATTATATAAATATAAATAAGCTGAAACCTCAGGACAGGCTCTACAAATATAACCGACAGGGCGCACTAAACACCCGGCAATTAATGTGAATCTCTTCTTCCATCCAGACTTTACTGTCGGTACCGGAGTTAAACCGGTTCAGTCTAAAGTGTTAATTTAGAGTCGCGGACTATACCGCCGGTCGGGATTTACACCCTGCCCTGAAGAATTCGGGTGCAAAATTATGTCATTTTTTTATATACCTCCAACTCTTCAGTACTTTTTTAATCGGTTTTTATTTAAATTTGCTCTCGCAGTGGCAACATGTAACATTTACAGTTTTGTGTAACATGCTAGCAAATTGTTAGTTAAATGCGCCTGTATCAAAGAAATAACGTAAATTGCATGGTCTTTACCGGTAATAAGGGCGTAACTAATTACTCAATGGAGAGAGAAAAATTGAATAGTATCATCCCTTCACTTTACCAAAATGCTTTCAGGCAGTTGCCTTTTGCCCTGATAATGCTTGATCAGCAACTTGTTATACTTGATGCAAGCATTCATTTGTACGAAGCAACAGGTTTAGATGAAAAAATCATTAGCCATAATATCTTTGATATTCTGGCTCTTGAGGGTATTGTGAATGTGGCTGACTTTAAGAAATTTTTAAATCCAACCGGTAATCCTGATGCAATCAAACCCTCCTGTAATGTAACATTCAAGCCTGAATATGCACAAGCGAACATGCCTGGTTTCACTGCATCGCCTTTTATGACAGATGAGTCGGGGTATATCATTAAATTACACAGGATTAAGAGCAATGAAGACATCCTTGCCATGTTTCTTGCTGAAGCCTCAGGCGATCATATTGAATCAGTTAAAGCTCTTGCTGATACTTCGCAGTATCCATTCTGTATCCTGGATTTAAAAAACAAGGCGTACCTTCTAAGAAATAATGCCCACATAGAACTTGAAAACAAATTAGTCAATAATAGTAGTCTGGAAGAAATTCCTTATTTGGTTGATAGTGCGCTTCCTTTTAGTGTGTACATTGAAACAACAAGGCAATCTACTGTTCCCTTTGTTGAGGAACATGAATATAATGACCGGGAAGGTCAAAAAATCTTTTTCGAAATAAATGGGTATCCGGTTATCTCAAAGAACCTAAACTATCATTTTGCCATTTTAAACTATAGGGATATAACTACTGAAGTTAAAGCCCGTCAAACTATTGAAGATTACCGAAACGCATTCAAAGAGTTATTCTCAACACTACCGGGAATGGTATTCAGATGTTTGAATGAAACCAGCTGGACTGTTGAGTATGCAAGTGCAGGAAGTAAAGCGCTTACCGGGTATAATGCGGAGGAAATTGTGAACAATAATAAAGTCCGCTATGGCGATCTTATCCATGAAGATGACCGTCAGATGGTGTGGGATGTAATTCAGGAATCAATCAAGAGAAGGCGCTTTTACGATGTGCGCTACCGCATAATCACCAAAAAAGGCAAAATAAAATGGGTTTCAGAAAGAGGAAAAGCTACCTTCGACCAGCATGACCAGGTTGTAAGCATCGGAGGCTTTGTAACCGATATTTCTGAAGGCAAACTAGCTGAAATTAGTCTGAAGAAGGAACTGCAGATAAGTGAATCAATTGCACAGATCAGTATGCAGCTTTTGCAGGATACAGTTACACCAATTCAGATATCAAAGCTGGTGCAGGATTACGTGAAAGTGTTTTCCGGTAGCAACTTCTCTGTGATATATTCACCTGATGAGAATGGAGCAGGGTATACGCTTTTTAACCATGCTGCCGAAGATGAAATAATAACTGTACATCCCGAAAATTACACTAACAGTCAGTTTAAACTGCTTGAGAAGTTCAAGGCCGATCCTAAAGCCTACATTAACAATGAAGAATCATCAATAATTCTTCCGGGATTATGGGATGAAGAAAAAACGATTTCACGTCTGATCTGTATACCAGCCTTCACAAATAATAAGCTCTCCGGATTGCTTATCATGGGTGATGCTGAAGAAGATTATACCGAAGAGACCATCTCAGCGGGACAACGACTTATAAACATGTTCTCCCTTGGTCTTTATAGGCTTAAGGCCGAAGAAACCTTGCAGGACGCCAAAACAAAAGCTGAAGAATCAGACCGTTTGAAGAGTTTATTCCTTTCAAACATGTCGCATGAAATCAGGACTCCAATGAACGCCATCGTCGGGTTTGCCGAGATGTTGCAGGACACTGACCTGAGCCGCGAGCAAAAGAACAAGTTCCTTGATGTAATCATCAAAAGTGGTGATAATTTGCTGAGGCTGATCAATGATATTATCGATATTTCTAAAATTGAAGCCGGGCAGTTGAAATTTGATTATTCCGATTGCCTGGTGAATGAAATGGTCTATGACCTGGAAACCTACTTTAAGCAGGAAATGATTCGCCAGAAGAAGGAGCACATTAAGTTATATACCCAACTCGGGCATCCCGAAAGTGATTTTGCATTGCAAACCGACTGTGTACGCTTAAAGCAGATACTCAACAATTTGATAGGGAATGCCATTAAATTTACTGACGAAGGCTTTATAGAGTACGGATATAAAATTAAATCAGGGTACATTGAATTTTTTGTTCGCGACTCAGGTATTGGAATAGCACCCGACAAGCAAAAGCTGATTTTTGAACGTTTCGGACAAGTGCAGGAAGCCATATCACGCAATTTGTCTGGAACGGGCTTAGGGTTAACCATTTCAAAGAACCTTGTTGAAATGCTGGGTGGAGAACTTTGGGTTGACTCAATGCCGGGTGAAGGATCAACTTTTTTCTTTAACCTTCCACTGCGAATAGGAACCACCAATACAACAAGGGTGCAGAAGGATGAATCAGAAGAAAACAAACAAACTATTGATCTTCAAGGTAAAACAATATTGGTTGTAGAAGATGTTGATACCAACTTTTTCTATATGAGTTCACTCCTTCAGAAACTCAATTGCAAAATTGTAAGAGCAAATAATGGCCAAAAAGCTATTGACATTTGCAAGAACGACTCTTCAATTGACCTGGTTTTAATGGATATTGAACTACCGGTGCTTGATGGCTATAAGGCTACTGCCGAGATCAAAAAGTTCAGGCCCGAATTGCCTGTTATCGCACAAACCGCCTTTGCAATGATGGGCGAGCGTGAGAGAAGCAGAGAAGCAGGATGCAACGACTATCTTGCCAAACCTATACGGAAAGAAGAGTTAATTAAAACCCTGAAAAAATACATGTAATTAGCCGACAAATTACATGTAATTACATGTATCGCGGATCAGCCTGCGGAGGCAGCTTTGCCATTCGCTGCGCATCAACTGAGGGGTACCCAAAATCATCAGTTACCTTACCCAATATAAGGTAGACACCACGACCACGGGTAGGATATTGCTTCAGTACATCAGGAAACATGACCACATCAAAGAATTCACCTTCATTGTCAATAAAGGTTACAAACTGCATGATTTCTTTCTTTACAGTACGCACGTATTTAATGGTTACCAGCGCTCCTGCCATACGAACCTGTTGCCCCACATGATTCCTCAAAGCTGAAGCCATTATTTCGCCCCTGAACTTCGTTTTGAGCATGTCAAAGTAACTCATACTCACCGGGAAATCAAGCAATTCCATTTCATCATAAGCATCTTCAACAGGATCGTGCACAAATTGAGGTAACTCCCAGTTTTTTACCCCTTCCCTGAACAGAACTGTTGAAGTGACTTTTTGAGTCTTACCCAGCATCATGTGTGCCTGCCACAGCAACTGTTGTTTACTGTAACCGGTAAACCTGAAAGCGCCGGTACGTATCAGCAATATGGCCTGCTCAAGCTGCGGATTTACACGCTGCACAAAATCATCAAGTCCTGTGTACGGACCGTTTTCATCGCGTTCCCTGAAAATATTGTGAGCATGTGTGCTTTCGAGGCCTGCTATATGCACCATCCCTATATAAATTGTTTTACCTGTTACACTATTAAAATACTTGCCCTTATTCACACATGGCAGCTCAAGATGCGCACCCCACCGTTTTGCTTCATTAAAGTAAACCCAGCTTTGGTAGTAACCCCCGAAATTATTGGCCACCGCTACCATAAACTCTATAGGATAATATGCTTTGAGGTATAAACTTTGGTAGCTTTCAACAGCAAAGGATGCCGAATGTGCTTTTGAGAAAGAGTACCCGGCAAATGATTCTATCTGTCGCCAAACTTCTTTAGTAATAGCCTCAGGATGTCCCTGTTGGCGGCAATTGTCAAAGAACTTATCCACTATTTTCTGAAATTCCACCCTCGATCGGTATTTACCACTCATAGCCCTTCTTAAAACATCGGCATCAGCCAGATCGAGACCGGCAAAGTGATGGCAAATCTTCAACACATCCTCCTGATAAACCATAACCCCGTATGTTTCACTGAGTTGCTCTTTCATAATTGGGTGAATATATTCAAAGCCGTTTGGATTGTGGAAACGAACAATAAACTCGCGCATCATTCCTGACCGGGCCACCCCCGGACGAATAATGGAACTGGCAGCCACCAGGGTAATATAATCATGACATCTCAACTTCGTTATCAGCCCCCGCATACCGGGGCTCTCGATGTAAAAACACCCGGTTGTTTCACCACTGCTCAGCAACCGCCTCACTTCAGCATCGGCCTTGAACTTCTGCACCTGGTGTACGTCGATGGTAACACCGCGGTTTTCCTTGATAATTTCCACACTTTCCTTTATGTGCCCAATCCCGCGTTGGCTGAGTATATCAAGTTTCTCAAACCCAAGGTCTTCAGCTACATACATATCCCATTGGGTCACCGGCATTGATTTTGGGGGCAAGTCGAGCGCTGAGTAATATGTTATAGGCTTTTCAGAAATCAGCACTCCACCGGCATGTATACTCCTGATGTTCGGGAAATCAGTCATGCGTGTACCTATCTCCATAATCTTTCGGGAAATATGGTCCATCTCTTCAACAGGCGGTGGATCCTCTACCAGTTTGTCGAGCTCACCTTTCGGAAGCCCTACAACCTTACCCAGCTCCCTGATGATTGACTTGCCCTTGAAGGTAGAAGTTGCCCCCAGCAGAGCCGTATGCTCCCGTCCATAACGTTTGAATATATAATCAAGCACCTCATCGCGCTCTTTCCACGAATAATCAATATCAAAGTCGGGCGGACTGCTTCTTTTAGGATTCAAAAACCGCTCAAAGTAGAGGTTCAATTCAATAGGATCCACATCAGTAATGCGCAGGCAGTAGGCAACAATGCTGTTAGCTCCGCTGCCCCGGCCTACATGGTAAAAGCCGCGCGACATAGAGTACCTGATTATATCCCAGGTAATAAGAAAATAGGCACAAAAGCCCAGCGAATCAATGATATCAAGCTCATGCCTTACCCGTCGTTTAGCTTCTGCATTGTTTTTCCCGTACCGGTAAATCAGTCCGTCGAGGGCCAGCTTTTCAAGCAGCAACCTGTCGTCGTGACCACTACCGGTAAAGGTTTTCTTGTTCTTTATGGTGGTGAAGTCAAAGGCAATAGTGCAACGCCCGGTAATTCGTTCTGTATTTCTTATTAGCTCCTTATAATTGGCAAAGATGTCTCTAAGCTGTTTATGCGTCTTCATCATACGGTCTGATCCTGCCACCATTTCAGGAGTTAGCCGGGTAAGAAGTATGTTGTTGTCAATGGCCCGCAAATAGCGATGAAGCTCATAACCGGGCTCATCGGTAAATGCCGCAGGGGAGTGGATGATGTACTTGCCGGGATATTTCGTGTAATCTGAAAGAGGGAGTTTGGTGACGTCAGAAGGGGCAATACCTATGTATTCATTTTCAGCCAGCTCAGTTGTTTTGCGACTGCCAAAGGGATATATGACCAAAACATCCCTGAAGGGTGGGGCAGGGCAGGGCAGAGCTGTATGCTGAAGGTTGCTGCGGCTCATCAGCTCATTAAGTTCCCTGAAACCCTCATTGTTCTCCGCAATGCCCGTGTACAGCCACCGGTTGCCATCATGAAACTCCATTCCGGCAATGGGCTTGATGCCTTCTTTGTTGCAAGCTTTTACAAAATCAATGATCCCCGTGCTGTTATTTATGTCAGTAAGCAATACCGCATCAGCACCGGCTTCCCTGGCAATAGAAGGTATTTTATCAACCGGGATGGTGCCGTAACGGAGGCTGTAATATGAGTTAAAAGTTAAGTGCATCAGGGTGTTATCTGCTTATCATTTGGGTATCGTGCGGGTTAATTGACACAAACAGACATGTATCATGAATCAGCTTTGAACATGTTTGTTTGCTCTTCATCTTCGTTTCTTCCGAGTGTTGATGCACGGGTGATGGCTTTTACACCAAACCGATTGCGTATGCGGTCCATGGCCTGGTAAAGACTTATGGTTTCCGGTTGATCGTCGAACATATTTATCTGTTGAACACCGCTCACCAGGTGGCTGAACTTTATGCCTATCAGCCTGATAAGCATACGACGCTGGTAGAGGCGGTTAAACAGGCTTCGCACCACCGGCAACAGCACATGGTCAAATGCCGTGTAAGGTATGCGATGCTGCAACGTATGGGTGTCGAAATTAGCGTAGCGCACCTTTACCGTTACACATGAAGTAAGCTTTTTCTTACTCCTGAGCTGGAATGATATCTTTTCCACCATCTTCAATAGTAGATCATTGATCATGGGGATGTTTATGGTATCCTGTTCAAAGGTGGTTTCAGTGCTGATAGATTTCCTTTCCGAATAGGCTTCAACAGCCGAGTGGTCAATGCCATTGGCTTTTTTCCAGATGATGATACCGTTCTTGCCGAGTACCCTTTCAACCATTTCAATGGGCATATTGCGAAGCGTTTCAATGTAGGCAATGCCCATGGAACGAAGCAACCTGAACGTTTTATCACCAATGCCCGGTATCTTGATTATAGAAAGCGGATCGAGGAACGAATGAATGCGCGGGGCTTCAACCTGTAGCTCGCCGTTGGGCTTGGCCTGTCCGGTGGCTATCTTCGAAACTGTTTTATTTATGGAAAGCCCGAATGAAATAGGCAGTCCTGATTCCCTTATGATGCGCTCACGCAGCTCATGGCTCCACTTCAGTGAACCAAAGAACCTGTCCATCCCGGTTATGTCAATATAATGCTCATCAATAGAGGCCTTTTCATACATAGGCGACTCTTCGGCAATAATGTCGGTAACCATGTTTGAGTAGTAACTGTACTGCTCCATATCGCCGCGTATCACAATAGCATCAGGGCAAAGTGCCCTTGCCATCCTCATGGGCATGGCTGAATGCACCCCAAAAGTACGTGCCTCATAGCTGCATCCTGCTACCACGCCACGGTCCGACATGCCTCCCACAATCACCGGAAGGCCGTTTAACTTACTGTTATTCAACCGCTCAACCGCCACAAAGAAAGTGTCGAGATCAAGATGAACTATTGTTCTGTTCTCTAAATTGGGCAGCATAATTTTTTTTCCTGCGTTTTGTTAAAGTTGTTTTTTCTTATCGTATCTTTGATTAGTTATTAATCAAACTTGCGACTACAATATAATCATTTATTTCATAACGTACAACAAATGAGGAATATTTTTAGCTCGAACATTAAAATTTTACGTAAGAGGCGCAAGCGTACCCAGGATGATGTTGCCATAGCTCTGAAAATGAAACGTTCAACATTGAGCGGATATGAGAACGAAGTTGCCCAGCCTGCCATTGATGCCCTGGTGGCCCTTTCCAAGTATTATGGAGTTTCAATTGACACACTTGTTAAGGTTGACCTCTCCAAACTTAGTGAGAGTGAACTTTCACAGCTTGAGCGCGGCTATGATGTATTTATCAACGGCAGCAAGCTCAGGGTGCTCGCAACCACGGTTGACAGTACAAACAATGAGAATATAGAAGTGGTCAACCACAAGGCATCAGCGGGTTACCGTACAGGCTTTGCTGATCCTGAGTATATTAAGGTGTTACCCACCTTCCACATGCCATTCCTTTCAAAAGAAAAGAAATATCGCACCTTCCAGATCAGCGGTGACTCAATGCATCCTATTCCCGACGGATCATGGGTTACAGGGGAATTCGTTCAGAACTGGAACCTCATACGCGATAACATGCCATACATCATCCTTACTATTGACGATGGCATTATGTTCAAAGTGGTTCATAACGACATAAAAACCAGTGGAAAGCTGAAGCTTATTTCCCTCAATCCGCTTTATGAACCGTATGATATTGATGCCAAAAGCATCAGGGAAGTATGGAAATTTGTGCATTATATAGCCAATGCCATGCCGGAACAAAACACACGCAATGATGAATTGGCACTGACCGTTGCCTCCCTCAAGCGCGATATGGATAAACTCAAACGTCAAATGATCCCGTCGCAGGGTAAGTTGCTGTTTGAGGAGTAACACTTTGAAATAAAAAGAGTGCTTAACGCTGATTTTGCCTTAAGCACTCTTTAAACTGTAGGATTAAAAACGCTCTTTTTCCTAAAACCTGAAATCAAAACCTATCGCAAGTACATAGGCTGATGATTTTACATCTACAGGAATATTTGCCGCTAATGATTTAATTGACTGATCCTTCCAGAATGTACGCATAAGTCCAAGATCAATCTGGATATTATCTGTAATCTTATATCCTGCACCCACACCAAGGTTAAAATTGTCGTACTTCAAAACTTCGTATGGTCCCAGTTTAGTGTAATAAAGTTCCATATCATCGTACTGATAGAAAGTATAATTGGTACCTGCGCTAAGCTCCAGTTTCTCGTTAACAAGATATGTGAATCCCAGGGCAGCTTTGTAGCAATCACCTGCAACTTCAGAAGCTAAAAGTTTCTCTCCGTTTTTCGGATTCACAATAGTATCCCAATCTGCATTTTTCTGGAAATAATAGTTAAAATCAACTGCGGCGATCAGCTTATCTGTAATGTTATATGTTAAGCCTGTATTTAATGCTGCCGGCAGGTCGCGCCTTGTTTTACTTCCATCGGGCTCCAGCTTGAAAGTTCCCTTATTTTGATCTGCTTCAAATTCAAGCTTAACCTTTGTTTCATAATGAATTGCAATATTCACTTTTTCGCTGGCTTTGTAGTCGATACCAACAACACCTCCAAAACCGGTTGCATTACTTTCATAATCGATATTTAACAGGTAATCAGGAGCCTCTGAACCTGTGAAAGTCATCCCGGCTTCTGTTCTATTGATTCCCCTAAGATATCGTCCACCGAGAGAAACTGCTAATTTCTCATTAATAAGATAAGAGAAATTTAGAGGAACGGTAAGGTAAAAAGATGAAGCTTTTAATGATTGATCCTTGAAAGAAGTATATCCTCCGGTTGCATTAAACACCGGCAACAGGCTATATCCCATAAGGTCAGTGTTAAACGATCCTTCAGGATAATTAACGGCAGCACCACCTCCTGAAATATACACTCCGGTTGACAAAGCTATCTTATTTTTTTTCCATGCAGCATATAGCATAGGAAGTAGCGGATCCATGCCATCCTGTTCCCGTACAAGTGTCCCGGCGCCGAAATTATAAGTATGTTGTGGATGACGGAATAGCATCTGATTGCTGATACTCAGATAAATGCCATCGTCTAGCATAGATAACCCTGCAGGGTTGTAATTAACCATATCGGCGCCGCCATCAAGCGAAGCATTCCGCACATTTGAACGGATCCATTTAGCGCTAAGGTTTGAAAGGTTGTCCATTTGTGCATTGGCTGTAATTGTCAACGCAAATAATGCGATAATGAATAAAGATTTCCTTTTCATGATTGAGGTTTTGTGGTTAAGCCCTTTGCTCCGGAGCAGAACATTGAGGCATTGCAATTTAAGAAGAAAATTAATTCACATCATATTTTAGGTAGGTCATTTTATTTATGGTCATTTTTTTGGCAGAGATTATTAAAAGTTACAGTTCAATTACCATCATAAGCGTCTTTTAAGCGTCTTATAAGCGTCTTATAAGCGTTTTTTAACGCTTGTATAACGCTTATGAATCGCTTATAAATTGTTTATAAATGTAATGGATATTGAATAATTTATTATCTTTGAGAGATGGGAATTGTTCCAATACTAACAATTAATCAAAAACCACAAGTAATATGGCAAAACGTAAACCAAACGGCGAGTTCTCCGGACTCATTGGTAATCTCATATCTTATCAGGTAAAAGGTCAGAATAGGATTCGCATGAAATCACGTACCAGAGTTGATACTTCTGAACTGGTGGCTGAAGCGAGATCTGACTTCCGTGTAGTTATGAACCTATTGAAAAATGCAAAATCCTTTATTAACATTGGCTTTAAAGACCATACTGACAACAGGTCGGCTTACCATTCAGCTCTATCAATTAACCTCAAAAATTACAAAGAAGCCCAGCGACTGGGAAAAACTGATAACTACGGATGGTTTGTACTTTCAGATGGAAAACTGAGCGGCGCTGAAAACATCAATGCCACCAAACTTGAAGATGGTACTATTGAACTAACCTGGGAAGGTGCTGAACCCGGTAGACCCTTTAATGCAAAGGACAATGCCATTGGTTATGCATACCTGAACACTTCTGACAGGTTTATGAAAGGAGCCGAAAACGTAACTCGTTCAGACGGAAAGATGACCATACAGCCCGGAATGTTAAAGGAAGGGGAGAAAATTGATGTTTTCCTTTCTTTTACAGTCCCCAATGGTGCCTATAAGGCCAAAAGTTCGAAGAACGTATCCACAAGCCAGTGGGCTGGGAGTGTTTAGTTTAAGGATTTGAAAGTATAAATGGTGGATGCAAAATTATGCGTTCACCATTTTTTTTAAGTATTACATTGGTTATTGGCTGCAACCTTTTATTAGTTATAGAAGCTAAGGATGAAATTTATCACACAAAGCTTATGGTAGAATAGATTGAAAATACCTGACTACAAAGCAAGCAGCATTTATTTCCCTTAATCCCACTAATTAGCTCCTTGTTTCTTTTTACTTTTACCCCTTGAATTATCTAGCTATTTAATTATGAAGAAAATTACTTCAGGCATAATTGCCTGCCTTGTGCTGATCACTGCCAATATAACTACTGCTCAGGATGCTGTAACCAAAAAGATCATAGAGATCGGGAAAACCGACAATCGCTCGATGCAACACCTTGATATTCTTTGTAATAGGATAGGAGGGAGGCTTTCAGGATCTGATGCTTATAATAATGCTGTTGAGTGGGCTGCTTCTGAAATGAGGAGCTGGGGCATGGAAGTTAAGGTTGAAGAGGCAGGCAGTGTTCCTGTTGGCTTTAACCGCGGACCATGGTTTGGAAAATTGCTGGGTGAGAATGGTATGACGTTGCATTTTGCTACACCAAGCTATACTTCAGGGACAAAAGGAGTTCAAACCGGACATGTTGTTATTGAGCCAAAAAACCAACAGGAATTTGACCGCATGAAAGGTTTGCTGAAAGGAGCATGGGTTCTTATTAGCGGAACAAATAACGGTTATCCCATTGATATTTCAGAAAAAGCTGATCGTAAACGCGACAGCTTAATAGCTGATAATGAAAAAATAGCACAGCAAAACAGGGAAATACAGCAAGCTATGCGTAATGGAGGTGAAAAGAAAGAGCTTCTGCCATACAACGAGGAGCCTGCATTGTTTTACCGTCAGATGCGTGAAGCGGGGATTCTTGGTATCATTCAGTCATCAAAAGTGCCTATTCAGGCGATGTATGATCGCAAGAACATGATGGATATGACTTTCGATAATCTGCCTACCGTTCCGGATATTAAGCTTGATGAGCATCAGTATGATGTCATTAAACAGATGGCTTTTGAAAGAAGAAACTTCCAACTTGAATTTGATATTCGTAACCATTTCAAACCGGGTCCGGTTAAATATCATAATGTAATTGGTGAAATTAAAGGAACTAAATATCCTGATGAGTACGTTATAATGGGTGCTCACCTCGATGCTTATGATGTAGCAACCGGTGGTGTAGATGACGGGTCGGGTGTTGCACCAACCATGGAAGCTGCCAGGTTGATCATTCAAGCCGGAGGTAGGCCAAAGCGTACAATTTTGGTATGTTTATTTGCTGCAGAAGAATTCGGTCTTATAGGTTCACAAAGCTGGGTGGATAACAACAAAGCTAAGTTACCTAGTATTTCCAATATGTTTAACCGTGATTATGGTCCACTGGCGCCTACCAGTATAAGTGTAACAGAAGCCCAGTGGGATGACTTCACCAAAATCTGTGAACCGTTAAGTACTATTAATCCTGAAATTCCATTCGCACTTAAAAAACATGAGTCAAGGCCAAGACCTACTACAGCAGGAGGTTCAGATCATGCGCCATTTGCAGTTGAAGGAGTTCCTACCATAAGATTCGGTATAGAGGATGTTAAAGGTTATAACTTCTCTTATGGTGAAATTTGGCATACTGAGCGTGATCTTTACAATAAGAGTATTGAAGAATATCAAAACCATACTGCCATTGTTACTGCAGTGGTAGTGTATGGTGTCGCTAATCTTGATCATTTGCTTTCACGGGAAGGTTTTTATGCTGAAAAGAAGCTGGTACAATAGCTGGTTCAGCAGTGTGACTTACTTTCAATGAGCTGAATCTTTTTAACCACTAATTATCGTTTACGTACTGTGATAATTCATGATCTTAAAGGATTTCTTGATGAAAAGGTTGAACTTTATAACCGACTCGAGTTTATAATTACCGATCCGATAAGCATTCCGCATCGTTATAACATCAAAGAAGATATTGAAGTTGCCGGATTTCTCTCTGCAACAATTGCCTGGGGAAACAGGATAAGCATTGTGAAAAATGGTAACAGGTTGATGGATATGATGGATAATAGTCCCTATCATTTCATTATTAATGCGGGAAAAAAAGAGACAGCACAACTTGAAAAATTCGTTCACCGGACGTTCAATAACTCTGATGTCTTGTTCTTCATCGAAGCACTTAGAAATATATATCAAAACCACGGCGGACTTGAAGCATCCTTCTCAGATGGCATTAAAGATAATGATACTGATGTTTTTCCGGCTATCATGCATTTCAGATCACAGTTCCTATCTATCCCGCATTTAAGCAGATCGGAAAAGCATATTGCAAATCCTGCAAAAGGAAGTACTGCCAAGCGCATAAACATGTTTCTCAGGTGGATGGTACGTAAGGATAACAAAGGTGTTGATTTTGGGCTGTGGAATACGATCAAGCCTTCTCAATTAAGCTGTCCGCTTGATGTTCATTCAGGCAGGGTTGCCAGGCAACTGGGACTTTTAAACAGGTCGCAGAATGACTGGAGAGCGGTTGTTGAACTTACTGAAGTACTTCGCGAATTTGACCCTGAAGACCCTGTAAAATATGATTTCGCATTGTTTGGGACAGGAGTAAATGAACGTTAGTCAAAAAATTCCCAACTTCATACTCTGATTACTGCAACAAAATCAAATGATAGATGTTGATATGCGAAATGTTACCTAATCCAATGATTTATGAAAAACATCAGGTTTACTCTCTTAATGCTTTTTGCTGGTGCCATAATGATCTCTTGCTCAAAAGATGACAATGGTGATAATGATCAGAATAATCCAGGTCCTAAATTTGCTGCTGTAAAGACAATAGTAAATTCGAATTGTGCAGTTTCAGGTTGCCATGTTTCACCAACAAATGCCGGTGGCCATAATTTCCAGTCTGATGCAAATATTGTTGCAAATGGTGCTCATATTAAGGAAGTAGCAGTTGACCTGGGAATTATGCCTCCTCCACCAAATCCACAATTATCTGCTGCTGATAAAGCTAAAATTACTGATTGGATCAATGCTGGTGGTCGGCTCACTGATTAAGATATTGTTTTTAGTTAGCGCAAACTTTCATCATTTGCCTGTGTTGAACTTGTTATCAATACAAGAGATATGAAAGCTAAGGTGCTAATAATGTGCACATTACTTGCAATAAGTTTATCAATTACAAGCTGCACAACAAAGAACAAAGAGAACTCAGTTGGCAAGGAAGACTCAGTAAAGATGCTTAATAAGGGCGGTGAAAGAGTTGAGCCAGCAGGCAAATGACATTATTTGGCCCTTAAATACTGAATCGGCCAATTAATATCGTCACCTAATTCTTTAGCAGCCTGCAAAGGAAAATAAGGATTACGCAGAAATTCCCTTCCAAGCAGTATCATGTCAGCCTGGTTGTTAACCAGGATATCCTCAGCTTGCTGTGAAGAAGTGATTAAACCTACGGCCGCTGTTAGTATTCCGGTTTTCCGGATTGCTTCAGCAAATGCAACCTGGTAACCCGGACCCAGTTGAATCTTTTGATGCATTACATTGCCTCCAGAAGAGCAATCTATCAAATCAACTCCTTTTTCCTTTAATATGGCTGATAGTTTAACCGTTTCAGGTAATGACCAGCCATCTTCAACCCAATCCGTTGCAGATAATCTTACAAACAATGGAAGTTCATCAGGCCATACTGCTCTGACAGCCTCGGTTACCTCAATTAATAACCTGATTCTATTTTCAAAGGAACCACCATAATTATCACTACGATTATTACTGATGGGTGATAAAAACTCATGCATCAGATAGCCATGGGCTGCATGTATCTCAAGTACTTTAAAACCCGCCTCCTTCGCTCTGATGGCTGCATGCTTAAAGTCATTAATTATCTTCTGAATGCCTTGTTTATCAAGCTCTTCAGGTGCATCCTCACCTTCATCAAAAGCAATAGGTGAAGGTGCTACACATTTCCACCCACCATTATCAGTAGCAAGCTGAATACCTCTTTCCCAAGGAGCACTGTGCGATGCTTTTCGTCCAGCATGGGCTATCTGTATGCCTGCCACACTTCCGTTAGCATGTATAAAATTAACAATTCGCTTAAGTGGCTCAATGTGATCATCATTCCAAATACCCAGATCGCCGGGTGATATTCTTCCTTCAGGAGAAACAGCCGTTGCCTCAACAATTACGAGAGCTGCACCACCAACAGCCCTGCTGCCCAGATGCACCAGATGCCAATCGTTTGCATAACCGTTTGTTGCGGAATACTGACACATTGGAGATACTGCTATTCTGTTATGAAAAGTAATATTTTTGATAGTTAGAGGTTGGAAGAGTTGTGACATTTTGCTACCTGATCTAATTTATAAGAAATAATGAGAACAAAGATAAGAAGAAAGTGCTCATGCATTTATCTGTTCGTAAACAGCTATGACGGGTTGATTTTGAAGCGATAATTCATAATTTCTAATGGCTTTTTATTATATTTGCTCTTTCGGGCCATAAATCCGAGCCTTTTAAAGTGCTTCCAGACCACAATATAGTGTATGATCAAGCACTTTCAGATCACAACAGAGTGCATTAACTGGCACTAACTCCTGCAGGGATTAGACGGGGTACTAATATTACCTGCCTTAATTTAATAAACCACAATCTACCTAACAATCTACCCCAATTAATGAAAGGACAAAGTGATGAATTACAAAGAAGATTTCCTTTACAAGCCGAGAAAGTATAACACGATAGAGTTATGGAAAGATGTTACCGATGAGCAATGGAATGATCCTATTTGGCAGAGAAAAAACTCAATACGCACAGTAGAGCAACTAAGTAAGATTGTTAAACTATCTGATTACCAGAAGGAAGAAATTTCGCGTACCATTCAGGAGATGCGAAAAGATGGAAAAGAGCCAATGAGGCTCACGCCTTATTATGCCTCACTAATGCAGGAGGATCCTTTTTTCCCTTCTATGCTTGATGGTGAAAAGCAAGAAAACAGACTAGATCCTATTTTCTGGCAAAGCATTCCCACCCCTGCAAACCTGTTGTTTCCTGATACCGGAAAAGAAGGTTTAATGGACGAAGGTTCAAGGAGTTATGGCGCGGCATACCAAAGATATCCAAACAGGGTTGCTTTGTTTGTTGCTGAAAATACAAGCTGTGCTTCATACTGTGTGCATTGTCAGCGGTCGAAATCACTTGACAGCACCGTTGATGTATCAATAAATGAGATCAACAGAGGCCTTTTCTATATATCGCTAAACCCGAATATTGACGAAGTGCTGGTTACAGGAGGCGATGCACTGATGATAGGTGAGAAGCGCCTGCAATATATACTTGAAGAACTGAGCAGGGTACCGCATCTCAGGGTTATCAGAATTGCTACAAGAGTTCCGGTTGTTATGCCGATGGGTATAACCGACAAATTGCTGACACTTATTGATGAAGCGGCCAATAAGTACAATGAAGGCATTGAGAAGTATGTGTATTTCATGACGCATGTTAATCATTACCAGGAGATCACTGAAGATTTCGCAAAGGCAATAAAAAAGATACGCAAGCACGGCTTTACTATTCGTAATCAAACAGTTTTGCTTAATCATGTGAACGACTACTTTAAAACATTGGCCGAAACTTTCAGGAGGATGTTCTGGGTTGGAGTTCACCCATATTATTTATTACAATGTCACAAAGAAAAGGGCATCGTTCATTTTATTACACCAATTCAAATAGGCAAAATATACATGAAGGCGCTTCAAGGTTGGATATCAGGTATTACAAAACCCAGTTATGCAGCCAATGTTGAAGGTGGTGGTGGAAAAGTAATGCTTATGCCTTCAGGACATGATACCCTGCATACAGCTCAAAGCATTGATGAGAAGATTTCTAAGAGTTATGCTACTGTGAGCACCTGGGATGATAGAAAGCTGCCCGGCTATGAGGCACTTGGTAGAGCTACACGTGAGGAGTACAATGAAGCAGTTGATATCATGCAAAAATTCATTGGCCGATCAGATGTCTTTATCCCGAAACTTATAATAACAGATGAGCGTGGCAAGCACATTGAGACCACCAACCGGGAGAAACTCCCAATGCTAAAGCGAGTAAAAAAATCAAAACTGCTTGGATATCAGCAATACAAAGATGGAATGCCTTTAACTAACCCTGCTGAGGCTGGCGAGGAAATTGAAAGGTTGTTCCTGCAATCGAAGTTTGTAGTAAAATGATCTGGTGATTGGTTGAATGCAACTTTTTATGAAATTACGCATCTATGTGTTTTGTATTTGCAATTATCTGTTAAACAACCATAAGTAATGGGTTACCGAACATTCAGGAATAACCTCCATTTTATATTGCCCTCAATTTTACTCTTCTTTTCCGGGTGTGTGTATTACCCCCAGGCAGTTGATATACCATTGATTTCTGAAAAGGATGATTTACGCATCGATGCAGGTATCTCCTCCGATGTATCTGTACATAGCACTGTATCATATGGCCTAACAGATAAGGTTGCTATTCAGGGATTTGGCAGATATGGCCATGATGATGGATTCTATTTTCAGGGTGCTGCAGGGTTGTACAAGAAGTACCTGAATGGTTTTATATCAGAGTTATATGGCGGATATGGTTATGGTGAATCCACGGTTTTTAAACATGGCGATCAAGGAAGAATTAAAGGAAACTTTCAACTCTATTTTCTTCAACTTAACTATGGCCGTACCAACAGGCGTTTTGCTAACTTAGACTACGGCATAAGCCTTAAATCAGGTATGCTTGCTACCAGTCTTCATGATTTTGGTTATTGGAATCGGGATTATTATAATACCCGACAAGTTATTGACTATAATGATAAGAGTATAGTGTTTGAACCTAATGCCGTTGTTCGCATTGGAGGAAAAAAGTTAAAGTTCAACCTAAAGCTTGGAACTTGCTATGTTTACAAATTTACAAACACTGATAAAAGATTGCCATATAGTAAATGGAATGTCGGCATAGGCTTAAACTACCATTTCTGAAAACCTGATCCTACTGTGTTCATTTGGTGACAGAGGAAGATTATTAACCTATTCTTACTAAATTCATTTAGTGACAGAGAAAGGTTGATTACCTATTCTTACAGTGTTCATTTCGTGACAGAGAAAGGCAAATCAGTATCGCTTATCTGCACAGAAGTATTCGGCTCACTTCCCATGATAATATCCATGATTCCACCTTTCATCAAATCATCATGTGTGATGAATAACTTACTGTAACTCTTACCGTTTAAACGGGTTTGATTTCTGTAGATGTTATCAGGACTATTATCATTTGCTGAGATCACAAACTTCTTATTATTAGGCAGATGCAGTGTGATCTTCTTGAAAAGTGGTACTCCCAGTACATATTCGCCGGTACCCGGGCAAACGGGGTAGAAACCCATTGCTGAGAAAACATACCATGCTGATGTTTGCCCATTATCTTCATCCCCGCATAAGCCATCAGCTTGTGCTGTATATAACCGGTCCATCGTTTGCCGTACCCAATATTGGGTCTTCCATGGCTGTTTAGCGTAGTTAAACAGGTAAATGCCATGCTGCACAGGCTGGTTGCCATGCGCATATTGCCCCATATCAGCAATGAGCATTTCAGTGATTTCATGAATTTGGTAACCGTAATAGGAATAATCAAATCGGGGAGGGGCTGTAAAAAGTGAATCGAGCTTTGAAACAAAATTAGCTGATCCACCCATCAAATCCTGAAGTCCCTTGATATCATGGAAAACACACCATGTATAGTGCCATGAGCAGCCTTCAGTAAAAGCATCACCCCATTTCTCCGGAACAAAAGGTGTTTGCCATGTGCCATCTTCATTGCGACCTTGCATAAAGCGTGAGGAATTGTTGAATACATTTCTGTAATTCTGTGCACGACCAGCAAATCTGTCAATTTCTTCCTGTGGCCGACCTAATTCCTGTGCCAGCTTCATTATGGTGAAGTCAGCATATGCATATTCAAGTGTACGGGCTACGTTCTCATTGACATCCACATTATAAGGAATATATCCAAGTTTATTGTAATGCCTTACTCCCTTGCGGCCAACAGATGAAAGCGGGCCTTCATTCTCAGAGTTCTTTAATATTGCTTCATACAGTGTTTCAATATCATACCCTCTTATACCTTTCAGATAAGAGTCGGCAATAATTGCAGCAGAATTGGAGCCTATCATACAATCACGGTGGCCCGGACTAGCCCATTCAGGAAGCCATCCACTTTCTTTATAAGCATTTGCAAGTCCTTCCATCATTAAACTGTTCAGTTCAGGGTTTATGATGGTGGTAAGCGGAAAAGCAGCTCTGAAAGTATCCCAGAAACCGTTGTCAGTAAACAGAACACCGGGCAAAACAGCACCATTGAAAGGACTGTAATGCACGATCTTACCTTCAGTGTTAAACTCATAGAATTTCCTTGGAAATAGCAGTGTGCGATAGAGGGCTGTGTATAATGTGGTTAATTGATCAACAGTACCGCCTTCAACTTCAATTTTACCCAATTCCTTGTTCCAGATATCTGCAGCCTTGGTCTTTGTCTGCTCAAAAGTGTCATCACCCAATTCTCTGTTAAGATTCAGCATTGCCTGCTCAGGGCTTATAAATGAGGAAGCGATACGAGCATTGATTGTTTTTTGGCTTGAGATATCAAACTGGAGTATCATGCCTACCTTCTTGCCTTCTGCCTCAATTTTTGATTCAATTATAGTATCATTCCAAACATTAACTGACTTAACATCAGCGTCAAATTCAATGACAAAATAATTCTTAAAGTTTTCAGGTACCCCACCGCTGTTATAGCTGCTGTATCCTATAACTTTATTTTCTTCCTTAATATACTGAACCTTTGCACCTTTATGGAATCCGTCGATCAGGATGTACGCCATATCATCATCCCCGAATGTAAACTGCATCTGTGCAGCCCTGTCAGTAGGAGTGATCTCTACTGTAACATCATAATCAGCCAGATACACCTTGTAGTAATGTGGCAATGATGTTTCAGACTTATGTGAAAACCACGAAGCTCGTTTTAGGGCATCTATAATAGGTTTACCGGTCATTGGCATCAGGGAAAAACATCCATAATCATTGATCCAGGGACTGGGTTGATGAGTTTGTTTAAATCCGGTGATTTTCTTCGCGGTATAATTATATTGCCATCCATCACCATTCTTTGCAGTTTGAGGTGTCCATGAATTCATACCATGGGGCAGCCCGATAGCCGGGTATGTGTTACCGTTTGATAATGAGAAATCACTCATTGTACCGATCAGGGGATTCACATACTGCACTAAATCAGTATTTTGTGAAACACCCATTATGCGGTTTGTGAGTAGAACGAATAAAATAAACAAATACTTATAGTTTTTGGCAGTCATAAATGTTATGGATTTTGATGGTGTTAGGCGAAAATTGAAATAGGTGTTACTTTGCTGAAATCTTCTTGATTTTATTAACATCCAGAACCTTCTCAGGATAAGGTATTTTGGTAACATTGATCATTGCCTGTCCTAAATCTTTTAGTGATCCGATATAGCCGGGTGCCAGCAGTTTGAAAACAGGAACAGCCCAGGCAAAATATTTATAAGCAGGGAGCACATTTTGGGCGCCTGGTGATGGTATCAAAAAGCCGGGACGGAAAGCATAAACATCCTTGAACGGTAGTTTCATCAGGTCATTTTCAGTTTTTCCTTTCACCCTTGCCCACATCAATTTGCCTTGCTCGCTACTGTCAGTGCCAGCGCCTGAAACATAGCAGAAAACCATACTCTTATTTAACCGGCTTAAAGTCCTGGCGAAAATCATTGTCAGGTCATAAGTCAGATGGGTATATTCCGGCTCCTTTTTTCCTATGGATGAAACGCCAAGACAAAAGAAGCAGGCATCATAACCTGATAAGTTGTCTTCAATGGATAACAAATTGTGGAAGTCATTATGAATGATCTCCCTTATCTTCGGATGCGTCTTGTTGGCCGGCTTTCTGTTAACAATAAGTACTGAGGTAACTTCAGGGTGCAGAAGGCATTCTGTAAGCACCCCTTCACCAACCATTCCGGTTGCTCCTGTGAGAATAATTTTCATTTTTATTATAAAGTTAGGTGAAATCCTGACACTTTGCTCTGTAAAATGCTATTCAATTAATATCAGCCTGTATCGGAATCAGTAAAGCCCTGATGCATTTTTATGAAACTAGTCAAGCTTTTAACGTTATCGTGATACTCTGCACTTGCGCTTAGTTTTCTTCGTCAAAAAATATCTTATAAAAGTTCATATTCCTCTCATTATCATAACCTTTCTCAATATTATCCCTATTCCCATGGATATAAATGTGGAAGTTCTTGTCGAGTTTAAGTATGCTCTTAAAGATCTTAGCCTGCTTTTTAACTGCTAAGCCTGAAATATCAAAATCATCAGTGATCGTAGTTTGGCGTTCAGCTTCAAAATCCTTACGGTATTCATTGAATGTGTTGATCACTTCTTTATCGGCAAACACTTCACCTACAAACTCTTCCATTTTAAAATTATCATTCTCCTTAAAGAATTTCATTGATTTATTTAAGAGTTCAGCTTGTGCAGGTCGGTCAATATCAAAGCTATCGGGCAATTTAGTGCTTACAAATTGTCTCGTTAACTCCATTGCTTCCCGGGTTTTGAGGTAATCATCGTCCCTTTCTTTTAGTTTCAGGAATTCGTCGAACCAGTAACGTGTATCGGTGCTTTTGCCTGATGTGTCAATAACTGCGCACACGTAGCCTTCCTCAGGCTCGGAATTGAAGATTAGACAACCTTTTTCCAGTTTATTTATGTTTAAGCCTTCCTCATGCTCAACGAGATAGTTGTCATCTGTTGGATAGACTTTCAGGAAAGTTTCACGGGATTCAGATTTAAATAGTCCGATAGCATCAACCTCTTCACCATCCAATATTACATCTTTGAAGTAAACGACATAGAATTCACCCGGTTTGATCATAGGGTGCATTGATTTTGCATAAAGGTGACGCGTGAAGTTTACTGAATTATCATAAAACGACTGTTGATCTTCAAAGATCTCCGATGCATAATGGTAAACTTCATTCAATTGCAGATCACTTTCATGGAAGAGGTTGTAATACTCATTTTTAGCGAAAGGGGAGAGGAAGTACCTGGATAACAAATCTTTAACTTCATCTTTGAGACGCAGTTCTGCTTTTGAAATTCTTATTCCTTCTTCTTTTCCTGCATTTCCTGACTTATGAATTGCTATTCTTAACAGAGATGCCTCACTTGTAATTATCATAGATTTCAAACTTAAAGATTACTGCAATAATACAGCTAAATGCCCGGAAGTACAAGACAGAAATATAGCTAAACGACCGGGAGTACATGACAAATACTCAATTTGATATCTGATGAATGGTATCGGTAACCTATAAATGCAGCACTGGTTAAATTAGAAGTCAATAAAGTCAGAACTCTGTTGTATTTTAGCTGAATTATAAAATCAAGATAGAGATAATTAGTATAATCTCTTCAATTAACTCTTTAAAAACCCATTTCAAATGAATATCAAGCTTAATTTATTTATCGTTCTGATTATCATGACACTTGTAGGTAATACATTTGCCTGCACTAACTACCTTGTGACAAAAGGAGCTTCAGTTGATGGAAGCACCATGATAAGCTATGCAGCTGATTCACACATTAGATATGGCGAATTATACTGGCGTCCGGCTACAGCCTGGCCGGAAGGTTCTATGGTTACGCTTTATGATCGTGGCACTGCCAAGCCATTAGGCCAGATACCACAACCTGCTTATACATACCAGGTTACCGGTTTTATGAATGAGTATCAGGTTGCTATTGGTGAAACAACTTTTGGTGGAAGGCCTGAACTGGAAGATACCACGGGAATTGTTGACTATGGAAGTCTCATGTTCCTTGCTTTACAGCGGTCAAGAACGGCAAGAGAGGCTATACAGGTGATAGCTGAACTTGTTGAAAAATATGGCTATTCAAGCTCAGGTGAGTCGTTTTCAATTGGTGATCCTAATGAGGTATGGATCATGGAGATTATAGGAAAAGGTACGAGCCTGGCAACTGACAAAAAGACTCAGAAAAATTACAATACCAACAAAGGAGCTGTATGGGTTGCAGTTCGTATTCCTGATGGATATATTTCAGCGCATGCTAATCAGGCCCGTATAACTACTTTTCAACTTGAAAACAAGACTACTTCAATTAGCAGCAAGAACTTTAAACTGATCAACAATCCGGGTATAGAAGTTATCTATGCGCATGATGTAATCTCCTTTGCCCGCTCAAAGGGTTACTTTACAGGGAAGGATGCAGAGTTTAGTTTCAGTGATACTTATGCTCCGCTTACATTTGATAATGTCAGGTTCTGTGAGATCAGGGTATGGTCAGCATTCAAAGATGTGAACAAGGACATGATCAAATATTACGACTATGCAAAAGGCAATCTGACACAGGATCGTATGCCATTATATATCAAACCTGACAAGAAACTATCACCCCGTGATTTAATGCAATTTAAGCGTGATTACTTACAAGGCACGGATCTTGACATGTCGCAGGACATTGGTGCCGGTCCATTTGGTTCACCATACCGCTGGAGGCCTCTTACATGGAAATATGAAGGCACAGAGTATTTCAACGAACGAGTTACTGTAACACAACAAACAGGTTTCTCTTTCATTGCTCAAATGCGTAGTTGGCTGCCAAATCATATCGGTGGCATTAACTGGTTTGGCGTAGATGATGCAGGTTCAACAGTTTACATACCCTTTTATTGCGGTATTACCAGTGTACCACATACATTTGCTGAAGGAAACGGTGACATGCTCACGTATTCTGATGATGCTGCTTTCTGGGTTTTTAACAGGGTGGCTCATTTTAAATATTTGTTTTACAACAGGGTTATGCCTGAAATAGCAAAAGTTCAGGATCAGTTAGAATCAAATTTTGAAACAGACATACCAAGGGTTGATCAGGAAGCATTAGCATTGCACAAAACTGATCCTCAGCAAGCACGTGAATACCTTACAAAGTACTCAACGAATGCCGCGAATTCAACTGTGAAAAGGTGGAAAGAACTTGATAACTTCCTGTTGGTTAAGTTTCTGGATGGAAATGTAAAAAGGGAACAGGATGGAGAATTCCTTCGCAACCCATGGGGTTACCCACAACCACCAATGTTCCCGGGATACTCAGAAACCTGGAAAGAACAGGTAATTAAAAGTACCGGCGATAAACTTATTTATAAGAAGTAATTTAGAATTCATGAAATTAGGCTAAATTGGGTTAGGAAACCTCCTTTAGCCTCATTTTCTGTTTTGCAATTTAGTTATTGTGTTTAAAGCGTTGAATCATGTGGGCACAAATACTATAGACTAAAGTTGCAGAATATAGATTAATCGTTTGTATACCTTTATCTAAGTGCCTGCGTATTACAAGTCCTAATAAATAATACTCTAAACCCGACTGTGCAGTGCAATACGGTTTCCTTCAGTGTCGTAAAATACTGCCATGTATCCGAGATCATCGCTTATTAGTGTCTTTTCCATCATGATCTTTCCACCTGCTTGCTCTATTCTATCAAGATCGAGTGTGATATCACCGGTTGGTGATGTGAAGTAAATAAGCGGACCTTCGTTTCCCGGGGTGTAGACCTCTGGATTATAAACCAGTCCTCCGCCTGTACCATAACTTGATGCCTCCATTGGAAACCAGGCCATTGAAGTCTTACCAAATACCTGTTTTTCCAGGCGTTTTACAAAAATAGACTCATAGAACTTAATAGCTCTGTCCATGTCATTTACCGGGATTTCAAACCACCCAACAACGTTTTCCTGTGCCATAACAATTTGATTTGTTTTATGTAGTAACTATCAAATTAAGGTAATTGTTAACAGCAATTCAGAAAAAACCGGATAAATTTTCCCGGGACTTTAAGTATTCTATCAATAGTCTATCATGAAGCTATAATAAGATTTTAGAACAATCGTTAGTTAGACTGTCTGATTTAGCTTTTCAATTCTGATTCTTGCATCAACAGCTACAACACCTTTAGTATTTCCAAGCAATGGGTTAATATCCATCTCAGCCAATTCAGGAGCAGTCATACAAAGTGCTGATAATCTGACTATCACATCAGTGAAGGATTCTATATTTACACCTTCCTGACCACGAATGCCTTCAAGTATTTTATAAGATTTAAGTGACTTGATCATTTGATGCGCTTCTTCATGCGAAACCGGTGCCAGTGAAGAGGAAACATCTTTCAAAACTTCAATAAAGATACCACCTAACCCACAAAGTACCATATGTCCAAAGCCAGGTTCAGCTTTTGCTCCAGCGAATATCTGGGTTCCTGATAACATCGGCTGTATCAGCACAGCAGTAGTATCCTGTATCTTCATCATTCGCCCGAATTCAGCGATCACTGTAGATTCATCGTTCACATTGAGCACAACACCGCCAACATCGGATTTGTGTACAGGGCCTACAACCTTCATTACTACCGGATAACCCAATTTAATTGCAGCCTCAACAGCATCTGCTTTAGTAGTCACAACTTCCTCACCGGCCCGTGGAATACCTGCGGCATCCAGTAGCTGTTGTACCTTTTCAGGTGATAAATAACCATCTTCTGAACTTTCAATAATTTGCCTGATTGCCAGGGTATTGATCTCAGGTAATGTGAAAGACTTTGCCGGTGCAGGTGTATTATATACTTTAGTTAATGAATTTCCAAAGACTACCTCATCGGGGAAATTGATTCTGCCTAAGCTGATAAAGTAATCAATCTCATCCTTTACATTTATTATTGAAGGCAATATTGGGAAAATAGGTTTTTGGCATGAGTTCATCTTCTCGTGCAGAACCTTATAGACATCGTAATTTTCGAATAAGCCGGGGCTTCCGAAAATAACTGCCATACCATCAATGTTATCAAACTTCTTATCGCAATACTCTATGATTTCGCCTAATTGCTCAGCTGTCCCTGTTGCAAGGAAGTCAATTGGATTAGCAACAGAAGATCCTGGAAACAATTTAGCCAGTAACTCAGGGCTTTCGAGATGTGGAACTTCAAAACCGTTATTTGATAAGGCATCGGTAAGCATAACTGCTGGTCCTCCGGCATGGGTGATTATTGCTATGTTCTTACCTTTTAATTTCTTATGCATAAAAACAGCAGCTGCAGTTACCAATTCCTCGCGTCCATAACACCGTACAATGCCAGCTTTCCTGAACAAAGCATCAACCGCTGTATCGCTACTGGCAAGTGCACCTGTATGTGATGAGGCAGCACGGCTTCCTGCTGATGAGCTGCCTGATTTTATTGCTGCAATACTACATCCTTTATTAATCAGGGATGACGCATGCTTAAGCAACATCTCAGGCTTGTTAATGCTTTCAATGTATATGAGCTTAACCTTCGAACTGTTAACCGGATCAAAAGTCTCATCAAGATATTTCAGTACATCCTCAACACCCATTTGTGCACTATTGCCTACCGAATACACACTACCGAATGACAAACCATTCATCATACCCGATTCCATAATAAAGACTGCTGTAGCTCCTGAACCGGAAATAAAGTCAACACCCTTAGGATCGAGTCGGGGAATTGGAAGGGTGAAAACAGAGGTGTGATGGTGATTCATCATACCAATGCAGTTTGGGCCTATTAAACAGCCATTCACACTGTTAATTGTGTCAACAATCTGCTTTTCAAGTAAGGCACCTTCTTCGCTTTCTTCATGAAAACCAGCTGAGAAAATTATAAAAGCACGGGTTCCCTTGGTATGAGCTAATATATCAACTGTTTGTGGACAATACTTGGCGGCTATAGCTAGTATGGCCAGGTCAACTTCGGGAAGTTCTGATGGGTCCTGATAGCATTTAATGCCCTGTACTTCAGTTTCTTTAGGATTAGTAACGTAAAGTTGGCCTGGAAATCTGTTGTCAATTAAATTCTTTAATACTTTGCCTCCCGGCTTTGTAATGTCATTAGAACCTCCAATAATTACTATGCTTTTTGGATCAATTAACTGCTGATTAATCATGATACTGAGTAAGTTATAAAAAAATAAAAGATTTAATTCTGATGGGCGAAGTTAAGAAAATAAGACTTTAGAAAAAGCTTTTTGAACTTTTGAGGCTGTAAACCTTTTATCATAAAATAGCTTGATCAGATTACCTGAAACTGCAAACATTAAATTATATGCAACTTGAAGAGCAAATAATTAAGGCAGTTAAATTTTGCAGTGCGAAACAAAATGGAACTGGAAAAGGAGATTGAGAACATACTCAAGGAAAAGCCTGATGGTATGACAGTGCATGATATAGCCCGTCAACTAATGGCCAAAGGTGTGATGAATGACAATGACAGTAGCGTGTGTTACTTTCAAGTACATGCACGTACGCACAACTTGTCCTCAATGTTTGAGAGAAAAGGAGATATGGTAAAATTAAAGAAGCAAGATCGTTAATTTTAATCTTCGAACATGATCGACAAGGCCACAACCCCAGGACCAACATTTACACCTAATACAGGCGATGCATCGTTGATAAATACTGGTTCAATACCTGAAATAGCAACCATTTGTTCACGATACCAGTTGGCTGATGCACTGTTTTTTGCATGTGATATGGAGTAACCCCAAATCTTTCTTTTACTTGCAAGTTGTTTAACACTTTCCATTACCAGGGCGCGACTACTCTTCTCAGTAAAAGGTTTACCAAATGTTTCTGTACGACCTTCATTATTAACCGTTACCACAGGTTTCAAATTCAGGAACGAGCCAATAAGTCCTTTCGTATAACTTACCCTCCCGCTCTTAACCATATACTTGATGGTTTTTGATGACACGAACATCTTAGTATTAAGTGACCATTTTGGTACCAGTTCAGCAAGATCCTGATGGCTCATACCTTTCTCAAGTGCCTCTGCAGCTCGTAAAACAATAAGTCCTAAACCGCTTGATATCCGTTTTGAATTGATTATTGTTATTGGTTTTTGTGAATGTTCTGCAACTGTATGAGCTGCTTTACTGCTGTTTGAGAAAGTTCCACTCATGGCAGCACTTAGGTGTATACCAACAATTGAATCGTAATGACTTGATAAGAATGAATATCGGTTGAAGAATTCTTTATAAGCCGGCTGTGCTGTACTAGGGTAAGTGGTTGTAGTATCAAGCATTTTGTAAAATTGTCCGGGAAGCAAAGTAAGCCTATCAAGAAAATAGGTGTCACCAAAATGCACACTGAGGGGAACCACCTGGATTTGATATTTTTCAATAAGTTCATCAGGGATATCGCAGGTTGAATCAGTTACCAGTGCAACTTTAAGATGGGCATTAGAGGCAATGTCATTTTGCATAACCATATCATCCACCTTTTGGAATGAAATACTGCCATATTCACTGAGCATGGTCATTACTTTAGCAGGATGATCGGTATGAATATGTATGCGAATCTTACGTGGAGAGCCGGCAACAACCATTGAATCACCAAGATGTGCTATTGTTTTGCGAACCTGAGAGAGATCAATTTTTTTATTCTCATCAACTGAAAGCATAGCCTCAGTGCAATACCTGAAGGTAATGACCTCATGTGAAACAATTTCTGAATCTGCAATAACAACAGTATCACGTCCTGAGATCATTTTACGAAGTTCACCAGCCTTCACAAATTCAACAATACCTTGCAGAAAGTAAACAAAACCTTTGGCTCCGGCATCTACCACCTTTGATTTTTTTAATACTTCAAGCTTCTCAGTAGTTGCATTTAATGATTCAACTGCCTTTTGATATGCTTTTGTAAGCAATTCAATAAAGTCGTTTATGGAATCCTTAAGGATATAGACAAACTCAGCCCATTCCCTGATAACAGTGATCATAGTCCCTTCAACGGGATTTGCAATTGCTTCGTAGGCATATGTAACAGCTTTTCTAATAGCCTCAGCAAACGCTTCCACAGTAATATTCTCATTCTTTTGAAGTTCATTACTAAAACCATAAATGAACTGGGCGAATATTATTCCCGAATTGCCACGGGCGCCTGTAAGAGCAGCATCAGCAAGTGCAGCAGCGGTTGCCCTAAGACTTGAAGTTGGTATTGGAGTATCAACAATAGACCTCATTGTTGAAGCAAGGTTGGTGCCGGTATCAGCATCAGCTACAGGAAATACATTGATCTTATTAAGTTGTACCTGGTTCTCAAATATCTTCTGTGCACCAGCCAGAAAACTATAATATAATGTTTTACCGTCGAGCAGGGTGATTGATTTCTGTTGTGAATTCAAGGTCAGGTCTTATTAAAAGTTACATTTAATCATATAACATGTGAAACGCCGAAAAGGTTGAAGCGAAAGTCATTATGTACCTTTGAAATTGCTATACAAAGATATTAGTAATTTAATTAAAACTAGCTTAAAAAACCAGATATGCAAATTGCTAAATATTTATTTAAGGCGCTTGTAATCAGACAATTTGCCATTCTTAATTATTTTATTGAGATCATTTTCAAGATCAGTGAAAGCTCCACGGCTTCCAAGATCCCAAATTTCAGTGAAAGGATCGGTTTCCAAAAGTCCGAGCATTATTTCTTCCTGAGAAGGTGTTTTAGGGAGACGGCTATACTCATAGTATGTCCATTTGGTGAAAGCTGAATTAGCATCAATTCCTCTTCTGTCGAGAAAATATCCATCTTCCAGCCTAACAGGATAAGCAAGATCACCACCAAAATAAACATCAGATGTTGCAGGATATGAAACTATACTCTTTTTATCATCAGTTAATGTTACCGGGACATGTTGAGAATAATCAAGTTTCGTTTTATAGACTATTACAGGTGCTGGAGCATAAATTGGTTTACCTTTAGTTGCAGCCACAGGTTGTTTTGTTTTACATGAAAATAATAGTGCCATAATGGCCATAATAAACAGAGCCGGAGTAATGATCTTTCTCATACAGTGAAAAATGTTAGACTTTGCACAAAGATAGCAAAATGCACTTCAGGAAGAGGCAGTAGTACTACATTTAAGTTTGGTATGAATGTTGTGAAGTAAAAAACAACAGAAAAAAGTTTTGCATAAGGAAAATAGAGCTTAATTTTGTTTCTTACTTCGTATGCACTCATCATCTTAAAAAATTTAAAATAAATAAAATGAAAAAGTCAATCTCTATTCTTGCAATTCTTGTGTTTGCAATGACATCAGTTTTTGCCCAGGATGCTAAAAAGCCAGCTGAAGCAGCTACTAATCAGGCTGTCAACAATCCAAATGCGGCTGATATATCTTTTACAAAAACTACTCATGATTACGGAACTATCTTTGTTGATGGTGATGGAAACAGTGAATTTGAATTTACCAACACTGGGAAAGAACCTCTCATTCTTTCAAGTGTAAGATCATCATGTGGATGTACTGTACCAAGCTGGCCTAGAGAACCAATATTACCTGGTAAGAAGGAGTCTATTAAAGTTAAGTATGACACTAAGAGAGTTGGACCAATAAACAAGACCATCACCGTGATGTCAAATGCTAAAAATTCACCTGTTGTATTGAAAATTACAGGAAATATAGTAAAGAAAGCAGAAGAGAGTAGTATTCCTGAAAAGAGCCTTAATTCAGGTGCATCACCAACAGCTAAATAAGCAACCAAACTGAAAAAATGTCACTGCCTGCCAAAAGCAGGCAGTTTTTTTTTATTTCACATCTTATCAGCCCTGAAAAAATCAGAAAAACAATTAATAAGTCCTAATTTTGCAGAACTGTTTAAAAATATCCTAAAATGCCAACTATTTCAGAACGCGGCAACTTGATGCCGGCATCACCAATTCGTAAATTGGTTCCCTTTGCTGAAGCAGCAAAGAAAAGAGGAGTCAAAGTTTATCATTTAAACATCGGTCAACCTGACATTCCTACCCCTGATTGCGCCCTGGCAGCAATTAGAAACTATGACCTGAAGGTAATAGAATACAGTCATTCGGCTGGCAATGAAAGCTATAGAAAGAAGCTCGCCGGCTATTACAGGAATATTGGTATTGATGTTGACCAAAATGATATTATCATCACTACAGGGGGGTCAGAAGCTATTTCTTTTGCTTTAAAGTGCTGTCTTAACCCCGGTGATGAGGTAATCATCCCAGAACCTTTTTATACTAATTACAATGCTTTTGCCCTTGATGCAGGCGTTAAGGTAATTCCAATTACTTCTGATATACAAACCGGTTTTGCGCTGCCTCCAATCAGTGAATTTGAGAAGTCTATTACTTCCCGTACAAAGGCCATTATGGTTTGCAATCCTAACAATCCCACCGGATATTTATACAGCAAGGATGAACTCCTGCAGCTTCGGGAACTTGTGTTGAAACACAACCTTTATCTTTTTGCTGATGAAGTGTACCGCGAATTCTGTTATGGAGGTGAAGAGCATACAAGTGTTATGCAGCTTGAAGGGCTTGAGCAACATGCTGTGTTGATGGATTCAGTGTCAAAACGTTACAGTGAATGCGGCGTTAGAATTGGTGCACTAATCTCAAAAAATAAAGCAGTCATTTCAGCAGCCCTTAAATTTGCACAAGCACGATTAAGCCCACCATCATTAGGACAGGTAATCGGCGAAGCATCTCTTGAAACGCCAGCTGAGTACTTTACCGAAGTATACGATGAGTACATTGCACGGCGAAATTACGTTATTGAAGCACTAAATAAAATACCAGGTGTTTATGCACCCATGCCCAAAGGAGCTTTTTACGCTGTGATAAGCCTACCTGTAGAGGATGCTGACCACTTCTGCCAATGGTTACTGGAAGACTTTAACTATAATATGCAAACTGTTATGCTTGCACCTGCTTCAGGGTTTTATGCCACCGAAGGTTTAGGTAAAAATGAAGCCCGAATAGCTTACGTATTGAAGCTTGATGATTTAAGGAATGCCGTTAAGTGTCTTGAAGAAGCATTAAAAGTATATCCTCGGAAATTGACAACTCAGCATGCAGAATCAATCCATAATTAAAATTGCACCTGCAGTCTAGTTACTTCTGTTATTAAAATCAGGGTAAAGGAGATATTTTGATCTCCTTTTCTTGTATTGTGCAAGATCGTCTTCCCATGAAGCTTTTATTGCAGCTTCATCCATACCCGACTCAATCTGGTTTTTCAACTTTTCTGTGCCCGCCAGCTTATTAAAAAAAGGTATGAAAAAGGTGCTCTTGTCATGGTCAGCTTTATACATTTCAATCAACCAATGAAGACGTATTCCGGGATGCTCCATTATGACTGATGCTGAATCGCGTAAATTATAACCATAACATTTTTGATTTTTGTAAGGTGGATTCATGGCGCCAGGTCGGGCGGTAGGAGTGAAGGTGTAGTTTCCGCCTTTAAAAAGGGGGTGACCTATCACAGAAAAAGGATATTCAGTTCCTCTGCCTACACTTACCCTTGTTCCTTCAAAAAAGCATAATGAAGGGTATAGTAGAACTGATTCAATATCAGGCAGGTTAGGGGAGGGCTTTACAGGTAATTCATAGAAGCTATTATGATCATAACCAGCGCATTCAATCCATCTTAGATCACATTTAACGGCATTCTTTAACCAGCCTTCTCCATTTACCATTCGGGCATACTCAGCCATAGTCAGACCGTGCACTACAGGTACCGGATGCATACCAACAAAGGATTGGTATTGCGTTTCAAGTATGGGTCCATCAACATAAAAGCCGTTAGGATTAGGGCGGTCAAGAATTAAAACGGGTATCTTTTGTTCAGCACATGCTTCCATAACATAAGTCAGCGTAGAAATGTATGTATAGAAGCGGGCTCCAACGTCCTGAAGGTCAAATAAAACAATATCAACTTCTTTTAAATCTTCAGGTGTTGGTTTCTTGTGATTTCCATACAAGGAAATAATGGGTAAGCCGGTTGCTTTATCCGTTTCATTAGCTATTAGTGCGCCTGCATCAGCTAATCCCCTGAAGCCATGTTCAGGTGTAAACACTTTCACTACTTTAACTCCGGAATGTATAAGGCTATCAACCAGATGCGTTTTACCTATCATTGAAGTTTGGTTGGCAACCACTGCCACCTTTTGTCCTTTATTTAACTGGTGAAAGTATTTATCAGTTCTTTCAGCGGCTGGCTTGATATCAGAAATAGTCATGAGTTGATGTCCTTGCAATCCAGCCTGGGATATTGAATAGTTTGCTGTTGAATCTACTGTAACAGAATCATGGGGTGTTTGTGTTTCATTATGACTAAACCCTTTCCCTTTATCTGGGTTAAAGATTGAATGAAAGCAAGAGGTAAGCATTAACCCAAACAGAAACAAATACAGCAAATAGATTTTCATGCTTATAGTTATTCGATTTTCTAAACGCAAATTTATGTGTTATTGTTAACTTTGCCAAAACTCACGATCATTGAACTTCGAGTATTTCATAAGCAGACGCATCAGAACTAAGTCGAGTGCTTCCTTTTCCCGACCTATTATCCGGGTATCGATTGCTGGTATTGCAATTGGATTAGCGGTTATGCTTATCTCTGTTGCTGTTTTGAAGGGGTTTCAAAAGGAAATCAGTCAAAAGGTTGTAGGTTTTGGTTCTCATATTCAAATCTCTCATTTTGATTCAAACAACTCATATGAGCCTACACCAATCACTATTCCTGAATCAGATCTTCAAAAGATCAGGTCGTTAAAGGGAGTGACTCACCTGAGCCCTTTTGGACTTAAAGCTGGTATTATAAAAACTGACGACCAGATTCATGGAGTCGTTTTAAAAGGCATTGATAAAACCTATAACTGGAGTTTTTTCACACAAAAGATTCTTGAAGGGCAAGCACCAGCCTATAATGATTCGGCAGCATCAACTGACCTGCTGATTTCCAAAAGAGTGGCTAATCTCCTTGGGTTTAAAACAGGAGATGATCTTAGAATGTATTTCATTATTGACAATACTATACGTGGCAGGAAGTTCACCATTTCAGGAATATATGAAACGGGGTTGACTGAATTTGATGAAATGTATATTTTAGGGGATATCAGGCATCTTCAGAAGCTAAATGATTGGAAAAGTGGGGAGGTTTCAGGTTATGAAATACTAATTGACGACTTTACAAGCCTTAACAGGATTTCAGAAGAAGTATACTCAACTATTGGTTTTGACCTTAATACCCAGACTATTAAGCAACTGTATCCTCAAATTTTTGACTGGATCGAAATACAGGATTTAAACGTCATTATTATATTGATACTTATGACTCTGGTAGCCGGGATAACTATTATCTCAACGTTACTGATCCTTATTTTAGAACACACACGTGATATCGGAATTCTTAAAGCTATGGGAGCTAGTGTTAAGAGTATTAGATTGATCTTTCTATACACTTCAATCTACATAACACTATTTGCACTACTATGGGGTAATGCAATTGCCTTGTTGCTAATCTGGCTTCAAAAAACATTTGGTTTGATTCCATTGCCATCAGAATCATACTTCTTATCACAAGTACCGGTTTCAATAAATGTGTTTGAAATACTGTTAATCAACATAGTAACGCTTATAATATGCTTCTTGATGATGCTGATACCATCATTAGTGGTGAAGTATATTAGTCCTGTTAAAGCAATAAGATTTGAATAGGGTTGGGCTCCCTTAAGGTCAACAGTTTATTGTTTTTTGTGCAAGCCACATTCGCGGGTCTCAGGGTTTTCCCACCACCATCTTCCGGCTCTTACATCTTCACCTTCCATAATTGCCCTTGTACAGGGTTGACAACCAATGCTCGGAAATCCTTTATCATGTAATCTGTTATATGGAACCCCATGATCGTGAACATATTGCCAAACCTGGTCTTCATTCCAATTAATCAGAGGGTTTACTTTGATTAGACCATTGGCAGCATCCCATTCAATGGTTTTCATATCCTTGCGGGTTGGTGATTGACCACGTCGCAAGCCGCAAACCCATGCATCGAGTCCGGCAAACGCCCTTTTTAGAGGTTCAACCTTACGTACGAAACAACATAGTTGCCGGTTTTCAATACTGTCATAGAAAAGATTTATGCTTTTAGTATTTACCATTTCCTGTACTCTATTGTTGTCAGGAAAATAAACCTTAATATTCATATTGTACTTCTTACTTGTCAGGTCAAGCAAGTCATAAGTTTCTGGAAATAGCCTGCCTGTGTCGAGTGTAAATATTAAAGCATCCTTTTTTATGGATGAAAGCATATGTGTAATAACCTGATCTTCAACGCCAAGGCTGGTTGAAAAGCCAACTTTACCATTAAAAGACGTGAACATAAAAGTCAGTACTTCCTCGGGCGATTTTGGTCCGAGTAATTCATTCAGATCATCTACTATTTGATTTGCTTTTTCCATACAGGCAATTTTTCCTTCTTTGAGTGCAAAATTAAACAACTTTTTCGAGTAAACCATATTATCTAAGATGCACATTATCAATTATGTAGGAACATACCAGGCAAATATTATCAATTGAGTAAGGGAGTGCTGATAAAATATGTAATTTCGTCAATGATAACAGGCTCTTTCTCAAACTTACATTACAATGAATGTTCATTTTATTGCGATAGGCGGCAGTGCAATGCATAACCTTGCTCTTGCTCTTCATAACAAAGGATACCAGGTAACAGGCTCAGACGATGAAATATTTGAACCAGCCTACTCACGACTTCAAAACCATGGAATATTACCTGAAGAGATTGGATGGTATCCCGCCAAAATAACAAGTGAAACTGACGCGGTAATTCTTGGGATGCATGCAAGGGAAGATAATCCTGAATTAATCAGAGCTAAGGAGTTAGGTGTTAAAATATATTCTTACCCTGAATACCTATATGAGCAAACTAAGCATAAAACAAGAATCGTAATAGGTGGTAGCCACGGTAAAACTACTATCACAGCAATGATATTGCATGTGATGAAGGACCTTGGAATTGACACAGATTATATGGTAGGTGCTCAACTTGAAGGATTTGATGTAATGGTTAAACTTACCGATAATGCCAGGTACATGGTTTTTGAGGGAGATGAATATCTTACATCGGCAATAGACAGGAGGCCTAAGTTTCATCTTTACCAGCCACATATAGCGCTAATTAGCGGTATTGCATGGGATCATATCAACGTGTTTCCTACATTTGAGAATTACATCAGTCAATTCAAAATATTTGCAGAAATGATTCCTGAAGGTGGTACATTAGTGTATTGCAATGATGATGAGCATGTTAGAGCAGTTGCGCAGGAAGTTTCCCACAACATTGATAAAATACCTTATAGTTTGCCTGATTATACAATTCATAATGGATTGACTTATGTTAACCTTCTTGGTGAAGAAATTCAGTTACAGGTATTTGGGAAACATAACATGCTAAACCTCGAGGGAGCCAGATCGGTGCTTGCAACCATTGGAGTAGGAGCGGAGGCTTTCTACAAATCAATCAGCAAATTTAAAGGAGCCTCAAAGCGCCTTGAACTTGTAGGGTCAAAAGGGTCAATCAACATCTATAAAGATTTTGCACATAGTCCTTCAAAACTAAAGGCAACCATTGAAGCGGTGAAGGCCCAGTTTTCCAGCCGAAAATTAATTGCATGCATGGAACTCCATACTTTCAGTAGCTTGAATACCAATTTCCTCGACCAGTATGAAGGTTGCATGAATCAAGCTGATGTAGCAGTTATTTTTTACAATGATCATGCATTGTCACTTAAAAAACTGCCTCCCATAAATAGTCAAATGGTCATTGAAAGTTTTGGAAGAGACGATATAAAGGTTTTTAATGACCGTGAAGAAATGGTATCTTTTCTAATAAGTCAGGTGGAAATGCATACAAACCTCCTGATGATGAGTTCAGGTGATTTTGATGGATTGAATTTGAAAGCTTTGACAGAAGGAATTTTTGAAGAATCAAATTAATCTATCCCGGATACTTTACCATTTATAAGGTACCTGCTGATCATTTCAAACAGTTCCTTCCTTTTAATTGGTTTGGATATATAAGCATTGCATCCCGCAGAGATGCACTTCTCCTTATCTCCACTCATTGCGTAAGCAGTGGTGGCAATTATAGGTACTGAAATATTCTTTTTACGAATGGTTTCTGTTGCTTCATATCCATCCATGATGGGCATTTTTATGTCCATCAGAATCAAGTCAGCATGACCAACAGTATCAATTAATTCAACTACCTCACACCCGTTAGAAGCGTGGCTAACTGTAATACCAGTGGGTGATAATAACTTTGTTAGGTAGGCAAAGTTTATTGCATCATCTTCAGCAACGATTATATGATATTTGGAATAATCAGGCAACTCAGCTAACTCATTGGCAGGGGTAGCTCTAAATTTCATTGATGAATTGTTTTTATAGGTCCATTTAGCCGGAATTGTAAACCCAAAATCTGAACCTGCAGTATGTGAGGAAAGCCATATTTTTCCCCCAATAGCTTCAACATAGGCCTTTGCAATAGTCAATCCTAACCCTGTGCCACCATGCCTTCTTGAGTATCCTTCATCAGCTTGTCTGAATCTCTCAAAGATAACATTTTTGTTTTCTATTAATACACCAATTCCACTGTCAACTACGTGAAATTCAAGAAGTTCTTCATTAAGTGAACAAGTTATATTGATTGAACCGTAATCAGTGAACTTTATAGCATTGTCAACAAGATTAAGCAACACCTTTTTTATTTTCTGCTCATCAGAATTCAGAATTACGTTTTCATCAAAGCCTGTAATTGTGAATGCTATGCCCTTGCAATCAGCAACTGATTTGTACAATTGATCAATATGACTGGCAAGGCTTGACAACTCGAAAGATGAGTTGTAGATCGTAATCTGCTCTGTTTCAATTTTTGATATCTCAACTATGTCAGAGATAATATTAAGCAGCTTGATTGAATTATTTTGAATAGTGTTTATGAAGTATTTTTCAGTTTCATCCTCTCGTTCTAAATCGGCCAGTAATTCTGAGAACCCTAGTATTGCATTCATGGGAGTCCTTACTTCATGACTAAGATTGGCAAGAAATGCACTTTTAAGCCGGTCACTCTCTTCAGCTTTAATTTTGGCTTGTATAAGAGCTAATTCTGATTCTTTACGAACAGTGATGTCTTCAACGATTACTAAAGCTTCATCAGGAGAATTTTTACTGCCATCTCCTGATTCGGGTGCTACATGAAGAAGTATCCATTTACGTATACCTGATTCGAGATGTAAAGAATTAAGAACCAGATTTGTAACTTTCTTTGCCAGATCAAGATTGGATAATATATTCAGGCTAAAGCTATCACCATCCTCATTTTCAAAAACCCACCTCTTATTAATATCATCAATTGAGCTACTGCTTGTGCCTTCCAACATGAAAACTCTTAAAGCAGCTGGATTGATCATGGTGATATAACCTGCTTTATTAACATATAGCACACCCTGATCTATAGAGTTGAATAGACCTTTGTACCTCTCTTCGCTAGTCTTAAGTGCTATTTGCGACTGTTGATGCTGCCTGTGAGAGATTGATTTAGCATACACTTCGCGTAATGCAAATGGTAACCTTAGAATCTTATCTTTAAGAATATAATCAGAAGCTCCAGCCTTCATACATTTAACTGCTGTTTCTTCATTGATAGAGCCTGTATGGATAATTACAGGGGTAAAAGGCGAAAATTTAAGCACAATCTCAAGTGCATCCATACCATTAAAGCTAGGCATGGAATAATCGGATATTATAACATCAGGTTGAAATTCAAGTAATTGAGTTATAAAATCATTTTTTGTTTCAACTCGTTTGCTTATAAAATTGATTCCGGCTTTCCTAAGTTCCCGTTCTGCCAATTCCATATCATCCGGAATGTCTTCAGCAAATAAAATTTTATACCTGATCATTCTATGAATTTGTTACTGACAAAAATAATTTAAAATATTAATTATTAAGGTATTCGGAACATTATTTTCGAGCAAAGTTAAAGACCATAAATCTGAAGCAAACAGTTTTAAGGCACTTTGAATTAAGTAATACAATACGGATAAACTACGGTTAGACTACGGTTACTCTACGGTTACTCTACCCTGAGGGTAGAGTAACCGTAGAGTAACCGTATAGTAACTATATATAAAGAGTATTCCAAAACATAACATGAACTATTTCAATTTACAATACATAGTATTTCAAATAGCTTGCATTAGTGTATTTAACATCAAAAAAAAAGGGCTGTTCCATATAGAAACAGCCCTATAAACAGGTGTTAAATTCAGAGCTTAATTCTCTCTTGTAATCTCCTGGCTTGTAGAAGGATTAGTGATTGAGATTTTTAATTCAGCATTATCAGTTTCATAATCAATGAGAATAAGATCTCCTTCATTAATTTTTGATTTGATGATCTCCTCAGCCAAGGCATCTTCTATATGTTTTTGTATTGCACGTTTTAATGGCCTTGCACCAAATTGTGCATCCCATCCTTTCTCAACAATAAAATCTTTGGCTTTTTCCGTAATTGACATATTGTAACCCATTTCACTTATTCTGTTGAACAGACTATGTAGTTCAATATCAATAATCTTATGGATATCCTCACGTTCAAGTGATTCAAATATTATCACATCGTCAATTCTATTAAGGAATTCAGGTGCAAACGATCTTTTAAGGGCGTTTTCAATTACACCTACAGCATGTGTTGAACTACCTGATAACTTGGCATTGGTAGAAAACCCAACACCCTGACCAAAGTCTTTTAGTTGACGTGAACCAATATTGGAAGTCATGATGATGATTGTATTTTTAAAATCAACTTTCCGTCCAAGACTATCAGTTAACACACCATCATCAAGTACCTGAAGAAGTATATGGAAAATATCAGGGTGTGCCTTTTCAATTTCATCCAGCAAAACTATTGAGTATGGTTTCCTTCTAACTTTCTCAGTTAGTTGTCCGCCTTCTTCATAACCTACATAACCCGGAGGAGCACCAACAAGACGCGATACAGCGAATTTTTCCATGTACTCACTCATATCAATTCTTACAAGTGCATCTTCGGAATCAAATAAGTACTTTGCCAGAACTTTTGCCAGGTGGGTTTTACCTACACCTGTTGGTCCAAGGAAAATAAATGTTCCAATTGGCTTATTTGGATCTTTCAAACCGGCGCGATTACGCCTGATTGCTTTAACAACTTTCTTAATTGCTTCATTCTGTCCGATTACAGAACCACCGAGGTCATCTTCCATTGTAATAAGCCGTTCACTCTCGTTTTGAGCTATTCTTTGAACCGGCACACCTGACATCATTGCAACCACTTCAGCAACATTGTCTTCGTTAACCTGCACCCTGTGAATTTTAGATTCTTCTTCCCAACGGCGCTTGGCATTTTCCAATTCAATTAATAGTTTTCTTTCGTTATCACGGAATTTTGCAGCTTCCTCAAACTTCTGGCTATGAATAGCTTTATTTTTTTGTTTCTTAACTTCTTCAATTCGGTTCTCCAAATCAAGAATCTCTGCAGGAACCTGCATATTAGTTATATGAACACGCGCACCTGCTTCATCCAGAGCATCTATAGCTTTGTCAGGTAAATACCTATCAGTCAAATATCGGTTTGTTAATGATACACAAGCTTTTATAGCATCGGGAGTATACTTAACAAGGTGATGATCTTCATACTTTTCCTTGATATTGTTAAGGATTTCAACTGTTTCAGTTGTAGTAGTAGGATCAACAAGAATCTTTTGGAAACGGCGTTCGAGTGCGCCATCCTTTTCTATGTATTGCCTGTATTCATCAAGAGTTGTAGCACCAATACATTGGATTTCGCCCCTGGCAAGTGCAGGTTTAAACATGTTTGATGCATCAAGTGATCCTGAGGCATTTCCGGCACCTACGATGGTATGGATCTCGTCAATAAAAAGAATTATATCGCGGTTCTTTTCCAGTTCATTCAGAACAGCTTTCATTCTTTCCTCAAACTGGCCACGATATTTGGTGCCGGCAACAAGGGAAGCGAGGTCAAGTGTAAAAATACGTTTGTTGAACAGAACCCTTGATACTTTCCTGGCAATAATACGCAAAGCAAGTCCCTCAGCAATTGCTGATTTTCCAACTCCAGGTTCACCTATTAGAATAGGGTTGTTCTTTTTCCTTCTCGAAAGAATCTGAGCAATACGCTCAAGTTCTTTTTCCCGGCCCACAATTGGATCAAGCCGACCTTCTTCACCTGCTTTTGTTAGATCTCTTCCGAAATTATCAAGAACCGGGGTTTTGGATTTTGAATCAGCTTGTCTTCGAACGCCGGAGCCATATCCTCTGCCTTCTTCAGCATCATCATCAGAGCTACCGGGCAGCTCGTCCTTTGGTACATCAAAGATAGAACTATCTTCATTATTCATGATTGATTTCAGCTCGTCTCTAACAGCATCATAATCAACACCATATTTTGCCAGAGTCCTTGAAACCAGATTGTCCTCATCTTTAAGTATAGCTAATAACACATGTTCTGTTCCAATTAATTCACTGTTAAACATCTTAGCCTCCAGATAGGTAAGCTTAAGTGCCCTTTCAGCTTGCTTAACCAATGGCAGATTCTCTGCCAATTTGTCGCGTTTTACTGAAACTGCAATTGCTTTTTCTATAAGTTTTCTAACATCATTGATGTTTACATTCAGTAAATTTAATATCTGGATTGCCATTCCTTCGCCTTCGCGGATAATACCCAGAAGCAGATGCTCAACTCCAATATAATCATTACCTAAACGAAGGGATTCTTCACGGCTATATGTTAGTACGTCCTTTACACGTTGTGAAAACTTTGCTTCCATCATAGTATGTCTTAGTTTTTTTTTCTTCAATTCGTATCTTCAATATTACTGACCTTTTCTATTCTTAACAAAATATCATATACATAGTTGTAGGATGGTTTTAGTTAAAGTGATAACGATTAAGTCAAAAATACGAAATCTTAAGATTAAAGCACAAATACAATGCCGCTAATTTGAAAATTAGTGGGCAAACATTATATTTAAGGAAAATGTATGCATAAATGGGTGCTGTTTAACATAAAATTTCTTACCTTCGTACCCCTTTTAGGAGCTCATTTCACTAAATCTGACTGAAATAATGGAAAATTATACCAACGGCGAAAAGATAGTAAAAGTTAACATTGAAAATCAAATGAAATCGGCCTATATCGACTATTCAATGTCGGTAATAGTGTCACGTGCATTGCCTGATGTAAGAGATGGATTAAAACCTGTACATAGGCGTGTTCTTTATGGAATGCTCGATTTGGGAGTGTTATCAAACCGCTCATATAAAAAGAGCGCCAGGATAGTAGGAGAGGTGCTTGGTAAGTATCATCCTCATGGCGATACTTCGGTTTATGATGCTATGGTTCGTATGGCTCAGGAATGGTCGCTGCGTTATCCACTTGTTGACGGCCAGGGTAACTTTGGTTCAATTGACGGTGATAGTCCGGCTGCAATGAGGTATACTGAAGCCCGCCTGGCAAAGATTGCTGAGGAGATGCTTGCCGATATCAATAAGAACACTGTTGATTTTCAGTTAAATTTTGATGATACACTTGAGGAACCTACTGTTTTGCCGGCTAAGATCCCGAATTTATTAATTAATGGGACGTCAGGTATAGCTGTTGGTATGGCAACAAACATGCCTCCACATAACTTGAGTGAGGTGATTGATGGTGTGATTGCTTATATTGACAATAATGAAATTACAATTCCCGAGTTGATGAAGTTTATCAAAGCACCTGATTTTCCTACAGGAGGCTTGATATATGGTTATGAAGGTGTAAAAGATGCATATGAAACAGGTCGCGGCCGTATTGTTATGCGCGCTGAAACTAAAATTGAGCCTGATGCACATGGCCGTGAAAGTATAATTGTAACAGCTATACCTTATCAGGTGAACAAAGCTGATATGATAAAGAAAACTGCCGACCTTGTTAATGATAAGAAAATAGATGGTATTTCCGATATCAGAGATGAGTCTGACAGATCCGGATTAAGAATAGTGTATGAACTTAAGAGAGACGCTATCAGCAATGTAGTGCTGAATAAACTTTTCCAGTATACACAACTGCAAACTTCTTTTAGTGTAAATAATATTTGTCTAGTAAAAGGCAGACCAATGCTGCTTAACCTTAAGCAGTTGATTACATATTTTGTGGAACATCGCCATGATGTTGTTATTCGCCGCACCCAGTATGATCTGTCAGAAGCAGAAAAGCGGGCACATGTTCTTGAAGGACTTTTAATTGCTCTTGATCATTTAGATCAGGTAATAGCTTTGATCAGATCAGCAAAAACACCTGAGGAAGCTCGCAATGGTCTTATTGAAACATTCAGTTTGAGTGAAATTCAAGCCCGTGCTATTCTTGACATGCGCTTACAAAGATTAACAGGACTAGAGAGAGACAAAATAAGAGACGAGTACCAGGAACTTTTAAAGATGATCGATTACTACAAGTCAGTACTTGCTAGTGAACCATTGCGAATGGAGATTATCAAAAAGGAAATGATTGAGATTAAAACGAATTATGGTGATGAGCCAAAAACCCAGATCGTTTACTCTGCCAATGATTTTAGGATTGAAGACACAATTGCCGATGAAGATGTGGTGATAACCATCTCACACATGGGATATATTAAGAGAACTCCATTGAGTGAATACAGGAGACAGAATAGGGGAGGCCGTGGTGCAAAAGGTTCGGATATCAGGGATGAGGACTTCCTTGAATATCTTTTCATTGCATCTATGCATAACTATATGCTGTTCTTTACGGAAAAAGGAAGAGCATTCTGGCTGAGGGTATATGAAATTCCTGAAGGAACAAAACAATCAAAAGGCAGGGCTATTCAGAACCTCATTAATATTGAACCAAGTGATAAGGTTCGCGCTTTCATCAACCTTAAAAGTATTAAGGATGAAGCATATATTAATGAGAATTACATTATACTCTGTACCAGAAAAGGAATAATAAAGAAAACTTCACTTGAGGCATATTCCCGCCCTCGTCAAAATGGCATCAATGCAATAACCATCAGAGAAGATGATCAGTTACTGGAAGCCAGACTTACCAATGGCAAAAGTGAAGTAATCATGGCATTGAAATCGGGGAGAGCTATCAGATTCAATGAATCAGATGTACGCCCAATGGGACGGAACGCATCCGGCGTTAGAGGTATTACATTAAATAGCTCAAGTGACGAGGTAGTTGGTATGATATGCATGGAGAATAATAGTTTCGAGATATTGGTTGTTTCAGAAAATGGTTACGGCAAACGATCAAAACTTGAAGATTATAGAGTTACAAAACGTGGTGGTAAAGGTGTTAAGACTATTAATATAACTGACAAGACCGGTAAGCTTATTTCAATAGATTCAGTGACAGATAACGATGATTTAATGATTATCAACAGGTCAGGCTTAATTATAAGGCTCGCGGTTGCAGATCTGAGGGTTATGGGAAGAGCTACACAAGGAGTTAGATTGATAAATCTTAGAGAAAATGACTCAATTGCGGCGGTAACAAAGGTTAATGTAGACCCTTCTGAACAAAGTGTGCTTGATGAAGAAGGCAATCCGATAGCACCAGCTGACTCTGATTTTGATGCTTCGCCAAATGATGGTGCGGGTGAAAGGACAATAATTATCACCGATCCCATTGTTGATGAAGAAGATGAAAGTGCTGAAAATGAAGAGATTGAAGATATAGAAGATGATATAGATATTGATGAGGATGAAGAAAACACAGATGAAGAAGAATAGCATGTGTGATAACTTGGCCCGTTAATTGTTATAGAGAAATAAACTTCATAAATTTACACCCTCATTTTGAGGCAAAACCATAGAAACAAAAACGATGAAAAAATTAATTGCAGTTTTTATTTTATTGTTTGCAATAGGAAGTGCATTCGGACAGAAAGCACTTAGAACAGATGCATACAATTTTCTTAGGAAAGGACAGCTTGATAAAGCATTAAAAAGCATTGAGCCTACTATCTCTGATCCCACCACTATGAATGATCCCAAGACATGGTTCTACAGAGGTAACATCATGCTCCAGATTCACATGAGTCCTGATGCTGCAGTGAAAAGCCTGGATCCTGATGCTTTGTTAAAGGCATATGATTCTTACAAAAAAACAATTGAGCTCGATTCTAAAAAAGAGTACTACATTGAGACAGTTCAAAATCTTTCGGTCATCAGTGAACAAGCATATAATAGCGGGGTAGAGGAGTTTAAAAATGCAGATTATGACAAAGCTTTAGGTTACTTTGAAAAAGCTGCTGAAGTATCAAGCTCCTTTGGAAATGTTGATACACTCGCAATATTTAACGCAGGTCTGTCAGCTGAAAATGCCAAAAATAATCCTAAGGCAATTGAGCACTATTCAAAAGTAATTGAACTAAATTATCCGCAACCATTGATATATAGCTCGTTAGCTAATATTTATCTTGCTGAAAAAGACACTGCAAAAGCTTTTGAGATCGTTGACCAGGGCAGGAAGAAATATCCGGAAGAATTTGCTCTACTTATAGCAGAAACAAATTTACACCTTGGTGCAGGTCAAACTGAACAAGCGATGGAGAATCTTCAGGAAGCTGTAAAGACTGATCCTTTAAACCCAACTATTCATTATGCTGTTGGTGCATCATATGACCAAATGGGAAATAAAGCTGAAGCCGAGAAAGCTTACCTGAAAGCGATTGAGTTCAAACCTGATTATTTTGAAGCAAACTACAATCTTGGAGCTTTATACGTGAATCAGGCCGCGGAAATTATTACTGAAGCCAATAAGCTTAAGCTTAATGATCCTAATTATGAAGTAATGAAAAAACAAGCAGATGACATACTGCAGAAATCATTACCACATCTTGAAACTGCCTCATCACTTGATCCAAAAGATAAAAGTACATTGTTGGCGCTAAAAGAGATTTATACCAGGTTAAGTATGTACGAGAAGTTAAAAGACGTAAATGCCAGACTTGAAGAATTGTAAACTAATACATCTAAAAAAAGGGACCGGTAAAACACCGGTCTTTTTTTATGCCTATTCTATACTATAATTTGCATTATGTAAAATAGCAAATATATTAATGTTGATATTATGACTGCTGCCTGCCCTCATTGTCATTTTTTCTTCTGCCACACTTGCCATTTCTCTGCTGCCCCAATTGTCATCTTATGCTGCTGCCCTTGTCATTTTGCAACTAACCTACTTGTCATTTTTTACGCTGCCCCTTGCCATTTTGCAGCAGTCCTATTATTAGTATTTGACAAATCATCACACATTCATAACTCATGGTTTCTCTAAAGTAACATTTATTAGTATTGTTATTTGTGAACTGTTTATAACTTTGTTTGTTTGGAATTAACCACAAACACATGATGAAAAAAGCAGTTCCAGGTATAGTAGAAAAAGATCCATGGCTCAGTCCTGTTACCGGACTCATAATCAATCGTATTGATCGTTTTTATAGCCGATTTACTGAATTAACGCAACAGTTTGGGTCATTATCAGAACTGGCTGACTCATATAAATATTTTGGAGTTAATTTTAGTTCATCTGATAATGGATGGTATTACCGTGAATGGGCACCTGAAGCTTTTGCTTTGTACCTTACAGGTGACTTTAACAATTGGAATAAAAGGTCGCATCCTCTCATTAGAAATGAATTTGGCGTGTGGGAGATTTTTCTAAGCTACAATCTCTATAAAAATTCGTTTGTGCATGGTAGTAAAATTAAAGTCTGGGTAGAGGCTGCAAACGGGTTTTTACCAAGAATACCAGCATATGTCACAAAGGTGATCCAGGATGAGGATACTAAAAACTACTCTGGTCAGTTATGGTTCAATGAATTTAATTGGGATGAGCCAGCTTCAACCCATGTGCCTGCAAAACAACTATTTATTTATGAGTGCCATGTTGGGATGGCACAAGAGAAGGAAGGATTGGGCACATATCGTGAATTCGCTTTGAATGTTTTGCCCTGGATCAAGGATCTGGGTTATAATGCAATTCAGGTTATGGCGATTCAGGAGCACCCTTACTATGGTTCATTTGGATATCATGTTTCAAACTTCTTCGCCCCTTCTTCACGATTTGGTGATCCGGAGGATTTGAAATATTTGATTCAAACTGCTCATAGCATGGGGATTTCCGTTATAATGGATATTGTGCATTCACATACCGTTAAGAATGTTCTCGAAGGACTGAATCAATTTGATGGCTCCGACCATCAGTATTTTCATTCTGGAGAAAGAGGAATTCACCCACAATGGGATTCACTTCTTTTCGATTACGGTAAAACTGAAGTGATAAGATTCTTACTTTCAAATATCAAATACTGGCTTAAAGAATTCAGAATTGATGGCTTCCGCTTTGATGGTGTTGGGTCAATGATGTATTTTCATCATGGTGATGCACCAATAAAAAATCCTTTTGATTACTTTGTGAATGGAGTTGAATGGGATGCCATTACTTACCTGCAACTGGCAAACCATATGGTACATGAAATAAATGCAAACGCCATTACTATTGCAGAAGATGTGACAGGAATGCCTGGACTAACATCAGCCATTGACGATGGTGGTATTGGTTTTGACTATAGGCTTGGAATGGGTATACCTGATTTTTGGATAAGGTTACTTAAAGAAACAAGAGACGAAGACTGGAACATTGCTGAAATGTGGCATGTATTAAACAACCGCCTGCCCGGTGTAAAGACAGTATCATACGCTGAATCGCATGACCAGGCGCTTGTTGGGGATAAGACACTTGCTTTCTGGCTGATGGACAAGGAAATGTACTGGCATATGGCCAAGGATGATAATAATTTGGTAATAGATCGTGGGATTGCATTACACAAAATGTTACGATTCTTCACTTTAGCACTTGGTGGTCAGGCTTACTTAAATTTCATGGGGAATGAATTTGGGCATCCTGAATGGATAGATTTTCCCCGAGAAGGTAATGCATGGAGTTACAAATATGCACGACGCCAATGGTCATTAAAAGACGATAATAGCTTGAAATATCATTTTCTTAGTGATTTTGATCGTGAAATGATTAAGGTTGCAAAAGATAAGGGAATTTTTGATTATGAATTCGCTCAGCTACTCAATCTGGATGAAGCTAACCAAACAATAATATTCAATAAAAAGAATCTAATTTTCGTCTTTAACTTCCATCCCTTTAACAGTATCCCTGATTACAATTTTTTTGTGCCGGAAGCTGGAACATATAGAGTAATTCTTTGTTCTGATAGTGGAAAATTTGGTGGACATAATAGGTTGAATGAAGAAATTGATTATTTTTCAGTATTTGACGTAGAAAGCCAAACCAATCGACTCTGGATTTACCTAACTAACAGAACTACAGTGCTGTTGGAAAAAGTAAACCAAAAAGCATAGCATCTTTTGTTTTTTTAACATATTTGTATCAAAAATTAAAATTTTCTGTCATAATATTGCAAACTAGAAAATATAAACCCGTATGGAACGTAAACGACTGGTAGTCAATTATAATAATGTTTCTGCTGAAGTTATGGAGGCAATCCGTAAGAAATATCCTCTTGGTTACACTAATCATGTTATTAAGGTTAAGACCCAGGGAGAAGATTTCTTTTACGCGATAACTGTTGATACAGAGACAGCGAGTTACCTCATAAAAGTGCCTGTTAAAATTGATACTAAAGGCCTTAATGAAGATGAAGCACTCGATGAATTGAATGATGAGAAAGAAACTGAAGATAATTTCGCTGAAGCTGATTCTACAGAATCAGAAGATTAAGTAAGAGCACCCTCCTATTTGCACGGCTTTCAGTGTATGTTTCCGAGGATCATTCAGACTTAATAGGCGTGCGATACTCCCCTTGTTAAAAGTTGATTGGTTTCCTACTTCTTTGAAGTTGCTTTATGATTTTTCCTCCTATACTTTTAAATCCAGGAGTTGAATCCTCAATTTGAATTTCAATGATTTCAACTAGCTCCCTGATAAGATCGGGTTCCTGCATTGCCACCCTTGCGAGTATTTTCAGGCTGAACATCTTTACTGCAACGGGTGCCTCATTTGACTCTAGCAACCGAAAACATATAGATACTAGTTCCCCTTGATTTTTCTTAGGAAGATCATTTCGTTCTAAAATTCTTAAAGCATGTCGTTGGAGGCCACTATGCCTGAAATCAGGTAGTAAGTCAACAAGTGTTTCAAGATGGTTATTATTAATAAAGGAGAGGTCCTCATTCAGGATGTCAATAGCCCATGCTGCTCTTCTACTTTCAGGCTCCCTATTACTTATAAAAATATTCCACAGGTTATTGAATAATTCAGGATTGTGCTGTATAATGCCAACCACTTGATCCACATTTCTTCTTGACTGTTCGAGTTTGAGTAGTTCTTCGAGTGTCATAAGGGAAAAAAATTATAAGCAAAGCTACAAAAAACAAGAAGGGAAATCATCCTGTTCGGAGAGATTTCCCTTCTGCTTTATTCCAATCGTAACTGGAATAAAACGTCAGGTTATTGTTTCGGTGCCTTGCAATCTAACAACTTCGTAAAACTGTAGATACTTACTTGTAGAAAATTCACTTTCGTTCCTCTTCAAACTAGTCAGGATATGTTTTCCGGGTATCAATGTTAACTTTTGACAGTTACTTCAATCAACCCTGCGAAAAACGGAGAATAGTGTAAGTTTCCTTTCGGCCTTTCCAACTAAATCTCATCTCCTGATTCTCACCGTATCGTTGGCCTGATGTTGTAAAAGTACAACAATAACGAGGGTTTGTCAAGTGTTTTAACTAAAAAAATGTTAACGAAGTGCTAACAGGGGTTATTAACAATTGTTGATAACCTGAAATGCTTGTTATCAGTGCTTTGGCAGGAAGATAAACTGTAGAAATTAACAATTGGCTGCTAGCGTACAATTGTAATTTCGGGCAGGCCTTTTTTAATGTCAGAGACTTTTGCAAGGATTTGAGAATCTGAAATCTCTGATGTTGTATCATCAGTCCTAACACTCAATAAATTACCAAAACAATCATAAACAGAAAGAAATAGTCCATCCTCAGTTTGAACTGATGATGCAAGATCAAAATTGTACTCCCCTCCTATTTTGTATACCGGATGTTCAGGTTCAAGGTACATTCTGCCGGTACAATTAATCTTTGCGACCAGACAATTAATCACAGAGTTTAGCGATAGATTATAGTTTTTGTAATGCTCATGCTCAACAAAGTGCCTGATACCATACTGATCTTCCAGAATCATATAGAGATTATTATCCTCAAGTGTCACGCACTTTACATAATTAAAAGGATAATAGTGCCCTTCTTTAAGTGTTTTATGGTTTAAATATTCTGATGAAATCATGCTTAATTCATTGTTTACTAATGTACTCTCTTTACTCTGGTAACACCTTTTAAGGCTTCTAATTTTTTCACCAATGAATCAATATGCCTTGAATCTCTGACACTAACTTTTATAAATCCTTCAAATTTACCGCCTTTACTGTTAAATGCTATGTTTCTGACGTCTATTTTTAATTCATTTGACAATAATTCAGTGATTGAGTTTAGAATTCCCAATTGATCAACACCACTCACCTGGAGAGTCGATATAAAATGCGATCCTTCAACTATCTTTGACCATTGAGCCTCCATGATCCGGTATGGATATCTTGTTCGTAAGCGTGGAGCATTGGGGCAAGAAAGCCTGTGTATCTTAATGCCGCCCATAGTCATCACAAAGCCAAATATTTCATCCCCCAATACAGGGTTACAGCACTGTGCAAGAATAAAACCCTCAAGCTCTGCTGTTTCATTAACAATGATCGTGTTCTCGGCTGTTCGATTTTTTTGTTTGGGTGCTTCTTTGATAACAGGGGTTTCAACAACCTCTTTTGCCGAACCTATCAAAGCCTCCTTTATCATTGATGGTTCAATTTTATTATCAGCCAATTGTTGGTAAAGTTCAAGGGCTGAATCCATCTTGAAATGAGAGATCAGTTTACTAACATTCTCATCGTTGTATGGCATCTTCATTTGGCCAAGTTTACGCCGAAGTATATCTTTACCAACTTCTGCCTGCTTGAATTCTGCTTCTTTTAAATATCGCTTAATTTTATTTTTAGCACGCGAGGTAACAACCCAACCTAACCAGTCCCTATTAGGTACTTGATTCTTGGATGTTATTATTTCTACGGTATCGCCATTTTTCAACTTCTGCCTTATTGGTACAATTTTATGGTTTACTCTTCCCCCTGTACATTTTGAACCGATTACCGTGTGGAGCTCAAAGGCAAAATCCAGCACGGTTGCGCCTTCCCTAAGCTGAATCAAATCACCTACAGGAGTAAAGACATAAATAATGTTTTCAGGGATTTTAGAGGATATCTCTTTGTTAATCAATAATTCTTCTGTGTAGTCAGGATTCTCGAGGATTTGCCTTACGGAATTCATCCAATCAGAAGTATCAAGAGTTCCCTTGTGTCCCTTATACCTCCAATGTGCAGCATTGCCTAGTTCAGCATCATTATCCATCCTTTGCGATCTGATCTGAACTTCTACCCATCTACCGGTATTGTCCTTCACGGTTATATGCAGAGACTCATAACCATTAGCTCTTGGTCGGGTTATCCAGTCACGCATTCTGCTTGTTTCAGGTGTATAGATATTGGTTACAACTGAGTAGACCTTCCAGCAATCGGCCTTCTCTTCATCAGGTGTACTATTGATAATAATTCTAATAGCAAAAAGGTCAAAAATCTCATTAAATGGTACTTTTTGTTTAACCATCTTTTGCCAGACTGAAGAAACAGATTTGGTTCTACTCTTAATTGTAAAACTCAGCCCCATTCGTTTTAATTCAATATCAATCGGTTCAATAAATTTTTGAATGAAATCTTTACTCCTGCTAAGCTCAGTTTCTATCTCTGTGGCAAGTTGATTATATTTTTCAGGTTGACTTATCATAAATGTAAGCTCCTCTGATTCTGCCTTGATCTTGTATAGTCCAAGCTTGTGAGCAAGCGGAATATAAATGCTGATGGATTTATTTAATGTCTCAGTGGATTTGGTATTGTTGAGTGATTGAATGTTCCTGAGCAGATATAAATTCTCTGCCAGGGATAATAAAATAGCTCTTACATCGCTGGCTATGGCAAGCATAATACCTGTAAAATTTTCAACATTCTTTATAAGTCTGTCAGAAGGTAGTTCAGATATTTTCTGAAAGCTTTCAATTATAGGTATAGTATCTGATAAGTTATTCTTATTTAGGAAATTTGCCACATTTTCACCTCGCACATCTGCATAGCTAAACAATGCACTTATTGCGGAGGTGTATCCCAGATTAAGCTCCTTAACAACAACCTTTGTAAGTTTAATAGCCTGGTCTAATAAAGGTCCATTTGTATTCGAGTGCTGTTTATTATACTCTTTGCATAATAACCGATAGGCTTGATGTAAAACGGGTCTTACCTGTTTATTATCAATTGGTGCACAAGCATCTAGCAAGTTTCGGTAATTAGTTTCGATGTTCAATTCCGATAAATTTTTGATCAAGTATTAACAACAAAATAATCAATTTAATGATTAAAAAAAAACGCCCTGATTTACAGGGCGCTTTAATTTATTTGATTGGGGCTTCAGGCCCCTTTGGCCCTTGTTTTGGTTTTGGTGGTTCTGAAATTGATTCACGCATCTTAGTATCCGCCTGAATGTTTTGGAATTTGTAGTAATCCATTACACCCATGTTACCTGATCTGAATGATTCAGCCATTGCCAAAGGTATTTCAGCTTCAGCTTCAATTACTTTTGCACGGGCTTCCTGTGCTTTTGCTTTCATTTCCTGCTCAAGCGCAACTGCCATAGCCCTACGCTCCTCAGCTTTTGCCTGAGCTATGTTCTTGTCGGCATTAGCCTGGTCCATTTGAAGCTGAGCGCCAATATTCTTACCAACATCTATGTCAGCTATATCAATTGACAGAATTTCAAAAGCTGTACCTGAGTCAAGACCTTTTGAGAGAACAACCTTTGAAATTGAATCAGGATTTTCAAGAACAGCTTTATGTGAAACTGAAGAACCAATAGAAGAAACAACACCTTCACCAACTCTTGCGAGAATAGTTTCTTCGCCGGCACCTCCTACAAGTTGTTTAATATTAGCTCTTACGGTAACTCTCGCCTTAGCAATTAGCTGAATCCCGTCTTTTGCTACAGCAGCAATAGGTGGAGTGTTAATAACTTTAGGGTTAACTGACATTTGAACAGCCTCGAATACATCACGTCCTGCAAGGTCAATTGCCGTAGCGGCTTTAAAATTTAAAGGGATATTAGCTTTATCAGCAGAAATAAGTGCATTTATAACAAGCTTAACCCGTCCACCTGCGAGATAATGTGCCTCAAGTTCATCGCGCGAAATTGTTAACCCTGCCTTGGTTGCATTGATCATAGCAGTTACAATAACTGATGGTGGTACTTTCCTCCATCGCATAAATACTAATTGAAGCAATGATACCCTAACTCCTGATAGCAGAGCTGAGAACCATAGTCCCACAGGAATAAAATAAAAGATAATCCATAAACCAATTATGGATGCAATTCCAATTGCAAATACTAATAAGATGCCAGGTTCCATTGTTTTTTATTTACGTTTAACAAATATTTTATTATCTTCTAACTTGGAAATGAAAATTGGAGTTTCATGGTCAATAAAATCTCCCTGGGTATGCACTTCATATAACTCATTATTAAAAAGTGCTGTTCCTGAAGGTGAAATTCTTGAAACTGCTTTTCCCTCATCGCCAATATGCAGTTTATCCTGCTCTACTTCATTTACCCGACCCTCAACATTTGTGGTTAACATCATTCGGCGCCAGGTATTTGACTTAAAGGCTATTACAAGCGTAGCCCCAATTACTACAATGGTACCTAGTACAATGAGGTGCCCTTTATCCGATCCATAAATCTTATATGCTTGCCATATTGAAAACGCTATCAACACACCTCCGGCAATTCCTATTATTGTTGTTCCGGGAAGCACAAATATTTCAATAAGTATCAATATGAGACCTAAGGATATAATTAGAAATATAAGTGTTAGAGACATCTATCAGTTAATTTACTCGATGGTTACAGTTAAACCTTTGTTGACAAGTTTTTCGTACATTGGCTTTAGTTCATATAAAGTGCCAGAAATTACACCACATTTCCCCTTCTCATGCACAATAAGTGTAATTTGTTCTGCCTGTATTGGTTCAATATTACAAACCTCGATTAAAGATTCAATAACAAAGATAAATTCGTTTACGTTATCATTAAATAAAATTAGTTCATAACCATCAGAGGCTAGCTCTTTTGAAGTAGGATCAAGTTTTACGTTTTCTTTAACCATATACATTCAGACATTCAAAGGCTAAAAATAATAATTTTTCACATACACTTACTGAATAAATAAATTATATTTGAGATTAATCACTACAGAAGTTAAGTTTATGATTATCAATGATTTCGAAATTTTTACAAAGACTCTTAAAAAGGCTCTGACTCCTCCCCTTCCTGGTTCAATAGCTCATGATTTGCTTGCGCCTGAATATCGTAAATCATTGTTATTACAGAACAATGATCTTACAAAAGCCCAGTTAAGCAGCGTATTGGTTCTTTTCTTCCCTGATTCGAACAATAAAACATCTATTGTTTTTACCAAAAGAGTAGAATACAAGGGTGTTCATAGTGGTCAAATATCCTTTCCAGGCGGTAAAGCTGAAAAGCATGATAAAGATTATTTCGATACTGCTTACCGCGAAACGGAAGAAGAAATTGGAATTGATAGAACCAGCATAGAAACCCTCGGTTTACTATCTGAATTGTATGTTCCACCAAGTAATTTTATAATATTTCCTGTTGTAGGAGCTACTTTTGAAAATCCTGCCTTTGTGAGAGATCCTAAAGAAGTTGCTGAAATTATTCAAGTACCCTTCGAGTTCTTTTTCAATAATGGAGCTGTTGGAATACATGAGGTTATAACAAGTGATAGCTTATCATTCAATGTACCCGGATATATGATTAACAATAACCTTATTTGGGGTGCAACGGCAATGATTTTAAGTGAATTGATTCAGGTTACAATGAAGATAATTTCACATGATGGCTCATAAACTGCCATCTGTATTCTCCTTGTCATTCACTATAATCTGATAACTGATTTTAACTGAATTACGCAGCATTGCGGTAACTCCACAGTATTTCTCCTGCGAGAGGTCTATTGCTTTCTCAAGTTTGGCAATATCTAAATCCTCTCCGGTAAAATAGTATTTAACTAAAATTGTTTCATAAACCTTAGGATGATGTTCGGTTAGTTTACCTTCAACTGCTATTCTAAGGCTCGTCAGTTTGACCTTCATTTTTTGAAGAATGAGCACAACATCAACCCCTGTGCAACCTCCTAGAGAGGCGAGTATTAGCATTTTAGGCCGGATTCCCCTATTCTGCCCACCTGCTTCAAATGGAGCATCTATAGTTATGCTGTGTCCGTCTGCTTCTGATGTAAAAGCAACCCCATCGAGCCAATTAATGGTAACTTCATGTGTCATGACATTATAAATTAAGGTGATTTAAGAATCACTAATTTAAGCAATTAATGATGTATGTGAACAGAATCGGGGCAAAAAAAGGGTTGCGATGTACTAATTATCCTCAAGCATCTTTAGAATATCATTTACCAAAGAAAAAGATAAGCGGTTCATCAATTAATGCACGCCAGTTACCCCATGAATGTCCTTGATTCACCTCTGTATAACTCAATTCATACCCTTTATTAAGCATCACAGCTTTCATCTGTCTTGCCTTTTCTTGAGTGTCGTTTATAACACCTGTACTCATATAAATTTTGAGTGGCAGTAGCTCACTTTGCTCATAATCCTGAATAACAGCATTGTTAAAGGCGGGTGAATGAATACCAATGAGTCCAAACTTATCACTCCTCTTTATCCCGGTGTAAGCTGAATTCCACCCTCCCATCGAAGTGCCAAGTATTGCGCGTGCTTCAGCTGAACTATTCGTTTTAAATGCACTATCAATTGCGGGTACCAGTTCGTCTGCAATAAAATTCACAAAGCGAATATTTCCTGCATATTCAGTCATTCTTCTATTTGAACTATTATTTTCGGGATTTCTAGGGTCAATGAAAACTGCTATTACTGGCTCAATTCTTTGCTGATGTATAAGGTTATCTAATATTATTAGCATTGAACCTAATCTGTCGTCAGCATATTCATGACCGTCAGTAACATAAATTACAGGTAAGTCTGAAAGTTGATCATATCCAAAGGGAGTGTATACTTTATACTGTACATCATAACCCAGGTTGAGCTCATTACTAGCGATTAGAAGGTTTTCTGATAAAACTCCACGACCAGCTCCTTGAATAAGTTTAGTTTCAGCGGGAAATACCCAATCTGGCATCCTAAGCTCTGAATTAGGCCCAAAACCACTATATTGTGTGTACTTATTTGCAGGATCTAATATCCACTGACTCCCATTGAGGACCACTTTGTAGTCAAGCCTTGCATCTTTTGGAAATGTTTGCTTCATTATAAATAGTTTGGTTCCGAGCTTTGTCCCAGTGTAGCCTGTAGTAGTTGGGTCCCACTCATTAAAGTCGCCTGCCCAACTAACTGAGGTTGCATTTCCCCAGTAAAGGAAAGCAACAGAATCATCTTTAACATAAGGGATTTGGTTATGAGCTTTTAAACTGTCAAGAAAGTCAGTCAGTCGCTTTGTGTCAGGCTCATCTGCCAGAGATTCAAGCTTATTGATAAATGCTCCAAAGGATGCAAATTCTTTATAATCTATTTCAGGTTCTGTGGTTTCATCTGTTTTTTTACAAGAAGTGACAATAGATATCATCATGATTATCAATAATATTCTCATTTCAATTTACTTTTAAATTTCGTTATAAAATGCATCTTTGCCAGGATACCAGAACTTATCTCTGGCTAATTTTTGCGAAAAAGTAAAATAGTGCATTACTCCCTCAGTACACAATTCCATTTTAGAGTTGTACAGCCAGGTATCAATAACAGCAATATTTCTTCTCATCTCCCTCAATTGGGCTTTCAGGTGCAAAGTACCCTCATTCATTGGAACTGGTTTCTTTAACTTTACCTCCATCTGAGAAGTAACGCCTGATGTATCCAGTTTTACAAACACAAGCCAACTAGCTATTTCGTCGAGCATTGTAGCCTGTATGCCACCATGTAATGTGTTGCTCCATCCCTGGAAATGGTCAATTGGATCCCATTTAGCTGTAACAAAGTCTCCTTCCTCATGAAATTCAAGTTTTAAGCCAAATGAATTGGTTGGCGAGCATCCAAAACAATTATATCCATCCCTGTGAACGAATGGATTTATAATCTTTTTCATTTTAGTTCATGTTAAGAGCTGAATCAGCCTGGCGTTTATTACAGTTTGGCAATTAAATCTTAAATTATAATCTATTCAGATTCAACAACCTCACCATACAAATCATACATATCTGACCCGGTGATTTTCACCTTTACAAATATACCAGGTTTAAGGTTGGAATTGCCATTCAAATCACTATTAACCGATATCAATACTTCATTATCCACCTCAGGAGAGTCAAATTCTGTACGACCTATCCATATGTCCTCATCCTTACGGTCAATTATCACTTTAAGAATTTCACCGTGAAGACGAAGGTTCCTCTCTTCTGATATATTTTGCTGCAATGTCATTAGTTTCTCAGCCCTGCGAGCTTTCACAGCAGGCCGCACATCATCAGCAAGCTTATATGCAGGTGTTTTTTCCTCATGCGAGTAAGTAAATACGCCCAGCCGTTCAAATCGGGTTTCTTTAACAAAGTCGAATAACTCGTTGAATTCTTCTAATGTTTCACCCGGGTAACCAACAATCAAGCTGGTTCGAATAGCTATACCTGGTACTTTTGATCGTATATCTTCTACAAGTTTTCTTGTTCCGCTACCATCCAGTCCCCGTTTCATTGATTTCAGGAGACGGCTATTTATATGCTGGAGCGGTATATCAATATACTTGCAAACCTTGGGGTTTTCCCTGATCACGTTAAGTATGTCATATGGAAAACCTAACGGGTATGCATAATGCAAGCGAACCCATTCTATTCCATTAACTTCTGAAAGTTTGTCGATTAACTCTGCCAGTTGTTTCTTTCCATAGATATCTACGCCATACCATGTAAGGTCCTGAGCAATCAACATGATCTCTTTAACTCCTGATTTTGCAAGGAATTCAGCTTCTCTAACAAGAGCTTCAATACTTTTCGAAATATTCTTCCCTCTGATGGCTGGAATTGCACAAAATGCACATTGATGGTCACATCCCTCAGATATTTTCAGATATGCATAATGTGGCGGGGTGGTGATAATGCGCTCACTAAGCAGTTCTTTCCTGAATGGTGCATTCATAGTCTGCAGTAGCTCATTCAGATCATTTACACCATAAAATCCATCAGCTTCAGGGATTTCTTTTTGAAGTTCCTCTTTATAACGTTCTGATAAGCAGCCCATGACAAAGAGTTTTTCAATTTTCCCTTCTTTTTTCAACTGCGACCAATGCAGAATAGTATTCACTGATTCTTCTTTGGCGTCATTGATAAATCCACAGGTATTTATAATGATTACATCTGATTCATTATTAGTGTCGTGATGTATTTCAAACCCGGCTGCCTTTAGTTGCCTGAGCATAAACTCCGAATCAACAAGATTCTTTGAGCAACCCAGTGTAATTACATTTACTGATTTATGATTGAAAAGTTTCGTCTTCAAGTTGAGATTCAATAAGTTAAATAAAAAATACAGTGCAAATATAGTCAATCAAATCCTGACTAATTGCTGAATACTTTACAAGTGAGTTAAATAGCATTAAAAGAATGAGTTCTGATAACAAAGCAATCGAAGAGATAGTTCTTCAGTTGCAATTGACCAATGATCCCGGCTTATGATTTGAATAAAGAATTAACGAACTCTTCTTTGATAAATGGTTGGAGATCAGTAATTTTTTCTCCTATGCCAATGTATTTGACCGGAATTTTAAACTGATCACTTATTCCAATAACAACGCCGCCTTTAGCAGTACCATCAAGCTTTGTTAGAGCGAGTGCGTTGACTTCCGTAGCTGCGGTGAATTGCCTGGCTTGCTCAATGGCATTCTGGCCTGTGGATGCATCAAGTACTAATAATACTTCATGTGGAGCATCGGGCATTAGCTTTTGCATAACCTTACGGATCTTGGAAAGCTCATTCATAAGGTTCACCTTATTATGTAGCCTTCCTGCAGTATCAATTATCAGTACATCAGCCTCTCTTGAGATAGCTGATTTCAAAGAATCGAAAGCAACTGACGCAGGATCAGCGCCCATGCCTTGTGTGATACAGGGTACTCCTACCCTATCAGCCCATATTTCAAGTTGTGATACTGCTGCTGCTCTGAATGTATCGGCAGCACCTAATACTACGTTCTTCCCTGCTTTCTTAAACTGGTATGCAAGTTTTCCTATTGTTGTCGTCTTTCCAACACCATTCACACCTACAACCATTATAACGTAGGGAGTATTACGTTTTGGGAAATCAAAATCCTTTATTAAATGTGGGTGTTCAGTTTCATCTAAGAGTGCAATGATCTCATCACGCAGTATCTTATTCAACTCACCAACACCCATATACTTATCACGTGCAACTCTTTTCTCAATTCTATCGATGATGCGTAATGTAGTTTCCACGCCAACATCAGAAGTAACAAGAATTTCCTCAAGATTATCGAGAACCTCTTCATCAACGACAGATTTACCAATAACAGCTTTTGATAGTTTGGAGAAGAAATTATCGGTCGTCTTTTCAAGTCCTTTATCAAGTTCTTGTTTTTTATCTTTAGAAAAGAAGGAGAATAGTCCCATAATGAGCAGTATATGAAAAATTCAGGCAAATTTAATTAAAAGGTAAGAACCTGTAGGTATAAAAATACAAAACAGGGTCTTCTCCATTAACAAGAAAAGGCCCTGTTTATATTAATGCTTGAAAAACTATTTTTTAGCGAGGTAATCTTTAACCTGATCGTTAGGTAAAATAGTCTCTTTAAATGAATAGGCACCTGTTTTTTCTGACCTTATCATTCTTATAACCTTTGCATAATCCTTGCCTGATGATGTTCTCAGGGTTGCAACAACTTTCTTTGCCATGGTGCTTTATTATTTAATTTCTTTATGGATAGTCATCTTACGGAGAATCGGATTAAATTTCTTAATCTCAAGTCTCTCAGGTGTATTTTTCTTGTTTTTGGTAGTAATATACCTTGATGTACCTGGTTTGCCACTTGTTTTGTGCTCAGTACATTCTAAAATAACCTGAATTCTTGCTTCTTTGCTCTTCTTAGCCATTGTTAAATGCCTTTAAATTTTAGGACTGCAAAAATACAAATAATAATGAAGCTTCCAAACGCGGGATAAAAAAAAGTGAGATATTTTTTTAGCACGCTAAGATGCTGAATGCATTAAATTTGCTATCTGCTACAGGCAACAAAGGTAGTAATTAAAGGAATCAAATATGCAGTGGGTTGTATTCATTAAGGGCTTTCGCGCCTGGTTACAGGTTGAGAGAAGCATGTCTTTTAATACAATAGAGGCATATTGCAGGGATATTGAGAAACTTTCAAGGTATACTCAGGCTAATGGAGATCTATCGCCGGGTGAACTTACTTTGGCGCATCTTCAGGATTTTGTAAAAGCTCTGGTATCTATCAATATCGAAGCCAGCAGCCAATCCAGGATATTATCGGGCATTCGTTCATTTTACAGATACCTCTTGTTAGAGAATATAATCAGGATTGATCCAACAGAATTATTAGAAATGCCTAAAATAGGGAGGAAACTCCCTGAAGTTCTTTCTCAGGAAGAAATCGAAATGATGATCGCTTCCATTGATCTAAGCAATCCGCAGGGTGAACGAAATAAAACAATTCTTGAGGTTTTATATGGATGCGGACTTAGAGTTAGTGAACTCACAGAGCTTAAACTTACCAACCTGTTTCTTGATGAAGGGTATATAATTATTATCGGTAAGGGAAATAAGCAGAGGCTGGTACCTATAGGACCTAAAGTGATTAGTCAGATCAAATTATATAAAGATCATGTTCGCATTCACCTTCCTATTAAGCGTGGGCATGAAAATGTTTTATTCCTTAATCATTACGGGCGCAAATTAACACGCGCTATGATATTTGTGATTGTGAAACGCACCGGAGAGATGGCAGGTATCACCAAAGTTATCAGCCCTCACACATTCAGGCATTCATTTGCGACTCATCTGGTTGAAAATGGTGCAGATCTCCGTGCAGTGCAGGACATGCTCGGGCATGCCTTCATAACAACAACGGAAATCTACACCCATATTGATCGTGAATATCTCAGGGAAAATATCCTGAAATTTCACCCTTTGAACAAAACTATATTAAAAGATTGAATCAGCCAGAAGCAAAAGACTAGTCTTCATCTTCCTCATCATCAAATTCTTCTATTTCGCCATCTTCATTTACAAAAACACCCCAGTTAACAGTTGTAAGTTCACCATCCTGGAAGTAAAAATCAATCAATCCTTCATCAAACGATACCCTTTTTTCGCCCCATTCCTCTTCTTCTTTATCAATTTGAGTCAGACCATTTTCTTTCATGAGTTGAACTATTTGTTCTTCAGTCATTTCAAAAACCGGCTTACCAAATATGGTTGCTTCTGCATTATCGGTTTCAAAACATGAGAGTACATGGTTATTCTTACCTTCAAAGAAAACAGTAAGACCTGCATCATCATATTCCCAGAGAATTGTATCAAGTTCTTCGTCTACCTCATCTCCTTCTTCGCTTAGTTTTTTAGTTTCCTGAGGTTTACCGAGCGTTTTTTCCACTGTGGCTTGTGAGTCCCCAAATTTAAGGTCATTGAGTCCTTCAAGAAGAAGTATCTCCAGATTAAGTTTTTCCATTTCAGATAAGTTTGATTATTAATTTGGCTATTATTATTAATGTTATTATTTCGGCTGTATTGAATATTATTTTTTTTGGGTAAAAGGTGAATCAGGTTCTTTCTTCATGTGGTTAAAAGCTAACCTACTAACAATCCCCGGCAAAAACTTATTCAGGAACACGGTAAATTTACCTTCCCAGAAAGTGAGAACCAGGGAATTCTTTCTTTTTAAGGTTGCATTAACTATTTTTTTCGCGGCTACCTCAGCAGGCATCATCTTGCTCTCTTCTCTTGGAGTCATGCCTTGTTGCGTGCCTTTGCCGGTTAAAGCAGCATTACGGATATTGCTTGCAGTGAAACCGGGGGCTGCCACAAGAACATGCAACCCTGTATCAAGGTTTTCACTTCTAATTGTATCAAGAAATCCTCTGATTGCGAATTTAGAAGCTGAGTACCCTGACCTGCCGGGTAAACCTATATGTCCGGCAACTGAAATGATACCTATAATACTACCTTTGGATTTTAGCAAAAATGGCAGCGCGTATTTGGTACAATAGACTGTGCCCCAAAAGTTAACATCCATGAGTTTTTGAAGAACTGCTATTTCAGTATCTTCAAATGCAGCTCTCATTGATATGCCGGCATTATTAACGAGTACATCTATTTTACCGTAACGCTCAACTGTGGCATCAATTAGTGCTTTGCATGCTGATTCACTGCTAACATCTGTTTGCAGCGTAATAACGTCTATTCCGGATGCTTTTAGTTTTACAACAGCATTTTCTAACTTCTCCAGGTCTCTGGCTGCCAGTGCCAATTTTGCACCAAGCCTTCCAAATTCACCTGCCAGAGCCAAGCCAATTCCCGACGATCCGCCGGTGATTATTACCACTTTATCTTTCACAACCCGTTCAAAGAAATTTAGTGCAAGTTAATGAAATTTTTAAGGTAGATAAATCTGTGCGGGAACAAAATTAAAGAGTTGACAGTGTTGCTTTAATCCACTTATGAATTTCTTCAAGAGCCCTGGGTGAGAAGGTTTGCTCAATTGAAGCATATTCTGTTGGCTTCCCGGTCTCTGCTTCCTGAAACAAGTGGTTTAATCCTTCCATTTCCTTAATTGTAACCTTCTGATTACCTCCATCGTTTAATGCTTTTTTTATTGCTTTAAGATTAGCTGTAGCAGGAACCTGAAGATCTTTTGAACCATTAATGGCTAAAACAGGGCAATTTACTTTTTGAAGATCAACAGCCGGATTGTAGCGGACAAAGTATTGCATCCAATGAGAGGTTGTTTGATTCACTACCATGTTTATGAAATCACTTTTGCTCATTCCTTCCGGTATGGTTTTCTCTGGAAACTCATCTATAGCTTTGTTCATGTACACAGAAATCTTATTCCTTAGTGAATCCTGATGTGTTGTATTCAAAATAATATCAAATGCTCCCCTGTTTATTGAGGCCAGGGGCTCTAATTCTTCATCAGTCATTCCTGATGCTTTTGCAATAGCTTCTTGCTGCATAAGCAGTAACTCATCCCCTCTCACACCTGAACCGGCCATCATAACAATAAAAGCAACATCTGAAGAATTTGACGCTACCATTGGCGCAATAATTGCACCCTCACTATGACCAACCAATCCAATTTGATTATTAACTATTTCAGGCCTTAATTTGAGATAGCTTATTGCCGCCTCAACATCCCTTGCAAAATCTCTGGATGTTGCTTTCGAAAAATCACCTGTTGATTCACCTGTTCCCCGATCATCATAACGCAATACAGCAATGCCGTTTCTGGTAAGGAAATCTGAAAGTACCAGGAATGGTTTGTGCCCCAATAACTCTTCATCCCTGTTTTGAGGTCCACTTCCCGAAATAAGAATTACTGCAGGAAATTTTCCTTGTTTGGCCGGTAATGATAAGGTCCCACTTAATGTCAGAGAGTCAACATCGTTATTAATTACAACATCTTCATAATGGTAAGGGAATGGTTTAACAGGCTCCTGCGGCCTTATCAGCCTGGTTTTTTCAATAGCTTCCCTTGTCAGATCCATCTGAAAGCTTTGTCCGGCCTGCCTAAATGTTCCTGTAATTTTTTGATCATTCAAATAATTACCGTTGTAGACTATTGAAGCAGTTGAATGGGTTAAAATCAGTACTGAATCTTCAAATGATGCCGTTGTCATGGGTATTCCGGTCACTCCCTGGTCAGGACTATCCATTAATGCCGAATATGTGTCCGCACTTTTGGTTATATGGAAAACTAACCGAAGTTCCATACCCTGAACCTTCAGCATTCCATTCCATTTTCCTGTAATGTCTTGTGCATAAGTATTGGCAAATAAAATAATTAGGCTGGCAATAAAAGCAAATTTCTTCATTGTGGATAGGTGATAGTTAGAATTGATTTAACCAGATGATTGTTAGCATTGTTAACTTGTCTGATATTCCTTACAAATTTATAAATAGTTTTACATTTGTGTACATGAAAGAAAATGTGCTTATTGAGATTTGCGCTGACAGTATTGAATCAGCACTGGCAGCCCAACATGGTGGTGCTCACCGGGTTGAATTATGCAGTGCTTTAAATGTCGGTGGTCTGACTCCATCAATTGGATTAATTGAACAGGCCATTTCACGGTTAAATATTCCTGTTCATGTATTAATCAGACCACGATCAGGAGATTTTGTATACTCTGATGCAGAATTTGATGTTTTGAAATCAGATATACACTCAGCCAAAATGGCAGGAGCAGCAGGTATTGTAACAGGTATCCTGCATGCAGATACCACTGTTGATGTCTTACGGATGAAAGAATTGATAGATATCTGTGGTTATTTACCTATTACATTCCACAGAGCTTTCGACATGACCTGTAATAAACAAGGTGCACTTGAGCAGATTATCAATATAGGATGCAAACGTATCTTAACTTCAGGTGGCTTCAAATCTTCAATTGAAGGCAGGGAGTTAATAGCTGAGTTCGTACAGCAAGCGGGTAATAGAATAATTATAATGGCAGGTGCCGGAATTAACAAGGAAAACTTCCTTGAACTGCACGCTGCAACTAAATGCAGGGAATACCATTTATCAGCATCGCATCTCCGTACAAGCCAAATGGTATATGAGAATTTGCTTTTACAAGATACACTCCCAACTTCTTATACTGAAACTGATTCAAAAAGGGTTCAAGCTGTTTGTAACCTCGCTTCTTCACTCCCGGTTTAACAGAACCACTTTTTTGTTGTTCTATTTAAAAAGTTACTATGAAGATTTCATTTGAAACTCAGCCTCTTCAGCAGAACCTGGATATAAAGGTATATACCCTTGAATCTGACTCATTACAGGTGAGAATTATGACTTACGGCGGAATTGTTATGGATTTAAAGGTTAGAGACAAGAATGGTCAACATATTGATGTTTCGCTTGGCTTTAAAGAGCCTTCAGAATATGTTACAGAGGCATACCTTAGTGACTGTCCTTATTTTGGTGCAATCGTTGGGCGTTACGCAAACCGCATTAAAGAAGGGCGGTTTCGTATAAGAGAACATGAATACCAGCTTGACACAAATAATGGTGCAAACCATCTGCATGGAGGTTATAAGGGATTTGATAAAGTTATTTGGGAGGATGAAGTTATTGATTACTATGGTTCACCTGCCCTTAGGCTTACACATACCAGTGATGACGGTGATCAGGGTTACCCGGGTCAATTGCAGGTTGAAGTTACTTATTATATTGAGAACGATAATGGTTTCGGAATTGACTACCGGGCAACTACCAACCATACCACACCTATAAACTTAACCTGGCACGGATATTTTAATTTATCGGGTGAAGGTAACGGCAATATACTCGACCATGAACTCATGATAAATGCGCCTCAATTAACAGAAGTAAGCCCTGCCGGTATTCCTACCGGCAATATCCTTGCAGTAAGTGGCACTCCTTATGACTTCACAACGCCGCATATTATAGGTGATCGAATTAAGGATGTCAAAATGGGTTATGACCATAATTATGTACGATTTCCTTACGGCGATATTCCAAAGATTGTGGCAGTAGCCCAAAGCCCTGTAACAGGAATCAACATGACTGTTTGGAGCACACAGCCGGGTGTTCAGTTATATACCGGCAATTTTCTTAGTGCTAATTTGAGAGGCAAATCAGGCGATCTGTATGGAGCTCATTCGGGCTTTTGCCTTGAGACACAGCATTTTCCTGATTCTCCTAATAATCCTCATTTTCCAAACACATTGCTGGAACCCGGAGAAATTTTTCAAGAAAGTACCATATACCGTTTTGATTCAAAATGATTCCTTTTGATTCAAAATGATTTCTAAATTTGGTGATTAACTGACTGCGTATATTATAGCACCAGGTATTATCAATTTTTAAGAATCATTGTATGCTCATTTTCAGAACGTTTACCCTCCTTTTATTTGTTGCTTTTATTAATAGTGCAACATACAGTCAGTCAAACCCGGCGCCGTATAGCAACCACAGTGAGTCAAACCCAGCGCAATATAGCAACCATAGTCAATCAAACCCGGTGGATTATTCCAACCACAGTGAGTCAAACCCGGCACAATATGTCAACCCTTTTATTGGAACCGGTGGTCATGGACATACATTCCCTGGGGCAACGGTGCCTTTTGGTATGGTGCAGCTAAGTCCTGATACCCGACTTGAAGGATGGGACGGATGTGGTGGCTACCATTACAGTGATGAACATATATATGGCTTTAGTCATACTCATCTTAGTGGAACAGGTATACCTGATTACGGTGATGTTCTTCTTATGCCTTTTACCGGTGAGGAACATTGGAATAATGGTTATGATGGTATGCCTGGTTATAGAAGCAGCTTTAGTCATGACAAGGAAACTGCAACACCCGGATACTATGGTGTCAGACTTCTTGATCACGAAATTGACGTTCGACTTACAACAACTGCACGTGCAGGTTTCCATTCATATCATTACTTAGTGGGTGATACAGCTAAAATACTTATAGATCTTGCACATAGGGACGAAGTTATTGACTCATGGATTACAAAAGTATCTGATTATGAACTAGAGGGCTTCAGGCGTTCAAGTGCATGGGCGGTTGATCAACGTGTGTATTTTGTACTCAGATTTTCTGAAAAGATTAGTGGCTTAAAGCTATCAGATGGTAATAAAGTGTTAACCAACGTTTCAGAGTTGAAAGGAAAAAACATCAAAGCCATTCTTACGTTTGGCCCATCACCCACTCTACTTGTTAAAGCAGGCATTTCAGCAGTCAGCAGTGAAAATGCAAGGCTGAATCTCGATACTGAAATAGATGGCTGGGACTTTAACAAGGTAAGAAATGATGCTTTAAATTTATGGAACAAGGAATTAAGTAAAATTCAGGTTAAATCAACTGATAACGATAAACTGGCTGTATTTTACACAGCCTTATATCATGCTATGGTTAGCCCCAATGTATATAATGATGTTGATGGTTCTTATCTGGGACGTGACTTTAATGTTCACAAAACCAACCATGACTATTACACTGTATTCTCGCTTTGGGATACTTACCGGGCACTCCATCCTCTAATGACTATAATAGATCAAAAGCGCACTAATGATTTCATCAAAACTTTTCTACGTCAATTCAGTGAAGGCGGACTATTGCCCGTGTGGGAATTGAGTGCCAACGAAACATACTGTATGATAGGATATCATGCTATACCGGTGATTGCTGATGCTTTTATCAAAGGCATACGGGACTATGATACAGAGTTAGCTTTCAAAGCTATGCTTGAAAGTGCCAGACGTGATCATTTTGGATTGAAATACTACAAAAAGTATGGCTTCATACCGGCAGATTCTGATCATGAATCCGTTTCCAAGACATTGGAATATGCCTATGACGATTGGTGCATTGGTACTATGGCCAAAGAAATGGGCTATCAGGCATTATCTGACAGTTTCCTGGTAAGAGCTCAAGGCTACAAGCATTTATACGACCACAAATCAGGCTTTATGCGTGCCAGGTTCAATGGTGCCTGGTTTAATCCTTTTGACCCACGTGAAGTGAATTTTAATTATACTGAGGCAAATTCCTGGCAGTACAGCTTTTATGTGCCTCATGATATGGATCATTTTACTTCCCTTCATGGTGGTAAACAGGGTCTGGAAGCAAAACTTGATGGTCTTTTCCAGGCACCTACCCAAACAACGGGACGGGAACAATCGGATATTACAGGCCTGATCGGACAATATGCACATGGTAATGAGCCAAGCCACCATATTGCCTATCTCTACAATTTTGCCGGTAATCCTGCCAAGACCCAGGAGAAGGTACATTATATAATGGAGAATTTCTACACAAACTCACCTGATGGTTTAATCGGAAATGAAGATTGCGGACAAATGTCAGCCTGGGCCGTATTTAGTTCTCTTGGTTTCTACCCCGTATGTCCGGGCACTGATCAATATATCATTGGAAAACCTCATTTTGAAGAAACAATAATTAACCTCGAAAATGGAAAACAGTTTATCGTAAAAGCTACTAACCTGACATCCAAAAATATTTATATACAATCGGTAATGCTTAACGGCAGAGCATATAACAAATCATACATCAGTCATCATGACATAATGGATGGTGGCACAATGTTATTTGTAATGGGTGATTCACCATCTGAATCCTGGGGGAAAGGACAGGGAAATGAACCAACAACTTCTATTAATTCTGATAAAATAATTGCTGCACCTGTTATCGACAGAGGTGACTACGTTTTTGATGAGCAAACTACTGTTAACATTTCTTCCAATGAAAAAGCAGAAATCAGATATACCCTTAATGGTACTCCTCCTGATTTAACTTCACCTATATTTATTAACCCAATAACTGTAAAGGAATCCACAACCTTCAGATTCAGGGGTTATAAGGACGGCTATTTATCTTCTGAAGCTGTAAGTGCTGTATTCACTAAGCGACCTCAGGGAATAAGCCTGAAGTTGAATACTAACTATGCACCGCAATATTCAGGCAATGGCGAAAATACATTGCTTGACGGTTTAAAAGGCAATGAAGATTTCCGGCTTGGTGGCTGGCAAGGTTATCAAGGCGTTGATATTGAGGCCGATATTATTATATCAGACGATAAACGGGTCAAAGCTGTAAGTATTAGCTTTTTACAGGATATAAATGCATGGATCTTCATGCCTGAAAGAATAGAATTATGGACATCTTCTGATGGTATTGATTATAAACTGAAAGGTAGTGTTGTAAATGATGTTCCACAGGATAAATGGGGTACTATAATCAAGGAATACACCATAAACGTTGATGGCAGTTCAGATAAATATTTGAGGTTAAAAGCAATTAACATCAGGCAATGCCCCGATACTCATAAAGGCAGGGGTTACCCGGCGTGGATTTTTGCTGATGAAATAACTGTAGGATTTCAATGATAGTTTAATCATCTGATGATGGATTGATAATTAACAGATGATGTAACCTGGTGATAATGGCTAAATTACCGGGTGAGGATGGATAACTTAATGCAAGACTATGGATAATAGAATAGAAGAAGATGATCTTCAAATTCAATTGAAGAAATTTGCCAAATGGGCACAGAAAGCCGGCAAGTATGGTTTGGTAAAATGTAGTAGTGGAAATCTGTCGCATAGGCTTAAGGATGGTAATTTATTGGTTTCAGAGTCAAGGTCATGGCTTGGAGAATTGAAAAATGACCAGATCACATTAATTGACGGATTATATGGCACCACCATTAAAGGGAACAAACCAACAGGTGAATTGCCATTACATCTTGCCATAATGAAGCGTAACCTGAATGTCAATACAATTCTGCATTGCCAGTCGCCGGCAGCAACTGCACTTTCCTGTATGGACAAAGCAGTAGATTATAATGTAATTATTGAGGTGCCCATATATATAGGTAATATAATTCACATACCCTTTATTATGCCCGGATCACTAGAGCTTGCCGATCAGGTTGCAGAGGCATCTATGAATGCAACTGTAATCCAGATGCAAAACCACGGTCAGGTTGTTATTGGTGCCGGATACCGGGAGGTAATTCAAAGAGCTGTATTTTTTGAACTCGCGTGCAGTATTATTCTGCAGTTAAAATCTCAACATACCACGCTTTCATCACAAAATATAGAGCATCTTAAAGGCTACAGATAAATTTTCAGTTAGACCATCTATGTATTTTGTATAGATTTTAATGTAATTCTTTTTCCCAGCCCTTCCAAAACCCGCTTCAACATTAGAAACTGTTCGCATTCGAACATGCAAATTAAATTTTGAACGAAACTGAACATATTTTTATTAATAAATTTGGTAATCGGCAAATTACTCTATACTTTTATACATTAATTCTAAAATTGGACTAGAACTATGAAAAAGGTACTCGTGGCAACCGACAAACCATTTGCAAAGGTTGCAGTTGAAGGGATTCGTCAAATAGTTGAGCAAGCCGGCTATGAATTCCGATTGCTTGAAAAATACACCAGCCAGGCTGAGTTTGCAGCAGCAGTTGAGGAAGTTGATGCAGTCATTATCAGAAGTGATATTGTTGACAGCCACATTCTTGATGCCGCAAAGAATCTAAAGATAGTTGTTCGCGCAGGTGCGGGATATGACAATATTGACTTAGCGTCAGCAACTGATCATAATGTTGTTGCAATGAACACTCCGGGGCAAAACTCAAACGCTGTTGCTGAACTTGCATTCGGCATGATGGTTTTCATGGCAAGAAACTCCTTTAATGGTACTTCAGGTACTGAATTAAGAGGGAAAAGCCTGGGAATTCATGCTTATGGCAATGTTGGTAAGTATGTATCAGCCATTGCAAAAGGTTTTGGTATGGAAGTTTATGCTTTTGATCCCTATGTTTCTGCAGATGATATTTTAAAGGATGGTGTAACCCCGGTTAATAATGTTGAGGAGTTGTATCAGAAGTGTCAATACGTTTCATTGCACATCCCCGCAACAGCACAAACAAAGAAATCTATTGGATTTGAATTGCTTAATCTGATGCCAAAAAATGCTGTTCTTGTTAATACAGCCCGTAAAGAGGTTATTGATGAGGACGGACTTATACAGATATTTGAAGGACGACCTGATTTCAAATATCTCAGTGATATTGAACCTGATAATAAGAGTGTTATTGCAGAGAAATATAGCGGAAGATACTTCTTCACCCCTAAAAAAATGGGGGCTCAGACTTCAGAAGCCAACATCAATGCAGGGCTTGCTGCTGCAAGACAGATCGTTGACTTTTTTGAAAGCGGCATAACCACTTTCCAGGTTAATAAAACTAAAGACAAAGTGAATAGTTAAAACTTAACGCTATTATTTCCGGCGTAGCACAAGGAAATAGCTCTTAACAAAACCAACAAAAACTATCGATATGGACCAGGAACTCGACAAAGTTATTACATTCTTCAGATTTGAAGATCTACGCATTTACCACAAATCACTTGACTACATTGAATGGGTTGCACGAAAAACATTCCAACTTCCAATTGAAAGCCAGGCTGGATTTTCTTCAAGGTTTAATCTGGCTGCTCAGGCTATCGCATTGAATATTTCAGAAGGATCGGCCAGAAATAAGAATCAATTCATCTATTATTTAAAAATGGCTAAAAGTGCTGTAAGGGAATGCGTTGTATATACTGCCCTGGCAGGGAAACTTAATTATTTCTCTGACAAAGAAATTGATGAATCGAGGGGGCATTTAATGGAAATGACTAAAATGATTGGTGCATTGATAGGATCACTTCAGAGAGCTGCTGATCTTACAATGGAAGAAGCAGATTAATATTCCATTTTACTGGTTCATATGATTGAGTAGTTATCAATAAATGACTACTCCCGATGCTGGTTTATAAAATGTTTCTTCGTAAAGAAGGAACATTTTTTTTAGCAATGATAATTCCATAATTTTGCTTCAGGAATTTTCAGGCAATGATAATTCCATAATTTTGCTTCAGAATTTTCAGGCAATGATAATTCCATAATTTTGCTTCAGGAATTTTCAGGCGATGCATTATTGAATTTACACTAACTTGTACTATACCAAAATTTTAAAAGCATGGCAATACTAAAACCATTTAAAGGATTACGTCCTCCGAAGGACATAGCTGAACAATTAGCCTCACGTCCATACGATGTTCTCAATTCTACAGAAGCAAGAATTGAGGCTGACGGCAATCCATATTCACTTTTACATATCATTAAGCCGGAAATCGATCTGCCGGAATCAATTGATGAACATGCTCCTGAGGTTTATGAACAGGCCAGAATCAATCTTGATAAATACCGTGAAAACGGGTGGTTAATACAAGATCAGGAGGAGTGCTTATATATTTATGCGCAAACAATGAATGGCAAAACACAGTACGGCCTTGTTGGTTGTGCCGGTGTTTCAGATTATCTTGAGGGTATTATTAAAAAACATGAACTTACCCGCGCTGATAAGGAAGAGGACAGAATGAAGCATGTGAGGATCACCAATGCAAACATGGAGCCTGTTTTCTTTACATATCCTGCAGTTGAGGAAATTGATGCTATCATTAACCAGATAGTAACCACCCGCGAACCTGAATATGATTTCACCGCTGCCGATGGTTTTGGCCATCATTTCTGGGTAATAAGTGACAAGGATCTAATTACCAGGCTAACTGATCTGTTCAGCAAAGTACCGTATACCTATGTTGCTGATGGTCATCACCGCACTGCTGCTGCTGCCCTTGTTGGCAATGAGAAAAAAATGAGCAACCCAAATCATACGGGCAACGAGGAATATAATTATTTCCTCGCAGTTCACTTTCCTTCAAACCAGTTAACAATCATTGATTACAACCGGGTGGTAAAAGACCTTAACAATCTCAATAAAGATGAATTCCTCAGTAAACTTGCGAAAGTATTCATTATAGAGGAAAAAGGTAATGAGATTTACAAACCAACGATGTTGCATAACTTTTCAATGTACCTTGACCATAAATGGTATTCACTTACCGCCCGTGAGGGAACATTTAATGACAACGACCCAATAGGTGTGCTTGATGTAACTATTTTATCACAGCTCGTACTCGATGAAATACTTGACATCAAGGATCTCCGGACCTCAAAGCGTGTTGACTTTGTTGGTGGTATCAGGGGATTAGGTGAATTGAAAAAGCGTGTTGACAGTGGTGAAATGGCTGTAGCTTTTGCGCTGTATCCTGTTTCACTTGAGCAACTTATTAATATTGCTGACACCGGCAATATCATGCCACCTAAGACTACCTGGTTTGAACCGAAATTACGCAGTGGATTAGCAGTGCATTTACTTGATTAAACATATTGGATTAACAGTTCATTTACTTGATTAAACAGTGGATTAGCAGTTCATTTACTTGATTAAACATAAAATAATTATACAACAATGGAAAAAGAAGCAATGGTACTTGATGTACTAACCAGGTCAGAAGCTCCGCTTAAATCAGCCCAGATAGCTGAAATTGCCAACATGGATAAAAAAGATGTTGATGCAGCCATTAAAAAATTGAAACAAGCTGAGAAGATCGAATCACCAAAAGTGTGTTTTTACACCATTAAGAAGTAAGGCTTTAGGAAGTAAGGCAAGAAGTAGGGCGTTAAGAAGTAAGGCAAGAAGTAAGGCAAGAAGTAAGGCTTTAAGAAGTAAGGCTTTAAGAAGTAAGGCATTAAGAAGTAAGGTGCGATTTTGAATCAATAAAGGCGGAATATCATTTCCGCCTTTTTTAATGTGTAGAGCTTCAGATGGTTATTTCATACAGGGCACTCAGTGATAAACTGCGTTTCAGCCAAACCATCCGGGAGAAACTCAATTGCCTGTCATTAGTTCTCAATAAAAGGTGCAATAACCTGAAGCAGTAAATGGTACTTTACTGGTTTGGTGATTATGGTATCACACCCGTATGTATTGTCAAAAACATCATCCGGTGCACTTGTTTGTCCAATCACCGGCATGTTGGGTTTGTATTTCTTTACTTCTCTGATAAAGTTAATCAGGTGCTCATCGTTAGGGTTGATAACGCTGTATATCAAGTCAATGTCATTGGAGAGCCTGAATTGTTCAGAGGCTTCTTTTATTGACAGTGATCTGACTATTTTAGCGCCTGTGCCTGAAAATACAGCTTTCAGATAACTAAAGGAAGCTTCTTCTTTTTCAATTATCATGACTGTTTTATCATTCAGCTCTATTCCCGACATTTTCAATTCTTTCCGATCTTCCTGCAGAGGGTAGTATGGTATATGGAAACTGAACAAAGAACCTTTTCCTGCTTCTGATTCCACCTTTATTTCACCATTCATAAGATCAACTATGTGCTTTGAAATGGCTAACCCTAAACCGGTACCTCCCATTTTATACCCGGAGTTCATGCCTACCTGCCTGAACCTTTTGAAAAGCAACTCCTGATCTTTCTTTGATATGCCAATTCCCGAGTCCTTTACATAGAAATACAGGCCATAGTCTTTTAATTCGCAACCAAATTTAATGTAACCAACGCTGGTAAATTTAATTGCGTTGATGATAAGGTTACTGAGCACCTGGTTGAGTCTGAAAGGGTCAGTTAAAATCTTAATGCCTCTTAACTCTTCAGGCACAATATACTCGAGTTTTATATTGTGCTTACTTATACGGCTCTTATATTCCGTCATGGAAATATGCAGGTCGTCCATCAATTTCGAAATATCAAAATATTCCGGCTTAATAGATAATTGTCCCGCCTCTATTTTGGCAATGTCAATAATGTCGTTGATCAGATTCAGAAGGTTGTTTATTGCAGTGTTGATATGCTCAACGTATTCTGATTGCTCATCATCTGATAGCCCTCCTTCAGCAATAAGATTAGAAAAGCCAACAATGGAGTTCATTGGAGTCCTTATCTCATGGCTCATATTTGCCAGAAAAGCAGTTTTCAGCCGGTCAGCTTCTTCAGCTTTCTCCTTTGCTTCGATGTATTTTTCCTGGATGATCTGCCGTTCAGTGATATCCCTGCTTATACACAGAATTCCGAGGATGTTTGATGATTTATCATGACACAGAACCTTCAGTGTATCAAAGAGCCGTTTGTTACCGTTGGCTAATATTACCCATTCTTCATTTCTGATAGGTTTCCTGTCGGTAAGAATCTTAATATCATTTTCATAGTAGTATTTAGCTGATTCTGTCGGGAACAGTTCAAAATCAGTCTTGCCTATTAATTCCTCCTCCCTGATACCCAGGTAATCGAGGAATGCATTATTGCAGGCAACATACCTGCTTTCAAGGTCTTTAAGAAACACCATATCAGGTATGGAATTCATAACTGATATCATCATCGAATGCTCTTTTTCAAAGGCAGTGCGTATATCCTTTAACTCCAGCACCATCTTATTTGCCGAAGCAGCCAGCGAAACAAATTCAGGTGAATACAACTCCTGCTCATTTATCAGCGTATAGTCATTGCTGGCTTCTTTAAAGAATCTGTCGAATCTGTAAAATCCCTTGTCTAATTTCTTAACAACTTGTTTTGTTAATATTAGTCCAAGCAATAGGATAGCAACAAGTGCAATGGATATTCTTATGATTGTTTTGGTTTGTTGTGCTTTTTGTTCTGTTTGCCTTTGAGAGATCAGGTTTTCAAGGTCGCGGGAGTAAAAGCCTGCCCCTATTACCCAATCCCATTCTTTGAGATACTCAACGTAGGCAATTTTGGGTTCAAACTTTCGTATACCGGGTCTGTGATAATTATACTCAACAAATCCCCCTCCTGCCAGGGCAGCGTCTGATATTTTCTGCCGCTCTCTTTCATCAGGTGATGCATAGATTGTATGACCTTCATTAATAATGATCCCATTGGTCAATACAGGCTGGTTTTCTGTGTTCTGAATGAAGATGTAACCATCTGTGTCAAAACGTATTTTGGCCAGCCTGTTCAATACTTCTAATTTCAGGTCTGTTTCAAAATCTACAAGGTATTCCTTTGATCCCAGGTACCATCCGTAAGGGGTAAATTTCTTTATATAAGTGTACTTGCAAAGTACGGAATCATGTTCAAAGTTATCCAGCTTCTGATAGTATGCTATAAGGCTCTTGTCAAATTCCTGCATCAACGCAACTTCACGCCTTACCACATAATTGCCGTTAGCATCTTTGACTGACAGGCCGGAGGTACCTTCAAATTTCCTGCTTTCAGGCAACATAACCCCTTCACCATCAAGTGTATAAATAAATACATACCCTCTTTCATCTATTGAACGGTATGGTCTGAGTGCATCCTTGATCATCTTTTTGATCTCGTCATCGCTTTTCAGGCCTTTGTTCTCTTTGTAGATGTTATCAGCAATCTTCCAGGCAACTTCTACCCTGTCCCTGAGGTTTGCGGTTAATCTTTCCCGCGACAGTGAACGAACATAATTAACATAGCTGATTGAACGCTGTACCTCAGTTTTTACCAAATCTTTCTGGTGCTCCGTTAATTCACTCCTTACCGCATCATGTTCAATTTTAAACTTCTTGTTTTCATAAGAAGCCCAATTATGGCCTATAAAGATGATCAGCAAAAAAGCAATTGCCATCATGCTGCCCATGATCATTCTGTTCAGGCTAATCTTTTTTATCCTTGTGGTGAGCCAGTCAGCTTTAAATATCATACAATTTCAGAAGTGTATTATAGTTTCATGTATTCCTCAAACAAAACCTGCAAAAAGGACTTACCTTCTTTTCTTACTTCATCTTTATTATCCTCAGGCACAGTATCTTCGCTATAATGGTCAATTCGTGCTTCATAAACAAAATGGCCTTCCGGCGAAACCCAGCCAAGTCCTTCCTCAAAAGAATAGTAAGCAAAGTGTGGCGAATATGGGTTAAACAGGTCTCTGCTCCACTTGAAAGGCGTACTATCAAGATCAAGCTGCTTCATCAGGGTTGTGGCCAGATCCATTTGATTTGAAAGCCTCTGAACCTTATGCCCCCTGAATTCCTCTTTTATTACATCACCGTAAAAAAGCATAGGGATCTTATGGTAGGCAGGGGTCGTAAAACTATAATTCCTGTAGGAGTTATGGCTATGGTCAGCTACTATTATGAACAGCGTATTCTTATACCAGGGCTGTTCACGTGCTTCCCTGAAGTAGTTGCCCAAACACCTGTCAGTATAGTAGGCTGAATTGATATAATCGTTTTCATTGCCTCCCCAGTCAAACACATTCTCCATGGGCTGATCATACGGCGAATGCGAACTAAGCGTGAACAGTGACGAGAAAAAAGGTTGCTTTTCATTGTTCAGATCTGCAAGCTGGCGCGACAGTACAAACTCATCATGCACACCAAGCTTTCCGCGCAGAACATCATTCCCGAAGTCAGTATGTTCAACAACTTTGGTGAAGCCGTTATGCAATATATATCCTTTTATGTTCCCATATCTCAGTTGTCCCCCGAAATAGAAGGAGGTGCTGTAGCCATTGTCGATCAGGCTATGGGTTATCGTGTGAAGCTTGCTGAATTTCTCAGGCTGTACGGTAACAGATGAAATGGGGTGTGCAGGGAAACCACTGAATATGCTTCCCATGGCCTGTTCACTGCGTGGTCCCGTAGCATGCATGTTCGTGAAAAGTATCCCTGATTTTTCAAGTTCATGAAATTCAGGTGTTATGCCCGGCTCTCCCCCCATTGACTCAATAAGATCGGCCGACCAGCTTTCAAGGATTATTAATACAATGTTCGGTTTAGTGGTTGTAAGGACTTTAACAGTGGTATCGCGCGGCAATTCATATATCCTGTCCACCACCGCCCTTGCCTCGTTGATATCATAAAAGCTGTAGGGGTTCTTGCCAAAGTTCTTGTAGTTTTCTATAATGCTGATTGACAGGTTAAAAGCCGAATTAACTGAAGCCAGGTTAAGGATATTATAATTTGAGTAATACGACTCACTCTGGTTTATCGGTATAGGTTGCCATCCTCCCCTGGCGCCCAGTACCAGTAATGGAAGGGTGATGATCAGCATAAGCGGGGCGCTCAAATACCAGCGTTTAACTGTTCCGGTTATCTCTGTAAAGAAGAATTTCCTGTAAAGCAGGTAACTACCCAGGCTTTGAAGCACGAACAGAACGATCAGCAGGAAAAAGGTAAATGTGGATGAGGAATTATATATCTCTTCCGGATTCTGAAGATACATTAAGGCTTTATAAGGCATCTTGGTCTTCCATTCAGGATATATTCCCAGTTCTGCCGTGGTAAGCAGGGCGAATATCACAATCGCGGCAAGCGTATAGTAGTTGTTCAGCTTGTTAAGCCAGCCGGGGCTGTAGAAGGTTTGAATTACCAGGATAAAGAAAGGAAAAACCAGCACATAGCAGGCTGTTGCCAGATCGAGGGGCAGGGCATGCCAGAATGCTGCCAGTGCTTCCCCTGTTTTAATACCTTCTGTATTTATAAGCTTAATGTTATAAAGTAAAAAGATAGCTCTCGAAATAAAGAAAAACAGCATCCAAAAAGCCAGTTGCCTGAGTAACGAGGCAATTATTTTCTTCATCAGGTATAGTACAATTTTGCCTCACAAAAATAGGGTATTCTTTGAATAATCAAGGTAATAACGCATTTTTTACTAATTTCAGCCTTCAGTTAAGCTTATACTCATGGCTTTTATTCATTCTTCAACAAAAACTTGATATTTTTGCAGTAAATCACATTCCATATCAATGATTCACCCCGACCATAATCACGCAGCACAACTTTCAAAGGATAATTTAATGGACCAGCCCCTGTTAAGCGTTATAATTTGTGTTTATAACGAAGAAGAGAACATTAAACCCCTGAATAAGTGGATCAACGATTCATTGGTGGGCATTAACTATGAAATTGTTTATGTTGATGACGGGTCAACTGACTCAACAATCAGGCAGATCAGGGAACTTGGTGATGAAAAGGTAGTACTCGTTGAACTGCGGAAGAATTTTGGACAGAGCTCTGCGCTGTATGCCGGTATTGAACAGGCAAAGGGTGAATACATGGTAACTATGGATGGTGATCTGCAGAATGATCCCTCTGATATTCCCATGATGCTGAATCTTGCTATTGAACATGAATGGGATCTGGTAGCAGGTATCCGCAAAAACAGGCAGGATGGAATGTTCCTGAGGAAAATACCCAGCAAAATTGCCAATTCCATTATCAGGAACAGCACCGGCGTGCAAATAAAGGATTACGGCTGTACACTTAAGGTTTTCAAGAGTGATCTTGCCAAGAACATAGGCCTTTATGGCGAACTGCACCGGTTCATACCCGTACTTGCCAGCCTCGAAGGTGCCCGCATTACCCAGGTGGATGTGAAGCATCATGCCCGTGAGTTTGGGAAATCAAAGTATGGCATCAACCGCACTATGAAGGTTATTATTGATCTTTTGCTGGTGCTCTTTTTCAAGAAATACATGCAAAAACCAATGCACCTGTTCGGTACCATGGGGCTCCTGCTGGCTTTCGTTGGTTTGGTGATCAATACGTATTTCCTTTTCCAGAAAATTGCCGGCCATGAAATATGGGGTAAACCGATGCTCCTGCTAGGCATATTGCTTGTAATATCAGGTATTCAACTGATAACTGTTGGTATTATTGCCGATATACAGATGCGTACCTATTATGAATCGCAGAACAAACGTCCATATAAGATACGTAAGGTTCACACTTTTAAGGGTAAATGAAAAATATCTTCAAAGCTTTCCTTAAGATCGCGCTCTCGGTTATAGTACTGTATTATGTATTCACCAAAATTGACATCAGGGAAGTTTACGGTATCATCAAATCAGCCAATTTCTTTTATCTAACGGCAGCCCTTATTCTTTTTGCCTTCTCAAAAGTTGTTTCCTCTTTCCGGTTGAACTACTATTTTAAAGCTGTAAACCTTCCCCTGACTGAAAAGAGCAATCTGCGGTTGTACCTGCTCGGCATGTATTATAACCTGTTCCTGCCCGGAGGTATTGGCGGCGATGGGTATAAAGTATGGCTGCTTAATAAAAAGTTCGGGATAAAGATCAAAGATCTGTTCTGGAGTGTGATGATCGACAGGGTTAACGGCGTTTATGCGCTGTTTGTACTGGCCTTGCTGATGGTGCCATTCCTTAACCTTGACAGAGCATTCACCATAGGTGCCATTGCATTGATCCCCGTATCCCTGGCTGTCTTCGTGATGGTACATAAGCTCAGTTTCAGGCGGTTTTATCAAGTAATAGCCCAAACAACCTTCCTTTCGGTGGCCGTGCAATTACTGCAGCTTGGCGCTGCGGTCTTTATACTGTTTGCAAACGACTCTTTCGGAAATCTGCCGGCTTATTTATTCCTGTTCCTGGTTTCGTCAATCGTGGCAACACTGCCCATCACCATAGGCGGCATCGGGTCACGGGAGGTCACTTTCCTCTTCGGCGCCAAACTGCTGAATTTAGATATCCATTTATCCATAGCGCTCAGCCTTTTGTTCTATATCATCACGGTGATAGTTTCAATTTGTGGCGTATATTACAGCTTTAATTCCAATGCATTGAAATTGCAGGTTGAACATCAGGCAGATAATCATTCAAATGTGCTATTATGAATAATATTGTCATAACCGGGGCAGCAGGTTTTATCGGGTCAAACCTTACCGCGGCCTTGCTCAGAATGGGCACGAGGGTCATTGGAATCGACAATTTCGATACTTATTATGATCCTTCGATAAAAAGAAGGAACATTGCCGGCTTCAGCACCTCCCCTCTTTTTGTTATGCATGAAGGTGATATCAGGGATAAGCTGTTTCTCAAAAAGGTATTGTCAGAATCCTCACCCGGTTGCGTGGTGCATCTGGCTGCAAGAGCCGGGGTGCGCCCGTCAATTGAAGATCCTGAACTGTACTATGATGTGAATGTAAAAGGCACCCTGAATCTTCTTGAGGTGCTGAGGGAATTGAAGATCAATAACATGGTCTTCGCCTCTTCTTCTTCCGTATACGGGAATAACAAAAAAACACCTTTTTCAGAGACTGACAATGTTGACTACCCCATTTCACCCTATGCCGCTACCAAAAAGGCCGGTGAACTGCTTTGTTACAACTATCATCATCTGTATAACCTTAATGTGTTCTGCCTGCGCTATTTCACCGTTTACGGGCATAACCAGCGCCCTGAAATGGCAATACAGCAGTTCGGGCGCCTTATCCGCGAAGGCAAACCTGTTACCATGTATGGCGATGGCACTACCCGTCGTGATTATACCTACATTGATGATATCGTGTCGGGCATTATCGCTTCCATCAACCGCGTTAAAGGTTATGAGATCATCAACCTGGGCAACAATAAAACCGTGGAGCTGAAATACCTGATACAGTTAATTGGCCGTACACTTGGTAAGGAGGTCACCATAAACAAACTCCCCGTTCAGCCCGGCGATGTTGAAATTACCTATGCTGATATCAGCAAGGCAAAAGCACTGCTCGGCTACAATCCTCAGTATTCAATTGAGGACGGCGTGAAAGAAATGTTCAAATCATAAATTATCATCCATGAAACTACCATACCACGCGCTTAAAGCGATTGTACTGATTGCCTTTTCGTTGTCAGTTTATGCCTGCACCAAGGAGAAAACCGAACCGCCTGTTGTGCCCCCTGCCCCAATTGTAAAGCCGGTGATCGATAGTTTGTCGCTTTCGCCCGACAATAAACAGCTTACCATCTATTTCAGCCAGGGGGTTTTCGGCTATAGCAATGGGGATGAACTGGTGCCAGTAAGTGATCAGCACCTCCATCTTAAACTAACCGGCGGACAGGCACTGCTTGACAGCACGCGTGTTGCACATGTTGCCGGCGACTCAGTTGCGCATGTTACACTGCACATATCCGGTGTGATCAATGGCCATGAAGTGATGGAAGTACAGGCCGCAAACGACTCGTCGGTGATGAATCTTAAGCATCATTACCTTGTTAAGGAAGTGAAAACCACACCGCTGCACGAAACCGGTATCTTTGGCTTCTGGGTCTCAACAGGCGCCAACCTCTCCCCTTTGTTCCAGCAGTTTAATTTTGATTCGGTGCTTATGGAATATAAAGCTGATGGCACTTATACCTTTGAAACGATCAAAACCGGAAGTATCCACAATTATTTAAGAGGCACATATACACAATCGAAGAACGAGGCCTATGGTTTGTGGATCATAAAAATGTACCAGCAGTTACCTGTTGAATCAACAATGGAGGGAATTTTTGCCCTTGAGAATGCAAGTCCCGTGGTACTGACCTATGAAACCGTGCAAACCTTTCCTGTGATACCGGAGCTTACACCCCCTCACCCTGCCGGAGGTTTTGGCAGTTCAGGGATCTTCGGTGAGGAAAATATCCAGACATTTATAAAAGTTTCCGTTCATTAAGCATTTAATTTATATTTGCAACTGCCATCTCCAACAAGGTCAATATGCACAAAGTTAAAATGCTTCTGAATGAGCTGCCTCAACAGGTGAAACTGGTTGCTGTAAGTAAAACCCATACTGTTGATGAGATCATGCAGGTGTATAATGCCGGCATCAGGGACTTTGGTGAGAATAAAGTGCAGGAAATGCTTGCAAAGCAGCCTCTGCTTCCGCCTGATATCAACTGGCACCTTATCGGGCATCTGCAAACAAACAAGGTGAAATTTGTGGCCCCGTTCGTTTCCCTCATACAGAGTGCCGACAGTTTAAAACTGCTGCAGGAGATCAACGCGCAGGCTCTTAAAAATAACCGTGTTATCGATTGCCTGCTGCAGATATACATCGCCGCAGAGGATACAAAGTACGGCCTTGATTTTAAGGAAGCTGAAGCCCTTATCGCATCAGGCAGCATCAGCCGGCTTACCAATGTGCGCATCACCGGCCTTATGGGCATGGCAACATTTACTGACGATACAGCACAGATTCAAAAGGAATTCAGGTCGCTGAACGCATTTTTCAACAGGTTAAAAAACAATTATTTTACTGATCAGGAGTTCTCTGTCCTGTCAATGGGCATGACCTCCGACTATAAAATAGCCATTGAGGAAGGCAGTACCATGGTAAGGATCGGCACTGCCCTGTTTGGTGAAAGAGTTATTAAATAAATATAAATAATACACAATCGTTATGGTCACAAACATTAAATCCCTTAAAAGCTTCCTATTCGCTATTACCTTAACGCTTCTTATAGCTGCCTGCGGTGAAAAGGACAAAGATCCCGTTGTTACAAAAGCGGCACCTACCGTAACGCTGTCAGCTGCCCAGGCATCAGCAGCTCCCGGCACGCATGCCGCCACTACGGTTTCTGTTACAGCTCCCGCCGGATTGAAGAAAATAACTGTCAACAAAAACGGCAGTTTCCTGCTCGAACAGGGATTCAATTTTGAGAAATCAACCTCCTATACTTTCTCCTTCCTTATCGACGAAGGCCTCACCACCGGCTCAACAGTCAATTATGCGATTGAAGCGCTCGACTCACTCGACCAGAAGTCAGAACAAAAGGTGTTTACCGTAACCGTAACCGAGGCGCCAAACCGTGAAGTGGTGGAAGTTACCGCCGATATCTCTGCCTCCACCACCTGGACGGCCGATAAGATCTGGCGCATCAATAATATCGTGAAGGTCAATGACGGGGCTGTCCTCACCATTGAGCCGGGTACTACAGTGTTTGGTGCTTCTGATACCAAGGGAACACTGCTCGTGATGCGTGGCGGTAAAATTATAGCCGACGGTACTGCCTCCTCCCCTATCATCTTTACCTCTGATGAACCGCCGGCAAGCCGTGCCCAGGGCGACTGGGGAGGCATCGTTATCTGTGGCAAAGCACCCAACAACCAGGGCAATTCAATCACCCTCGAAGGCAATTACGGCGCTACACACGGCGGTACCATTGCCAACGACAATTCAGGCATACTCCGCTATGTAAGGATTGAATATGCCGGTAAGGAATTCCAGGATAACCAGGAGATCAATGCCCTTACCCTCGCCAGTGTCGGCAACGCTACGGTGATTGAATATGTGCAGTGCTCCTATAGTGTGGATGATTCTTTTGAATTCTTCGGCGGCACGGTAAACGCCAAATACCTTATTTCATACATGTGTGAGGACGATGACTTTGATTTCGACCTTGGCCATGCAGGTTTTATCCAGTTTGCCCTCGCCATCAGAAACTATGCCTGGGCCGATAAGTACTTCTCTAACGGACTGGAATTCGACAATGTTTTTTCAGGTGCTGCAGCTACGCCCTTTACCCAGACTGTTCTGTCGAATATTACAATAATAGGCGCTAAATATTCAGCTGAGAATCTTGTTGATGCACGCATGCAGAATGCCGCCCATATCCGCACCAACAGCATGCCCAGTATTTATAATTCATTTTTGACAGGCTTTCCTGTTGGCATTTTCATCGACGATACCAAGCCCGGGGCAAGTGTTAATGCAGTGAACAATGATCTCCAGGTAAGGAATGTGGTCCTTGCCGGTGTTGAAAACTGGGGCAACAACAACTGGGGCGGCAGCAGCGGCAATGCCAATGCACCGCTTAAAAAGATCAATGCACCTGCCTTTTTTGATATAGATGCCTGGTTTAATATCACCGGCTCAGGCAACACCATACTCCCCAAATGGCAGGATGCCGGCATTGACCAGAGCATATACACCTCAACCACGCCCAAGCTCACCCCCAATGCAGGTTCAATGTTACTAACCGCTGCCAATTGGAATAATACGCCAAAAGCATCAGGTACTTTCTTTGAGCAGGTTACTTTCGCCGGTGCTTTCGGTACTACCGACTGGACTGCAGGCTGGTGCAACTGGGATCCGCAAAGTGTTGTTCATCAATAATTTCTATTGTGATTCCGGTTTCTTACTCGGTATATTTCAGTTATTATAATTTTCATTGTTAGGTTCTCTAATTCTTATTGGATAGCTGGAAATCCTTATTATCCTGGTTCATTTGAGTTTATCCTCTCTTCCGCGAAACCAAAGGCGATTTTCAAGTTAAAAATTTTAGTGGATAATGGTTTTAGATTGATTCAAATCCACCAAGTATTAATCAAGTATTAAGCATGTTATAACAATGTACAAGTACAAGCTTATACTAGGTTGATATTAAGTTGATACAAGGTTGTAACAAAGTTGCATTAAATGAATTAAAAATGCAAATGCACTTCAAATGTAAAAAACCACTTTAAGATTTCTGTTATTGCAAAAAAAAGGAGTTGCCGATTCCGCAACTCCTTAACGATTTAAAGTATGAGGTAGATCATTGATATTTATCTATTAACAACAATCTTACTAACACTGGTACTGTTCCCATCAATCATTACCAACAGATAGATCCCGTTCTTTAAAAATGAGACATCAATATACGCCTGGTTTGCTGAAAGATCACCGGACCTTAGTTCTTTGCCTGTAAGATCACTGAAGCGGTATTTTAACGGGTGGGAGGCCGGTTTAAAATAGAGCCTGTTGCCGGTAACAGGGTTGGGATATAAGGCCGGGTTGGTGGAGGTGATATCTTCAATCCCCACTCCTACCCTTACCTCGATATAATCATCGCGCAAAAGCGTGTTACTGCCAACAGGGTTGGTTACCTGCAGGGTTACATCATAGATGCCGGCCTGGGCGTAGGTGATAACCGGGTTGGCTTCAGTGGAGGTATTGGGGGTGCCGCCTTCAAAAGTCCAGAGGCGCGCGGTGGGGGTGCCGCCCGAGTTATCAAAGAACTGAATGGTTTTGCCCGGGGCAATAAGCGTATCGGAGGATGAAAATGCCGGTATGGGGGTGCCATCCCATAATCTTACATTCACAAGGGTGGTCGACAGGTCGGCAACGGCAATGTTTTTGACTGTTTTAGGCATATAACCTTCGGCAAAGAACGTTAAATTGTAGGTGCCCGCCTTGATAAGGCGGTGGTAATTGCCCACAGGAAGGCTTGAAAACACCATGCTGCTGTCCTTGTCGAAGCCACTTATATACACCTGAGCCCTGAGCGGCTGGCCGGTGATGGTATCCGTAACAATACCCCTGATGCCGTAAAGTGATTCCTCCATATAGTTAAGCATGGAGCGGTAATTGTAATTCCAGTGATTCAGCAGTTGACTTGCCGGCAGCAGTTTGGTATTGGACACCTCGAGGGTGAATTCACGGCACTGTTGGAAATAGTTCATATAATCCTGCCTGCCGCCGGTGATGCGGTACCAGGCATAGCCGTTGGTGATGCCATTGTTAAGATCATTAAAGTATCCTGAAGGGGCGTTTGCATGCACCGTGTCGGCATATTTACGGCTTACCATACGCCACCAGGCATCATCGGCGGTTAGCCTTCCCCAGGTATCCCATGGGTAGTTAACAACCTCGGCACCACCATGAAAGTTGGCTGCCAGCACAAAATCCCTGCTTTCGGCGAAAGCCATAAAGGCCACTGTTTCCTGCTGCCACTGGTTACCATCGGGGTGTGGTCCGTCGGCCGGGTCAGGGTAGTTACGGTTAAGGTCAACATAATTGGCATTATAGCGGGTAGCACCATTCACGGTGCTGTTGCCGCCGGCATAGGTACCATCAGGATTAGCCAGGGGATTGATCCATATATCAATGCTGTTGACCATGTTTGTTACCCTTTCATCACTGCCATAATTCAGGAGCAGGTAATCGATCAGGTGCAGGGTGAGAATATAACCGGTTGTTTCATCGCCATGCATGGAAGAAGTATAAAGAAACTCAGGCTCGTTTTCCTCAACACCGGGATTGTCACTTATGCGTGCCGCCAGAATAAGCCGGCCCTCAATGGAAGTGCCGATGGTATCAATAACACAGAGGTTTGGATAATTGGTGGCAAAATCCTGCATAAGCTGGAGGTAGGCGTTGTAGGTGGGATAGTAATTCCAGTCGAGCACTTCGCGGGCAGCGTTTGTCATCTCCGCCCTGTAAAGTTCACTTGGTTTGGGCAACTGCACTAACTTATAATTGTACAGATTTTTAAGCTTATTAAACTCATTCACTGACGCGTAGGCATACACCTTTCCATCCTTCACATTATCAACGGAGATGATTGCTGATAACGCATTTACATCGGCAGCAGCCTCTTCAAGGTAAAAATAGATCTCACCATTACGGCCAAACAGCTCGCCGGTACTGTATTCGGTAAGGGGTTTCTGGGCAAGGCCGGTAAAAGGCAGCAGCAAAAGGAGGAGTGTAAAACGTGTTAGCATAGGGAGCGCATTATTTAGATTTCAATACCTTTATCTTTCAGATCATTAATAAGACCAATAATTATGTTTTGCGTGGGTTTATTAACCTTTACAATTGGGAGACGCAGATTGTTTGCAATAAGCTTCAGATGGTCGAGTGCCGCTTTGATACCACCGGGGCTGCCATCAGAAAACAGTGCTTCCATAAGGGGCATAAAATTATAATGGATATCACGGGCTTCCTTCAGGTTACCCTTCAAAGCCTCCTGCACCATGGTGGAGAACGACCGTGGGTAAGCATTAGCAACCACCGAGATCACGCCATTAGCGCCTGCAGCGATCAGAGGCATGGTAAGCGCATCATCGCCTGAAATTACCAGGAAGCCCTGTGGCCGGGTTCTGATGATCTCCATGATCTGCGTTAAATTGCCTGATGCCTCCTTGATGCCCACGATATTATCAAACTCTGCAGCCAGCTGTACGGTGGTTTCAGGTTTCATATTTACGCTGGTGCGGCCGGGCACATTGTACAGGATAACGGGTAATGAAGTTGCACAGGCTATTTGCCTGAAGTGCAGGTACAAACCACGTTGCGTAGGTTTATTGTAGTAAGGTGTTACTGACAATATACCATCAATGCCATCATCACTGATAAGCTTAAGGTGATCAACAACCTCCTGGGTATTATTGCCCCCGATACCAACAATAATGGGTACACGCCGGGCAACAGTTTCCTTGGCAAAATCAATAAGTACTTTCTTTTCATCTTTCGATAAAGTTGCTGCTTCGCCCGTTGTACCGAGAATAACCAGGTAATTCACACCATTTGCGATGGTATGTTCTATTAATCTTTCAAAGGAACCGAAATCAATGGTTCCCTGCTTGTGAAAAGGTGTGACCAGTGCTACACCGGTGCCAATTAATCTTTTGTTCATGATCAGGTTGTTAGTCGGTTTTATCTTCTTCCTTTTGAATATTTTGTTTAAACTCAAGGTTACTGGTGTAATGGATGATCTGCTTGATCAGCTCCTGGCTGTTGACATCAGGCCCTGTGTCGATCATCAGGTCATAAGGCAACGGCCTGTCGTCAATCATTCTGCCCAGTTTAAAATGCGCCCGTGAGAGGACGGCAATATAATGCAGCGTAAAATTATCGGGGCTGCTGAGATCGATCAGCATATCAAATTCTTCATTAATAAACCGTGCAACAAACTGGTTTGACGGCCGGTAGAAAATGTCAACATCTTTAGGAAGAAGAAGATCGTATGACAGCTTTGGGATATAGAACACGGGAATGCGGTTATAATGGTATAATCCAATAACCTGCACTTTCTTGCCCTGTTCCTGGAGTTTCTTTGTAAACAATGATACCCTGTTGTACTCCTCCTCAGAGCCAAGCTGGTAAATAATTCCAATACTTGCAGCATTCTTTAGATTCACGGGCTGCTTTGTCCGTGTAAATTTCTTTGATTCAGCATGCAGAGAACGCTTACCAAAATATGTCCGTATGTTAGTTATAAGACCCAATGTAGTTGTTATTTAATTTGTTCTGGTAAATAAACACGCCCCGAGCGATAAAATTATAAAAACTGCTGAATTTAGTTGTGAATATTACAGAAAATTTCCTAGAACGACGATTTTATCCAGGCTGAAGTGATCTCACCGATGTACATGCGGTGATAATCTTTATCAGGATAATGCTTTAAAAAAAGCTTGTCGGCAATATTCTCAGGGTCAATATCCTGCGCATAGATCTTGCGGCATTCGATGATGAGGCGCGCTTCCCTGAAGGCAACACTTTTAAACACGCTAACGGGTGTAAGGCCTGTTTCTTTAGGTTTATCAAAGTCCCTGCCTGAATAGGTGCCGCAGAAGTTTAGTTTTTCGCGGAAGCCCTCTTCAAAGAAACTGCAGGTAAAATATTCTTCCTTTTCTACAAATTCAAAAGTATAACGCTGTGGCCTGATGAAGATGAAAAGCACAGGTTTGTTCCAGAACATGCCCATGCTCCCCCAACTGGCGGTCATTGTATTGAAATTGTCCTTATCGCCTGCCGTGATAAGCATCCAGTCATTGCCAATAAGCTTTATTGCATTTTCAGGGATCTCGCCCGGCTTGATAACTTTGAAATCAGCACTTATTTCAGTGAAACTTAAGTCCTTGTCTGTCGACATGATATTGTGATTTGATTGTTTTTATGTTCTTTAACTTCTTTACCTTGCTGCCTCTTTTAACTTCTTTAACTTGCTGCCCCTTTTAACTTCTTTACCTTGCCGCCCCTTGTATCTTCTTTGCCTTGCTGCCCCTTTTATGATATATAACTTACTGCCCCTTTTAAGTCTTTACCTTTTTAACCCTTTTAAGATCGAGTAAGTTGAGTGGATTAGACCCCAGGTTATATATCGAATTTCCGGTAAAACGTAATACCTGGTCATAGAATAATACGATAACAGGCGATTCTTCCATCATGATACTGTCCATTTGCCGGTATAAGTGGTGCCTTACAGTATCCTTTGGTTCATGGATAGCTTTTGTATAGAGCAGGTCGAATGCCTGATTCCTGAATTGCGTATAGTTAGGACCTGCGGGGCTTTTGTTTTCAGAATAAAACAAAGAAAGGTAATTTTCAGCATCGGGATAATCGGCGATCCATGAACCCCTGAAAAAAGCAACCCTTCCCTGTGCAATATTCTCCCTCAGGGTTCCCGGGGGAGAAACATCTATCTTAATGTTAAATCCGATCTGCGACAACTGGTTTTGTATAAACTGACTTATGTCGAGATACGACGCATTTGTTGAAATTGTGATCGGCGGAAGGCCTTTTCCTCCGGGATAACCGGCTTCAGCAAGCAGTTTGGCGGCAAGCACAGGATCATAGTCATATCCATAACCGGCATCAGCACTATAACCGGGCATGCCGGCAGGTATGATGCCATGGATACCGGGTTGGCCAATGCCGTTCCTCAGGTATTTTATCATTCTCTTCCTGTCGAATCCAATATTCAGGGCTTTGCGTATCCTTACATCTTTCAGCGGACTATTGGCCATAACAGGATTGCGGTCGTCGTGCAATATACCCAGGTATTCAGTATTCAGGTATGGTTCAGTTATTAACCTGATCCGGTCACGGTATTTACTCTTTAACTGACCTGAAGGACTAAGCACCTCATCCTTATAGCTTGCATCGAGACCTGACATAAAATCGAGATTGCCTTTCACAAACTCAAGAAACGCTGATTGCTTATCGATGATGAACGACACGGATATGGCATCGAGATACGGCAGCTTTTCACCCTTTTCATCCTGCTCAAAATAGCCGTGGTTTTTAACCATGACCAGTTTAACACCCTCTTTAAGCATTTTGAAAGTAAAAGGACCGGTTCCCACGGGGTTAACCCTGAACTCATCACCATAAAAATCAACAGCTTCCTTTGGGATAATTGAGCAGTATTGCATGCTGAGCATGCCTAAAAAAGGTGGAAACGGCTGTTTTAGTCTGATAACGACCGTACTGTCGTTTACAGCATAGATTTTTTTGGAATTGCCATCCATCTCTACATGGTTCATGATCCATGCACCCGGTGAAGCAAGCCTGTCGTCAGCAAGACGCTGCAGACTGTACACCACATCACCGGCAGTGACCTTTCTGCCTTTTCCATTGGGAAACACTTCGGAATCATGAAAATAAACATCATCGCGCAGGATAAAAGTGAACACACCGGCATCAGCTGAAACCTCCCATTTACGCGCTATACACGGCCTGATCTGCAAGGTGCTGTCGAGTTGTACGAGCCCGTTGAATAATTGGTTCACGGCCCAGATATTGGCCTGGTTGCGGGCAAATGCCGGATCAAGCGACGTAATGCCTGCTGCCTCATTGTATCTGAATACAGTTAAAGCAGCATCATGATTGTCAGCCCTTTGGCAAGCTGTGATGCAGAAAGAAATAAATAAAATGAAGGCAAAAACCAATCGATTCATCAGAACATGTTCATCCTCACAAAGGTATTACAAAATTGCATGTGCAGCTTTAACCGTAATTGAGTCATAAATACTATATTTGAGGATTCTAACCAAACCACTATGAGAAAGATTTTTACAATTGCCGTATTAAGTTTAATAATAGGTCAGCTTGCCCTGGCTCAGGAAAACACATCAAAGCGCGGAAGTGAGCTATGTGCAGACCGGAAGCAGAACATGCAGGCACCAATGCTGAGGTCTGTACTTGAGTCGCCAAGGCATGCCTTTGATGTGCTGAATTATGATCTCGACCTTGATATCTTCAGTTGCTATACATCGCCCTATCCAAAAAGCTTTACAGCAACCAATGCAGTAACCTTCAGGATTGACACGGCACTTTCATCCATTGTTTTAAATGCTGATAACACATCACTTGCAATATTATCAGTTGCCGGTGATGGGGTATCATATACGCATCAGGCAAATGAGTTGCTGATACAACTCAACCGGACATACCAGCCGGGTGAGACTGCCACCGTTGAGATCAGGTATAACCATTTAAACGTGACTGATAATGCTTTTTATGTAAGCAATGGATTTTTATTCACAGATGCTGAGCCACGGGGAGCGCGCAAATGGTTTCCGTGTTATGATGAACCCAGCGATAAGGCAACATTAAGCTTACGTGCTAAAGTACCTTCGAATGTAAAATTAGGATCAAATGGCCGGTTGGCTGATTCTGTGAGGGTAGCTGATACCATCTGGTACACCTGGATAAGCAGGGATCCTATTGCTACCTATTTAATGGTGATATCCTCGAGGGTGAATTACAAACTTGATATCGTTAAACGGGTAAATCCTTTAAATTCGGCGGATACCCTCCCGATACGCTTTTATTATAATCCCGGAGAAAATCCAACGGCCATGAAAAATATGATTGTGCCGCTGACCGATTATTTTGAATCACTCTTCGGGGCACACCCGTTTGAGAAAAACGGATTCGCCACAGTAGGTCCTCAATTCACCTGGGGAGGCATGGAGAATCAAACATTAACCAGCTTATGTCCGGGCTGCTGGCAATCGTCGCTTATAGCCCATGAATATGCCCACCAGTGGTTTGGTGATATGATAACCTGTGCCACCTGGGCCGATATATGGTTAAATGAAGGCTTTGCAACGTATGTTGAGGCACTGTGGACAGGTGAGCAGTTTGGCCAGCAGGCTTATCAGGAAGAACTTGAATACAATGCTTACAACTATATGAGTAATAACCCGGGATGGGCTATTTCAAATCCTGACTGGGCTGCCACGCCCCCATCCAATTATGTTCTTTTTAATTATGCCATCACTTACATGAAAGCATCATGCATACTTTACATGTACAGGAATGTTGTGGGCGATTCACTTTTCTTCCATAGTCTCTATGAGTATGCCAATGATACAAACTTTAAATACAAATCGGCTACTATTGCTGATTTCATTGTAAAGATGAACGAAACAACCGGTATGGAATTAGACTGGTTCTTCAACCAGTGGCTGTACACCCCAAATCATCCAACCTACGCGAATACCTATTCCTTCAACCAACTGGCAGGTGATCAGTGGGAGGTTAAATTCAATATCAGGCAAACACAAACAAATACCGGATTTTTTACCATGCCGGTTGAATTTAAGATAAACTTTGGAGGTGCAGGAGGCGTTGGAGATACTGTATTCACAGTAATGAATGAGTTTAACGATCAGAACTACTCCTTTATTTTCGACAGGCAACCTGTTGCGATACAGTTTGATCCAAACAATAAGATACTGTTAAAGACTGCTTCACTTGTTGTAGCAAGTGATGCAATAGATGGTATGCCGGAAGAAGCTTTCAGATTAATTCAAAATCCTTCAGGCGGGCAGCTTAACCTATCATATTACAGTACCCGTAATACTACTGCTGACCTGCAGTGCTTTACCCAACAGGGCGAAAGAATATACAGTCAAAGTAATGTGAACATCAGTACCGGTAACAATACCATTAATGTGAATCTCCCTGAAGTTCCCACGGGCACCTATCTCATCAGATTTGTATGCGACAACAAGATCTACACGAAAAAGGCACTTATTGTAAAATAATAGGTGCTATTGAATAGAAAGTGCTGTTGAATAGAAACTGCTGTTGAATAGAAAGTGCTCTTGAATAGAAAGTGCTCTTGAATAGAAAATGCTCTTGATTAGAAAGTGCTATTGAAAAGTAAGTGCAGTTAATAAAAAAATCACATACGTTCAGGTATGTGATTTTTTTATTTGTACCATGCAGTTATAGGTTTAATTACCTCAAACTGAAGTTTTAATTGCCCCTGACTTTAAGATTGATGTTCTTAACACTTGATTTATCTTTTTCAAGTAAAGCGATGTTAATGACCTCAATCATTTGTTCCACATAGTGGAAGGTTAGCCCTTTAATATAAACAGGGTTAATTTCTTCAATATCTTTTTTATTGTCTTTTGGGAGAATGATCTCTTTAATGCCTGAGCGGCGGGCGGCAAGGATTTTTTCCTTTATACCTCCAACGGCAAGCACCTTTCCCCTAAGGGTGATCTCCCCTGTCATTGCAAGTCGTGCTTTAACTTTTCTGTTTGTGTAAGCTGAAGCAAGTGCAGTGAACATGGTGATACCGGCAGAAGGACCATCTTTAGGAGTTGCTCCCTCAGGTATATGGATGTGTACATTAAACTTTTCAAAAAGTTCAGGTTCAATACCCAGTTTATCACTCTTAGATTTTAGATATTCATGTGCCAGTGTTGCTGATTCCTTCATGACGTCACCAAGGTTGCCGGTAATTCCGAAGCCCCCGGTACCACGACTCAGACTGGTTTCAACGAACAGGATTTCACCACCCACGGGAGTCCATGCAAGTCCGGTTACTACACCCGGGGCATGAATATCATCATCACTCTCATGTTTGTACTTAGATATGCCAAGTATTTTATTAACGTCAGCTTCCTTAAGTTTGATGTTATATTTCTCACCGGTAACAATGAAACGAGCCTGGTGCCTGATAATTTTTGCAATGTTTTTTTCAAGCGACCGAACACCCGATTCACGCGTGTACTGATCAATGATTGTTTCAATAACCTTACGGGAGAATTCCAGCTCATCAGGTTTAACACCATGCTCGGCGAGTTGCTTTGGGATAAGGTGCCGGCGGGCAATTTCTATTTTCTCTTCCAGCAAATAGCCATTTATTTCGATGATCTCCATCCTGTCGCGCAATGCAGGATGCACAGTTGACAGATTATTGGCAGTTGCAATGAACATGACCTTCGACAGATCATATTCCAACTCAACGAAATTATCATAAAAGGTGCTGTTCTGTTCAGGATCAAGCACTTCGAGCAATGCTGCTGAAGGGTCACCATTGATATTTGCCCCGATAACCTTGTCAATTTCATCAAGCACAAATACCGGATTTGAAGCTTTAGCCTTACGGATGCTCTGTAATACCCTGCCGGGCATAGCCCCGATATATGTTTTGCGATGACCTCTGATTTCAGCTTCATCCCTCAAACCACCCAGTGACATGCGGATATATTGCCTGTTCACGGCCTTGGCTATTGATCTTCCCAAAGATGTTTTACCAACACCCGGAGGGCCAAACAGGCACAATATAGGCGACTTCATATCACCTTTCAATTTGAGTACTGCTAAATACTCAATAATTCTCTGTTTAACTGTTTCAAGACCGAAGTGATCTTTATCAAGCACTCTCTGAGCTCTTTTAAGGTCAAAGTTATCAATAGTGTACTCATGCCATGGCAGATCAATCAATACATCAAGATAATTCAGTTGCATTGAATATTCCATAGCGGCCGGATTCATCCTCTGCAACTTTGACAATTCCTTGTCAAAAGTGTCAGCCACATTGGCAGGCCACTTCTTTTTTGCGGCTCTCAGTTTTAACTCGGCGATATCCTGCGTGTGCGGATTATCACCAAGCTCTTCCTGTATGGTTTTAAGCTGTTGGTTAAGCAGATAATCGCGTTGTTGCTTATCAAGGTCAATCTTTACCTTGTTCTGTATCTGATTCTTAAGCTCAATGATCTGCAATTCCTTGGTTAGTAAACCCAGTACAGTATTAGCCCTGTCAATTAAATCATCAATGGTAAGAAGCATCTGCTTCTCATCAAGGGAGATATTAAGGTTTGAAGAGATAAAATTTACCAGGAACACAGGGCTTTCTATATTCCTGATCGCAAATACACTGTCGGATGGGAGATTAGGCGAAAGATTGATGATCTGGATAGCAAGGTCCTTGATTGAAGACATCAGTGCATTAAACTTTTTATCCTTCACCACCCGTTTAGCAGTTTCGAAAGGGGTTACTTTTGCAATGAAATAAGGTTCATCCTGAACCATTTGCTTCATTCTGAACCTCTTCTTTCCTTGTATTATCGCTGTAGTGCTACCATCAGGCATTTGCAGAATCTTAATGATATATGCGATAGTGCCTATTTCATTAAGATCCTTAAAAGCAGGATCCTCAGTTTCAAAATCTTTTTGTGCAACTGCCCCAATTATTCTGTCGCCCTTGTAATAATCCTTAATAAGCTTGATAGATTTATCCCTGCCAACAGTAATTGGTATAACAACGCCGGGAAAAAGAACTGTATTTCGAAGTGGAAGAATTGGCAGTGTTTCAGGTACTTCCTCAGCATTCATCTGTTCCTCATCTTCAGTTGAGAGTAACGGAATAAACTCTGAGTCATTCTCAATCAGGTCAGTCAGACCGAATTTATCATTATTCATATAAAATTTCTTAGTAGTCTCTTTTTAATAAAACTTGTCACAAAACCCTCAAACAATTAAAAAATGGCTTATTCAAAATCTGTGCCATCATTGCGCTTCATGCTTTTGCATAAGCTAACCGATTAACAAGTCTTATAAAAAAAGGTTTACATCCTTCTGTAGTTATGCGTGAGATTATAAACGTTCTCCATTAACCTGATTTCAATGTCATCAAACTCAAGGTTGCGGCGTTTATACATTCCTTTTGCAATTTCAATAGCCTTGGTAGGGTTAAAAGTCTGGAAACCGGCAACACCTCCCCATTTAAAAGAAGAAATAAAATTACGTTGAAATCCTGCGCCAAAGATATTTGCACTAACGCCTACAACAGTGCCGGTGTTAAACATGGTGTTAATACCGCATTTGGTATGGTCGCCCATGATCAGTCCGCAAAATTGCTGGTTTGTTTCAACAAAAGTCTCATCAGCATAATTCCAAAGCTTCACATTGTCGTAAGTATTTTTTAAGTTTGAAGTATTGGTATCAGCACCCAGATTACACCATTCGGCAATTACAGAGTGCCCCATGAAACCGTCATGTGCCTTATTAGAATATCCGAAAATAACGGAGTTATTAATTTCACCTCCAACCTTAGAGTGAGGCCCCACAGTAGTGCCGCCATATAATTTTGCCCCCATCTTCACCGTTGAGTTTTCACAAATTGCAATAGGTCCTCTCAGATTTGAACCTTCCATGATGATAGCATTCTTGCCAATATAAATAGGACCATCAGTTGCATTCAATGTTGTAGCAAAAAGCTGGGCGCCTTCTTCAATAAATATATTTTGGGGAGCAAACGCGATACAATGGGCCGGTATTGGAGCAGATTTTCTATTGGCAGTAATTTTTTTGAAGTCATCCTCAATGGCCAGTGCGTTTTTGGCATATATGTCCCAGGTGTTATTAATTTCCAGGCAATTGACATTCGTTTCAATTTCCTGTACTGCATTAGACTGAACCTTAAAATCTTCCTCATTCATTGACATGGCAAGGATCGTATCACCCTTAATAAGTGCAAACCCCGGTTCAAGTTGGTTAATTTCAGCTACCAGCTCGTCATTAGGGCAAATTGCGCCATTAATAATGATGTTTGATTTTTCCTTGATAAGTGGAAACTTTTCAGCCAGGTAACTCTCGGTTAACGTAGATGTTTTTGTTTTAAGATGCAATTCCCATTTTTCACGGATGGTTAAAATGCCGAAACGTATGTCGGCAACAGGTCTCATAAAGGTCAAAGGCAGTAAATTCTTCCTCCGGGATTCATCAAAGAGAACGTAATTCATATAGATCGGTTATATAAGTATGTACAAGTACAAAAATAACAAAAAAAGCCCTTAACAATGAAGGGCTTTTGGAATATTATTAACAATAAACTGCTTAAAACTTTTACTTACTGCGGTTTTCAAAGTGTTTCTGATACTTGGTTTTGAACTTATCAACGCGGCCTGCAGTATCAATAAGTTTGATTTTTCCGGTATAGAAAGGATGCGAAGTATTTGAGATTTCAAGTTTCACTAATGGGTACTCGATACCGTCCTCCATTGTGATTGTATCTCTTGTAGAAACAGTTGATTTTGTGATAAATGTTTCTTCATTTGACATATCTTTAAAGACCACCATGCGGTACTCTTTAGGATGAATTTCTTTTTTCATTGATCAGTTTATTTGAATGAATGCCCTTTTTACCTATTGTTGACGGGGTTAGCACAGTAACTGATTAATGGCTTATACCCGACAATTTTTGGGAATGCAAAATTATACTTTTTACTCAAAAAAACAAAATTAAAAAGCAATTATTTTCTATCCTCAATTTCACTGATTTTAATTACCGGTGCTTTGAAGGATTTCCGTTGATTTTAATTGCCGGTGCTTTGAAGGAAATTCGTTATTTTTTCATGATTATGTGTATACGTTGAGAGTGATAGTTGATCACTTTGAAAGTTAAGCTCGTTAACCGGATTTACCGGCTTATAGAGTGCTGACAATTCATTTTTCATGATATCACCGGCTTGTGAATACCTTTGAATACAGAGCACACCGGTATAGCCTGCCTGAGAGGCAGATTCGGTAATAAGTAATGAACCTCTTTCCTTGTATGGTATATGGTTGATGATCATTGCTGATTTCCGGTATTCAAAGTTGTTATAGTAGCGGTTGTGGTATAATTGATCAGCATAAACCTCAAGCGCGGGGGTCAACAGATCGATATCATATTCATCAGGTACAAACAACACCTTCACATTCTGAGCTGACCTTCCGAAATACATACATACCATCTCTGCTGTTTTATGAAGCAGAGATTCATCTTCATTGCCATGTAAAATGATGGAATTACCTTTTTGATACAATTGCAGGGTTTTATATTTGCTGAAGTAATCTTTGGTTGTAGTCCCCAGCTCTGACATGGATATCAAACCACTAAAGTTTGACAGTTTTACATTGTTAACTTTAACATTACCTGACAAACCAGGGAAGCTTTCAAGAAAAAGTAGAAATTTTTTAACCATGTATTCGTGCTCCCGTGATAGCATTACTTCACAGGTACAACGATGTTTTATCAGGTAAAAGAGTTCAGCCAGACCTTCCAGAGGTGCTGCACTCCTGAAAAGGAAACCTATTGTTCTGTCTCCCGGCATTGATTTGTCACTACCACCCGGACTGTCTCCCGGCATTGATATGTCACCGCCACCCGGCAAAGCGTGTTCTGCATCAGCAATTTTCAGAAGATCATTTGCAAGCGATTCCAGTGCATAAACAACATGTTCAGCAATAAACCATGGATTGTGCTGGCATGATTCCAGAATAAGTTCATGTATAATTGCGTCACCTGAAGCAGGGCCGGTTGTAGTCTTATAACCGGAGATACTTTCTTTCAATGCATATGCTAAACCAGTGATCTGCGCGTTAGTATCCGGAATATTCATAAAGTCAGTTTGCTGCAAAAATACTACATTTGTAAGTGAATAGACGATAACAAACAATACCTTGAAAAAACCAATTCTTATATTACTCCTTTTAATTCAATTTGTGGCTTACAGTCAGGTTAACAACACTGATTTGAAGAAACTGCTCGACAGTACCCGCAAAGAACGGAATGATTCATTAAGAATATTACTGAATCAGCAGTTTGGTGAGTCATTAAAGGAGATGCTCCTATTACCGGCCTTTACCTTTGATTCTCTCAGAAACCTGAGAATAGGCCAGACTGCATCATCAGATCAGAAGCTGATTGCCTACAACTGGAATATCCAGCAGAATGACGGGCACAACCTGTACAATTGTATCTTCTATTTACCACTTGCCCGAAAAATCATTGAAATGCCTGTTAAACCTTCAGAACCAAAGATAGATCCTGACTCGGTTTATTCGGGAGGTGATTGGCCTCCTGCCCTGTATTACAAAATAATTGCGCCCAAAGAAAAGAATGACAAGTATTACCTTATGCTCGGATGGGACAGGTTCAGTCAGCAAACATCACGTAAGACCATTGAAGCAATAACCATTGCGAATGATAGTACGGTGATTTTTGGAAAAGAAGTATTTAAAACCAAAGAAGGCAGAACCAAAAGAGTGGTTATTGAATATGCTTCAACAGCTAATTTAACACTTCAGTATAGTAAGCAAAAGCTCACGCTTACGGGTGTAAGAAAATCACAAAGCCGGATAAATGACAGCATAATTGTTGTTGACCGGCTGGCTCCACTGAATGAAGGACTTGAAGGCATCAGATGGGCTTATGTGCCTGTTGGAACAACATATGATGGCTATGTCTACTACAAAAGGTACTGGACCTTTGTTGAGGGTATCAATGCACGAAACCCGGCAATAAAAGGCGAAGATAAAAAACGACCTAAGAGACCCGAGCTTGATTTACTTCCAAAAGAGTAATCCGTTACAAGAAGATAAACTGTGTAGTAGGCAGGTAAGCAAATGGGTAATTTTACCCGGATAATTATAAAAAATCCTATCACTTTTAAATCTTCCAAATCTTTATACCTTTGTTGTGATTTTCAGTTATGAAGTACCGGGGTTTACGTTAAGACCCATGACAATATATAACATTCAATTTAAAAAATTAAAGAGTATGAAAAAGCACAATTTCAATGCCGGCCCTTCCATTTTACCTAAAATTGCTATTGAAAATACAGCCAAAGCAATTTTGGATTTTAACGGTATTGGCATGTCAATTCTTGAAATTTCACACAGAAGTAAAGATTTTCAAGCTGTTATTGATGAAGCTGTTAGCCTCTTCAAAGAACTGATGGAGATTCCTGAAGGTTATCAGGTACTATTCCTTGGTGGAGGAGCAAGTCTGCAGTTCTGCATGGTTCCTTTCAATTTGTTGAATAAAAAAGCAGCTTACCTTGAAACAGGGGTTTGGGCTAAAAAGGCCAATAAGGAAGCTAAACTCTTTGGTGAGGTTAACATTGTTGCTTCTTCAGCTGATAAGAATTTCAGTTATATTCCTAAGGATTACCAGATACCGGCTGATGCTGATTATTTCCATATCACTACGAATAACACCATTTATGGAACAGAGATAAGAAATGATATTGACAGTCCGGTTAATTTAATTGCCGACATGTCATCTGACATCCTGAGTCGTAAGGTTGATGTTTCAAAATATGCTCTGATCTACGGAGGGGCACAAAAGAATTTAGGACCTGCAGGAGCAACATTTGTTATTGTTCGTGAGGATATATTAGGTAAAGTAGAACGCCAGATTCCTACGATGCTGGATTATCGTACGCATATAAAAGAGGGTTCAATGTTTAACACCCCACCGGTACTTCCTATTTATACAATTCTTGAAACATTGAAATGGATCAAGAGTTTAGGTGGCATTTCTGTTATAGAGAAAATGAACATTGAGAAAGCTGATTTGCTCTACAATGCAATTGACAATAGCAAAATGTTTGAAGGACCTGCCGCTAAGGATTCAAGATCACTCATGAACATTTGCTTTGTGATGAAGGAAGCGTATAAAGATAAAGAAGATGCTTTTATGGAATTCGCCAAACAGCGCGGCATGGTTGGTATAAAAGGCCACCGTTCAGTAGGAGGATTCAGGGCATCAACATACAACGCACTGCCAATTGAAAGTGTACAAGCTCTTGTAGATTGCATGAATGATTTCGAAAAGGAAAATGCATAAGCTGTGTTAATCAGGAAAAACCGGCTGCTCGGCCGGTTTTTTTTATGCTCTTTTGAAAAACTAACTCAAAAGACATTACATTTGATTAGGCAAAGTGGTGTAAAAAGGATGAAAGAGAGAGAAATAATTTACCTCGGGGGTAATCGGAAATTTCCTGATTTAAGAAATCGAAATGATTCAGGTGTGATTGCTTTTGGAGGTGATTTAGGCGTTGGCAGATTACTTGAGGCATACACTAAAGGAATTTTCCCCTGGTATAATACCGACTCACCCATACTATGGCATTCGCCACTTGAGAGGTGCATCTTCTTCATAGATGATTTCAAGGTTTCCATGAGCCTGCATCAAAAGTTAAAAAAACACACATTTACATTTACCTTTGATCAGCACTTTAAAGAGATCATGCAATACTGTGCATTAATAAAAAGAAAAGGAGAAAACGGAACCTGGATTTTCCAGGAAACCATTGAAGCATACACTGCCCTTTATGAAGCCGGTTATGCTCATAGCCTGGAGGTATGGCAAAATGGACAACTGGCCGGTGGTTTATATGGCGTGTCACTTGGCAGGGCTTTCTTTGGTGAATCAATGTTTCATCTGGCATCAGATGCTTCAAAAGCCGGAATGCATTTTCTTTTCAGGTTTCTGAAGGCACTTGAATTTCATTTTGTGGATGCTCAGATGCATACTGAACACCTTATGTCACTTGGGGCCACAATGATAACCAGAAATGACTATCTGGATAAACTGGATGCTGCATTAGAATTTAATACAATAAGAGGAAACTGGGATGAGTACATTAGAGAACATGGAATTGCACCGCTATTATATGGGCGAAGCAATTAAAATGGCTGAAGCTAATTTAAGCGGAACAAGAGGAGGACCTTTCGGTGCGGTTGTAGTAAAGGACGGACAGATCATTGCGCGGGGCTCCAATAAAGTTACAATGCTTAATGATCCAACCGCACATGCTGAAATTGTGGCTATCAGGGAAGCATGCATTAGCCTGAATGATTTCCAGCTAACCGGATGCGATATATACTGCAGTTGTGAGCCATGCCCAATGTGCCTGGGCGCTATTTATTGGGCTCGGCCTGAAAGAATATTCTTTGCCGCGAACCGTAATGACGCTGCCGCTGCAGGTTTTGATGATGAATTTATTTATACAGAGGTATCTACCGGTATTACAGACCGGAAAATGCCCACATACCAACTGCTTAGAGACGAAGCATGCATAATTTTTGATAAATGGATTGAACTCGATAACAAAATACCATATTAACTTAAATAATTTAAAAGATGTCATTCGAATTAAAAGGAAGGATTATTGAAATCTTCAGTACACAAACTATTACTGATAAGTTTAAAAAGAGAGAATTTATTGTTGAATATAAAGACAACCCTGCAGGTACTTATGTGCAATATCTGAAGTTTCAGTTTACCGGCGATAAGTGCAATATCCTTGATTCATACAAAACCGGTCAGGAAGTAAACATATCTTTCAATCTCAAAGGACGCAAGTATGAGAAAGATGGACGTGTTAGTTATTTCATGGATCTGGAAGCATGGAAATTGGCAGCCGCTGACGGCACTTCTGATAGCAATAACAGTTTACCTTCTTACGAAAGTTATAATAAACTTGAAGAAGAAGATGAAAACGGGGGTTTGCCTTTCTAAATAGAATATTTAACTTAAAGTTGCTGAATAAAATCAAGTGTGAAGCTGAAAGTACTGCCCTTTCCGGGAGTACTTTCGGCAACTATCTTTGATTTATGCAGGCTCATGAACTCCTGGCAAAGAATCAAGCCTAACCCGGTACCCGTTTCATTGGAAGTTCCTGAATTCTTTAGCCCCCCATCAAGTTTAAATAATTTTGTCAGTTCCTCACTGGTCATTCCTATTCCTGTATCAGTAACAGAAACAGTAACTTTTTTGCTGTTTATCCTGCTGCTTATAGTAACTGAACCTCCATTAGGGGTGAATTTGATAGCGTTGGTAAGCAGGTTGCGCAGAATGGTTGACAACATATTCTTATCTGCTTTAACGATCACATCCTTTGAGAAATCAGAAAACAGGGATATCTGTTTATTATCAGCTGAACTCCGAACAAGTTCAACGGCATTCTCAATATTTTCAGTTAAACTTACAGGCTCCGGATAGAAGTCTATTCTTCCTGATTGAGCACGCGACCAGCTAAGCAAATTATCAAGAAGCGCATAGATATGCTGTCCTGACTGTCGGATAACATTAAGGTATGATTTTTTCTCGTTGTCAGTTATTTCATCAAAGTCATTGTAGGCTAAATCAGCAAAGCCAAGTAATGAATTAAAAGGATTCTTCAGGTCATGAGCAATAATAGATAAAAACCTGTCCTTTGTCTGGATTAATTCCTCAAGGTGATTCTTTTGCTCTTCAATCACTTTATTTTGCTCCTGAAGCCTGGTTGCTACCCTCGATTTGGAATAGTATCTCCTGAAGAAAAAGAAAAGCATAATTATAATGGCCATCAATGAAATAATCAGGGCCACTTTAAGCTTGAAGTTATTCTGTATGTTCAGTGACTGATCAAGATTTTGTTTGAGCAAAATTCCAGGGTCCATACTATTATCAGTTACCTCAAAACGCCTGTTTGCCTTTGTGTACTGTATGGCCATTTGTTCACTGTAAACACTATCCTTTAACTGGGTATACTGATCAAGGAAATCGTATGCTAGAGCAGGCTGCTTTAATGACATTGAAATACGTGCAAGTTCGGAATATGCTTCAAGTACCAGAGGCCTGTTTTTGACAGCTCTTGCATTGATCAGGCCTTTTTCAGTCAGCCTGTATGATTCAGCTTTTAACCCCTTGTTAAAATACACCTTGCCTAGTAATATCTGACCATTAGCAATGGAATTCAGGTCGTTATTCTTAACTGATAGCTCTAACCCTTTATAAATATAGTTTTCAGCATTTTGCATATCATTCTTCTTCATGCTTAAAACGCCAAGAGCCGAATACACTAATGATAGAGAAGATGCATTCAGTTTATTAGATAACGACTGCGTTTCTTCATAACTTTTTCTGAACCTGTCAATATTCGTCATATTCCTGCCCATAATACCAAGATTCAGGAATGAGGCATCAAGATCTTGCTGGTTAGCAAGGTTATTCAGGATACCTAAAGCACGCAGGTAATAATTAAATGCTTTGTCAATTTGTTTAAGTTCACTGTATATATACCCAAGATTAATGCAGGCATTTGCCAGTGGTGCCGGCATGGCCCGCCGTTCAAAGAAGGATAAAGCAATAAGGCTATGTTTCCGGGCATCCTCGTAATTGAGTGTAACGGTATATACCATTCCCAGACTATAATGAGCATTTGCCCATGCAATTGAATCCCTTGATTCGGCATGGGTTTGTATTTCGTTCTCTAAATAGTAAACTGCAGTTTGATAATCACCTGATTGAAAGGCAACCCTCGAAAGTTGCTTTAATAGGGGAGCCCTGGATGCAGTGTCAGGCAGATTTTGAAGTTGTATTTGAAGACTATCAAGTTTTGATTGGCCACAGACAATAAAGGGCATTATAAATGCCAAACAAGCAGCACAAAGAATTCGCTGTTTTGTTAATTTCATTATTGTGTGTAAAAAGTCATTCAATATACAAAAAATTTAATTATGCTGACCTTTCAAATGGATGTTCCCACGAAAAATCAGGCAAATATTCAATGTTACTGTCCATTTCCTGTATCCACCCATTCCTGAAGCCCAAATCCTCCATTACCTTGCAAACTTGCATATACTCTTCTTTACTTAGGGTATTTCCTAATGTACCATGCCCTACTGCCTTATAACCCGGATTGTATTGCGACATAAGTGAGATGCTGAGTTTAGTACTGAATTCTGATGCCAGAAGTTTCAGGATGTTAATGCTATTTTCAACATGACCGGGCAAAACCAAATGCCTTACTATGAGCCCCCGGATGGCAGTATTTTGATCATCACTAATAACTACGGGTCCCATTTGCCTGTACATTTCTTTAAGCGCATCAAAAGCTATATTGTAGTAATTTTCCACATCAGAGTAGTGATTACCGTGAACGTTACTGCTATATTTGAAATCAGGCAGGTATATGTCAATAATACCTTCCAGTTTCTTTAGTGTTTCAACTTTATCAAAGCCATTTGAATTATACACAATTGTTGGGTAATAGTTTTTACGATGTAAACTATTTATGATCATTATCATTTGAGGCACCATATGAGAAGGTGAAACGAAGCCTACTGCTTTACAACCTTTCTCAAGATTGGAAATTATTGCTTGTGTTATTTCTTCGATTGTCCCAAATTGGTTTAAAGATGTACCATTCTGGCTTATCTGGTAATTCTGACAAAATATACATTGCAAGTTACAATGGCCAAAAAACACATTGCAAATTCCATGAGTTCCACTAATTACCGGCTCTTCACCTTTATGTATACAAATAGAGCTAACATTGAAACCGGCATCAGTTTTACAATACCCGGCTTTTCGCCTGGTTCTGTCAACTTTGCATGAACGAGGGCATATAGTACACTCAGTCAGATCATTATATGCTTCCTGATCAGTATAGATAAATGTGTTCATTCAGATTTCCTTGCTAATAAAAGGATACTGCCTTTTTTAGTTCTTCTATTTATATTCATTCACTTCAAAAGTAACCTCAATTAAGTAAAATTATAGTTAAGAACCATAATTATATTCATTGTCGTGCAATTACCCGATATTCCATAACAGTATCAAAAATAATACCATCAGGAAATTAACAGTGTAATAACTCATGGCATATTAATACAGACTAACCACATTATTAATACATACCGACCATAGCTATTAAAAAAGCATAACCAAACAAGCTAAATAGTCAAATTAAATTAAATTTGCACCTTCATTAAGAAGGGCTTTAGTCACACAATTTTTTTTATAATTTAGCTATAAAATAATCTACTTTTAAATGCCAGTAAATCAACGCATTGCTTCATCAAATAAATCATCTGGTAACAATAGTCAACGTAAAGCAAGACTAAAGCAGCAATTAGTTAACAAGTTATACAAAGAAGGACAGCTTTCGATTCATGATCTATGTGAATCATTTAAACATAGTGCACCCACCATTGCAAAGACAATAGATGCTCTTATAAAGCAACAACTGGTTATGAAGACAGGAGTTGGTGAATCGTCAGGTGGTCGTCGACCGGGACTTTATTCCATAAATCCTTCATCGCATTATGTAATGGCCATTGACCTTGAAAGGTCATTTATCCGGATAGGTATCTTTGATTTCGCCAACAGGCCCGTTTCAAACATCTATGAATTCAACGAAGGCCTTGATACACTTTCAGATGTTTTCCAGTTTATTACTTTGAAAGTTAATGAGTTACTTAAAACTAACCGAATAACCAAGAAGAAAGTACTAGGAATTGGTTTATCACTTCCCGGATTGATTGATATACACACTGGCTTGTCGTATACATACCTGATGAATAAAAAACCTGTAGCAGAGACATTAACTGAATTAACCGAGATAAAGACATACGTTGAGCATGATACCAAACTAATGGCGTGGGGTGAGCAGGCTTTTGGTCTTGCAAAGGGATTAGAGAACGTTTTATGCCTTAATGTTGGATCAGGAATTGGTTTAAGCATGATTTTAAATGGTATCATTTACAAGGGTCACTCTGGCTATGCCGGAGAATTCGGACACATCCAGATTGATAACAAGGGCGATTTATGTCACTGCGGTAAAGTTGGTTGTATAGAAACGCAGGCTGCCGGTAAGTCATTGGTTGCCAAAGCACAAAAGCTTATTGAGTCAGGAGTTAAGACTGAGCTTGGAGAAGATTGCTCGGGTGCCTTCATTAAGCCTACTATAAAAGATATTATCACAAAGGCGAAATCCGGTGATAGAGTTTCAGTTGAATTGCTAAATGAGGCAGGTGATGCCATTGGAAAAGGACTTGCTGTGCTCATCAATATTTTCAATCCTGAGCGTATCATTTTGGGTGGAGAATTGTCAAAGGCATCAGAATTCCTGATTCAACCCATTGAAAATAACCTGGAGATTCATTCGTTAGGGAGAATTAGAAAAGATGCCAAATTGGTAATTTCCGAATTGGGAGATGATGCCCGTATAATGGGTTCAGTTGCCCTGGTAATGAATAAGATTTCCACTCACCAATTTTAAAGCCACATAATAAATGAGCTCAATCATGCAGGATAGTAAGAAATCATACCTGATTTCTATTGCAACCATTGGAATATTGTTCTTTATTTTCGGGTTCGTTACATGGCTGAATGGTACATTGATTCCATTTCTCAAGATTGCATGTGAGTTAAATAACCTACAGGCATATTTCGTGACGTTCGCTTTTTACATTTCTTATCTTTTCATGGCACCGCCCTCTTCACTGGTGCTAAAATATGTTGGATTTAAAAATGGCATGGCCCTTGGTTTAGGACTTATGGCTATTGGATCGCTGATATTTATCCCTGCTGCAATGAGCAGAACGTTTGAACTATTCCTGACAGGGTTATTTATTCAGGGCTCTGGCCTGGCATTATTGCAAACTGCATCGAACCCTTATATTACAATAATAGGCCCCCGCGAAAGTGCAGCTAAAAGAATTGCAATCATGGGAATAGCTAACAAAGTAGCGGGAACTATAAGCCCTATCATACTTGGCGCTGTGATCTTATCAGGAGCAAACGAGTTGATGGAGCAGGTGAACCTGGTAAGCGGCTTTGAAAAAAGTATAATGCTCGATGCTTTAGCCAGCAAAGTGATAATGCCATATGTGATCATGGCTATCGTGCTTACACTCCTGGCAGTGATGATCAGGTATGCCCATTTGCCGGAAATAAACCCGGAAGCTGACAGCAGTAAAAATGTAAGCATTGGAGTAACCAAAGAGGCTTGGTATCAGTACCCACACCTGTTACTTGGCTTTCTTGCCATTTTCTTCTATGTTGGTGTTGAGGTAATGGCCGGCGACACAATAGCACTTTATGGTAAGTCATTGGGCATTTCACTGGATCAATCCCGCTATTTTACCAGTTTGACCCTGGTGTCAATGGTTATTGGTTATATCATTGGTATAATTACCATACCAAAATATATAAAGCAGGACAAAGCACTGGCCGTATCCGCTATTCTTGGCGTAGCATTCACTATTTTAGCCCTGATCACTGACGGTTATACCAGCATTATGTTCATTGCCTTATTAGGACTGGCAAATGCTATGATGTGGCCCAGTATTTGGCCTTTAGCCATTGCTGACCTGGGTAAATTTACCAAAGCCGGCTCAGCACTTTTAGTAATGGGTATAGCCGGAGGAGCTATCATTCCCTTGATCTATGGCTCATTAGTGGATGTGATTGGAAACAGGCAGGCATATATTATAATGATCCCATTCTATTTATACATACTATACTTTGCCGTTAAGGGACATAAACTGCGATAAAAATCAAGCAATTGTTCCTTCAGTATGGGCAATTATCACTTCTAATAATGTTCTGCGAACGCCTGATAACTAACCTTAATCTTTAATGAGTGTTGAATTTAGAAAAGAAATAACATGAAACCTACTTTATTAATATTGGCAGCAGGTATGGGCAGCAGATATGGTGGACTTAAACAGATTGACCCCGTAGGCCCGAATGGTCAAACTATACTGGACTATTCACTATTTGATGCAAAGAGAGCCGGCTTTGGAAAAGTTGTATTCATTATCAGGAAGGAAATTGAAGAGGATTTTAAATCTGTTTTTGCTGACAAGATTAGCAAAACCATGCCTGTTGAATGGGTATTTCAGGAGATTGACATCCTTCCGCAAGGATTTAAAGTACCCGAAGATAGAATTAAACCATGGGGTACCGGGCATGCTGTTATGATGGCATCCGATAAAATCAATGAACCGTTTGCGGTTATTAATGCCGACGATTTTTATGGTTATGATGCTTTTAAAAAAGCAGTTGATTTCTTTGATACAGATAAAGAACCTACTGACTATGCAATGGTTGCATACGAGTTAAAAAACACCCTTTCCGATTTTGGTACTGTATCAAGAGGTATATGCGATGTTGATGAAAAAGGTTACCTGGTTAGTGTAACTGAAAACACAAAAATTGAACGCGACCATTCACAAGTATTCAATCTGGAGGCTGATGGAAGTAAAACGGTATTGGATGAAAACGCGCTGACTTCAATGAATTTCTGGTGCTTTAAACCTGCATTCTTTAACCAGTTAGAAAATCACTTCTTAAGCTTTATTAATAATAATATTAATAATCCAAGGGCGGAGTTTTATATTCCCACAGCAGTTGATGCACTTATTAAATCAAATCAGGCCAGAGTCAGTGTTCTGCCAAATTCAGGGCAATGGTTTGGCATAACTTATAAAGAAGACAAACCTTTGGTTATTGATAAAATTAATAAGTTGACTAATGAAGGCGAATATCCAGTAGAGTTTTGACACGCTGATAATTAGTCACACATGATGATAATTGATGTTAAACAGCAGATCAAAAATAGTAACTCTAAATTATTAAGGGCATTACCAGATGTTATAATAAGGTTATTGGAAAAAATCGTTCATCAGCATGAAATGAATGATATTCTCCTAAAATACTCTGATGATATTGGTGTACACTTCCTTCCTAAAATACTGAAGGAGATGAATATCAAGGTTAAGGTTGAAGGTATTGAGAATCTTCCCGAAAATGGGAAATGCTTCTTCGTTGCAAATCATCCTTTTGGTATAGTAGATGGATTAGTACTTACCAGCATAGTATCTTCCAGGTATGGTGATTTTAAGGCAATAGGAAATGATTTATTCATGTTAATACCACAATTGAAACCACTGATAGCTGCAGTCAACGTTTTTGGTACCAATAAACGTGATTATTTTATAGAACTTGATAAAGTGTTTAACTCAAATGTACCTATTACGCATTTTCCTGCAGGGCTTGTATCGAGGATGCACAATATGAAGGTGATTGACAGTAAATGGCACAAAAGCTTTATACACAAAACAATTGAATGTAAACGGGATATTGTGCCATTCTATTTTTATGGCAGGAATTCAAATCTTTTTTATTTCACCTACCTGTTTCGTAAATCCATTGGATTAAAAGCTAATCTTGAACTGGCTCTTCTTCCGCATGAATTTTTCAATAAAAGAAACAAGGTTATCAAAGTCAGGATAGGGAAACCAATCTCTTACCTCCAATTCCATGACAAGATCAACCAACTGGATGCTGCTCAAGAGGTAAAATCAATAGTTTACAGTTTAGGCAATAAATAATGACTTATTCAAGTCGTATGTACTTTTACCATCTGCAATTTTTCTGCTAGCGCAACAAAAAAAAGCCTTGCACCAAAATGATACAAGGCTATAATTAGCTGAAGTGCCCGGAACAGGACTCGAACCTGCACGCACGTAAGTACACTAGTCCCTGAAACTAGCGCGTCTACCAATTCCGCCATCCGGGCAATTGACAACTCACTTTCATTAAAAAAAATGCAGTCTTTCGACTGCTACCGACCTCTGTCGGATTTTGTGCCCAGGACAAGACTCGAACTTGCACATCCTTAAGGACACCAGCCCCTCAAGCTGGCGTGTCTACCAATTTCACCACCTGGGCAATTAGGAGTGCAAAGATAGAACTTTTTTTTTCTTTACCAATTACGTGCTACAGAAAATTTTTAATCTCTAATAAGTTTACCATTCCTGAATCAGGATGAATCAAGCACCATGAATCATACAAATACCTGCCAGGAAGATTTTAACAGCTCATTCAATGATGAAGTTTAATTGGAATTTATTGTTGCATTGTTTATCTTTGTCAATAATAGTACCCAGAAAGTGCTTAAAAACTAATCCAATCTTTTATGTTTAGTGCCAATGACCTTAAATTATTCCAATCAAAAGGAATTGATATCAAGACTATTGAACAACAACTGGAAAGCTTTAAAAGAGGCTTTCCCTATATTGATCTCGTTGATCCCTGTACAGTAAAAAACGGAATCAAAGTATTTAGTGATAATGAAATAGAGAAGTTACAGAAGTTCTATGATAAGAATTTCGAAGATTATGAAATCCTAAAATTTGTGCCGGCATCAGGTGCTGCCAGCCGTATGTTTAAATCACTGTATGAATTCAGAGACCAACTTGAAAATACAACAGAACCTGACGGTAATATTGAAAAGGACAACGGATTTAACTCAGCACAAAACTTTTTTAGCAATATAAGGAAGTTTGCTTTTTACGACGACCTTAATAAGGTGATGGAAGAGCATCATATAAGTTTAGAATCTAAGCTGAAAGAGAAAGACTACAAAACCATTATTGAATTCATCCTTGAAGATCATGGCCTTGGATATGCCTCCAAACCGAAAGCTATGATAAAGTTCCACAACTATAAGGACGGTGCTCGCATGGCAATGGAAGAACACCTCGTTGAGAGCGCTAATTATGCTACAAACAGTGAGGGCAGAGTTGCAGTACATTTTACAGTATCACCTGAGGATGCTGACAATTTCATTGAGCAGATTAATCTGGTAAAAGACATGTACGAGGAATTGTTTGATGTAACTTATGAACTAACTTTCTCTGTCCAGAAACAATCAACAGATACTATAGCTGTTGATAGTACTTATAAGCCATTCAGGGATTCAAAAGATAATTTGGTTTTTCGTCCGGGTGGTCACGGCGCTTTGATCGAAAACTTAAATGACCGTCAGGGAGAGCTAATATTCATTAAGAATATAGATAATGTTGTACCTGACAGGCTAAAAGACACAACTTATAAGTACAAGCGTGCTTTGGGTGGATACCTGATGGAATTAAGGGATAAGATTGTTGAGTATTTGGACCTGCTCGAAGATGGTGGGCTTACTGACAATGAAATAAAAAAGATTGTAAATTTTTGCAGTGAGAAGTTATACATCAGATTTACACCTGAATTTGAAACGTTTACAAATATTGAGAAAGTTGACTTCCTGTTTACCAGTCTCAATCGCCCAATCAGGTTGTGCGGGATGGTGAAGAACGTTGGAGAGCCTGGTGGTGGGCCATTTTGGGTTCGTAACTCAGCTGGTGAAATATCTTTGCAGATTGTTGAATCATCACAAATAGATCTGTCAAACAAGGAACAGAAGAGCATATTCGAAAAAGCTACTCATTTTAATCCTGTTGACCTTGTTTGTTATGTGAGGGATTATAATGGTGATCCTTATGATTTAAGAGAGTTTATAGACCCTTCTACAGGCTTTATTTCGAATAAATCAAAGGATGGAAGAGAACTTAAAGCGATGGAATTACCCGGACTCTGGAATGGTGCAATGGCCGACTGGATTACAGTATTCATTGAAGTCCCCATTATAACTTTCAATCCGGTGAAGACTATTAATGATCTGCTCCGCAAGGAACATCAAACTGAGTAAAAACTACATTAAACGGATTATAGTCATTTTTTTTAGGTTTTAAGGAGCGAGCCGTTCTCTTATCCATTGGTCGTTGACCAATCTAAACCTTATTCTGTCGTGTAAACGCGAAGCCCTTCCCTGCCAGAACTCTATAAGTTCAGGTTTTAGAGCATACCCGCCCCAATGTTGAGGTCTTTTTATTGATTCTTCTGATTTCAATTCACTACTTCTACTGATAAACAACCCTTCCAGATAAGCCCTGTTTTCAACCACCATGCTCTGTGGTGAGATGATTGCTCCTAAGCGGCTTTCTATAGGACGGGTATTGAAGTAAGCATCTGATTCTTCCGGGGGGATTTTTTCTATGCTACCTTCTATTCTAACCTGGCGTTCGAGTTCTTTCCAGAAAAACAACAATGAACCTACAGGGTTATTGCTAATATCAACACCCTTGGCGCTTTTATAATTTGTGAAAAATCGGAACTCTTCCCCTATTACGCCTTTTAGTAAAACAACCCTTGATTTCGGCTTAAAGTCGGCACTTATTGTAGAAAGAACCATGGCGGTTGGTTCAGTAACTTCTGATTCAATGGCTTGTGAAAGCCACTTAAGAAAGAAAGTGACCGGATTAGCCCCTGCTTCTTCTTCATCTAATTGATGCAATAAGTAATTATTCCTGATTTCTGACAAGTCCATGGCAATGAATTGAGTGCAAATAACAGACAAAACAATAAGAAGGTTTGGCAAAAGGATTATTTTTGCAGCTAAATTCAAATTATGAAACTTATAAAGTGGACATTAGTGCTATTTCTAATACACGCATCTTTCCTTTATGCGCAAGATGTTGAAGGCAGTAATCAAGGCAACTATAAGCAGGGTATTAAAAAAGAAAGAAAAGAAAAAGACACGGAATTCAAGGACTCTGAAAAATCACCTTTATCTCAGGATGAGATTCAGAAATTCAAAGGATTAAGATATTTTAAACCCAATCAGACGTACAGAGTAAAGGCTAAACTAATTCTTGAAGAAGAACCTGACACCATCTTAATGAAAACAACCACTGAAAGGTTGCCACAGTATATTGTTTATGGGAAAGCTTACTTTACGATTAATGATACCAATTTTTCACTTACAGTATACCGGAATGTTGGATTGATGAGTAAGCCTGGTTATGAAGACTATCTGTTCATACCTTTTACTGACGAAACCAATGGTGAAGAAACTTATGGTGGTGGACGGTATATTGATGCCCGAATTACCCCGGGAGATAGTATCGTCATTGACTTCAACCGCGCCTATAATCCTTACTGTGTTTATAGTAAAAAATATAGTTGTCCTATTCCGCCCAGTGAAAATTATATCAAAGCCAGAGTAGCCGCAGGAGAAAAGAATTACCACTAATTCATGTTACTGAATTACTTTTTAAATATTTATTGATAAACTGTTGGAATTTCTTAGTTTATCCCGCTTATTACGAGAGGTAAACTAGTCTTAAAAGTTATAAGAATAATGTCTTTATCCGGTTCAAAAATGAAATATTCAATACTCCTTGGATTCTTATTATTACAACTTTTTCATACTTCAACCCTGGCACAATCTTTTAACTGGAATAAAAACTTCACAGTTGGTATTAGTGGAGGTGTTTCATCTTTTTATGGCGACTTAAGCGTTTATGACCGACAACCATTGAAAAAACTGGCAAATGAAAGTGATAGAGCCTTTGGTTTATCAATTGGTCACCAATTGAGTTCAGTGTTATCACTGAATTTCAGTTACATAGACGGTAAACTGAAGGGCAAAAATGACGGGTTGCAGTATTATTTTAACAGTGATTTTAATGAGGTCTCCTTATCATCGCATATTAGCGTTTCACGCCTAATTTTCCCTTATATGATTGGACGAGCAGAAGTGTTTTCAACAACAGGTATCGGATTTATGCAGTTCAATTCTGTAGAGCGGCGGATTCTTCAAAGTGGTAACTTAGACGATCAAGAAAACAGTATTACAACTAAAATAGAATCAGGTACACCTATCCTAAAACTTGGAATAGGTTGCAGCTATGAAGTTAATAACCACCTGAATCTTTCAACTGAAATTTCATTTAGAGTAACGGGTAACGATTTAGTTGATGCACATGAGGGTTCAACCGGAATTAAAGATTATTATTCAATTTTTTCTTTAGGTCTGACTTATGTGTTCAATAGAAGCCATAGTTACAGCGATTATTCTTTACCCTGTGGAGCTGGCTCAAAGTCATACAAAACCAGGAATTCAAGAATACACCAGGCGTGTTTACCTTTCAATTAGGCTTGATTAACGCTCGATAGGTCAGTTATCAGTTTACTTATCTTATTCAGGATTGCCTTGTTTTTAATCTTAGCCTCCTCAAGTTCCAGTTGTAATTCCGATGTTTTCATTACTAATTGGTCATTATCAGACTTAAGCTGATTTATTTGTGCTTTGGAATTTTCATTAGTCTCCAGCTCTTGATTACTTAATGTTTTCCTTAGTAACTGTACTTCAGTAAGAAGTTGATTATAACCTTCATTCAGCGAGTTATATCTTTCTTGCTCCGATTTTATGGATCGCTCAAGATCATCTTTAAATTGCAATTCGCGAACTTTTTGTCTGTCTATTTCTTTTTTTAAACTTACATTAAGACTTTCCAGACCACTAATTTCTTCCTCGTAATTACGGCCTGCACCTACTTTATTTTTGGTAACCACCATTAAATATATAAGAACCAATATAACCACTAAAAGCACGGCCACAGCTATTTTTAGAATGAGCATCATTTTCATGTCATTAATAGTCCTTTCCTGCAACCTGTCATTGTCAAATGACAATTGTGACAATCGTATATTAGCTTTGCTAATAGAATCAGCCAATGAATCTTCATTTTTAATCAATGATTTAGTCAGGTTGATTATACTGTCATCCTTTGAAGTAATTTTAGCTAACTGTTCATTTAGTAAGTAAAGTTTAAGTACCCTGCCGGTGAATACAGAGTCCTGTAATTTCTGGTATGAAATCTCCAGTTGCCTCCTTTCATTAAGAAGTTTTCTAAGATCATCATTTGAGGCAAAAGAATTGAGACAAAAAAACATTAGCAACAATGAACTGAGGGTCTTCATATTCAGTGGTTTTTAACAAAAATAGTAAAGATTATCAATTTCTCCATCAGTTTGGTGAATAAAAATGAAATGTTGTATTAAGTCTGAAGCTCTTACAAATCACATTATATGTGACTTTTATTAACAATTTATTATGTAAGTTTGTCAGGAAATGATCAAGTCTATGAAAATTATCAGATTGCTCCTTACCTGCTTCATAATTACGTTACTTCTCTCTAATTCAAGCGCACAGAGTAAATATTCAATCACACTGAATATAAATGGATTGAACGATAGTATTCTTATACTTGCCAGCTATGTTGGTGATAAACAGTTCATTGTTGATACGGCCTATCTTGATAAGAAGTCAAATTACCATTTTGAAGGTGACTCCCTCCTCCCAGCCGGTATGTATGTTATAGCTGGTTCAAACAAAAAGAAACTATTCGATTTTATTATATCGGGGGACTATAAATTTACAATTACGGGTAATGCTAATAGCATTCCGGCAAGCCTAAGGTCAAAAGATAGCGAGGAGAATTCCATTTTGTTCAGCTATATAAATTTTCTCTCTGATAAACAGCAGATGATGTCGCAACTTCAAGCTCAGAGGAAACAACTTAAGCCCGGTAACCTGGACCATAAAAATATAACTGCCAGAATTGATAGCCTTAATAATGTAGTTATCAATTATATCGATGGATTAATAAACCGATATAAGGGCAAGTTTATTTCTGTATTCCTAAAATCTATGCAAGAGCCTGACAACCCTGAAATTCCAATGTTATCAAACGGTAGACCTGATTCTGTTTTTGCTTTTAACTATTACAAAGCTCATTTCTTCGATAATATTGATCTGTCGGACGATAGGGTTATCAGGACTCCTGTACTTCATAGCAAAACTGAGCAATACCTGACTAAACTTACAGTTCCGGCTCCTGATTCCATTATAGCATCAATTGACCGTTTGTTAGCAATGACTAAAGGTAATCGCGAAAGTTTTAAATATTTAATGTGGTATCTTACGGTGAAATATGAGAGTTCTGAAATAATGGGTCATGATGCTATTGTGGTGCATCTTGTTGATAAGTATTATGGTGATCCTAAAATGTCATGGATGAATCCTACCGTTAAAGAAAACCTGATTAAGCGCGCTAATGTTTTAAGACCCATACTCATAGGTAAAACTGCACCTGAGCTTATTTTACTTGATACATTGCAAAACCCAAAATCATTACATTCAATTAAGCGTAAATATACATTGTTGTATTTCTGGGACCCTGAGTGTAGTCACTGTAAGAAGGAGACTCCGTTAATGACTTCATTCTACAATGAATACCGTGACAAATATAACTTTGAGGTATATGCAATATGCATGGACACCTCATGGAAAGAAATGAAAACCTATATTCGGAAGAATGAAATGAATTGGATAAATGTTAATGGCTATTATAGCATGTCGGGAGATTTCAGAGAGTTATATGACGTTCACAGTTCTCCTGTAATGTTTCTTATAGATGAGCAAAAAAAGATAGTCGCCAAAAAAATTCTTACCGATCAAATGAAGGCGATTCTCCAAAAACTTAATCAGGAATAATTCCATCCACCTGCTTTCCACCTGCTTAATTGACAGTAGCTCAAATAATTATGTGGATACACATAAAATATTTGGCAATTTACTTGACAAACTAAGTTTTTAGTTGTAAATTTGTACTGCATATAAACTAAGTGTTTAGGTGTTAAAAGTAATTCACCATTATGAGAGAACACTAAAGCAGTAGATCAAGTTATGAGAGAACTTACTAAAGCAAGAGCAAATTATGAGAGGACTTACTAAAGCAGAAGAGCAAATTATGAGAGAACTTACTAAAGCGGAAGAGCAAGTAATGCAGATAGTTTGGAAGGTTGGCAAGGGATATATAAATGACTTTCTTGACCACTTCCCTGAGCCAAAACCCGCATACAACACTGTATCTACTATTGTTAGAATCCTCGAAAAGAAAGGGTTTATTGATCATGAACCGGGAAGCAAATCATACATATACTTTCCAACTGTTACCAAAAGAGAATATACCAAACACTCGTTCGGTCAATTATTGAACGGTTATTTCAGTAATTCATATAAGCAAATGGTATCATTCTTTGCCCATGATGATAAGCTTTCTGTAAATGAACTGGAAGAGTTAAAAAAGCTTATTGACAAACAAATTCAAGAAAAGCAAAAGCAAAATGACTGAACTGTTTATATATCTGATCAAAGCTGCACTAATAAATGCCATATTACTGGTTTTTTACTATTTCGCTCTCAGGCAATCCAACAGATTTGTACTGATGAGATTTGCCCTGATTACAGCAATGATAGTTCCCCTGGTGATTCCACTTATCCCTTACCCGGTTGGAATACAGGAACAATCAGCTAATTTGCCGGTATTTACTATCTCTATTCCTGAAACAGCTATAGCAGCTACACCTCCCGGGCAGAATTTTTTCAAACTTTCAGACATACCGGCATTATTATATTATGGCATCTCACTGGTATTACTAACAGGCATGGTAATATCCATAATCGCCATCATTCAAAAGCGCTTAAGATCCAAACAGCACTATACAGCCATCGGGAAAGTTGAGCTTGAAAACTCAGTGAAGAGTCCTTTTTCTTTTTTCTCATGGGTTTTCCTCTCCCCTGCTGATCTTACACATCCTCAGCTCGATATGATACTAAAGCATGAGTTCTGTCATGTAAAAGAAAAACACAGTATTGACAGAGTGATATCAGGTATTTTCAGGTCGGTGCTCTGGTTCAGTCCATTCGCCCATATCACTTCAAGGCTCCTTTCAGAGGTACATGAGTATCAGGCAGATTCCAAAGTTATTGGCGTTTATGACCGATATGATTACAGTGACCTTATACTTTCCTTTTATCTGAATCCTCAATCTTCAGCAATATCTAACAATTTCAGTTTGCATACTAAAAAACGTATCAAGATGATCAACAATCTTAACTCCGGTAAATTCAGTGTAAAAAGGATAGCTTTAGGACTGTTCATTGCTGCCTCAGCAATATCTGTTACAGCTATGGTTACCACAAATAAGGAGCTGCTTACAAAAACAAGCAATGCTCCATTGTATCAATTAGCAGAGGATAATTCAGGTGATACTATTCCACCTGCTCCTGTCGCGAATATGGAAATGCTAGCTGCATTTATGGATCCATCAATTAAAGGATTAGATGGAAAGGTTATAGTGAGCCTCATCGTGCTGGCTGATGGTACTACAAGGGATGTTAAAATAGCAGAGAGTGCCGGTAAAATCCTTGATGAATTTGCAATAAACTATATAAAACAAGTTAAGAACTGGTCTCCAGCTACTATAGATGGTCATCCTGTTCAATACAAACTCCTGTATCCAATAACATTCTCAGAGAATGAAGAAATCGGCATCAATGGTCCACTGATAATTGGTAATCAAGACACTAGCCGTAAAAAACAGAATACTGGTAAAATTGAAAAAGTAACTATGAAAACGGCAACTGACCTGCCAGATTCACCTGCACAATTTCCCGGTGGAGATAAGGCAAGGATTGAATACTTTAGTGCCAACACCCCTTATCCTGATGACGCACGCAAAGCTGGAAAAGAAGGAACGATTTATGTTCAATTTGTTATAACACCTACTGGAGAAGTATCTAATGTAAAAATCCTTAAGAACGTATTTCCTTCTCTCGACAAAGTAGCATACGATGCAATCATTAATATGCCTAAATGGATACCAGCAAGAAAGGATAATAAGCCTGTTAGCTATGAGATGACAATTCCAATTAAATTTGAACTTAACGATGATAAGAAAGATAAGGCATATGGTGATCCTGGTGCCGGTGATACATTTTCAAAGAATATGCCTGTTCCATATAAAGCGGAAGGTAGTCGTGTTTATTCAGTTGTAGAGGAAACTCCTGCATTCCCCGGCGGAGATGATGCGAGAATAGAATATATTAAGAATAATCTTAAATACCCTGAAGAAGCAAGAAAGCAGGGTATTGAGGGTACTGTTTTCATAACCTTTGTTGTTGAACCTGACGGCTCAATTACTAATGAAAAAGTGCTTCGTGGAATTGGTGGTGGACTTGATGAAATAGCCCTTGAAGTTATTAAGAACATGCCTGCATGGAAACCCGGCAAGGTAAAAGGTGAACCGGTACCTGTTCAGTTTAATATGCCAATTAAATTTAAGCTTTCTGAGCCTGAAAAAAAAGCTGAATAAAGAAACTGAAAAAAACAAAGACCTGTTAGCAATAACAGGTCTTTGGCGTTTTATTAATCTTCAACACAACCTATTTAACAGCGTCAACTATAGCTTTAAATGTTGTTGGATGATTCATGGCAAGGTCGGCAAGAACCTTACGGTCGAGATTGATATTCTTTGCGTGGAGTTTTCCCATGAAAACAGAGTATGACATGTCATATTCACGTACACCTGCGTTAATACGGGTAATCCACAAACTACGGAAATTGCGTTTTTTCTGGCGTCTGTCACGGTATGCATACACCATGCCTTTTTCGTATGCATTTTTAGCAACCGTCCAAACATTTTTCCTTCTACCAAACTGTCCTTTAACAGCTTTGAGAAGTTTTTTTCTGCGTGCCCTTGAGGCAACTGCGTTTACTGATCTTGGCATTTTGTTTAATTGTTTTTCACTTTCGCGGTTTAACTTTCACAAGCAAACTCTTTGGAGCAGAAAGCAAGGGTTAATAAAAATTGATTAACACGATTATTGGAGCATTTCTCTTACATTCTTCGCATCTGCTTTGTCAACAATAGTAGAGTAAGTTAAATTACGTTTACGTTTTGTTGATTTTTTAGTCAGAATGTGACTTTTGTAAGCATGCTTCCTTTTCAGTTTACCGGTGCCGGTTAAATCAAACCTTTTCTTGGCAGCGGATTTAGACTTCATTTTTGGCATTACCTGATTTGTTAATTTGGTTTATATTGAGATTAAAAACTTCTATTTTTTAGGAGCGATGATCATTATCATACGCTTACCTTCAAGCAGTGGGAGTTTTTCAACTTTCCCGTAATCTTCGAGTAATGAAGCAAATTGCAGGAGTTTTATTTCACCCTGGTCTTTATAAACAATACTTCTTCCTCTGAATAGCACCTCCACTTTTACTTTTGCACCTTCTTCAAGAAACTTAATAGCATGTTTAAGTTTGAAATTGAAGTCATGCTCATCAGTATTTGGCCCAAGTCTTATTTCTTTAACCACAATCTTTGCTGACTTAGCTTTGATTTCCTTCTGCTTTTTCTTCATTTCATAAAGGAACTTTTTATAATCAGTTACTTTACAAACTGGTGGATTAGCAGTAGGTGAAATCTCTACAAGATCAAGGTCAAGCTTTTGCGCTATTGCCAGGGCATCCTTGATGTTATATATTCCCTGTTCAACATTATCACCAACTACCCTTACAACGGGTGCTTTAATTTTTTCATTGATGAAGTGCGGATCCTCCTGCTTTCTGTGCATGGGCCTCGGACCTCTGGTATTTCTAAACGGCGTTGCTATATCTATTCCTCCTTTGGTTAGTTTATAATTGATGCCTGCATTTACTGCATGACCTCTTTAATTTCTTTATTAACAAGATTCACGAAATCGTCAACAGTAAATGACCCAAGGTCACCTACTCCATGACGTCGAACTGAAACTGTTCCTTCTGCTTCTTCTTTCTCGCCAACTATTAGCATGAAAGGAATCTTACGGATTTCAGCATCCCGGATCTTCCGACCGGTCTTTTCACTTCTTTCATCAATTTGGCTGCGAATTTCGGAATTATTTAGGATATCTGAAAGTTTTTTTGAATAATCCATATATTTTTCGCTGATAGGTAATATTATTACCTGTTCAGGATTCAACCACAACGGGAAATTTCCTCCCGTATGCTCTATTAGAACAGCTACAAAACGTTCCATCGAGCCAAAAGGTGCACGGTGGATCATAATGGGGCGGTGTTTTTGATTGTCACTACCAATGTACTCTAACTCAAAACGTTCAGGCAGATTGTAGTCAACCTGAATAGTTCCAAGCTGCCATTTACGGCCAAGCGCATCCTTTACCATGAAATCAAGTTTCGGACCATAGAAAGCAGCTTCTCCGTATTCGATAACAGCATTTAACCCTGCTTCTTCAACAGCTTCCATAATTGCTGATTCAGCCTTTTCCCAATTCTCATCACTTCCTATATACTTTTCACGATCATTTTTGTCGCGCAGAGAGATCTGTGCAGTATAATCATTAAAGTTAAGAGTCTTAAAGATATGAAGAACGATATTAATAACAGAGATGAACTCTGTTTTGATTTGATCAGGCATACAAAAAAGGTGCGCATCATCCTGAGTGAACCCTCTAACCCTGGTTAATCCATGTAATTCACCACTCTGCTCATAACGATACACAGTACCAAATTCTGCAAATCGAAGTGGCAGATCTTTGTATGACCGGGGTTTTGCAGCGAATATTTCACAATGATGAGGGCAATTCATAGGTTTTAACATGAATTGCTCACCTTCAACAGGTGTGTCAATTGGTTGGAAACTATCTTTCCCATATTTCTGGAAATGGCCTGAAGTTTTATAAAGTTCAACATTTCCAATATGCGGAGTGATTACCGGAAGATATCCGGCTTTTTGCTGCACATTACGCAGAAAACGCTCCAGGCGTTCACGCAACATGGCACCTTTAGGCAGCCATAAAGGTAACCCCTGCCCTACTTTCTGCGAAAAAGTGAATAATTCAAGTTCCTTACCTAATTTACGGTGATCACGTTTTTTTGCTTCTTCAAGTAATTCAAGGTAATCTGTAAGTTCTTTTTGCTTCGGGAAAGTGATGCCATAGATCCTGGTAAGCTGTTTACGTTTCTCATCTCCCCGCCAGTATGCTCCTGCAATATTCAGAAGCTTTACTGCTTTGATCGGGCTTGTATCAGGCAAATGGGGTCCGCGACACAGGTCAGTAAAAGTGCCCGATTCATAGAAAGTTATCTGGTCATCCGCAAGATCCTGAATCAACTCTATTTTATATTCATCTTTCTTATCTGAGAAATAAGATAAAGCCTCCTCTTTTGAAACTTCGCGACGGGTATAAGTCTGTTTTTCACGTGCCAAAGCAAGCATTTTATCTTCAATGGTTTTCAGGTCTTCAGATGATATCTGCCTGTCGCCAAAATCCATATCGTAGTAAAAGCCATTCTCAATTGCAGGCCCAATTCCAAATTTCACACCGGGGTATAGCTGTTCAACCGCTTCAGCCAGAAGGTGAGCTGACGAATGCCACATGGTAAACTTCCCTTCGGTTGAATCCCATGTATTTAGCTTAAGGCTAACGTCATTATGTATTGGCCTGGTAGCATCCCATATCTCTCCATTAACAGTAGCTGAGAGAACATTACGTGCCAATCCTTCGCTTATGCTGCGTGCAATATCAAGTGAAGTGGTACCTTCAGGGTACTGCCTTATAGTATTATCAGGTAAAGTGATATTAATCATAGTTCTTTTTCAAAAGGGGTACAAAGGTAATCATTTTTCCAATATTCTATTATCAGTAGTGTCAATACGAACGATGGTAACAAATTTTATTTTTTTATAATTAACACTAAAGTTTTCTTAGTACCTTTCAGGCACGATTATTGAACGTTGTGAGTTTCAGTATTAATAAACTAATTTTAAAACTATACCATCATGAAAAAGACTACACTTTATTCCTTATTATTGGCATGTGCAATTGCAATTGCCGTACCAGTAAGTGTTTCCGCTCAAAGCGTTGTTGATGATCAACAAAAGAAAGTTGAAAAAGCTGAAAAGAAAGAAAAGAAAGAAAAAGAGCGACACGCAAGAACCGTTGAAGCACCTGTTCCTCCAAGCGCACCAGTTCCTCCTGGACGTGATGGCAAAGCCGAATCAAGTGATAAGGTAAGAGGTTATGAAAAAACATCTGAAATTGGCAATAAAGAGGGATGGAATAATGATGGTGGCAAAGTAACTGAGAAGGATATAAAAAAGGCTGAAAAACAGATCAAAAAGGATAAAAAGGATATTCAAAATGCTCAGGAAACTGTAAAGAACAATGAGAAAGCTGTAAGTGAAGCAAAGAAAGCTATCAAAGAAGAAAAACGAATAGCCAAAGCCGAAAGAAAAGCTGAAAAAGCCAGATTGAAAGCCCTTAAGAAACAACAGAAAGAAGCTAGACGATTACGTAAAGCTGAAATCAACAAACAGGATGAATTAAAGGAAATTAGAGAAGAAAAAGTTATTATCGAAAAAGAAATCGAGCAAACTAAAACGATTGATTATTCTCCCAAAAAGTAAATTCCCGGTTGTTTGAAATTTCCTCAGGTCTGTAAATAGTCATATTTATTTTAAACTTTTTAGAGCAATGCCTATGAAACGGGATTGCTCTTTTTTACTTATGTCTCTCTCTGATGGTGCTTGCTGGATTATGTATTCATGAATGTTTATACTATCCATTTCATTTTTCATTATTTTTGTCAAGCCATCTGATCCAATCTATATTCAAGTTTAAATCTTAAGGATAACCAATCATTCTACTACTTATTTCTAAAATATGATAAAATACATATTGGTCTTCATTTTAACGGCTTTTTTTTCATCAGCGTGTGATCGCAATAATACTGTAGTAACTGATCATGAGCACGAGGAAGTAAAGCTGCAGTTTACATCATATAATAGTTCGTTTGAGCTTTTTGCAGAAGCTGATCCATTTGTAGCCGGACAGCAAAGCAATGTATTATCGCATTTTTCACATTTGCCTGACTTTAAAGCTCTTGAGAGAGGAACAGTTACACTAAGAATTGTAACCGGTGACAAGGAAGTATCTCAAACGCTTGATAAACCTTCAAGAAAAGGAATTTACAGTTTTGATATCAGGCCTAAATCAACGGGGGAAGCAGAGCTGATCTTTGAAATAGAGCATGAAGGCAAAACTTCTGAGATGAGAATTCCAAACCAGGTAGTATATGATTCGCAACATGAAGCACTTCATAGTGAACAGGCAGATGAAGTATCAAGAACAAATTCTCTCGTTTTTACGAAGGAACAATCATGGAAGGTGGATTTTGCTACCGACTTTCCCAGGTTTGAATCCTTCGGGCAAATTATAAAGACATCGGCCCAGGTTCAACCTGCACAAGGTGATGAGGTGCAGGTAACAGCAAGTATTACCGGGGTTGTAAAATATTCAGGAAGCAATCTTACTGAAGGACAGAGCGTTAGTAGTGGTCAAACTCTGCTTTCCGTATCAGGAAGCACATTGGCTGAAAATAACAGTATTGTGCGGTTCAATGAAGCTAAAAGCAACTTTGAAAACGCTAAAGCTGAATATGAGCGACAGGCTGAGCTAGCCAAGGATAAGATTGTTTCAGAAAGAGAATTACAGAGCTCTAGAACCAGATATGAGAATACCAAGACTCTTTATGATAATTTGTCTGAAAATTTTAACTCCTCAGGTCAAACGATCAAGAGTCCTATGAATGGCTTTATCCGTAATATTTTTGTTAGCAATGGTGAGTATGTTGAGGCAGGGCAACCAGTTTTAGCCATTAGTCAGAATAAGAATCTGCTCATAAGAGCCGAAGTCAGGCAGAAATACGCCCCATATCTTGCATCAATTAAAACAGCAGTCCTAAAGTCGCAGAATAGTAATAACAATTTTACGCTCGAAGAACTTAACGGTAAAATATTATCTATTGGTAAAAGTGTAGGAAGTGAAAACTTTTTAATCCCGGTAAGCCTCCAGATAGAAAATAATGGAGCTTTTATGCCTGGCGAGTTTATTGAACTTTACCTTAAAACAGAAGGAAATGCTAAAGTAATTACAATTCCAAATGAGGCAATACTAGAAGATCAGGGTGTGTATTATGTATTTGTTCAGATCAATCCTGAGCTATTTGAGAAGAGGCAGGTACAGCCCGGCGCAACTGATGGTATCAGAACTGAGGTGACCAGTGGATTAAGCGAAAAAGAGAGGATTATTACACAGGGAGCTATACATGTAAAACTATCTCAATCATCAGGAACCCTGGATCCTCATGCAGGTCATGTACACTAATAAACATTGCAATGTTAAATAGCTTAATCAGGTTTTCGCTCAACAATAAATACCTCGTATTACTCGGATCAATAATACTTGTAATCGCTGGTGTGCGAACTGCAATGAACATGGATGTTGATGTCTTCCCCGACCTCACCGCGCCAACCGTTGTTGTGATGACTGATGCCCATGGTATGGCATCAGAAGAAGTAGAACGTATGGTGACCTTCCCCATAGAATCGGCAGTTAATGGAGCAACTGATGTACGTAGAGTTCGGTCAACTTCAGCGCAAGGTTTTTCATTTGTTTGGGTAGAATTTGATTGGGGAACTGATATTTTCAAAGCCCGCCAAATAGTAAGTGAAAAGTTAATTAGTGTATCATCTCAACTACCTCTTGGTGTTGGTCAACCAGTGCTGGCCCCTCAGTCGAGTGTTATGGGTGAAATCTTTTTCATAGGGATTCAGGCTGACAGCACGACAATGATGGAGTTAAGAACAATAGCCGACTGGAATATAAAACCAATGCTTCTTTCCACTGGAGGTGTATCACAAGTAACTATAATAGGAGGTGATTTAAAGCAGTATCAGGTTCTGGCTGATCCTTTCAAGATGAAATATTACGGGGTCAGCCTACAGGATATAGCTTCCGTTTGTAGAAGTATAAGCAAGAACTCTTCAGGAGGGGTGGTCAGACAGTATGGCAATGAGTACGTTGTAAGAGGGATAGCACGTACAAATAATGTTGAGGTTCTTGGAAATACATATCTAAGATCAGTAAACAATAAGCCAGTAAGGTTAAATGATGTTGCTCACATTACAATTGGTCCTGCAGTAAAAATGGGCTATGGTTCTGAAAATGCTGCACCAGCAATCATTATTTCAGTTTCAAAACAGCCAAATACAAATACGCTTGATGTTACTGAGAGAATTGAGCAGAACCTTGCAATAATTCAAAAAACTCTGCCTCCAGACGTGAAGCTTGATACCAAAATTTTCAGACAAGCTGATTTCATTGAAACATCGGTAAGAAATGTATCTAAAACTCTTATTGAAGGAGGAATTTTTGTTGTAATTATACTCTTTCTATTTCTTGGAAGTTTCCGCACTACGATCATATCGTTGGTTGCCATTCCGCTCTCCTTACTGGGTACAATACTTGTAATGAAATTACTAGGTTTGAGCATAAATACTATGAGCCTTGGCGGCATGGCCATTGCCATCGGGTCATTAGTTGATGACGCCATTATTGATGTTGAGAATGTTTATAAGCGACTCAGGCAAAACAGAGCAAAACCCGTTGAATTGAGGCAGCCTGCACACCTGGTAGTTTACAATGCATCAGTAGAGATCAGAGCTTCTATATTCAATGCAACTCTCATCATTATAGTTGCCTTCATTCCACTATTCTTCTTAAGTGGCATGGAAGGAAGAATGCTTCAGCCACTTGGTATTTCATTTATTGTGTCGTTGTTCATTTCAATGATCGTTGCAATGACACTTACTCCACTCCTTTCCAATATGCTCCTTACCAATGAGAACTACCTGACCAGAAATGAAAAGGAAAAATGGTTGGTAAGGAATCTGGTTCGTCATTATTTAATATCACTTAAGTGGGCGCTCAAACACAAACGTGCTATACTGTATTCAACGTTAGCATTGTTTGCTGTTACAGTAATACTGTTCCTTTCAATGGGACGTAGCTTTTTGCCTGAATTTAATGAAGGATCATTAACACTATCAGTCATCACAAAACCAGGCACATCGCTTGAAGAATCAAATGAACTCGGTAAACTGGTTGAGAGAGAACTGCTGTCAATACCAGAAATATCCAGTACAGCCCGAAGAACTGGCAGAGGTGAGCTTGATGAACATTCTCAAACAACTAACAGTGCAGAAATTGATGTTAATTTTGAACTCCAGGAGCGAAGCAGAGAAGAATTTTTGATGGATGTGCGTTCAAAACTAGCTGCAATACCTGCTATTGCTGCTACAGTTGGTCAGCCACTAGGTCACAGGATTGACCACATGCTATCTGGAACAAGAGCCAATATTGCTATAAAATTATTCGGTACTGATTTAAGTAAAATGTTCAGCATTGGTAATGAAGTGAAAAATGCGATTATTGATATCGAAGGGCTTGTGGATGTGAATGTTGAACAACAAGTAGAAATTCCCCAGATACAAATCAGAGCTAATCGTGAGATGCTCGCTTATTATCAGATTCCGATTGAAACTTTCAATGAGTATGTTGAGATAGCTTTTGGAGGTGAAAAACTTGCTGATATCTATGAAGGACAACGTAGCTATGATTTAATCCTTAGGTTAACACCTGATTATACTCAAACAATTGATGGTATCAAGTCAGCCCTTATTGATACATATGATGGCAGGAAAGTACCACTTGAACAAGTTGCTGATGTTGTATCAGTTTCAGGACCAAGTGCTGTTAGCCATGAAAACGTCCAGAGGAAAATAGTTATTTCCGCTAATGTTGCCGATCGTGATCTCAGAGGTGTTGTTACCGATATAAAAAAGGCAATTGACACAAACATTAATCTTCCGGAAGGATATAGAGTGGAATATGGAGGGCAATTTGAGAGTGAAGAACGGGCATCAAGAACGCTCATGATTACATCAATTTTAGCAATACTGGTAATACTACTGTTACTGTTCCAGGAATTTCGTAACTTTAAACTTTCAGGTATTATTCTTTTAAATTTACCCCTGGCTTTAATTGGGGGCGTATTTGCAATTTTCTTCACCTCTGGTATACTCAGTATCCCAGCTATTATTGGTTTTATAACACTCTTTGGTATTGCTACCAGAAATGGTATTCTTCTAGTGTCAAATTATATCAGCATGCAGAATAAAGGTGTATCATTATTTGAAACGATAACAACAGGCTCAGCTGATCGGTTGAACCCTATTTTAATGACTGCTCTAACAGCAGCACTTGCATTAATTCCCTTGGCGGTAATGGGTGATTTGCCTGGTAATGAAATCCAGAGCCCTATGGCAAAAGTAATACTAGGAGGTTTGTTAACTTCCACACTTCTTAATATTTATATTGTCCCAATCGTTTACAGCATACTTTCAAGTCGTGGTATTTTAAAGAATGAGCAAGAATGAAAAAAACAATCATCTCTGTATTCCTGATTTCACTTGTTGGTTATTATGGCTATTCACAAAATGAACCTTCTAAAAATTCTCAAAATTCCTACGAGCTTTTACTTGAAGAAATAGAAAGTAATAATAACCAAATCAAGTCTTTAAAGAAAATGGCCGATGCTGAAAAACTGCAAAACAAGATCGGACTATTTCCTTCCAACCCGGAAATTGGGTTTAATTATCTGTGGGGTGCCCCAACAAATTTAGGGAACCGAAAAGATTTCAGTATAGTGCAAACCTTTGATTTCCCGACCTCCTATACTTATAAATCGAGAAATTCAGAATTACTTAACCAGCAGGTTGACCTGAATTACAGAAGAGAGTATCTTTCAATAATCAATCAGGTCAGGATGTGGTTTATTGATATAGTTCATCTGAATTCGTCAATTGCAGAGATGAACAGAAGACTGGCACATGCTCAGGCGATTGCAGATGCTTATAATTCAAGGTTTAAATCAGGTGATGCAAATATACTTGAGTACAATAAAGCCCAGTCAAGTCTGCTTAACATTGTTAAAAAACTGGAGAGTTATCAAAGTGACAGAACCACACTATTGTCAAATCTTATTGCTCTTAACGGTGGCAAACAGTTAGTAATACCCGACACGGTATATGTTAGCCCTATTGCATTAACTGATTTTGAACAATGGCTAAAGTCAACCAGTGATAATAACCCTGAGCTTTTAAGTATCAGAAAGGAAAGCGAAATAAGCAGTAATCAGGCCAGTTTAAACTCAGCCATGTCATTGCCAAAGCTAAGTGTTGGATACATGAGTGAGGATGTTGCAATTGAAAAATTCAGTGGAATTACCTTAGGTATTACCATTCCTTTGTGGGAAAACAAGAACACAGTCAAGGCGGCGCGTGCCAGATCAATAGCATTTGAAAGTTTGCTTGAGGATAAGGCTTTACTATACAATCTGAAGATGAGGTCAAGATATGATCGTGCCGTCAGGCTTAACAACTCAGCTGATGAGTTCAGGGCTCAACTAAAGCAGTTCAGCAATTCTGGACTATTGAAGAAAGCGCTTGATTCAGGTGAGATCTCGCTTATTGAGTATATGGTTGAACTGTCCCTCTATTATGATAATGTTGATCAGCTTCTTCAACTACAATATGAAGCCAATAAGGCCACAGCAGAACTTTTAAATTATGAACTTTAGCTCTAATTTATGCTTAGTACCCGTCCCTGGTTGATTTTCATACTTCTATCAGTTTTCACTACAGGCACCTTCGCAATTGCCGTGATGACACCACCTTTATCTGGCCCTTTTTGTTTAGAAGGGTGTTATGAGTATCCTTTTCACGATATAGCAGACCGCTTTCCACGAGACTATTACTGGATGTATGCTGCTATATTCCTCTTCCTGATATATATACCAGCGGTAGTTGTTATTCATCATCATACAAATCATGAGAAAAAAGTTAACAGCACATCAGGTTTGATCTTTGCTGTTGCAGGTGCGTTAGTTTTAATAGCTGACTATTTTGTTCAATTGTCTGTTGTTCAACCAAGTCTACTCAACACTGAAACTGAGGGAATAGCTATGCTTTCACAATATAACCCACATGGATATTTCATTGTGCTTGAAGAACTTGGTTACTTGTTATTAAGTGTATCATTTATATTTTTTGCTTTTGTGTTCTCACCTGAATATAAACCTGAAAAAGCAATCAGGATAGTCTTCTTAACTGGTTTTTTCATTTCCATTCTGGCCCTGTTACTGGTTTCCTTCAAGTATGGATTACATCGTGAGTACTATTATGAAGTTGCTGCCATTTCAATAGTTTGGCTGGTTTTTATCATCAACGGTATTCTGCTTTCAGTTTATTATAAGAGAAAATTGCTCGTGGAGTCAGTTCATTAGAATTGAACGAAGGAAAGTCATTCTCATCCATCATTTGAAAAATCCGTCACAACTATGCCCAAATAGAAAATTCATCTATTTGGAATACAATTAAACACTCCTACCTTTGCAAGGCTTAAAATACGCCTTCAATGAAAAGAAATGACCTCTACTTTACTCTGTTCCTATTACTATTGTTCCTCCCTTTCTTTTTAAGTAATAACCTATACTCATATTACGAGAACTTCAATCAGCATCATGGATTTATCATGAGCTTTGTGAAATTTGCTATTCTGGCAACTATTGGAGAAATGATTGGTTTACGAATAAAATCAGGAGAATACACTTTTCCGGGTTTTGGTATAATGCCCAGGGCTATAGTTTGGGGTTTGCTTGGTATCACTATAAAAGCCGCATTCATTATTTTCACTTCAGGCACTATAGACCTACTGACCTTTATAGGAATGGAGAATGTGAGAGCTACGTACACTGGAGGGTTAACATTTGGGAAACTATTAATTGCCTTCTCCATCAGCTTTATGATGAACACTATATATGCCCCAATAATGATGACCACTCATAAAGTTACTGATACACATATTCTAAACACCGGTGGTACAGTCAGAGGCTTATTAACGCCAATAAATGTGACTCAAATTTTAAAGGATTTGAACTGGGATATTCAATGGAATTTCGTCTTTAAAAAGACTATACCTTTTTTCTGGTACCCTGCACATACGCTCACTTTTATGCTTCCTGCCGAATTTCAGGTTCTGTTTGCAGCCTTACTTAGCATAGCCCTGGGTTTGATTCTTGCTATAGCTTCTGTCAAGAGTCGTTGATAATCAAAGTTATAGAAATTATTTTTATCTTAGTCTTCTAATTACGACTAATTATTTTAAATTGCACCGATAAACACCAGATTGCAAAAGACGAATCTTACAAGCATAATAAGTAAGATAAAAAGAAATTTAATCATAATGAAATCAGTAAAGTAATGAAGGCACAATTCAGGAACGACACACCAATTGATTTTGAGGTAGTACAATCCGTAATTCAAAAAATGAACATCCCTTGTGTTGGCAAAGCCAGTATCAGGGAAATTAAGAAAATTATTGACCTGATTGAGAAAGAAACAGGTCAGAAATTTATCCGCATGGAGATGGGCATCCCTGGATTAGCGCCTCCTGCCATAGGTACTGAGGCTGAGATCAAGGCATTGCGTGATGGAGTTGCCTCTATTTATCCTGATATTGATGGAACAAGTGAATTAAAAACAGAGATTTCCCGCTTTGTAAAGAATTTCCTCGATATAGATGTTGACCCAGGTTCATGTATACCAACAGTTGGCAGCATGCAGGGAAGTTTTGCAGCCTTCCTCACTTTGGCCCGCTTAGATGAAATCCGTGATACAACGCTCTTTATTGATCCAGGTTTCCCTGTTCATAAACAGCAACATAAAGTGCTAGGTCAGAAGTATGAAAGCTTTGATGTTTATGATTATCGTGGTGAGAAATTAAGAGACAAACTGGAATCCTATTTAAGTACCGGTACAATTCATTCAGTACTTTATTCTAATCCAAACAACCCTTCGTGGATTTGTTTTACAGAAGAAGAGCTTCAAATTATTGGGGAGTTGGCAACAAAATACAATGTTGTAATTTGTGAAGACCTGGCTTATTTCGGTATGGATTTTAGAAATGATTATTCACAACCAGGATTACCTCCATATCAGCCATCTGTTGCCAAGTATACTGATAACTATATATTGTTTATCTCAAGTTCAAAGGTTTTCAGTTATGCTGGCCAGCGTATCGGTATGATGGTAATTTCAAACAAACTTTTCGCTCAGCGATCAGCAAACTTGCTTAAGTACTACAGTAGTGATATATTCGGAAGGGCGATGATATTCGGGACAGTATATGCGCTTAGCTCCGGAACGGCACACTCAGCACAATATGCACTGGCTGCAATGTTAAAGGCAGCTAATGATGGAACTTACAATTTTCTGGAAGATGTAAAAGTTTATGCTGAAAAAGCGCATACCATGAAAGAGGTGTTCCTCAAAAACGGGTTTCACATTGTGTACGATAAAGATATTAACCGGCCTGTGGCAGATGGGTTCTATTTTACCATTGCCTATCCGGGATTTACCGGTGAGCAACTTATTGAGGAATTGTTTTACTATGGTATAAGTGCTATAGCACTCTCAATAACAGGCAGTACTCGCACAGAAGGATTAAGAGCATGTGTATCACTTGTACACCCATCGCAATTTCCTGATCTTAATGTTAGATTAAGCAAATTCAGGGAGCATCATGCCATATCTGAAAATCCTTGCCTGACAGTATAGAAATTGATCAAATATTCTCATTGAGTATTTGGCAGGTTTAATTATCCATTACATTTATAGTACGGTTACTCTACGGTTACTCTACCCTAAGGGGTACAGTAACCGTAGAGTTACCGTAGAGTAAGGGTAGAGTAACCGTAGAGTAACTAGTAACTCAGATCAAACTGTTTATAATTGATTTAAATAAGCTATTAACGCTAATTTACTAGCCAATATTTGAGGCTTGAATGGTTAATAATGCTTAATTTCGTAGCCAGATTACTATCAAATAAAACTGAATATCATGGCAAAGATGAAAGGCGATATTGTAATTGACATCGATAAATGTAAGGGATGCGAAGTTTGCATACCCGCTTGTCCGGTAGATGTCATTGGAGTATCCAAAAATGTTAATGGCAAAGGATATAACTATGTCGAGACTGTGAATGATGAATGCACCGGATGTACAAACTGCGCAGTAGTTTGTCCTGATGGAGTAATAACTGTTTACAGAAAGAAAATCGAATAAGAAATTTTAATTACTGAATAAGTATGAAAGAACTGAGATTAATGAAAGGCAATGAAGCCTTTGCCGAAGCAGCCATTAGGGCAGGTGCCGATGGTTACTTTGGGTACCCCATCACACCACAATCGGAAGTGATGGAATACCTCATGGCCGAAAAGACCCATGAGCGTACTGGTATGGTTGTATTACAGGCTGAAAGCGAAGTAGCCGCCATTAACATGGTTTACGGTGGCGCAGCTTGCGGCAAGCGAGTTCTCACGTCATCTTCAAGTCCTGGAATGAGCTTAAAGCAGGAAGGTATTTCCTATATTGCCGGAGCAGAACTGCCATGTGTTATTATGAATGCAGTTAGAGGTGGACCAGGTCTTGGTACAATACAACCATCACAAAGTGACTACTTTCAATCAACAAAAGGTGGTGGACATGGTGATTACAGGCTAATTGTACTTGCACCTTCATCAGTTCAGGAAATGGCTGATTTTGCACCATTGGCTTTTGACCTGGCGTTTAAATATCGTAATCCGGTTCTTGTACTATCAGATGGTGCTATTGGCCAGATGATGGAAAAAGTTGAACTACAGGAACAACGTCCACGTTTCACGGAAGAAGAGATCATTAAGAATACCCCATGGGCTACTACGGGTAAAACTCCTAACCGCGAGCGTAATATCATTACCTCCTTAAATCTTGATTCTCATGTTCAGGAGGAACATAATATACATCTGCAGAAAAAATATCGCCTGATTGAGGAAAATGAGACCCGTTTTGAGACTTTCCAAACAGATGACGCAGAGTACTTGCTGGTTGCTTATGGTACTAGTGCACGTCTAAGCCAGAAAGCTGTGGATATTGCCAGGGCTAAAGGTATTAAGCTTGGCTTGCTTCGTCCAATCACACTGTTCCCATTCCCTACAAAACCAATTGCTGACCTGGCTAATCAGGTTAAAGGAATATTAAGTGTTGAAATGAGTGCCGGTCAAATGGTTGAAGATATTCGTTTGTCGGTTAATGGCAAAGTAAAAGTTGAGCATTTTGGTCGTATGGGAGGAGTTATTCCTTCTCCACAGGAAATAGTGGATGCTTTAGAATCGAAAATAATCGGAGGATAAGTGATGGATACAGTTATTAAGAAAGAAGATATCCGCAAACCGGAAAATCTTGTATATAAAAGAACACCGCTGCTTACTGACAAGGTAATGAGCTATTGCCCAGGATGCGGACATGGTACTGCACACCGTGTAGTTATGGAAGTACTGGAAGAAATGGGACTTCAGGATAAGACTATCGGTATAGCTCCTGTTGGCTGTTCGGTACTCGCTTATGAGTTCATGAACATTGACATGCAGCAAGCAGCTCACGGTCGTGCACCGGCTGTTGCAACTGCTGTGAAAAGACTTTTCCCCGAGAAGTTTGTATTTACATATCAGGGTGATGGCGATCTTGCAGCAATTGGAACTGCAGAAACTATTCATGCCTGCAACCGTGGTGAGAACATTGTTATCATCTTTATTAACAATGGTATATATGGTATGACAGGTGGTCAAATGGCACCCACTACCCTACCCAATATGAAATCATCAACCTCACCTTATGGCCGTGATGTTGCTACTATGGGAAATCCACTTAAAATTACTGAATTAGTAGCCCAATTGCCCGGAACTCTTTATGTTACCCGTCAGGCAGTTCATACTCCTGTTGCTGTTCGTAGAGCCAAGAAAGCTGTACGAAAAGCATTTGAGAACCAAAAGTTGAACAAAGGATTATCATTCGTGGAAATAGTTTCAAACTGTAATTCAGGTTGGAAAATGACTCCAAATGTAGCTAACCAGTGGATGGTTGACAATATGTTCCCATATTATCCTTTGGGTGATATTAAAGTAAATGAGGATTAACCGTTAAAAACTTTTAAGCAATGACTGAAGAAATTTTAATAGCAGGCTTTGGTGGACAAGGTGTACTATCAATGGGCAAAATCCTCGCTTACTCAGGTGTTATGGGTGATAAAGAAGTTAGCTGGATGCCATCATATGGACCTGAAATGCGTGGTGGAACTGCTAATGTTACTGTTATTATCAGCGATGAGCGAATTAGTTCGCCTATCCTGAGTGCATATGACACCGCCATTATCCTGAACCAGCAATCAATGGATAAATTTGAATCATCAGTAAAACCAGGTGGTATATTAATTTATGATCCTAATGGCATAACACGTCATCCTTCAAGAAGAGATATCAATATCTATTCAATCGAAGCTGCTGACGAGGCTGCAAGTATGGGTCTCACCAAGGTTTTCAATATGGTTGTATTAGGTGGATTCCTACAGATAAAACCTGTTGTTCAACCTGAATATATCCATAAAGGCCTTATGAAATCTTTACCTGTTCGTCATCATGGCATGATCCCTGAAAATGAGAAAGCTATAGAAAAAGGCAAGGAGATAATTAAACCTGTATTCCTGTTAAATTAGTGCACACACACTATAATATGAGAACCTCCGTTGATCAAACGGAGGTTTTTCTTCTTGAAAGGAGTATAGTCGTGATTCTAACTGCAAGAACTAAATAACATGGCAGGGTATGCATGTTGCGAATTGCATTATTGTTATTATTGGTAAAGCAATGACAGTCTACCCTTTCACAACTGCTACTGGAGTTAATTCATGTATAATTTCAACAAGATCGGTTTGCAATGCCATAACTTCATCTATATCCTTGTATGCTGAAGCAGCTTCTTCAAGATCTTTCTGACCCCTGATAGCGTGTAGTATACCTTTCTTGTCAAGCTTTTCAATTTCTTCTGTGAGGTTGAGGTTCTTAACGGCCTGGCTTCTGCTCATAACCCTGCCTGCTCCATGGGAACAGCTCATAAAGCTCTCAGGATTACCAAGTCCACGTACAATATATGATTTAGTTCCCTGACTGCCTGGTATAATTCCGGTTTCACCTTCACGTGCAGACGTAGCACCTTTTCGGTGTATAAGAACATTTGAGCCAAAATGCTGCTCCCAAGCTGCATAATTATGTGCTATATTGATCATTTCATCAAAACCTGTTGAAGGAAAACTTTCAAGCACTGCTTCCTTAACACGTTCCATCATAAGTGACCTGTTTGAGAGTGCGAAGTCAATACAGTACTGCATTTCTTTAAGATATGCTTTTGCTTGCTCAGTTTCAAAAGGAAGGAAAGCAAGATCAGCCTTAATACTGAAATCAGCATACCATAAAGCATTGAGTTGTTTGGCTATCTTATTATAGTGGTCTGCTACGCGATAACCAATATTGCGGCTGCCGGAATGAACCATTATCCAAATATAACCTTCTGTATCATGTTGTAATTCAATAAAATGGTTTCCCCCACCAAGAGTTCCTATTTGCTTCAAGGCAGCATCAAATTGCTGACTGACTATAGGCAATTCATCCACATCATACCCGGAAGGCATCATGGTTTCTTCCTGATTTATCATATGATGCTCAAAACCAAGCGGCACCAATTTCCTGATATCTGATAAAACCGTTTTTATCTTCTTCACCGGCATTTCGGAATGCATCAAGTCGGTCCTTACAGCGCACATACCACATCCTATATCTACACCTACTGCATTTGGTATCACAACACCTTTTGTGGCCAGAATACCTCCAATTGGCATCCCATAACCTACATGAGCATCAGGCATGAGCGCGATATGTTTAAAGGCAAACGGTAAATTTGATAGATTTTTGGCTTGCTCAAGAGCCGCTTCTTCAACATTATCAAGCCACATTTTCACAGGAATACGTCCTCCTGAAATAACTTTTCTCATATATTTCAAACAGCATCTGCTTATATAAGGTTTTTTAAATCCTCAGATGAATTCTTGATCTGTCGGTTATCATCCTGATCTACAGAGTTGACTATAAAATGTTCGTTATAGGGGATTTACGAATTGATTCGGGCAATTTGAACGCATTTCCTAAGAAAATAAAATTTGGTAATAACGATTAATTTTACTCCCAAGATCTTGTACAGATACATACTTACTGACCCTAAAAGCTTCTTTATTCTCGAAAAATGAAATTATGGTAGGACTTGCAAATACATTGTATGATGCTGATAATTCAGGGAAAGCTGCGGCATTCACAAAAAGCACTGCCATTTTGCTGAAATTTGAGTCCATCATTTCCTGTATTTTAGGTCGGAGTGCAACACATGGTGCGCAGGAATCATTGTAAAAGTATACGAGCAAAGCCTGATTTGACTCAACTGCTTTCCCTAATTCTTCAGCATTTTTAATTGTTTTCATAATTATCAATTCTATAATTTGATATTGCCAATCAGTTCCTTATACTTCAATCATTTGACTATGGCAATAAATTATTTATTTAGCTATCTGAGGTCAGGCTTTTAGTCTGACTTCATCCCTTTTGTACGACCATATCATAATTCCAATTGCAATAACCAGAAAAGCCACTCCAACGATAAATGTAAAAACGTAACCATACAGCTCATAAAACAATACACCAAGAAGCGGGGCAAACAATGAGCGGGCGCTTGTTAAGAATAAATGCACTGACTGGTAATCACCTGCTTCAGACGGCTTACAAAAATAAGCTGAGCCAATGCTCCAAAGCAACGACATTGTAGCAGCAAATACAGCCTGAAACAGTATGAATGGGATCATGGCATAATAAAACTTCACGCCGACTATATAAGTATACTGAGGTAAATAATAGGTTAGTACAAGACTCAGTAAAAAGAGCATAATTGACATAAAGGTTATTGCTGCAAACTTCCTTGGGTCAATTCTTGACAGGGTTCTGCCAAAGTAAGGTATTAGAAAAAGTGCAAGGATATTGTATGCATTCTTATAGGCAGCCACACTAAAGTAATTTAAACCGAGTTGTTTCTCGAAAAAAATAGTGATAACTGTGGTAGTACTCATAAACGCAAACCCATAAAACATAAACCCCCATTCAAAGTGCCTGAAAGGCAGGTTTGTTTTTAAAATATTCCTCATACTCTTAATCGACTCTTTCACTGACGACCACATTCCCGATAAGTTATCATAAATGACTGTTTCAGTGTAATTTATCATAGAAAGAAAAGCTGTTGAAAGCGTTCCTGCAATAGCTGCTATTACAAACACCCATCGGTAAGCTGCCGGATCGAGATCAAGTACCCAACCGTAAAGGAATGCAGTGATAAGCATCATTATTTTACCTCCCAATGTAGAATAGCTGAACAAAGGGCCAAAGAAAGCATGTCGGTAATTACTCTTTAAGAAAAGGTTTATGGTTGGAAAAATCACCAGATTGCCCAAATAGTATATCAGAAAGATGAGAAGGAAAATATAGTGGTATACTGAATCAAAAGTATAAGCAGAACTATCACCGGGAAAGAAAACCAATAAAGCAAGTGGCATTCTCGTAAGAATGCCGGTTACAAAAACAAGCCTTTGTTTGTTTTTCACCCTCTTCATCCATTCAGAAATAAAGATGAGGAAGATGAACGCTATAACACTAAACTGAAACAGAAAGCTTAACTGATAGGAACTGCCATTCAAACTACGCAAAAAAACAAATTCATTCAAAGTTAGTACCCCTGCAACCAGACCATCAGTTACTGTAAAGCCAACATGTAATTTGAATGTGAGCTGTTCATTTCGCTCAAGTGACTGGTAACCAACCTTTCGCTTAAAATAATCCTTTATAAGATTCATTATAGCAAAGATAGTAATCATTTATCCGTTTTATGCCAACAGATACATCATTGCAAACATTAATACAATATGAACTTTTAAGATCAAATCCTGTTAATGACACACTAAAACATATCATCATGAGAAAACTTGCAATTTTAATAACCTTCACACTTATAGCATCGATATCAGTGAATGCACAGCAAACATTTTATGACTTTAAGGTCAAAACATTAGCAGGCGAGGATTTTGATCTGTCATCATTAAAAGGTAAAAAAGTAATGGTAGTGAATACTGCATCCAAATGTGGCAATACACCTCAGTACAAGGATATTGAAGCATTATACAAGAAGTATAAGGATCAAGGATTTGTAGTAATTGGGTTTCCGGCAAACAACTTCATGAATCAGGAACCAGGCACTAATGAAGAAATTGCAGAATTCTGCGAAGTTAATTATGGTGTTACATTTCCCATGATGGATAAAGTATCAGTTAAAGGTAAAGACCAACATGAGATATATGCCTGGCTTACTGATAAAGCTAAAAATGGTAAAATGGATTCTGAAGTAAAGTGGAACTTTCAGAAATACCTGATTAATGAGAATGGTGAATTAGTTGGTGTACTTCAGCCCAAAGAGAATGCCGATTCAGAAAAGGTTATCAACTGGATTGAAGGCAGAGAACAATCATTATAATGCTACAGAAATGTTTTAATAACGTTTAAGAACTGACTTATTAAAACTAAAGAACAGTCTTAATAATGCTTAAGAACTAACTAAATAGAACTTAAGAACTGATTTAATAAGACTTAAGAACTGACTTAATAATGCTAAAGAACATTAATTGTAACTAAGAATTTGTGAATGGGGGCATTTACAAACAGGGGACTTTAAAAAAGTCCCCTGTTACTTATAAAAAAAAACGCTACCGGGATGGCAGCGTTTTTTTTGCAAGTAGTAAAAAAGGTTAATAATCCCAAGTTTAGTTAATACTTACGATTTGTAAGCACCTAAGTCTCTTGGGTGACTTTGGTTTATCATACTTACCTTTGAAATATTGTCAGCTCTGCCAATTCTAATAAAAATCTCTGCAGATTTCATGTATACTTCACTCCTGTTTGCATCATGCATTAACAAGCATCCCATAATTATGTTTCCTGCCATTTCAACTAGTCGGCGGGCATGGAATTCAAGGAATTCATTTTCCTCATGCTCATTAACTTTCTCAACAATCTTGCCAAACTGATCAGCCATTTTTTCTAAAGTGGCTTTAAGATATTGTAGCTCAGGTTTTACCGGGCTTGCAAGGTAATTTTGAATAGCTTTTAAGTAAACTCCATTACCTACACCACGAATGGCAGCAACTACCTGAAGTTGCGAAGTACCCTCATAAATTGTAGTTATACGGGCATCACGATAAATACGTTCAACCGGAAAATCCTTCATGTAGCCGGTTCCCCCATGAATTTGTAAAGCATCATAAGCAATCTGGTTGCAGTACTCACTGGCAAATAGTTTTAGAAGCGGTGTGAATACATCAGCAAGCTTAAGATAATGTTTGTAGTCTTCTCTTTCAGCCTGGTCTAGTTTACGATCATGGCTGATGAAAGTATATGCCTTGTAAATATCAACAAACCGTGCAGTTTCATAAAGCAGTGACCTTATAGCATCAGTTTTAACCTTCATGTTTGTGAGTAGTTCATAAACCGCAGGATATTGAATGATTGCTTTTCCAAACTGTTCACGTTCTTCAGCATACTTTTGGGCTTCACGCCAGGCTGCTTCAGCCAATCCAACTGATTGAGCTCCAACGCCCAAACGAGCTGAATTCATCAACGACATAACGTATTTGATCAAACCCATCTTAGTATCACCAACAAGTTTGGCTGGAGCATGTTTAAAAACAAGCTCACAAGTTGGTGATCCCTTGATTCCGAGTTTATTCTCAATTCGACGTATTGTCATTGCCTTACTGGTACGATCATAAACAAATAATGATAAACCGCGGGCATCAGATGTATTTGGCTCTGAACGCGCAAGTACCAGGGATATATCAGCATCACCATTGGTAATAAAACGTTTTACGCCATCAAGGTACCAGGTATTATCTTCCTGACTAAAAGTTGCCTTTAATTGAACAGCCTGGAGGTCACTACCTGCATCAGGTTCAGTAAGATCCATGGCTGCAGTTGCACCTTTGTAAAAGCGTGGCAAATATTCATTCTTAATTTCTTCTGAACCGAATTCATGTATTGTTTCAGCACAATCCTGCAGTCCCCAGATGTTAGCAAATCCTGCATCAGCACGAGATACTATTTCGGCAGCCATAACATAGGGAATCATCGGAAAATTCAAACCATCATATTGACGTGGTAACGACATACCAATCATGCCAGCTTTCTTAAGAGCTTCAAGGTTATCAACGGTTCCTGGGGCATACTTTACTTCATTATCAATTAGTTGAGGACCATCATGATCAACACCTTCAGCGTTAGGCCCTATGATATCACCTGATATTTCACCTACGATTTCAAGTACTTTATCATAACTATCGATAGCATCTTCAAAGTCACGTGGAGCGTAATCAAACTGATCTTTCTCAACATAATCCTTTTCCTTTAACCTTACAATTTTCTCCATTAAAGGATGAGCGAGGTGGAATTTCAGGTTTTCGTTATCTGTATAAAAATTAGCCATTTCGTAAATTTCTTATAAGTTGCTTCACTATTTTGAATTCGCCTTGTAGTACTTGATCATCTTTGGGAGTACATCAGTAATACTACCGATAATTGTGTAATCAGCAATATTATTAATAGGCGCGTTAACATCAGTATTAATGGAAATAATTTGGGCTGACTGGTCCATACCCGCCCTGTGTTGCACTGCCCCCGATATACCACAAGCTATGTATAATTTAGGCCTTACAGTTATACCTGTTTGACCTATCTGACGCTCGTGTTCCACAAAACCGGCATCAACTGCTGCACGTGAAGCCCCAACTTGTGCCCCCAATACATCAGCCAGGTCATACAACATGTTAAAGTTCTCTTTTGAACCAACACCGTATCCTCCGGCAATAATAACCTGTGCGTTCTTAATATTGATCTTACTCTGCTCAATATGACGCTCAATTATCTGAACTACAAAATCATCATCCTTAAGTATAGTGAGGTCCATTTGTTCCACCACACCTTTATATTTATTATCAGTGATCTCTTTTTTCATTACTCCTTCCCTTACTGTAGCCATTTGCGGGCGAGTTTCAGGGTTAATGATTGTTGCAATAATGTTTCCACCAAAAGCAGGGCGGATTTGATACAATAAGTTTTTGTACTCAGTTTGCGACTTGTTCTCAAAATGATCACCTATTTCCAAACTTGTGCAATCAGCCGTTAGTCCGCAACGCATAGCTGAAGCTACACGGGGAGCGATATCTCTTCCAATTGAAGTGGCACCAAATAAGGCAACTTCAGGATTTTCTTTTTTGAAAAGGTCAATTATTAAAGCAGCATGTGGCAGCGTGGTGTAAGGATACAAGCGAGCATCATCAGCCACGTGCAATCTGTCAACACCATAGGGGAAGATATCTTTTTCAATGCCTTTCAACTCACTTCCAATAACAACTGCCTCAAGTTTCACTTTCAGCTCATTGGCAAGTTTGCGACCTTTAGATAACAATTCAAGACTTACATCAGCAATTGTTCTGTCGTCAGTAATTTCGCAGTATACAAATATATTATTCACTTTTTCAGGATTAGTTTGTTAAGAAAATTAACCAATAACATGACTGCTGAGCAGTTCTTTCATAAGTCCGTCAATATCTGCATCTGAGGAGCTTAATACTTTTGAATCTTTTGATGCGAATACAACATTTTCAATCTTTTTTACTTTAGTGGGTGAACCTGATAATCCAAGCATAGTAACATCTGCATTCAGGTCATCAACTGTCCACTCATTCAACTGAAGGTAAGGTCTTAGATTGTAAAGTTCAGTATAATCCTTTGTTTCATTTTGCAATTCGGTAACAGTGCGACAATGCTTATACTTCATAAGTAATTTAGTAACCCGCTGCCTGCAATCAGGAGCAGAGCTATGCACTGTAATAGCAACTGGAAGTTTTGATTTTACTACTTCCACTCCCCTTTCGAGGCGGCGCTTAACAGTAATTGAGTTCTGATCAACATCAATTATCTCTTCTGCGTAAGTAATTTGTGGGATATTAAGCTTTTCAGCAGTTTGCGGACCAACTTGTGCGGTATCACCATCAATAGCCTGGCGACCAGAAATTACCAGGTGATATGGTTCCAGCTTTTTTACTGCTAAGGATATGGCATATGATGTTGCCAAAGTATCACTACCGGCAAATTTACGGTCAGTTATCAAATAACCTCTATCTGCACCACGATACATAGCTTCACGTATGATCTCCGCAGCCCTGAATGGACCCATGGTAAGGACAACAACTTCGCAATCAACCAGTTTATCTTTTATTCTGAGGGCAAGCTCAAGGGCATTTAAGTCTTCAGGGTTGAAGATAGCCGGCAATGCTGCTCTGTTAACAGTACCATCAGCTTTCATAGCATCTTTACCCACATTGCGGGTATCAGGTACCTGTTTAGCAAGCACGATAATTTTAAAACTCATAGATTATAGTGTGTTTATATTTTGCAAACTGTTGAATTCGAGCACTTATGCAGCAATCTACATAAGAAATTGCTGTGGTGCAAAAATAGAACATTGCATGAAACCACCAAATTTAATTTTCTCATTAGTGATCACCAGGTATCACTAAATTTATGGGCCGTTCTATATGAAATATTATTCCCCCCTCAAGATAATTGTTGAGTATCAGGCTAGAGTTAATGAAATATCAAAAACTCAATCAACGTTTAACGGATTCTCTTTGCATTCCTTACATTCAAGGCTCTTATTGTATTGATGCATTGCCCGTTGACTCATACCCATGCTACTGAAACCACCATCATGAAAAAGGTTTTGCATGGTTACTTTTTTGGTAAGGTCAGAAAATAAAGTAACACAATAATCAGCACATTCATCACCGGTTGCATTACCTAAAGGTGACATACGTTCAGTAAAGTCAATTAATGCATTAAATCCCTTTACACCCTGCCCGGCAGTAGTTGGGGTTGGTGATTGGGAGATTGTGTTAATCCTCACGTGTTTCTCACGACCATAGATATACCCAAAACTACGTGCTATTGACTCAAGTACTGCTTTTGCATCGGCCATATCATTATATTCATATAAGGTACGCTGTGCTGCTATATAAGATAGACCAACAATTGAACCCCATTCATTTATTGCATCCATCTTCTTGGCAGTTTGTATCATCTTATGAAATGACATAGCTGAAATATCCAATGTTTTAGAGAAATACTCATAATTGAGATCATCATAAGGAATTTTCTTTCGAACGTTTGGTGACATACCAATGGAGTGCAGAACAAAATCAATTTTACCGTCGAATGCTTCCATAGTTTTGGCAAACAGATTTTCAAGATCCTTAACACTGGTTGCATCAGCCGGTATCATTAAACTACCGGTTGATTCAGCAAGTTCGTCCAATTCACCCATTCTTATGGCAATCGGAGTGTTGGTAAGTACCATTTGTGCACCTTCAGCATGAGCGCGTTCAGCAACTTTCCATGCAATTGACTGGTTATTGAGTGCCCCAAAAATAATTCCTTTTTTTCCTTTTAAAAGATTGTATGCCATAATGGTTGATTGTTGTTTATTAATAATCTATTGTTTAATTCTAAGATAATTCTACTGATTCCTATTCATTTAATTTTAGAAGTTCCAATGCTGCTTCACGGGCGCCTTGTAATTTATGGTCACCGCTGATCATTAGCGCAAGTTCATTTATTTGTTCATCCTGATCCAATCGGGTAATATCAGACCAGGTGCTTGTTGAATCTGTGAGTTTATACACTTTAAAATGCTCATTGCCGAGAGCGGCGATTTGAGGAAGATGTGTAATAGTGATTACCTGCATATGATTGGAAATCTTACGCAAAATATTTCCAACCTTACCGGCAATGTCACCGCTAATACCCGTATCAATCTCATCAAATACTATAGTTGGTAGCAAGTTGTTAGTTGATATTAAGGATTTTACCGCCAACATTAAACGTGATAGTTCACCACCTGATGCAATCTTTGAAATATCATTGGGAGCACTACCTTTATTCGCGGAAAACAGGAATTTAACTTCATCTCTGCCTTCGGCACCAGGTTGAGTTAAACTTTGCCACATGATCGAAAACTTCCCGTCCTTAATACCTAATAACGAGATTGTTTCTTCAATTGACTTTTCAATGTCACTTGAATGGCTCCTTCTACGGTTTGACAGTTCATCTGAAACGATGGTCAATTCGTTATAGCAACTCATCAATTCCTTCTCAAGTTGAGCAACCTTATGGTCAAGTGAATCAATGATTGAAATGCGTTCTTCGTAATTACCAGCCAAAGCAATGAGTTCATCAATGTCTTTAGCGTGATGTTTTTGCTGGAGCCTATAAATAATGTTAAGTCTATCATTTATCTGAACCATCAGCTCAGGATTAAACTGGATTTTCTCCATTGTATCAGAGATCACTTCGGCTATATCCTTAAGCTCAAGCAAAGTGCTGTCAAGGCGTTCAGAGAGAACCTTCAATTCAGTGTAATAACGGGATGCTGCAATGACGCTGTTAACAACTTCCTTTAATTTTTTGATGATATTATCATCATCCTCATTCAGAATGACAGCCGCAAGATAGAGTTTTGACCTGATTTCTTCAGCATGAGTTTGAACTTCAAGTTCCTGTTCAAGCTGGTCTTGCTCCCCGCTAACCAAAGCGGCATTACGCAGTTCTTCTACTATATATAATAAGTAATCAAGTTCGGTTTTTTCCTTTTGCTCTTTAAGTCGGGTTTCCTCAAGTTCCTTTTTTAGAGTCGAATACCTTCTGTAAGTTTCCTTGTATTTCCGAAGTAACTTCTTGTTATCAGCAACAGCGTCAACAACACTAAGCTGGAAAGAATTTTCACGAAGCAAAAGTGTTTGATGTTGTGAATGAACATCAATGAGGCGACTAGTGATTTCTCTTAGTTGTATTAAGTTAACGGGAGTGTCATTAATGAAAGCGCGTGATTTTCCCTGAGGTGTTATTTCCCGGCGTATAATGCACTGGTTTTCATAATCCAGATTATTATCGTCGAAAAAGGTTTCAAGTTCACATTTCGAGATATCAAATGTACCTTCTACACTGCACTTTCTGGAAGGATCAACAAACGTGATATTGTCAGCCCTATTACCCAGTATAAGAGAAAGAGCCCCTAATATAATTGATTTACCAGCACCTGTTTCACCTGTGATAACAGAAAAAGGCTTGCCGAATTCTATATCAAGATTCCGGATCAGGGCATAATTTTTAACTGAAAGCCTGCAGAGCATAAGGTGGGCAATTTAGCAAAGCAAAGGTAAGGATTATAAACCTTTCTGCAATAAACCTCAAGTGTTTACTGGCGAGCCTCCATAATGCGCTGATATCGAGCTGCATTGGCCGGATCTATTTCCTTAAGAATTGCAATTGCAGTTGTTTTATCCATTGGTGAGGCACCTGAGTATATATTTATCAATTCATCTCTCTTTGCTTCGAGGAAGAGTTGTAAGATAAATAAGCCCGGACGCTCGCGGTTAGCTTTACGAAGTAGTTCAAGACTTTCGTTAATTGATGCCCTACCTCTTTCAACATCATCAGCCATAACATCGAGTCCAAGCCTATGGTATTTATACATTGCTTCGCGTACAGAAGAATAAGTAGGGTTGGTTAAATTTTCAATCAGCCAGTACCTGTTCTTTTGATTTTCAAATGCTTTCCAACCTTTTTCACGGGCATTTTGCGCAAGGTTAACGATATCTAAAGCTTTTTCATAGTATGGTCCGCCACCCATTCTTGCAAATGAATCACCATCCATTCCCAGGAAAATATACAGGTAATATGCGATAGTAGATGTGAGATTTGAAGAAAATACATTGTCATTATATTCGAGGGGTTGAAATTCAACATAAGTGAATTCAAAGTCCTTATCAATATAATTTAACAGTGCTGTGTTGTAAGAGGCATTAAAAACCGGACGTCGTAATGCAACATTCATGCGGGCTACAAACTGATCACTCGAGGCACGTTGACTAACTGTAACGAGAATTGTACCTTCAATGCGCTCTTCAGGTTTATAGTTAAAATTAGTCCACTTACGATTATTTACAAAATCATTCAGTTCCTGTTGAAGAGTTTCAAAGATCTTTTTCTCAGTTCCTTCAACCTGAGGTGAAGTTACCTGAACCACAATATTGAATTCTTGTCCAATAGCAGTTGAGAATAAAGCAAAGAAAACCAGCAAGCTGAATAATTGTTTCATGATTATAATCCTCTGAACCTTTTTACAATTTGATTTATTATTAAGGTAGCAATTGTGGTTTTAGGTAATGTACCAGTAACAACCTCAGTATTATCTGAAAATATCATAGTTACCTTATTTGTGTCAGTCCCGAAGCCTGCTCCTTTATCTTTAAGAGAATTAAGAACGATCAGATCGAGGTTTTTATTATTCAGCTTTTTCAAAGCATTAGCCTTTTCATCTTCAGTTTCAAGGGCAAAACCAGCCAGAAATTGTCCTTTTCTCTTTTTTGATCCCATAGTAGCCAATATATCAGTAGTGGCTTTGAGGTTTAATGATAATGCACCTTTCTTCTTAATTTTCTCCTTAGCTAAACTTTCTGGTGTATAATCAGCAACAGCAGCAGCCATTATAACTAACTCAGATTGATCAAAGGCGTTATTGCATTCATCAAGCATTTGAGATGCGGAGATGACCTTAATTGTTTTGATTGAAGGATTGCTGGTAGAGATGCTTACCGGACCAGAAACAAGTGTAACGTTAGCACCACGTTGGGCAGCTTCTTCAGCAAGTGCATATCCCATAAGACCTGAAGAATAATTTCCGATAAATCTTACAGGATCAATAGCTTCATGTGTAGGACCCGCTGTTACCAATACATTCTTTCCTTCAAGATCTCTTAGTTTGCCAAAATGATCACTTAGTATCTGCATTATCACTTCGGGTTCTTCCATACGGCCGGCACCAGTCAATCCACTGGCCAGTTCACCAGTTTGAGGTTCAATCAACCTGTTTCCGTATGATTGGAGAATTTTAATATTCTTTGCAGTAGTGGGGTGATAGAACATATCAAGATCCATGGCTGGGGCAAAAAACACAGGGCATTTGGCTGCAAGGTAGCAAGTGGTCAGCAGGTTATCTGCAATTCCGTTAGCCATTTTTGCAAGTGTATTAGCCGACGCGGGGGCTATAATGAACAAATCGGCCCATCTCCCCCATTCAACATGACTATGCCAGCTACCATCAACCTTGTTGTAAGGTTCAATGAGTATTGGCTGTTGTGAAACGGTTGAAAGGGTTAACGGAGTTACAAAGTCAGTTGCGCTTTGAGTCATTACAACCTTAACATTTGCACCTTCTTTCTTGAGCAACCTGATAAGCAGGGGTACCTTAAAGGCAGCTATACTCCCCGTTATGCCGATAAGTATGTTTTTACCCCTTAACATTAGCTTAGAACTGTTCTTCCTGTGATTCTTTCAAAGGATTGCGATAGTGTATTTGTTCCCTAAGAAATTCCTGAATTGCTATAAGTGTAGGCTTTGGAAGGTTCTCATAATGCCTGGCAATTTCTATTTGTTCACGATTCTCAAATACTTCCTCAAGATTGTCGTTAGGAACTGCAAACTCTGATATTTTTGAAGTTAGTTCTTCCTTTAGCTCGGCTGAAAGTTGATTCGCCCGCTTTGAAAGAATTGCTACTGTTTCATAAATGTTGTTGGTAGGCTCCATCAACTCATGAATATTGCGGGTTACTGCAAGCGTTTCGCTTTTTACTCTCTTATAATCCATATGGCTATTTTATTGTTAACAAATTTTGTAATTCACGTTCAGTATTCTTCTTTAATTGTAACACTTCCTTAATGTATTCCGATTCAGGATAACTGGCAATAAAATTGTCAAGGGCATCGGATGTAGCCTGAAAGCGCTCTTGTTTCTTATGGTCAAAGCTTTTTTGAGCATAATAATACGATGCTTTTGCTATGCGAAACAAAGCATGTTCACGGTACTTAGTATCAGGGTAGTCTTTGGTTAAATTTTGGTAATTTATAATTGCTGCTTTATAATCTTCCATACTAAAGTATAGGTCGGCTATGTTTAAAGCTTTAGTTTCAAGTTTCATTCGTAACTCATCAATTAATTCATTAGCCTTAGCAACACGAGAGCTGCCGGGGTGCTGATTAATAAACAACTGAAGCCCTTGTATGGCATCAAGTGTTACAGTTTGATCGAGACTTGAGGGGGGAGAGTCAAGATAATTACAGTATGCACTCAGGTAAGCAGCTTCTTCTGCATTTTTGCTATGAGGATAATTAACTGCAAACTGCTTGAAATAATAGCTTGCTAAAATATAATCCTCCTGCTCATAATGAGCATAAGCATAGTAGTATGCAATTTTTTCAGCTTTGTCAGTGCCTCTGTAAAAATGTTGTAATTGCTCGAAAAGCTGAATAGCCCTATAATAGTCTTTCTCCTCGAAATACTTTACAGCCGTTTCATACTTCTTTTCGTTATCTGTACTTTTCAGCAATTTCTGGTATTTACTGCAGGCAGATACCAGAAGTGAGAAAATGATTAGGGGAATTAGTTTTCTGATCATGGTGCAAAATTAATCATATAAAGCTTACAAGTAACGACTTTTAACCACAAATAATATGGTCATACAGTGTTTAGTTAACATTTTTTATAACTCCTGCCTTAGATCAGTGCCTTTTTATAAGCATTTATACATCTTTCACGGGCATATTCATGGTCAACAATTGAATCAGGATATTCTGCAGTGCCAAATTCAGGTATCCATTTCCTGATATATACAAAATTGGGATCAAAGGATTCTTGTTGTCGGGTTGGATTGAATATTCTAAAGTAAGGTGCGGCATCGGTACCGCAACCTGCCACCCATTGCCAGTTGCCATTGTTTGAAGATAGATCAAAGTCTAGCAAATTTGCTGCAAAACAGGCTTCCCCCCAACGCCAGTCAATTAGTAAGTGCTTAACCAGAAAACTGGCTGCTACCATTCTCACCCTATTGTGCATGAATCCTGTAGACATCATTTCCCTCATCCCTGCATCTACTAATGGATAACCTGTTTCTCCCTTCATCCATTGCTCAAACATTTTTTCATCGTTGATCCATGCAATATCATCATACTTGCTTTTAAAGCTATTTTGAACCACATGAGGAAAGAAAGCAAGAATGTGCATGAAAAATTCTCTCCATATCAGTTCATTTAACCAGGTACTGCTGTATTCATTTGCAATTGAGGCAACCCGCCGAATACTGATTGTACCAAATCGAAGATGTGGACCAAGGTGAGTTGTTGCATCCATTGATGGGTAATCACGCGTTAAGCTATAATCAGCAATTTTATCCAACGGAAGTTGATTTGTCGGAAAATTGTTAAAAGCACTGTTAAAGCCAATATTTTCAAGTTTTGGCACGCTACTGCCTCTATGCAAGTAAAGATTGTTCAAATGTTCATTTACCGGATAGTACTTTTTTGTTTCTGAAGTATATTTTTCAATCCACTTCCTACTGAATGGGGTAAACATCTCGTAAGGTTTCCCATTTGGCTTAAGGATTTCACCAGGCTTGAAGATAAGCTGATCACTGAAATAGTACAGTTTTTTGCCTTTGGATGCCAATAGCTTACTTATGCTTTCATCTCTGACTTTAGCGTAGGGTTCATAATCCTCATTGGTGTATACATCTGCAACTTCCAATAATTCACAAAGCTCATTGAAAATTTTCAAAGGGTCACCCCATTTAATATACAAACTACTGCCGTATTTTCTAAGTTCACGATCAAGTTCACTTACGTAATAATGAATGAAAGGCATTCGCTTGTCATCAGGGGACAACTTATTGAGAATATTCTCATCAAAAATAAAAACCGGCAGCACTTTAGGTCCAGCCCTAAGTGCTTGATATAAACCATGATTATCAGATATTCTTAAATCCCGCCTGAACCAAAAAATGTTAACTGGCATCTAACCGAATGTTTATTTAACATATGGCGCTGTAAACAATCAAGAATGGTGTTTGTTTTCCAACACAATGGATTCAGCGAAAGCCTATTCCACCAAATATAATTAGTTGGTATTTGATGGTGGATGATGCATGCTATGGTAGGCAGACAATAACAAAATTAGAATATTGATTTTAGGAAAGGAACATTTATGGCGAATGATATTTCTAACAAGTGGAGTGTCAAATTACTCGGAAATAGTTAGATTTGCATCATCAAAATCAATTTAAACTAAATCTCGACATACCGTGGACATATTCGAAAGAAGAGTTGCTAATCTGGGACCTTTGGGCATGTATGCCAAGCAGGCCGACGGATACTTCATGTTTCCTAAACTTGAAGGAGAAATATCCAACCGAATGACTTTTAAAGGAAAAGAAATGCTTGTATGGAGTCTGAACAACTACCTTGGACTGGCTAATCACCCTGAAGTTCGTGAAGCAGATGCTCAGGCAGCAAAGGAATGGGGACTAGCTTACCCAATGGGAGCTCGTATGATGTCAGGCCAAACGAAATATCATGAGCAATTGGAGCGGGAACTTGCTGACTTTGTTGGTAAGGAAGATGCTTTCCTTCTTAACTATGGTTATCAGGGCATGATATCAATTATTGACTCATTGGTTGACAGGAAGGATGTTGTAGTCTACGATTCAGAAGCTCACGCCTGTATTATTGACGGTTTACGACTTCATATCGGTAAACGATTCGTCTACCCTCATAATAATATAGAGAACCTTAAGATTCAATTACAACGGGCACGCAAATTAACCCAGGAATCAGGTGGAGCTATACTTGTGATTACAGAAGGTGTTTATGGGATGACAGGCGACCAGGGAAAATTGAAAGAAATAGTTGCACTTAAAGAAGAATTTGATTTCCGTCTATTAGTAGATGATGCTCATGGATTCGGAACAATGGGTGCAACCGGTGCCGGAACACACCAGGAACAAGATGTAATGGATGGAGTTGATGTGTATTTCGGAACTTTTGCTAAAGCAATGGCAGGTATTGGTGCATTTGTTGCCACACGCGCTGATGTTGTTGAATATCTCCGTTTCAACATGCGTTCACAAACTTATGCCAAATCATTGCCTATGCCTATGGTAATAGGATCCCTGAAAAGACTTGAATTAATCAGAACTCATCCGGAACTTAAAGATAAACTTTGGACAGTTGTAAACAAGCTTCAATCAGGATTGCGTGAGGCAGGTTTTAACCTTGGCAATGCTGCATCGCCAGTTACTCCGGTTATTCTGGAAGGTGGAATACCTGAAGGTACCCAGATCACTGTTGATATGCGGGAGAACCACGGAATATTCTGTTCAATGGTTACCTATCCGGTTATTCCTAAAGGAATGATTTTACTCCGACTCATTCCAACTGCAGTACATACACTTGAAGATGTAGAATACACCATTGAAGCTTTCAAGCAGGTGCGACAAAAGCTGAATGCCGGTGCGTATTCAAATGAATTGTTCGATATTTCTGTTCTTGGATAGAAAATTTGAAATCAATTAAGAGATACACCGGCTTCAAATTATGAAGTCGGTGTTTTTTTTGAGCTAAAGTATCGATTCTATTGTTATATTGCAGTTTATATCATTAGCTGATTAAAGAACGGTGTTTAGCGCTACTCATTAAAATCCTCAATTCAAATATAATTTAAAAAAAGCGGATCAAGCATTCTGCTTACATTGCAAAAACAATGGCATGAAAAAACTGAACAGTTATAAAGAAGATCTTTATGTAATTATTTTTGAGGCTGATACACCTGCAGGTCGCCTTTTTGATATTGTCCTGATATGGTCTATCATTCTCAGCATCATCATTGTAATGATGGAGAGTGTCCATATTGCAAACCAATCACTTCGCGGTTTTTTTGCTTTTGGGGAATGGTTCTTCACCATTCTTTTCACTATTGAATATTTTCTTAGGTTGTGGGTGGTACGTCGTAAGATGGCCTATGCCACAAGTTTCTTTGGAATCATTGACTTACTAGCTATTCTACCCACATTTGTAAGTCTGATTTTCCCGGGGTTACATTATTTAATTGATATACGTATTCTTCGCCTTATCAGGATTTTCAGGGTTTTCAAATTAACACGATTTATAACTGAAAGCCAGGCTCTCAAACGTGCTCTTATTTCAAGTTTTCACAAAGTCACCGTTTTTTTTATGATTTTGGCATTTCTGGTTGTATTGATGGGGTCATTCATGTATGTAATTGAAGGACCTGAAAATGGATTCAAGAACATTCCTACAAGCATATACTGGGCAATTGTTACTATCACAACAGTTGGTTATGGTGATATTTCACCGCAAACAAGTCTTGGTCAGTTTCTTGCAAGTCTCGTAATGATAATTGGTTATTCAGTAATTGCAGTACCTACAGGAATTTTCGCAGCAGAGTTTGCACGAAGGAAATCAAAAGATAGCTTTACTACACAAGTTTGCCCACACTGTCTATCAGAAGGTCATGATGCAGATGCAAGGAATTGCAAGTATTGTGGATCAGTATTAAATCCCTAAGGACAGTTAGTGCCGGTATTAGAAAATATTGATACCTGCTTCTCTTTAGATATTCGAATGAAGAAGGCTAAAAGATTAAAGACTTTGTGAGAGCGGGATAAAGAACTGATATTATTATTAGTTAAAAATGAAGGTATAATACATGTGGCAGATAAATAATGTGCTTGTTGCCTGGTGAAAGTGACCTTAAGAAAGTGTGCTGACACATATTAATATCTTATAATGTTAAAAAGATAAAGCCGGCAATTTAGCCGGCTTTATCTTTATTAGGAACTAAGTCGCTAATTAGTAGGTATTGATTATACGCTTGGTTGTTGTACCAAACATAGTTTTCAAAACTACCAGAAATACTTGTTCACCCTGGTTGTTAGCCGGTGTAAACTTGTGTGTGTATTCAAACCCCGCTTTGGCCTCGCCTTCATAAATTGTAGCAACCTTAACTCCCTGGATATTGTAAATATCAATTGTTACCTTTGAGTCAGACTTCAGGTTGAAGCTGATTTCAACTACATCCCTGAATGGGTTAGGAGTAACATTAAGATTAACATCAGGTGAGCTGGTTTGTGGTTGATATGCAGGTTCACTAAAGTAAATAAACCTACATTCGTCTAATGCATCGTTAATAACGCCAATGGCTGAAGTAATATCTCCTAAGGAGCATACTACTGCATTACCACCAAGAGCTTGATTAGCCATGTAATAAATATCGGCTACACTCGGTTGTCCACCAAATGCGTCCATAATACACTGTGGCATTGTGAAATAAAGCTCAGTTCCTGGAATAGGATTAGCGTTAGGATCGTCACAACCCGTAGATTCAAGTGTATAGAAATAAGCACTTTCAAATACTAATCCGGCTAAATCGGCATCTAATCTCATGTTGAGATCCAACGTGATTGTTTGAGCCAGCAGATTATTTCTTAAGCGACCATTATTTCCAACAAGTGGACCTGGATTGTCACAACTGTTTATACCTGGCAATACAGCAGCAGGACCGCCACCAGGTAGTATATCGATTACGCATTGTGCGTTCTCTGATGGAACAGTGAATGTTTTGTTATTAGCTGGAACTCCAATAACCATATCTCCTGAGCTGAGTAGCCCTGTGATCAGTTCAATTGTTGTTTCACCATTACAATACAATCCACCTTCATTACCGTAATAACCTTGTGTCATCGTACAGAATTCACATGGGTCAACAGTAATAGTAATGCACACAGGCTCTGAAGCGTTCCCACATTCGTCAACAGCCCAGAAACAAATCTCTGTGTCGCCAACCGGGAATTCATAACCATTGCATGCGCCATTATTAGTAACCTCACAGAATACATCAACCTCACCCTCGCAATTATCCTCATAAACAGGCTCAGGAATAATAACATCATCCTGGCAAGCGAACTCGAGGTTAGTGAGAGGTGTGATGAGGGTTGGTGCTTCTGTATCAGGAACAACAATAAATGTTGAAGTGCACTGATCTGAGCCACAATCATCTTCTACCAAGTATGTGAATGACAGATTAGCTCCAATACATTCAACATTAACAGGAAGCATTGGGATGTCATCGATATTGGTAATCACATTGCAACCGCCGGTATAACTGAAGCCGGAAACCCATGCAGCATATGCTTCCTCAATTTGAGTAAGAGGAGTGCAGACTGGCAGGTTGACGGATTGTGAGCAGGTAACTACAATATCCTCCGTTGCTACCAGGGTATAAACTGCAGAAGCAGTCAATGTCTCACACAGATCGGTAATGGTCCATGTCACTGTTACGCTACCACCTTCACAGAGTACAGGTATGAGAGCCTCAGCAGAGTTATTTGCTATCTGCGGATCGCAACCGCCATCCTGGTCTATCAGAGCAGTCTGGGCAATAACCCAAGCGGCAAAGTCGGCATCAACGGCAGCCTGGTTAACAAAGTCACAGCTTTCATTCATGTCATCAACAGGTTCAGTGTATGTGATTACAGGAACAGCCTCCACCACAAATGTTGAACCACAGCTCTCCTCATCTTCACAATACTCTTCACCATTTTGAGCTGTAAGAGTAAAGCTAAGGTTTACACCTAGGCAACCTACATCTGCTGGCAAGGATGGAATGTCACTTATATTACTTGTAGGTTCACATCCTCCTGTGACTGTAAAGCCTGCAGCCCAGGTATCATAAGCCGACTGAATATCTACCAGTGGTGTACAGGCCGGAAGTGATACCGGATCTGGACAGGTAATTACAAGATCGCTTGGTAGGATAGTAAACGTACTTTCACATATATCAGGTTCATTCATACAGAAGTCCTGAACTTCCAAAGTGAATGTATATGAACCTCCGCAGGCAGTAATTTCTACTCCCGGCAAAGCCAGAAGATCTGCAAAGGTTGCAGGCAATTCATCTAAATTATCTGTAATCGGATCAACGCCTCCCGTATATACAAATTCTGAGCGCCATGTTAGGTAAGCATTGCTTATTTCATCTAAAGATGAGCAAGCTGGCACTTCGATTGAAGTAGGACATACTAATGATGGAGTCATGTCCAACTGATATGGTGCACCTGGGAAGTCTTTCAACTCGGCAGTTGGTGACTGTGATGTTTTCGTCCTCACAAATACTGTAGCAAGGTAATTGCAATTATCATATCCAATTCCCGGAATAAACGCAGACAGATTTATAGCACCTTCTGCAAACTGATTAGGTAGATATGATGGCTGTCCGAACGGCATCCAGGGAGCTTTCGTCTCTTCTTGGTTACTGGTCATATATAGAGAGTAAGTAGGCCATTCAGCCTGAGGATACTCTTCCCATCCATATGAGTTTCCAATAACAACCCACCTATGTACAATAGGGATTGCATTTGTACCTCCGTTCTCGAACCGGATAGTCACAAGGATATCTCCTATAGTTCTTGTTCCATGAGGTCCATTCCCATCAAAATAACCACTATATGGGTCATTTGGATAGAAGACTTGGAATACTGAATTTTGCAGAAATTCAAAATCAATATAAGCGTCTCCGTTGTTAACCTGACGGTCAGCAGCAAAAACACACCATAGATCATTGGCATCCCCCGGTGGGGCTGGACCATCAGGATCTATATCAGGATCACCTCTAGTAAAGAGTAAAGTTGCATTACTTATCTCATTTTTAGAAAGCACTTGTCCAGGTCCCCATGTAAAGGTCTCATCATAAGGATGATGGATCTTAGTTGAACTAGTAAATGCCGTAGGATCTTCTCCGTTTCCCCAATAATCATTATAATGAATACTGATTAAAGGATAATTTAGATCATAAGGATCATCTGTCGTCATGTTGAAGATTGTGCCTCCTGGTCCAGGATAAGCTGTTGAATCAAACCAGTCACCAATTCCTGGCACTGCATAATCAGCATATCCATCTCCATCAACACCGAATCCTCCCGTCGGATGCTCCACGGGTGCCACGCCATATATCTGAGCTGTGGCTGTTATACTTGCCATTATCAGAATAGGCGTTAGAAACAGCAGTACTAACTGCTGCAAATACTTTGGCAATGTTTTTCGATTGCCTGTTTTTTTGTTGTGTAAATTTTTCATCGATAACTTATTTAGTTACTCTTAAATGAAATGTGAAGCATTTGCTTCAAAGGAATTTCTTAGAGAAGTTATCTGATACTTGGGGGGAAATATGAAACTAAAAGTTACGGAGGCTTTAGATGGTCCGTATCAAGCTGAGGCTATGGCCGTTTCATTATCAGAATGCTCAGAAGGATAATTTGCCCTATTAAGGCATTTAATCAGCGAAATTTGAATACGTTAATTTGTTGATAATCATGCTACATAGGCAATGTTTTTTGATTATACCGTTATTTTAAAATATTAAGCATAAAGTTAGAACACCCAATATGCGTTTGGCAATACGTAATTATACTTATTTTTAATTTATGTTATAAGATACCCCATCAATCCAATTTAATTAACGGGTTGACCCTTATAATTATCTTTCATAGGCGAGTTTCTCGTAAAATTTGTTTGTATTATTTTTCAAAAAAAGAAGAGACTGCAATTAATGCAGTCTCTTCCACTTTAAGGTTTTAATGACCTGATTTAATGTACACTGATGATCTGTTTGGTGGTGACACCATACATTGTCTTCATTACTATGAGAAATACTTGTTCACTCCTATTCTTTATCGGAGCATACAAATGTGTGTATTCCAACCCTGCTATTGCATTGCCATCATATAAGGTTGCAACCTTAACGCCTTGTAGATTATAGACTTCAAGGATAACTTTAGTATCACTTGGTACCATGTATTTTATTTCAACCTGTTCCTTGAAAGGATTAGGTGCTATTGACATAGTAATCTGCTCAGATTCGGCAATTGTGGTGAAAGTATTCGTTCCGCCGCCCGATGGTGCATTTACTGGTGGTTGTCCGAAATAAACGAACTTGCAATTATCGAATGCAAGATTGATCATACCTACAGCAGCAGCCAGATCGTTCAATGAACCACCTAAACCGGCCAAAGCATTGTTAGCAGCTTGATAAATATTCAATACTGTTGGATTTCCGCCACCTAAAGTCATTATTGAAAGCGGTAGAGTATAATACTGTTCTGTGCCTGCAATAGGTTGCGCGGTTTCTTCATCACATGATGTAGCATCTAAAGTAGCAAAATAACGGCTTGTAAATACAAATGAACCGAGATCAGATTCTGGTAATCTCAAATTAAGACCCAAAGCTATTGTCTGCGAAAGCAAGGTATTTTTCAAACCCTGCGGGCCCATAAGATCGCCGCAAACATAGTTTTTATTTAAAGCTTTGCTAGGACCACCTCCTGGAAGAATATCATACAAGCATTGGATACTACCTGGATTACTGTTCACATTTATGATTTTATATGACTTTCCAAGATCTAACCTTCCCACAACTAAGTCAGTTTGTAACAAACTTGTCAATAGATCTTCAGTCGTCCAACCACAATATGTACCACCTGGCGTTCCATAAAATCCTTGAGTCAGACTACATTCTAAGTCACAAGGTATAGTCCAAGTATAAGTTACATAACATGTTGCGATATTAACGCAAATATCTGTTGCAGTAACAGTCCATACCTGAGATTTTATACAATCGCCGGTAATATCCCCACCAATAGCTTGGTAGCTAATACCGCAGTCATCAGTCGCAATCCCGGCATCCTCCATTGCCATGTATTCATTAGGCAAATTCTGAGGATTCATGCCTAGATCAATTGGGTTGGATGGACAGGAAGTGAAAACAGGAGGAATTTCATCGTTCACTGTAATGGTCTGCGATACAGAAGCCGGATTGCCACAAACATCGGTATAACTCCATGTACGGGTAATAATTTCAGGGCAGGTATTACCATCAGATTGATCAACACCTAATACTTCACCAAAGTCATCACAGTTGTCAGTCCAGCCTAACATTCCCGGTGCAGGTACATCTTCAACACACTGGTATGCTGCATCAGCAGGTGGTTCAGCAAATACTGGTGCCTGGGTATCATTAACAGTAATGATTTGTGATACAGAAGCCGGATTACCGCACACATCTGTATAACTCCAGGTGCGTGTAATG
>JAEZDY010000011.1 GCA_023417935.1 Bacteroidota bacterium
CACGCTCGTCTCGAGCCGTCTGGCGACGTTCCTCAGGGGGTCCAGGTTCCGCGACGTCGCGGAGTACCTGGACCACCTGGCGCGGGAGGCGGACGAGGAGGACATGCTGGTCTTCTTCGATCTGCTCTCCACCAACGTGACGTCGTTCTTCCGGGATCGACAGCACTTCGACTACCTGGAGCGTGAGCTGTTCACGGCGTTGGCGCGCGGCAACCTCACGCTCCCGCGGCGGGAGGTGAGGATGTGGTCGGCGGGGTGCTCGACAGGCCCCGAGGCGTACACGATGGCGATCACGGCGCGGGACCATCTCCCCCCAGACGGTGGTTGGGATGTGCGGATTCTGGCGACGGACCTTTCGAACTTTGCGGTCGGCGCGGCACGTGCCGGCGTGTACGACCCGCGGATGCTCGATGATGTTCCCAGGGACGTGGTGTCGCGGCACTTCGAGGTGCGGCAGGGCGCCTCGGGACGGACCATGGCGGTGCGCCCGCACCTGAAAGAGATGGTGCGGGTGGCGCGTCTGAACCTGATGGAGCCGTGGCCGATGCAGGGGCCGTTCGACGTGATCTTCTGCCGCAACGTGATGATCTACTTCGATGCACCGACGCGGGAACGCCTGATCTCGCGTTTCTATGAGATGCTTCGACCGGGCGGTGTGTTCGCGGTCGGGAGTGCTGAGACGTTGTCGGGGGTGGCCGGGGCTCCATTCAAACCGGTGCTGCCATCGCTGTATGTGAAGTAGACGGAGGACGGGTGAGCAACATGACTGGACACACTCTCTCTACCCAGGCGAGCCGGATCACGGTGGGCATCGCCGACATGGCGGTCAGCGACGACCCGGAGGCGACCCTTGTGACGTTCGCCCTCGGCTCGTGCATCGGCGTGACGGTGTACGACCCCGTGGCGCGCGTCGGCGGGCTCCTCCACTTCATGCTCCCCACCGGTTCGCTCAGCGAAGAGAAGGCGAAGCGGAACCCCTGCATGTTCGCCGACGCGGGTGTTCCCGCCCTCTTCAAGCGGGCGTACGAACTGGGCGCACGCAAGGACCGGCTCGTGGTCTGCGCGGCCGGGGGCGCCGAGATCCTGGATGACGACGGGCACTTCAAGATCGGGGCTCGCAACCGGACGATGCTCCGGAAGCTGTTCTGGAAGAACAACATTCTCCTCGCCGCGGACGAGACGGGCGGGAGCATCAGCCGCACCCTGTCGCTGAGCCTCGCGGACGGGAGCGTCACGGTTCGTCATCTCAACATGGAGCGCAATCTATGGCCGGTGTGAGCGACCTGCTGGATCGGATCGACCGTCTCCCGGCGCTGCCGGTGACCGTGCTGCGGCTGATCCCGCTGCTCGGCGACAAAGAGACGTCCCTCGATCAACTGCACTCGATCGTCCAGAAGGACGAGGCGCTGTCGATGGCCGTGATGAAGGTCGCGAACTCGGCGGCGTTCGGCGCTCCGGGGCGGACGTTCTCGCTGCGGGAATCGGTCGTCCGGCTTGGACGACGCCGGCTGAAAGCGCTCGTCATGGAGCAGCAGACGGCGTCGCTCTATGCGAAGGCGGGGGCGTCGTTCGGACTGCAGCGCGGGGCGTTGTGGCGGGGCGCCCTTGCGGGAGCGTTCGCCGCGGAGGAACTCGCGGGAGAGCACGGGGATGTTCCTGCGGACCTGGCGTTCCTGTGCGCGCTGCTGCGGGACGTCGGGAAGATCGTGCTTGACCTGCAGTTCGGCGCGGGGTACGTGGGACGTGTGAAAGAGGAGCTGTCGCGCGGGCTGAGCTTTGTGGAGGCGGAGCGGCTCGCCGTGGGGTTCGACCACGCGGAGCTGGGGGCGGCGCTGGCGCGTCGTTGGCGCCTGCCGGACCGTGTTGCCGACTCGATCCGTTTCCATCACGACCCGCCGTCGGACCCCGAGGGGCAGGACGGGTTGTTCGACGTTGTGCACGCGGCGGACACGCTGTGCCTCTGGGCGGGGTTGTCGGTCGGCGGCGACGGCCTGTGCTACCGCTTCTCGGACCGAGTCCGCACGTCGCTGAGCCTTGATCGCACGAGCGCCGACCACCGCATCGTGTCCATGTGCGACCGCCTTCGTCAGGCCGAGGAGGAGCTGGGAGTCGCTGTCCCCACGGGAGCCGCCGCATGAGCTGCAATGTACTTATTGTCGACGATTCAACCATCCTGCGCACGGCGATCCGCAAGGTGATCCGGCTCGCGGGGATCGAGGACGACCGCATCCACGAAGCCGGGAACGGACAGGACGCCCTCGACGTCCTCGACACCGTCTGGATCGACGTCGTGCTGCTGGACCTCAACATGCCCGTCATGAACGGCGAGGAGTTCGTGCGGCGCATGCGCGAGAAGCCGGAGCTCGGCGACGTCGCGGTCGTGATCGTCTCCACCGAATCCAACAAGGCGCGCCTGCAGGCGCTGCGCGATCTCGGCGTCACCGACACACTGCACAAGCCGTTCGAGCCTGAGGACCTGCGCCGTCTCGTTGACCGGGTCCTCGGCGTGAGAAAGGGAGCCCAATGAAAACCGAGCAACTCAACGACATCGCGCTCGCGGCCCTCGAGCGCAGCGCGTTCGTCTTTGCGGAGGCGGTCGACGCCACGGCCGTGGCGACCCTCCCCCGCTGTTCCGCGTTCGCCGTCGTGCGCATCGGCGGCGCGGTCCAGGGAGAGCTGCACCTCGCGGCATCGCAGGGATTCCTGCGGGAACTCGCGGCGAGCC
>JAEZDY010000027.1 GCA_023417935.1 Bacteroidota bacterium
TTACCAAGAATTAAACTATCCGTACGATCATTGACATTTAGTATTATCGTTGTAATCTCTGGATGCTTTTCTCGAAGCGCTTTCACAAAGTTATTCTTAGATGGGAAAATTGGAGAACCTATGACAAGTACCACCATAATCTCATTACTTGTAAACCCACGTTTTACGAGTACATAACGTAGTAATCCATAGCCAGTATCCTCATCATAAGTTTTGATCTTAAAGGATTTTAACATACCACGAATGGTACCAATAATTGCATCTGCTTTCTGATCTTCAATCAAACAGGTATTAATTGGTATGACCTGATGCGTGCCTTCTTTATACTGACCAGAGATAATATTACCTCTTGCATCCCTTGTAAATACAGCTTGTACCTTATTACGATAATGGTATGGATGCTCCATACCAATGATTTGATTTACCTTGCCATGACCCTTTAGTAAAGTTTCCACCTGCTTTTGTTTTACCTTCAGCTGATGATCATAGGTCTGATCAACAAATTGACAGGCTCCGCACTTTTTAAAGATTGCACAACTATTAGGATCAGTTACTTTCTTCTTACCATTAGGATTCTTCGCATTGTTTGAGGATTTTGTCTTTGATGGATGATCCATACCATCCTTCTTGAACTTCACATCTCCTGATTTTGATGGGAGAGCTTTCTTTGCAGCACCATCCTTTAAGGCAACCGCTTTCTTTGCAGCACCAGAGGTTGATGTTCCCTCTTGCTTCTTTTTAGAAGCTACCTGTAGAGTTTCTGCCTTCTTCTTTGCGACAGCTTGCTTCCCCTTTGACAAAGAATTAGAGTTTTTGTCACGTTCCAATGCCTTTAACGATTTTTCTAGAAGTTTTTCATCATTTTCATCGAAGACTCCCATTAATTTATTTGAATTTTTTTTCATTCTTTCACCTTTTCTTTTCTAAACTATTTTATTGGCTTTTCTTATTAACCAGTTCTACATTATTAACCTATTCTAAGATATTAACTCGAACTGCTATTCTAACCTGATTTACGATACGAACACGATCTATAATATTAACCCAATCTACGAAACCAACCTATTCTACGTAAGATTATAGCAGAATCTCATCCCAATGTAAATCTGCACATATATTAGATTTCCCGCATATAATGAAAAGAATGATAGAAAAGGTGTCACTTATGCTTATTCACGTAGTTCAACCAAATGAAACGATTGCGTCCATAGCACAACAGTATGGCGTCTCAATCCAACGATTAATGTATGATAATGAGGTTTATGATGAAACACAGCTTGTTGTCGGTCAGGCTCTCTTAGTGCTATTTCCCTCCAAGATACACCTCGTCAGAGAAGGTGATACATTATATAGTATAGCACGTGACTTTCAAGTTAGTGTTATCAGCCTTGTTCGCAACAATCCATATGTCATTGAACAGGAAGGACTTATTCCTGGTCAAACAATTGTAATCACTTATAATACCCAAAAAGAACGTATGATTGAGACCGGCGGTTATGTCTATCCTCACGTTACTTATGATGTTCTTGTTCAAACACTGCCTTATCTGAATACAATTAGTATTTTTTCTTATGGATTTACGATGGAGGGAGAATTGATTCCAACTGATGATGAAGATATCATTGAAATAGCAAGAAAGTATGGAGTTGATCCAATACTTGTACTAACACCACTCGACGTCAATGGTACTTTTAATAATGAATTAGTTGCAGTAATTTCCTCCAATCAAGAGGTACAACAAAATCTCATTCAAAACCTGCTACAAGTAGTAGAAGAAAAAAAATATAGTGGAGTTAATGTTGACTTTGAATTTATTAAGGGAGAAGATGCCGAAGGCTTTGCTGCTTTTGTTCGCAATCTGCGAGAGCAAATGAACGAACAAGGATATACTGTATCTGTAGCACTTGCACCAAAGACAAGTGCCGATCAGCCAGGCTTAGTTTATGAGGGCATGAATTATGCTTTATTAGGAGAAGCTGCTAATAGTGCTTTTCTTATGACGTATGAATGGGGCTATACATAATCTCGCTAAAGATGATGGTAATAAATGCTTTGCAAGTTTTCTCAAAAAATGTTATAATCTTCCATATATTGATAAGGAGGGTTATATGAAAAAGATTGTAATTACATTATTATTAATTTCATCTAATTTACTTGTTGGTTGTAATAAGATCGCTGATGTTGCAAAGTTAGATGATAAGCAAATGAACATGTTCCCATCAAGCGTAAAGGTAATATTAGAGGATGCAAATCCAGATATAGTGTCTATGGACTACTTAGAAGAACACGCTAAAGATTATGCTATCGAGTTTGAAACCGATAGAAATGATTATTTTGTTATTCTTAAGGGCACTGTTACTGATGTGAATATTATTGATTATTCAAAAGAAGATTTATCCATACTTGACAATGAGGACAAGGAGACGCTGTTGAAAGACATAATAAGCTATGAATATTACATTGATGAAAGCAAGAGCTATATTAACACATCTATAAACATTGGAGAAAAGGAACCAGACATAGATGATGGAAAAGAATACTACTTTTTTATAATTGTTAACGAGATTGGAAA
>JAEZDY010000029.1 GCA_023417935.1 Bacteroidota bacterium
GAATATTCGGCATGTTACTCAACTTCAAACAGGGGGGTCAGTATCTGCCGGAATGTCAGTACCGATATTTTATTATTAGAGCAATTATTCTGGTAAAGGGGGGTCAGCATGCTCCGGATTATCCAGCAGAATAATAACCGCGAATGGTTTGAGCAGAATAAGCAGCGGTATGCTGAAGTAAAGAAGGAGCATGAGCAGTTGCTTGAGCAGGTGATTGAAGGCATAAGCAGGTTTGATGCTGTAACGGGCAGTCCGGCAGTAAAGGATTGCGTGTTCAGGATTTACAGGGATGTGAGGTTTAGCCCCAACAAGGATCCTTATAAAACACACCTGGGTGCTTTTATGGCACGCGGTGGCCGCAAGAGTGAAAGGCCGGGTTTTTACCTGCATATTGAACCCGGCAATTCAATGGTGGGGGGTGGTATTTATATGCCCGAACCACCGGTGCTGAAGAAGATTCGCGATGAGATATATTTTGACGCCCCGGCCTTGAGAGGTATTCTTGAAAACAAGGAATTCAAAAAGCACTTTACCGGATTGTATGAAGATAAACTCACCCGCCCTCCCAAAGGGTACGATGCAGACTTTGCCGATGCAGAACTGCTGAAGTACAAAAGCTATTTTGTGGAAAAATATTTCACCGATAAAGAAGTAACAAGTCCCAACTTCCCCACAATTGTCATCAAAACCTGCGAAGCCATGATGCCGATACAGCAATTTTTAAACAGGGCATTTGCTGAGTAAACCCTTGTCACTTAAAATAAATCAACCCGTTATGTGACCATACCGGGTTGATTATCTTGTTCAGTTTAATGTGCAGTTAAAAGTACGACGGAAAAAAGCCTTTCCTACACGGGGTACATTAATTTTAAGGTAAATTTAATAGGCATAGGGCAGAGGGCATAAAGACAGGTCAGGGCCCATGCTTTATTTTTTTATGCCCCGTGCCATATTTCCTGCCTCAGGCTTAAATATTAAATTAACTCATATTACATGTTACAAGCTGAGGCTCAATGAGATAAAAACATTTCTCACTTGTTAAATTATTAACACAATTCCGCAAATTTAACAAGATGTAACATGAAAAGATTATTACTATTGGCATTTGCCTTACAATTTGCAACTGCATTTGCTCAATGGGAGCAAATGAACGGGCCGTATGGTGGCAGCGGCATTACATGCATTATTAATGATACTTCAACGGGCATCTTTTATGCCGGGGGTTATTATTCAGGAGTTTTCAAATCGGATGATGGTGGTGAAAGCTGGGTTGACATTAGTAACGGACTTACAGAGTTAGCCATCCGCAGCCTGGTAATTGCGCCTAACGGTAATTTGTATACTACGGGTTGGTTTGGGGTTGCACGGCTGCAGGCAGGTAATGATGCATGGGAAATGCTGGAAAACGAACTTTCAGCTTTGCCGGTAGGTGATATGGCAGTAACATCGGAAAATACCCTGTTTGCGGCTGTATTCAATATGGATGGATTTGAAGAATCGGGTGTTTACAGATCCATGGATAACGGCACATCATGGCAGTTTATGCTGGATATGGATAATTCACAGGATAAGGTATCATTGACAGTGAATGCCAATGACCAGGTATACTTCGGTGCAACTGACGATGCCTTCAGGTCGGATGATAACGGGGTTACCTGGATTAATATCAGTCCGCTTGGAAGCAGTTATGGCCTTTACTATGTAACCTCTATTGCTTTCGGTTCCGGGGGTACTCTATTCGCGGGAACAGAATTATTGGGAGGCATTTTCAGAAGCTTCGACAACGGCGCTACCTGGGAGCTTGTATATAGTGAACCGTTATTCGACATGGCTAGTACAAGTGATATTGAAATTAATGAAAATTATGAAATATTTGCTTCAAACTTCTCTGGTCTCATAAAGTCGGAAGATAACGGTAACACATGGAATAATATTGATAGTGGTCCTTATGCAAATGATCTGCTGGCTGTTGGACAGGATACCTTGTTTGCTGCTGCATACAATGTATACAGATCGATTGACAATGGCATTAGTTTCTCTGAAAAGAGTGAAGGAATGATAGCCACTTCTGTTAATTCAGTAGCTGTTGGCGCTGACGCGAGGATATATGCCACTACTCCTTACAAGTTCTGGGTGATGGATTATGATGAGGAAATATGGGAGGATATCAGCTACAATTTTCCGGTTTTAAATGGTTTCAAGGATGTCAGAAGTTATCCGCAAGGACTGTTCGTTATTGCTGATGGTGCATTATACATGTCGGTTGACAATGGCACAACATGGCAGGTGGCGAGTATGTTAGGTGAAGCGATACCGGCCGACAGTTATGGAGTTAATAATTTGGGATATATCTACATTGCGAGTGATGCTTTTTCAGGCAGTGGCGTATACAGGAGTACAGATGGTGGGTCAACTTATGAATTACTTGACCTTGAACTAGACAATGATACAAAAATGGAGATCAACCAAAATAGCACCATACTTATTTATGAACATTTCCGTGGTTTACACCGGTCAACTGACAATGGGGATACCTGGGAATTTATAGATTTTTATAACACCATGCTAAGTATGGAAACAGGAGACTCAGGTGTTTTCTATGCTACCGGATACGCCGGAGTTTGGCGCACAGAAGATGATGGATTATCATGGCAGGAGATAACGCCTGCGGTAGGGGGCGAAAACGTTGAATACCATGCAATTCACAAGCACCCTAATGATAACCTTTACCTTTCATCGCAGGAAGCAGTTTACATTTCAACAAATGACGGCCTTACATGGAATGATTACTATACAGCAAGTGCTGTACCTGTTGGATTTATAAGCTTTGCATCGGATCCATCACTATGCTGTCTTTTTGCCGGGCATTCGGGCAGGGGGCTATGGAAAATTTCAACAATAACCGGAACAGAAGTGGCAGAAGCTGACGCTACAAATCAACTATTTCCTAACCCGGCCACCCACAGTATTACACTTCAATTCGATAACTACAGTAAAACAACTGCTCCCATCCTTATCTACAACTCCTCCGGTCACCTGGTTAAACAATTACCCGCAACCTCCGCACAGATAGAGATCGATATATCTTCCTTTTCTAAAGGCATTTATTACGTTGTTTATAATGGTGAGGGGCAGAAGTTATTAAAGCATTGAGATAGAGGTCATGATCCCGCATCCTCAGGTTAAAACCCGGGGTTACTGTTTTCGCCCATGAAACACCACCAGTTGTAAAGATGCCATTTATGGCGTCTGAATGAAGGAATGGGCATCTTGAATATTGCATTCTCTCATAAATAAACAATAGTGTATCTTTGAGCACTCTCCCTTAAAATTATTTTGGTAACATGACATTAGAAAAATTAATTAACAATTTAGAAAAATTCAATTATTCTTATTCAGTAACTAAGAATGAGGTAATCGTTGATCTTGGATTTTTTCAGACAGTAAAAATTAAAATAACGGCTGACAAAGTAATTTTTAAGGATAATTTAAAAAGTAGGTTAACCGGGATGTTCAATATGAATTTAAAGTTCGCAATGTTCTACAGTACTGTTACTATTCTTGCAGTTGCATTATTCCATTCATATTTGGGTTTAGATAGTAGGGCAATAATAATGGTAGTTGCCATATGTTCAGTTATATTACTATGGTCGAACTATTATATTTCAAAATCCCATGCGTTCATTAATGCGTGTATGAACTGGTTAAAAGATTGAATACTCTACACCGCCATCACATCGTTGCAAGGGTTTAAAAGCAAAACCGCCGGTTCACACCGGCGGCTATAACTATCTTAAACAACTTTTGAACGCGCAGCTTTGAACCCCTCGATAAAAACTCGGGGACCGTTCTTTCCTACAAAAGTCCTCGCTTCTTCAAAAGCGGCTTTATATCCGGCTCTGCACCTCTAAAATTGCGGTAGAGTACCATGGGGTCTTCAGTGCCGCCGCGTTCGAGGATGTTTTTCCTGAATGAGAGGGCGGTTGCTTTGTCGAAGAGGCCTTTTTCTTTGAATGCTTCGAAGGCATCAGAGTCGAGGATGGCAGCCCAGATGTAGGCGTAATATCCTGATGAGTAGCCGCCGCTGAAGATGTGGTTGAAGTAGGTACTGCGGTAGCGGCTGGTGATCTCGGGGATAAGGCCCAGAATGTTCAGGTACTGCTTTTCATAATCGTTTACGTCCTGTATGTCGATCACCTTCAGGTCGTGATAACCCATGTCGAGGAATGAAGCTGCGAGGTATTCCACGGTTTCAAAGCCCTGGTTGAATACTGCAGAGTTTTTCAGTTTTGTTACCAGTTCAGCGGGAATGGTTTGGCCGGTTTTATAATGTTTGGCATACATATTAAGCACTTCAGGTTCTGATGCCCAGTTCTCCATAATCTGCGAAGGCAGTTCAACGAAGTCGCGCGGCACGGATGTCCCCGTAAGGCTATAATAAGTAGAATTGGAGAGCAGGCCATGCAGCGCGTGACCGAACTCGTGGAAGAAGGTTGAAGTTTCATCAAAAGTAAGCAATGAAGGCTCATTGGCAGTTGGTTTGCTGAAGTTGCACACAACAGTGATAACAGGGCGCACGTTGTTACCCTTTTCATCAACATACTGTTTGCGGTAGCTGCTCATCCAGGCACCGCCACGTTTACTCTCGCGGGGGTGGAAATCCATAAACAACACACCAAGGTGACTTCCATCAGCATCAATAACTTCGTAGGCAGTAGCATCAGGATGGTAAACAGGCACGTTGGTGAGCTTTTTGAAGGTAATACCATACAGGTTGTTCACCACGGTAAACACGCCCTTCTGCACATTCTCAAGAGAGAAATAAGGCTTTAACTCCTCATCACTCAGGTCATATTTCTCTTTGCGGAGCTTCTCGGTATAATAACGCCAGTCGTAGGGTTGCAGTTTAAAGTTACCGCCTTCGCGATCAATGATAGCCTGCAGATCGGCGGCTTCTGTTTTAGCACGTGCAATGGCAGGTTCCCAAAGCTGGTTAAGCAGTTTGGTCACATTACCGGCATTCTTAGCCATATTATCTTCAAGCACATAGGCAGCATGCGATTCATAGCCTAACATTTTAGCCCTTTCGAGGCGCAGTGCGGCAAGTTCCTTGATGAGGTCCTTATTGTCGAGGTCGTTGTTATTATTACCCCTGCTTATATAGGCATTATAGATCTCCTCCCTGAGTTTCCTGTTATCAGCGAACTGCAAGAAAGGCATTACGCTTGGGTTGTGGAGTGTGAACACCCACTGGCCTTTCTTACCTGCCTTGGTGGCAGTTTCAGCGGCCTGATCGATAAGATTCTGTGGTAATCCGGCAAGGTCGGCCTTTTTAGTCACCACCAGTTGATACTGGTTTGTTTCCTTCAGTACATTCTCACCAAACTGGAGGGTGAGTACTGAAAGGCGGCTGTTTATCTCGCGAAAGCGTTTCTTCTGTTCGAAACTGAGATTAGCACCACCTCTTATGAAATCCTTATAAGTTTCCTCGAGCAGTTGTTTACGTTCGCCGGTAAGGCTTTTCCCTTCCGGGGACTCATAAACAGCTTTCACGCGTGCAAACAGACCTTCGTTAAGCCTGATATTGTCGTAGTGCGTTGACAGCTTAGGTGCCATTTCCTTGGCAATAGCCTGAATTTGCGGATTGGTATTAGCCGAATTGAGGTTATGGAACACGGTGGTTACATTGCGCAGCAGCTCACCACTATAGTCGAGCCGCGCAATGGTATTTTCGAAGCTTGGGGGTTCGGGATTATTCACAATTGCTTTCACTTCAGCGGAATGGCTGTTCATACCTTCCTCCACTGCCGGCATAAAATGCTCAGGAGTTATTTTTTCAAACGGAGGGATATTATATGGCGTACCATAATCATTAAGGAACGGGTTTTTAGTCATTTGTGCCTGTGTTGATGTAACCGACATAACTAACAAGATAATGGCGATAATGTAGTTTTTCATAATGATTTTAACAATTGATTCACTGCCAAAGATAGTACGGATTTTCAATATAGTAAATAAACCGGGTTAATCGGACATTGCTTTTTGGCTTTTTTTAACAAGTTCAGGCAAAAAAGAAAGCCGCAAACTTATAGGTTCACGGCTTGCTTCACTTGTTTAATTGGACATCAAAAATCAGTTAGTTCTTTAGAAAATCTGCCTTCAGAATATCAGCCGGTTCAAATTGCTGTCGAAGTCAGAAGCCAACCACTTCTTTAGTTGCGATATTAAAAACCTGCAAGTTCTTTGGCTGCAGCGTATATCTTATCGGTATTTGGCAAAATAGCCTTTTCGAGGATCCTGTTAAAGCCCACCGGTGTAAAGGTTGAACCTACACGTTTCACGGGAGCATCAAGATGTTGGAAAGCCTCCTCGGTAATAATAGCCGCGAGTTCGGCACCAAAACCACCAAACACTTTATCCTCATGCACTACCAGCACACGGTTTGTTTTCTTCACCGAGTTGAGCACAGCTTCCTTATCGAGGGGAACGAGTGAACGCAGGTCGATCACCTCAACTGATATACCATCCTGCTCTTCAAGCTGTTTGGCAGCGGCGAGGCACATATGGGTTGTATTGCCATAAGTGATCATGCTGATGTCAGTACCTTCACGTCTGATCCTTGCTTTGCCGAAAGGCACTTCAAAATCATCGGGCACCATCGTTTCAGCAACAGGATCATTATATAATGCCTTAGGTTCAAGGTAGAGTGTTGGACCTTCGGAACGCATGGCAGTGCGCAGCAGACCTGCAGCATCATCAGCAAAAGAAGGATACACCACCCTGATACCGGGGAATGTAGTAAGCGCTCCTTCGATGGTTTGGGAGTGGTACAATCCACCGCCTATATAACCACCCGAAGCCAGTCGCACCACAACATTAGGAGCAAAAGCGCCGTTACTGCGCCAGTAATCGTGGGTAAGTTCAATAAACTGCTCCATAGCCGGCCAGAAATAGTCGGCAAACTCAGCACCTTCAACCACAATCCTTATCTTCTTATCAAAGCGACTCATGCCATTGGCTGTTCCCAGGATAAAATCCTCGGCAATAGGTGCATTGAAAACCCGGTCAATACCAAATTCCTGCTGCATACCCTTGGTAACATTAAAGATGCCGCCTTTATCCTTATTGGCGATGTCCTGTCCCCAGATAAAAGTATCGGGGTTATGCCTGAACTCGGCCTTTAATGTTGAATTCAGTGCCTGGATGAACTTCATCTTCTCACCCTTTGTGCCATCATGATTGCCATCAGTGTATTTTGACGGCATATAAGGTTCGGGGATCACGAAGTCGAATATAGTTGCCGGATCAGGATCAGGGGCAGCAATTGCCTTCTTATGGGCTTTTGATACCTCTTCCTTTACCTGTTTGTCAATCGCGTCAAGCTCCTCTTCAGTTACCCTTCCGGAGATAACCAATGTTTTACGATACCTTTCAAAAGGATCAGAGGCACGGGCGCAATGACGTTCATTATCATCGCGGTAAAGCTCATGCTTATCAGAATTGGAATGCGAATGGATACGCACAACGCTGGCATGCACAATAACAGGCATCTGGTTTTCAAGAGCGTATTGCCGTGCTTCTGCCATAACATTCATCGAGGCAAACACATTCTTGCCATCGCAGTACATGATCTTCAGGTTCTTGAAGCCTGAGAAGTTCTCAGCCGCGCGCCAATTGGCAGTCTGATCGCGCTTATGCACCGATATACCGTAATTATTATCCTGCAGCACAAAAACCACCGGCAGCTTCTCATTCGAAGCACCGTTTATAGCCTCATACACGTACCCCTCAGAAGTTGCTGACTCGCCCATAGAGCAAAAAGCAACAGCCTTAGCACCGTACCTCTTGATGGCACGTGCAACGCCCACGGCATGGAGGGCATGGTTGCCGGTAGCCGATGAAACATTATGTATGTTCCACTCAGGCTTGGCAAAATGGTTTGACATGTGCCTTCCACCACTGGCAATATCAGTAGCCTTTGAGATACCATTAAGAATGATCTCTTCGGCGGTGAGTCCGGCAGATATCGCTACCTGCATATCACGGTAATAAGGAAAAAGGTGATCAACACCCGGAACAAACACCTGCCCCAGAGCAAGTTGAATAGCATCGTGCCCTGCGTATGGCGCATGATACGACCACCCGAGGGCTTGTTTCAGGTAATTTGGGGCACGGTCGTCAATACGGCGCCCCATTGCAAGCAGGAAATACCAGTTAAGCAGCGTTTCTTTATCAGTATGTTTAATGCCAAAAGTCTTTTTAGCCTCTACTTCAGTTGTAATCATAAATTGAATTGTTAATTGCGTCTGTTAAATGCGTCGGAATACCTTAATTATCAATGCAGAAAACAAGTCGAGGGTGATTTTGTTCACGGGATTAGCTGTCAGCTGTCAGCTTTCAGCTCTCAGCTTTTTATGACTCTAAGCCCAATGCTTTTTTTCCTTATATTTGTAGATTAAAATAACAATCATGGAAATAAAGATACTCGGCACAGGCTGCCCTAAATGCAAAGCTATTGAGAAAGCCACACGTGATTTCGTTGAGTCAAACGGCATTGATGCTACTGTTACCAAGGTTGACGATATAATGGAAATAATGGCGTACAATGTTATGGTAACCCCTGCTATTGTTATTGATGGTAAGGTGGTTCTGAAAGGCAGGGTGCCGTCGAATATTGAAATTGCTAAATTAATTACCGGACAATAATAAAGATCATGAAAAAATTAGTTCTGTTTATGATGGTAGTGGCAGGTTTTGCCATGAGTTCATGCAACAATTCAACAGGCAATACCAGCGAAAGCCAGAAAGAAGTTCAGGAAGCCAATCTGGTTGTTTATTACTTTCACTACACCAGGCGCTGTGCTACGTGCAACGCGGTTGAGAATGTAACCCGCGAAGCTTTGGCCGAGTATTATGCCGACAAGGTGAAAAAGGGTGACATTACTTTTGAATCCATCAACATTGAAGAGAAGGAAGGCGAGGCTAAAGCCGATAAGTTAAAGATTGCAGGTCAGGCACTTATAGTTCAGAAGGGCGACAATCAAACCGACCTCACTGATAAGGGATTCCTTTACGCGATGAGTGAACCGGCAAAACTGAAAGCTGAGTTGAAAACAGCAATTGACGCCGCGCTTAAGCAATAACACTATTTTTCTTAATTTTGCCTGAATAAGAAAAGTTATGCAACAGGATCTTGAGCAGGTAATAAATGATATATGGAACAATCGTGAATTACTTCATGATGAGCGTTCCATTAAAAGCATTGAGAGTGTTATTGAGATGCTCGACAATGGTAAATTGCGTGTGGCAGAGCCGGTTGAAGGAAGATGGGTTGTTAATGAGTGGGTAAAAAAGGCAGTGATATTGTACTTTCCCACACGTAATATGGAAATTACACAAGCCGGTCCGCTTGAATTCCATGATAAGATAGCACTTAAAAAAGATTACGACCTGAAGGGTATCAGGGTAGTACCGCCTGCTGTGGCACGATACGGATCGTACATCGCGAAAGGCGTGATACTTATGCCTTCGTATGTGAATATTGGTGCTTATGTTGATTCAGGCACAATGGTTGATACATGGGCTACTATTGGTTCCTGCGCACAGATAGGAAAAGACGTGCATATTTCAGGAGGGGTAGGCATTGGGGGAGTACTCGAACCCGTGCAGGCCAGTCCGGTTATTGTGGAGGACGGGTGTTTTATAGGCTCACGCTGCATTGTGGTGGAGGGAGCTATACTGCACAAAGAGGCTGTGCTGGGTGCCGGAGTTGTGATAACGGCATCAACAAAAATCATAGATGTTACCGGAAGTGAACCGGTTGAGTACAAGGGGAGCGTCCCCGAAAGGGCAGTTGTTATTCCGGGTACTATACCGAAAGAATTCAAGGCAGGCACTTACCAGGTGCCGTGCGCACTCATCATAGGATACAGGAAGGAATCAACCAACCTGAAGACCTCTCTCAACGATGCTTTGCGCGAATACAATATTCAGGTTTAACCATGCAACATATACTGATCATACAAACTGCTTCACTTGGCGATGTAATACTTTCAACATCACTGGCTGAAACACTTCATAGTCAGTACCCCGGTGCTTCCATTGATTACCTTATTAAAAAGGGATATGAATCGCTGTTTCACGGACACCCGTTTATACGGAATGTGTTTACGTGGAATAAAAAGGAAGGCAAGTACCGCAACCTGTTGAAAATTGCCTTTAAAATAAGGAGTATCAGGTACGATGCAGTAGTAAACGTGCAGCGCTTTGCATCATCGGGATTTGTATCGGCATTATCGGGTGCGGGCTTCAGGGCAGGCTTTGAGAAGAATCCGCTTTCGTTCACATATACGCATAAAGTAAAACATATCATCAACGGCAGTTCGCACGAGATACACCGCAATCACAATCTTATCATGCCGCTGGTAAACATACCTGCCAATAAGCCGCGGTTATATCCTTCAGCTTCTGATGAAAAGCACACTCTGCAGTACAGGCAGGGGCGTTATATCACCATATCGCCGGCATCGTTGTATTTCACCAAGCAGTTGCCTGCTGAAAAATGGATTGAGTTGATCGATAATATTCCTTCTGGAATAAAGGTATTTCTTTTGGGCAGTGGTCAGGATGTTGACTTATGCCAATCGATTATCGGCAACAGCAAAAACACTGATTTAGAGAGCCTTGCCGGGAAGCTTTCGTTTCTGCAATCATCGCAGGTAATGCAGGATGCTTTAATGAACTATGTAAACGATTCAGCGCCACAGCACATGGCATCGGCAGTGAATGCACCTGTTACCGCAGTATTTTGCTCAACGGTACCATCATTCGGCTTTGGACCGTTATCAGATAAGTCGGCAATAGTTGAAACAACAGTGCCTTTGGCATGTAAACCCTGCGGACTGCATGGCTATAATCGTTGTCCGGAAACGCATTTTAAATGTGCCAAAACTATTACAGTGAACCAATTGTTATTACCCCTGACCTATGAATGATGATATTAAAACCGAAGTACTCAATACGGTAAGAGTACTTGAAGAGGGTGGTGTAATTGTTTATCCGACCGATACAGTATGGGGACTTGGATGTGATGCCTTGAATTCCAGGGCAGTTGACCGTGTATATAAGATCAAGAAGAGAAATGAACAGAAGAGCCTGATAGTACTGCTAGATTCCTTTGAATCGCTGTCAAAATATGTTGCCAGGGTACCTGAAATAGCAGTTGACCTGATCAGGAGCATTGATAACCCTGTAACGGTGATATACGACAATGCACGCAACCTTCCGCGTAACGTTACTGCCCCTGACGGCACCATTGCCATAAGAGTAGTGCGCGAAGGCTTCTGCTCCCAGCTCATCAAAGAACTGGGCAAACCCATAATATCCTCATCCGCCAACATATCAGGCGAACCAACACCTTTAGTCTTCAAACAAATATCCCCCGACATCATCAACCAGTCAGACTACGTAGTCAAACTCTTCCACGACCAGTTCAACCAGGGCAAGGCGTCAACCATCATCAGGTTGTTTGAAAATGGGACTTATAAGATTATTAGGCAGTGATTGTAGGGGTTAGGGGTTAGTGGTTAGTGGTTAGGGACAAGGCTAACACCTCGATTGCGCTGCGCTTCACTCGGTGACCGAGGCTAAAGTGAAAAGAGAAGGAAAAAGTGGTTGGTGGTTAGGGGTGGCGAAGATATTTTATTTACTTCCTGATGTTATGATAACATTTGAATCTTTACCTTTAACCCTTTTCATGTAATATGCTTGTCTAATGTATGGGAAAGGTTGAGAAGTTATTAGCTTTAACATTAGGAACTATTCTGTTTGTATTATTAACTTGGTTGTTCACAGGTTTCCTTGTAAATCAATTCAAAACCATTTCTGTTGTCCTGGGAAATATTGTAACAGTAGTGTATGTTATAATAATGTATTACTATGTTACTTTGTATCACAAGGTAATAAACTAACTTCCTCGATCAAGCTATTTGACATTTAAAATAAATGACTTATTCCTATTTTTTTTAGGTGCAGGATTGTGTTTAGCTTTAACAATGGTCCATATTGGTTTAGTCTATCACTATACAGAAATTGGTATTAGCCAAAATTATTTTGAATTAAGAAACCTTATAGAAGTAGTGCTCAGTAATATTGTTTTGAGCTTTCTTGAAGAGCTATTCTTTAGAGTGTTTATATTTATTTCATTGCTTAAAATCTTCAGGAAATTCTGGTTAGCATTAATTGTCTCCTCCTTACTTTTTGCATTAATGCATTTAAATGGCCTTGATAATCAATTCATTGGAATTGGGTTAGTGCATATCTTTATAGGGGGTTGCATTCTCACTTATCTTTATTATATTACTAACAGTATCTGGAGTGCAATAGGATTTCATAGTTTTAATAATATAATGAATGCTGTAATTTACAGTCCGGACGATATTATGAATTTTACGGTAAACACCTTATTATACTTAACCCTGTTTACCACACTCGTTTACTTTGGAAATAGGCTTAAAGACGGCAATCGGTTTAGAATACTTTCGGTATAATTGAGCTTACAGGCAAGGAATTGCATGAGAAGATGCCACCCTAGCCCTATGCCCTGCGCCCTATGCAATCTTAATAAATTACTCTTTTTTTATTTGATATACTTTCTGATATTTGTATGAAATACAGACAGTAGTGGCCACCAACCTAACCAACCATCATTACAATGAATAAGCTTTTTAAAATCAGTGCATTAGTTGTTTTGCAACTTACTTTAACAGTGCTTCGTTGTACAGCACAAAATGAAAAAGATTCGACTTTTCACAGTAGTTTTAATCAGACCATAAAGGCAGTTGAAACAAATCGGGTTAATCTGCATGATCCTTTTGATATTCTGAAAGCGCAGGGTACAAGCGTTAGTTTTGCAAAGAAAGGAAGTGATCCTAATGAGGTTAACTTAATCAATATCAGGGGAAAGGGAACAGGATTTATGCCCAAGGTGCTCTATATTATTGATGGTATATACGGAGCTGATCCTTCTATGCTTTTACCATATGAGATTGAAAGTATTGAGGTTATCAGGGATGGTTCTCAGCTAACTGCCTATGGCACGCAAGGCAGTGCAGGCGTTGTGATCATTAAAACCAGGGAATACAGGGGAGAGAAGAAGATTTCAGTGAATTTTGCTTCTTTTCTTTCTTTGAATACACCTGCAAAGAAGTATGATCTGCTAACAGCAGATGAGTATCGTGCAACGGCTTTAAAGTACGATATGGATATAGATGACGGCGGCGCTAATACCGATTGGCAGGACGAGATGACGAGAAACAGTGTATCTCAGATTTACAGACTTGGAGTTTCAGGGAAGTTGTCGAACACATCGTATGATGCATCTGCTTTTTTCGACAAGAATCCGGGTATAGTGCTTGGCACATCAAGGCGTAATAATGGCGTAAACTTAAAAGCCCGTCATTCAGCTTTAGGTAACAGACTGGATTTGTATGGTCAGGTTTCTTTTAACAGCATTATTGCTGATATTTTATATGATGAATATAATTCAGGATTTGTTTTGTATGATGAACATAATTCAAGAGGTGCCAAGAACACATTCATTCAAATGCCGGGTATCTTCTATCAAATGCTTACCCGTAATCCAACAGATCCTGTATTTGCTGAAGATGGTGTTACCTACCACCAAAGCAACAGAGCGTTTCAATATTACAATCCTTTACAAATCATTGATGCTACTATAAATGAGCGGTTAACAAACAATCTTAGAATCAATGGTGGCGGTAGCTTTGTACTGGCCAAAGGTCTGAAAACAGGGATTAATTTCGGATATTCAAAAATAAATAGTGAATATAACCTTAGGTATTCGCCTTTGGCATTTAATCAGCTTAAACCAGCTTATAATTACCGGGAACTTGAGAATCACAATAGATTAAATGCTGAGGTCAATTTAGATTATTCAAAAGTAATCGATGGCCATTCACTGGCTATAGGTGCACTTGCAGGTTACAGAGAGCTTAAAACTGTTTTTGACAGTTATCCGTCATCTGAATTCGAGCCGGATGTGCATTACTATGACGATCTTAATCTCTATAATTATACACTGAACGCAGGATATAACTACAAAAAGAGGTATTACTTGAATGCCACCGGTATTATAGAACAATCGCAATTAACGGCATCAAATAATGAATCCAGGCAAATTGACAGAAGTAAGTTTTATCCGGCGTTAAGCGCAGGTTGGCAAATAAATAATGAAGCACCAATAAAGAATATTGAGATTATCAGCAATCTGTTATTAAGGGCAGGTTACGGAATAAGGGGTAATGGGAACGCGGATTTACTGATGTTTAAAGCATACTATCCGGGTATCGAAGATCTGAAAACAGAAAAGATAAAGGAGCTTAGTGCAGCGCTCGATTTTGGTTTTTTCAGGAATAAAGTAAGCGGATCAATTGGCTGGTATCAGCGTAATATTGACAATGCAGTCGGATTTATCTATCTGCCTACTCCTCCTAATGTATACTCATCAACATACGGCAATAAGGATAAGATCCAGTCGAACGGAATTGAATTAACCTTTTCAGTGAAGCCTGTTGAACGGGAAAAATTTACATGGCTTTCACAGGCTAATTATTTTACAAGTCACAGTAAAAGAGAACTGTCTTTCGGTGAATACGGAAAATCATATGGAGGATTTTTTGAGTATAATGCTTCTATAACTCCAACTCAGATTTACCAGAATAGCTATCCAAACATGGTCTTTTATCTTCCCGTATCAGCAGGTTACTCTGAAGATGGACGCCCATTGTATTTCACAGAAACTGGTGCCAAAACAAGGGATGTAAGTCGTGCAAAACGTGAAGTGATGAGTCAGACTGATCCAAAATATTACATTGGCTGGATAAACAGCTTCAAGGTTGCAGAAAGTCTTGACTTGTCGGTTTCAATGTCTTATGTAGGTGGGTTCAGCATTTACAATGCTACACGTATGTGGCTTTCTAATCCATTCTATACGCCGACTTTGAATATTTCACAAGAAGGCAAGGATAACCTGGAAGCCGGATATGAATCCGTGCCATACTTGTCAAACGTTTATCTTGAAGATGCCTCTTATTTAAGAATCGATGATATAACACTTTCCTATACTATCAAATGCAAAAAGATTAGCAGCGCCGATTTCCGTATATTCGTATCAGCCGGCAACCTATTCACATTTACTGATTTTACAGGTTATGATCCTGCAGGTGATAGTGATGGCGTTGATTATTTTGATGTATATCCACTGGCAAAGACATATACATTGGGAGTTATTGCAAAATTTTAGAAGGTACAGACTCGGCATGGGATTATCCCATTAAGTGTATCATTTTCTTTTTTGATTATTTTAAAATCGGTGTTTTTTTTATCGACCAGTAGAGTATTCAATGAGTTCTCCGGCTATTACTAGCCGGCTTTACGAAGTTTTCCACCATCTGCTTTCCTTGTAATTGAGTAATAAAATTAAATGATGTAACAGTCAATAGTCATTGCTCCAGAACTTTTTGTTTTAGTATCCTATCACATTGTCCTGTGTACTACCTCAACCGGGTTCACAGTTCTCAAATTATAAATTCTGATCCAAAATCTTTTCAAATTAGTACCCGATTGATTAATGATTAATTTTATCACTGTTCGCACACCGTTCGCATATCGTTCGCATACCGTTCGCATTTACACGCTAAAATGCGAATACAATGCGAGTAATATGCGACGCAAAAGCGAGTGGTCCAAAAATCGATCTCATTACTTGAAAAATGTCAATTTTCTAAAATCAGTGATGGACAGGTCACGACCGTCCCTACATTAAATCTTCTAACATCAGTGATGGACAGGTCACGACCTGTCCCTACAACTCACATCTAACCACTGACCCCTAACCCCTAAACACTCAATTGAAATTTTTCGTAATTTTGCACTCTCAAAACAACCCGAAAGTGCTGATTGGAAGGATTATTGCTATTGATTACGGACAAAAGAGGGTAGGGCTTGCAGTTACTGATGTTGAACAGATCATAGCAACGTCGCTTACTACAGTGAGGGCAATGGATGCGATTCCTTTTCTGAAGGATTATGTAAGCAGGGAGCCGGTAGTTCTTTTTTTGGTTGGTGAACCCAGGCAAATGAATAATCAGGCGTCGGAATCGGCCAGGTTTATTGAGCCGTTTGTTAAACTATTGAAGAAAACATTTCCTGATATTCCCGTTGAACGGGTTGATGAGAGGTTTACTTCTAAGATGGCTTTAAGTGCTATGCGCGAGGCCGGCTTGAAAAAGAAGGATCGCGAAAACAAATCACTGGTTGATACTGTTAGTGCGACCATTATTCTGCAGTCGTATCTTGATCAGTTGTCGTACAGAGGTAAGAATTGAAAACCGTTCATCATTAAATGCTGATTATCAAAGAGATTTTAATTAGAAGGAAAAAGTACAGTATTGTTAATTTAGAAAAGTATTAAATATGGTATTTCCGGTTGTAGCATATGGCCATCCGGTCCTCCGAAAGGTGGCAGAAGATATAGATAAGGATTATCCCGGACTGGAGCAGTTTATTGCTGACATGTTTGAAACGATGTATGCTTCAAATGGTGTGGGACTTGCAGCTCCGCAGGTGAACAGAAGTATAAGGCTGTTTGTGATTGATACAACGCCCTATGCTGATGATTTCCCCGATGAGGAGAATATGAAGAGGGTGTTTATCAATGCGCAGATAGTTGAAGAAACCGGCGATGAGTGGGCATTCAATGAAGGTTGTTTAAGTATTCCCGATATCAGGGAGGATGTAATGCGCAAACCTAACGTGCGGATTCAGTATTACGATGAGAACTTTGAATTCCATGATGAGGTGATCTCCGGTTCACTGGGCAGGGTTATTCAGCATGAATACGATCACCTTGAAGGTGTACTGTTTGTCGACCTTATTAATCCGCTAAGGCGAATGTTGCTTAAAAGAAAGCTGGCAGATATCACCAAAGGCAACGTTGATATCAGTTATAAGATGATATTTCCAAACTTAAAAAAGAAGATTTCCTGAAATGAAGAAACTTAACAACCTGAACTCAATCATTCTATTCCTGATTGCACTTTTTATTTTTGGATGTACATCTGTATCAGAGCGTGATAAAGATGCAGCGGCAATAAATGATCTGGAAGAAGAACTAAAGAAGGAAACAGCCCGTCCTGAAAAAGCTGAACTTGATAATTTGTTAAATCTGTATACTTCATTCGTTGATAAGTATCCTGAAGATACCGCTTCAGCAACATACCTGTACCGTGCTGTAAACCTTTCAATGGGAATGAATCAGCCCCAAATGGCTATGAAACTGGTTGATCGTACGCTCAATGAATACCAAAAGAGCCCGCACCTGGCAGAAACAGTATTCCTTAAAGCATACATCTACGAGAATTTCCTCGGTAATCTTGGCACGGCTTCAGGTATTTACCGCGATTTCATTCACCGTTTCCCCGAACACGAACTGGCAGATGATGCACAAGCCGCAATCACCAACATGGGTAAATCTCCCGAGGAATTAGTTAAGGAGTTTGAATCACGGAACCAAAATTAGATAATAATCGCACTATCTTTTCTACCGACCTTATACCCCTACGGGGCATTGATTAACCGCGCCGTTAGGTGCGGAAGCTCGGTAGAAACATCAGTATTGACTTGTAAATTGACCGCGCCGTTAGGTGCGGAAGAAACGGATAAAGAGCAGAACGTACGCCTTTTCTCCCGCACCTAACGGAGCGGACAAATCTCAAAACACTGGAATTTTCTACCGATCTTATACCCCTACGGGGCATTGAAATATACGCGTTTCCCTAAAGACCTAAGGGGCATTGCACAGATTTAATCTACTATTTGCTTAAAGATGAATCTTTCATCAACCTCTATATTAAAATCCTTAAGTATTTGGGTATACTCTTCAATGAAAGATTTTTTCTTGTGATGTTGTTCTTGAGTTTCAATGTAATTGACCACTGCAGGTATCTGTGATTTTGAATAGGAAAACGCTGCATATCCTTACTGCCAGGCGAATTTCCCTGCAACTAATTTGTTCTCATTAATCCATTTTGATGAATCAGATTTTACATCTCTCATTAAATCAGATAATGATTGGGTAGGCCGCATTCCAAAAAAGAGATGCACATGATCGGGCATACCATTTATAACCAATAGCTTGTGGTCGTTATTTTGAATGACACCAGTTATGTATTGATATAGCCTGTTTTCCCACGATTTAGAAATAAGTGAAAGTCTATTCTTAACTGCAAAAATTGCATGGATGTGAATTTGGGTGTATGTATTAGCCATATATCCCCCACAATCTTAAGCGCTCGCTGTTAAATTGAATTCCTCCTCCAATAACGTCTTCAATCGTGAGGGCTGGATATTTATATTGAGGTTGCCTCCTTTGCACCAAGAAATATGGCCGGTTTGTTCTGATACAACCAGGGCAATGGCATCTGATCTTTCAGTTACACCCACTGCAGCCCGATGCCGCAAACCTACCTGGGAGGGGAGGGTATCATTCTTTGAAACTGGCAGGATACAGCTAGCTGCAAGTATCTTATTATTCATGATTATCATGGCGCCGTCATGCAGTGGTGAGTTCTTGTAAAAGATATTCTCAATCAGTTGCTCCGATATACGTGCATTGATGATTTCACCGCTTTCAATTATCTCGGTGAGTTCATTTACTTTTGCTATTACAATGAGGGCGCCGGTTTTGGTATTGGCCATTTTGTGGCATGCCTGAATGATTGGGTCAATACTAAGTACTTCTTCATCAGGATATTTAATCTTCCAGAATAGGAACCTGTTGTGTTTACGCCGTATAAACGATGGGGTACCTACCATAAGCAGGAATTTCCTGATCTCCGGCTGGAATACAACTATAAGTGCAATAAAACCAACGCTGATAAAAGCTCCCAGAATTTCGGATAAGAGTTCCATTTCCAGGATTCGCACCAGTCGCCAGGCAAGGAAAATTGCAATTATTCCCAGTAAGATATTGATAGCAGCTGTGCCTTTAACCAAATTATACAGTTCATATAACAGCAGGGCAACGAGGATTATATCGATAATATCCAACAATCGCAATCCAATAAAAAAGGGAACAGCCGATTCAAGCATTTGAAATCATTTTTGCAAATTTAATTAATTCTTTGGGATTGCTTCTTTTGATTGTTAATCTATTTCTATCGATCTATAACCGCTATGGAATTAATTAAACGCGCCGTTGGTGCGGAACAAAAAATATCCGCCTTTGTCCCGCTAATGGAGCGGAAAAATTTATCCGCGCCGTTGGGTGCGGAACAAAGGAGAAAGAATAATTTTAACGAGAAGATGAGAGAATAATTCTAACGTGAATTTGATTCCTTGAATTGTGCCACAAGCTTAATAGCCTCAACTGCCGGTTTCACATCATGAACCCTGAGAATATTAGCTCCCTGCAACAGCGCGATTGTGTTAATCACGGTTGTTCCATTTAAGGCATTGGCAGGTGCAGTGCCCAGCACCCTGTTGATCATCGACTTCCTCGAAACTCCCGCCAGCACTGGATAACCGTAGTGAGTGTATTCGTTTATTGCATCCAGCAGTTTAAAGTTATGATCGACTGACTTACCGAAGCCAAAGCCGGGGTCGAGGATGATGTTATGTTTCCCGGCATGCTTGAAATGATCTAATTGGGTTATGAAAAAAGAACCTATTTCACGCACAACATCCTCATAAACCGGATTTTGCTGCATGGTTTCAGGGGTGCCCTGCATGTGCATTAGCACATAAGCAGCAGTTTGTGAGCACATGTAATTGATCATATTGCTGTCAATCATTCCGCCCGAGATATCATTGATAATGTCAGCCCCTTCGGCTATAGCAGCTGCTGCGACATCTTTGCGGTAGGTGTCAATGGAGATTATGGTGTCAGGATATTTTTGGCGCAATAGTTTCAGAGGGCCGATTAGTCTTTCAACCTCTTCGTCGGGCGATAAAAGCACTGCACCGGGACGTGTTGACACAGCCCCTATATCGAGAATGGTTGCTCCTTCAAATAACAGCGTTTCAGCTTTTGCCTGCAGCTCATCGACAGTGTTAAACATGCCCCCGTCGTGGAAGGAATCAGGAGTTAAATTGATGATGCCCATTACCACAGGCACTGAGAGATTTAGCTGCTTAGAGCCACATTGAATAGATTGTTCTTCTGAAAAATTCATACATTTATCGGTGATAACCTCCTATATTTGCCATTGCAATTGAAAAGTTAACTAATTAATCTTTACCTGCATATGACTTCTGAAACCACCACTCAGTTTGATATGGTTATCCGCGAATGCAAAGATATATTTTTAGCCAAGATGAAAGATTATGGTACCGCGTGGCGGGTACTGCGTACTGAGTCAATTACTGATCAGATATACATCAAGGCAAACCGCATAAGGAGTATTCAAACCAAAGGCACTCAACTTGTATCAGAAAATGAGAAAAGTGAATTTATCGGAATTGTTAATTATTCGGTGATTGCTCTGATACAGTTGGAATTGGGACATAGTGAGGAGTTGAACATGGATAACGTTGAAGTTGAAAGGCTTTATGATAAATACATTGGCACCGCTAAAGGACTGATGTTCAACAAGAACCACGATTATGATGAAGCTTGGCGCAATATGCGTATCAACTCCCTTACTGATATTATTTTAATGAAACTGTTGAGGGTTAAGCAAATAGAGGACAATAAGGGTATGACAAATATTTCAGAAGGTGTTGATGCCAATTACCTTGATATGATTAATTACGCTGTGTTTGCGCTTATTAAGATTAGTGAGAGGGACTAATGAAGGGGGTTTGGATAAAGTGAATGAAACACGAGACTAACTAAAGGAATCAGTAGAGCTTAATGTAATACCGTTATGAAGATCTTACACTTAATTTCAAGGATATTTGTTGGAGTGGTATTTATGTTTTCAGGCTTCGTTAAAGGGGTTGACCCGCTTGGCTTTGCATACAGGCTTGAAGATTATTTTTTGGTTTGGGGCACTGAATGGATGATGCCCGCAGCGGTGGCCCTTTCTATTTTGCTTTCAACAGCGGAATTTGTGCTTGGCTTTGTGGTTCTGCTGAACTTAAAACCGCGTGTTAATTCATGGCTGCTACTGGGAATGATGACTTTCTTTACCCTGCTCACTTTGTATGATGCAATTGAGAATCCTGTACCCGATTGCGGTTGCTTTGGCGATGCGATCAAGTTAACCAACTGGCAAACATTCTATAAGAATGTAATCCTGATGATTCCAACGTTAATCTTGTTCTCATACAGGAAAAAGACTGTTGACCTTTTCTCAAACACTATTGCATACGGACTCGCCGGAATTGCAACATTGCTTTTTGCGGGCTTCTGCCTGTATTGCTACCTGCACCTGCCAATCATTGACTTTATGGACTGGAAGAAAGGCAATAAGATGTATAATGAATCAACATTGCCTGTAAAATACTATGTTTCATATCAGAATAAGGAAACAGGAGAAGTTAAGGAATATCTATTACCTGATTATCCTTATAACGATTCAGTGTGGATGAGTGAGTGGGAGTTTACATCACAACGCGTTGAGGATCCTAATCAACATTTTGGGGCTGACCTTCAAATAGTTGACCTTGAAGGGAATGATGTTACTGACATGATCATCAAGAATCCTGACTATCACTTTCTATTGGTGGCCTGGGATATCAACAAGGCAAACAGGAGAGGACTTTCAGCAATGAATGAGTTTGCTTTATCTGCTGAAGAGGAAGGTTACAGTTTCAGCGTGCTAACCAGTTCATTGCCGGAGGAAATAGATACTATTAGCTCAAAACTGGGACTTACCTATACATTTTACCAGGCTGATGATGTTACCCTGAAGACCATGGTAAGGGCTAATCCGGGCTTAATTCTGATGAAGGATGGTGTGGTTATTGACAAATGGAGTCACAGGGATTTTATGCCTTACGAAGAATTTCGTAGTAAAAAGCTATCAGTAAAGTAAAAGCTATCAGGAAAGTGAAAAGGCTGTCAGTAAAGTAAAAGCTGTCAGGAAAGTAAAAGCTGTCAGGAAAGTAAAGCTCCAGGAAAATAAAAGCAGTCAGAAAAGTAAAAAGCTATAATAAAAGAGACGGGTATGCTCCAGTTTATCGTTCGAAGGGTTTATTATGGTGTGTTTGTTCTGATTGGGGTTATTACACTTGTATTCTTTCTTTTTAATATTCTACCGGGTGATCCTGCCCGTATGATGCTTGGTCAGCGTGCCGACATGGCATCAGTTGAAGCCATAAACAGGGAGCTTGGTTTAGATGCACCTGTTCATCAACAGTACTTCAAGTTTGTAAACGACCTTTCACCTGTTTCATTTCACAAGGCAACATCCGGAAACGGCATGTCAGACATTGATAGTTTGAAATACGCGCCCTATGTTTCATTATTTACCATTGGCAATACTGAAACTATACTAAAAAAACCTTACCTGAGGCGTTCATATCAGAGTAAGCGCAAAGTTTCAGATATACTGGCACAGGCTTTTCCCAACACCATGCTACTTGCTACTGTGGCAATGGGATTTGCGGTTATCATTAGCATTATACTTGGAGTACTCACGGCCATAAGAAAAGATAGTTTCTTCGACAGGGCTACATTATTTATTTCAGTTCTGGGTATGTCGCTGCCATCCTTCTTTGCCGCAATACTGATGGCCTGGTTGTTTGCATATGTGCTGGCTGATTACACCGGGCTCAGTATGTTCGGTTCACTTTATACTGTTGATGACTTCGGCAGAGTAGAGTATCTCGATCTTAAGAACATCATATTGCCGGCACTTACTTTAGGCATCAGGCCACTGGCAATTATAATTGAACTTACAAGGAGCTCAATGCTTGAAGTACTTTCGCAGGATTATATCAGAACAGCCCGCTCGAAAGGTCTTACTGAAAAGCGAGTAATCATAAGGCATGGACTAAGAAATGCATTGAACCCGATAGTTACCACCGTTTCCGGATGGTTTGCTTCATTAATGGCAGGCGCGGTTTTTGTGGAATATATATTTGATTGGAAAGGAATTGGCGTAGTGATTGTTGATGGACTTGAGAAATATGACTTCCCTGTGGTGATGGGAGCCGTACTTTTCATAGCGGTTTTACTGGTAATAATTAATATCTTTGTAGATATTATTTATGCCTGGCTTGATCCACGGGTTAAATTATCATAATTATTTAGGCATATTGGTTGTCAGTATTTTATAATTTGAATCTGCGCGATTTTCGATTTATACAGGTAATCATAATTGGTAAAAGATCAGGCTGAATAAAGAAATAAAATACGGGAATTTAAAAAAGCATAAAAGGAGAAATTATAAAATGAGAAAGAGAATTGTTGCGGGCAACTGGAAAATGAATAAGACATTCAGCGAAGCTGAAAGTTTACTGTTTGACATTGCTGATTTACTTAGTGAATCGCGCCCCAAAGATGTAGAGGTTGTAGTTTGTCCTCCGGCCTTATATCTTGAGCTGGCATCTGATATTGCACAACAGAATGATTTTAAATGCGGTGCCCAAAATATTAGTCACCATGCCCAGGGTGCTTACACAGGTGAACTATCGGCAGAGATGGTTAAGTCGGCGGGTGTTACTTATGTAATATTGGGTCACTCTGAACGTCGTTTATATTTCGGTGAAACCGATGAAGTAATAGGACAAAAGATTGACAAAGCGCTGAAGAATGAAATGATACCAATTTATTGCTGTGGTGAAGTGCTTGAAGAAAGAGAAGAGGAGAGGCACTTCCAGGTAGTAAGTGATCAGATTAATAAGGCTGTTTGCCATTTAGCTGACCATGAAGTAAGAGATATAGTAATTGCTTACGAACCAGTATGGGCAATAGGCACCGGTAAAACTGCTTCGCCTGAGCAGGCGCAGGAGATGCATGCACACATAAGGAGTATAATTTCAAGTCACTATGGCAGTGAAACCGGTGATGCTATTTCCATACTTTACGGAGGAAGCTGTAATCCGGGTAATGCTGCAGAATTGTTTGAACAACCAGATGTTGACGGTGGATTAATTGGTGGTGCTTCGCTTAAAGCTGAGGACTTTGTGAAAATTGTTAACAGCTTTAAGAAATAGTATGGAGTATATCGAGTTAAAGTGTGCCTTTAAAGTAAATAAGTCGGATAGTCACGAGCTGTTGATAGGAAATACTGTCGACAGTTCTCAGCAATTAGTGGCAGAGGATACCGTTGATAGATATGAACAGCCAAAATTAATTGACGCTGATGACGGGGAGATAATGACAAATACTGCCGATAGATCTGAACAGTTGATGGCAGTACTGGGGGCTCTGGGGTTTGAGAGTTTTGTTGAAGGAGAAAATGAGCTCCTCGCATACATGCCTTCAAAGGATTTTGACCCTGCTATTCTTGATAATGAATTGTTAAGTCCTGATGTTATAGGTCAGGTTAACATTACATGGTCAGTTATTGCCGACCAGAACTGGAATGCTGTATGGGAAGAAAACTTCCAGCCTGTTACCATTGATAGCAAGTGCCATATACGGGCTCCGTTCCATCCTGAGAATAAAGAGGTGGAATATGAGATTGTTATTGAGCCAAAGATGTCATTTGGTACAGCACACCATGAAACTACTGCACTCATGATAAAATATCTTTTAGAGATAGACTTAAAAGATAGAAAAGTACTCGATATGGGCTGCGGAACAGGAGTGCTTGCCATACTGGCTGCAATGAAGGAAGCTGACCGCATTATAGCTATTGACAATGACGAATGGGCTTATAAAAATGCAAATGAAAACGTTAGACGTAATAATACCCCTCAAATTGACGTTTATTTGGGTGATGCTTCATTGCTTAAGGATCAGGTATTTAATGTAATTATAGCAAACATCAATAGAAATATACTGCTTAATGACATTCCGGTTTACGCCCATTGTCTTTTAGATAATGGCGTTCTTCTGTTAAGTGGCTTTTATTCAGAAGACCTGCCAAAGATAGAAGAAGCGGCTGTTTCATTTGGGCTTTCATATGAATCACATAAGGAAGAAAACAATTGGGTTGCTGCCTGTTTCAGGAAGTAATAAATGAATTGTGACATTATTTAAGCACTGTTTTTTATTGAATAAAGTGTGAAATCATTTAAACACTGTTTTTACTGATAAAATAAAAATAGATATGGGTTATTTAAAACTTGTTTTAGCATCTTTAGTATGGATTCTTATAACAAGTTTCACTTCTTTTGCACAACAGGGTCCCGATGACTTTTCGGAAGATCCTACAGTTTTTATTACCCAGCTTAATAGTTATTTTGAATCACAGAAAAACAGGGATACACAGGCCACACTTAAAGAGTTTGTGACCGATTGGCAGGAGAGTAAGTTTACAAATGAGGTGCAGAATGATATAGTGCGACTTTCAAACCTTATTCGTAAGCAGGGTATCAGGCCTCATATGGGTTATACTGATTACCTGGAGGCATTAAGCTCTTTTACTGAAACAACAGGAAATTCAAGTATTCTCGAATGGCATAAGGCACTTGAAAAGTTTATTGATTTTAAAAACCTTAAACAATTAAAGGCATTCCTGAACAACACAACACAATTCAACCTTAAGCACATTCTTTTTAAGCAGAATACAAATTCATGGCAATTCAAGGGAAGCGGATTCACTTACCACTATGATACAACCTTGTCAGTTAAGATCAATGATATTGACCTGATGTGCTATTCAGGAAGGGATAGTATAGCTATCATTGGCACGTCGGGGGTTTATTTTCCACTGGCCGATCGGTTTATAGGTAAAGAGGGTAAGGTGTTTTGGAGTAGGTTTGGTTATGATTCCCGTAAGGTTTATGCTGTAGTTAATAATTATCAGGTAAACCTTAAAGAAGCTGCATGGAAAGCTGAGGATGTGTACTTTCATCATCCCGACTATTTTAAAGAACCACTCAAGGGTTCACTTGAAGATCGCGTTATGGCGGGTGTTCCTTTGGATAAGTCAGTATTTCCAAAGTTCGTTTCCTACAATTACGACATCGGCATAAGAAACCTTTATAATAATATTGACTACTACGGTGGCTTTTCGATTGAAGGGGCCAGAATATTAGGCTCAGGAAGCAAGGATGCGCCGGCAAGTATTTTCGTGAAGAACGGTACTGAGTTATTGATGCGTATAAACTCTGTTAACTTCGTAATACGTCCCGATCGCCTGGTGTCTCAAAGGGCAACGGCTACAATATTCTATGAGAATGATTCAATATACCACCCTGGTCTTCAACTACGCTATTTAAACGAAAACAGGGAGTTGTCATTACTTCGTAACGGTGAAGGAGTATCAGGTAGTCCGTTCTTCAGTTCATTCCACAAGGTTGATATGTATTTTCAGGGATTATATTATACAGTTGGTACAGACAATATCACCTTTGAAATGTTAAGAGGCTTGAATAACAAGGGAACTGCTACTTTTGAATCAACAAATTACTATAGTGAGGATCGCTTCAATAAGCTTCAGGGTATTGATGAATTAAACCCTATCAATATTATTTATAACTATACTGAAAAGAATAAAACAAGGGTTTTGCTACTGCCCGATCTGGTTGAATTTATGAAGAAGCCCTATGAACAGGTGAAAGCTATGGCTATAAACCTGTCGAATGGTGGATATATTACCTATTACATTGATAACGACAGAATTGAAGTCAATCAAAGACTATTTGATTACCTAAGTGCGAGAAGCAAAAAACGTGACTATGATGTAATACAGATAACTTCAAATGTTGAAACAGGCGCAAATGGCATACTTGATTTAAAAACATTCAATATTACTGTTAGAGGGGTTGACAGTGTTGCACTTAGCGATAGTAAAGCGGTAAATATCATTCCGAGAAACAAGGAGATTATAATTGGTCCTAACCGTGACTTTGTATTCACGGGACTTGTAAATGCAGGTTACTTCACCTTCTATGCTAATAAGAGTTCATTCGACTACGATAAGTTTAAGCTTGAAATGCCTACCATTGATTCCATGAGTTTTAAGGTAGATACCCTCAACAAGAGTACACAGAAACTAGTGCGCATTCCGGTAAAGAATGTAATTGCCGATTTAAGCGGAGAGTTGCTGATTGATGATCCTGCTAATAAATCAGGCATTAAGAACTTGCCGGTTTTCCCATTGTTCAATAGCCAGAACGATGCCTTTGTTTATTACGATTATCACACCATAGCAGGAGGTGCTTACAAGAAAGATGTTTTCTATTACATGGTATTTCCATTTACAATTGATAGTTTAAACAGCTTTACAACAGAGGGTTTGAAGTTTGATGGTTCGTTATTTTCAAATGGTATAATGCCAGTGATAACCGAACCACTCAGGGTAATGGATGATTATTCTCTTGGCTTCAGCAGAACATTGGGAAGCAATGGTTTACCGGCTTATGAAGGACAGGCAACATATTATTCAAAGGTGACCCTTGATAACAGTGGATTTCATGGTGACGGCAAGTTAGAATTTATGGCTTCAACTTCTGAATCAAACAACTTTATGTTCTACCCTGATTCTCTGGTTGCTGACCTGTCAAGATTTGAAATTAAAGAAACACCGGGATCACCCTCATTTCCCAGGGTTTTAGCAGAAGGAGTGCATCAGTATTGGGTGCCTGCGCTCGACAGTATGAGCCTTAGAACATTGCCCGGCAAAGAGTTTGAAATGTTTGATGCAAAATCATATCATAGCGGAAACCTACAGTTAACATCACGTGGACTCTTTGGCAGTGGCAAGAGTCGACTGGATAATGCAGACCTGATATCAAACAATTTCGGTTTCAATAACCAGTCGTTCCGCACTGACACAACTGACTTTTTGCTATACTACCCTGAGCGCCCAACCCTTTCATTATCCACAAGAGTGAATGCAGGTGAGGTAGATTTTAAAACTCGTGAGGGTGTATTTGGTGTTACGGGTGAAAGTCAACGCATAGAACTGCCCCATAGTAAGTACGCATGCTACATGGACAAGATTGAATGGAGCATGGAAAAGAGCGAGTTAACACTAACGAACTCACTTGTGCACAGGGCTGAACTTGCTGATACTGTTGATCTTAAACAACTGGTTGATTTCGACTTTACCGGGTCAGAATTTGTATCAACTGATCCAAAACGTGATTCATTGCAGTTCTTTGCAATGGAGGCAACCTATAGCATGAAGGATAATATCATAAATGCCCGTGAAGTGAAGATCATAAGGGTGGCTGATATTGCCATATTCCCCGGCGACGGAAAGGTTACCATACTATCTGATGGTGATATGCAAGCCCTGGAAGGTGCTAATATTATAGCAAATCGCAGGGACAAGCATCACAGGATATACGATGCCGCTGTAAAAGTGAATTCAAGGAAACATTACATAGCATCGGGGGAACTTGATTTTATTGATGATGTGGGTAATGTAAGGCAACTCTTCTTCAATCCGGTAACTGTTGATTCCAATTACAAAACATACGGGCTGGCATCTGTAAAAGCTGATAACATACTTCCATTGAATGATCATTTTAATTTCATTGGAGATATCAGGTTGAAGGCTGATACTAAGGACCTTCATTACAACGGAGTATTCCAGTTGAACAACGAGTGCCTTGCTGAAGATAGACCCTGGATTAGATTTAATTCTGATTTAGCATTAAATGATATAAGGATCCCGATTAATTTAAATGAAAGGGATAGTATTAACGATCCAATATTGTTTGGCGTCGTTTACAGTGATTTTTTCTCAAGTATTTACCCTTCATTATTTGAAAAACCCAAGGCCTGGGGTGATACCTTACTTATTAGCACCGAGGGTTTCATTAAGTACGATCATACCAATGAAGCATATGTTGCTGGAAGCAATGCGCGCATTGACAAGAAATCATTGGCAGGCAATCTGCTCACTTTCTCATCAGGTCAATGCATTCTTACGGCAGAAGGCGACCTTAGCATAGGTGCAAACCTGGGAAGTGTTAATATGAAGACATTTGGGGAGGTTGTGCAACATACACTTATTGATTCCACGCGCTTTAACATGTCAATAGCCCTTGACTTCTTCTTCTCCTCACAGGCTATGGAGCGCCTGCTTGAAGATGTTCAGGTAACTGAGCTTGGGAGTCTTGATGCTAACTCACAAAGTTTCAAATCATTCTTAATAAGTCTACTTGGTGAGCAGCAAGCTAATGCATTCCTTGAAGAACTGAATCTTACGGGTCAGGTTAAGAAAATGCCCGAATCGCTTAATAAAGCTTTGATATTCAATAATGTTAAAATGGTGTGGGACGGGAAACTTAAGTCCTATATCAGTGAAGGTAAGATTGGAATAGCCGGCATTCAACGTGATATAGTTAACCGGTCAATTGATGGATACATTGAAATCGGGAAGCGCAGAACCGGTGATGTTCTCAATATATACCTTGAACTCAATCCGTTGGTGTGGTATTATTTCTCATATAGCAACGGAATAATGCAAGCCATTTCCTCCAACAATGAATTCAATTCCATTATATCTTCATTGAAGGAGAACAAACGTACCCTGGATACAAAATCAGATGAAACAGCATATCAATTCATTATTTCAACACCTGATGCCCGTATGGCATTCATGCGTAAGATGCAACAGCGTAATTACTCTGAAGCCGGAATGGGTGGTGGTGATCAATAAAACTTGAGGAATACAATAAATGATTGTGAAGAATAATTTAAATGATTAATATTGAAGTAGTAGCCGGCGTGCTGGTAGCTTATTTGCTTGGTTCTATACCAACAGCCGTTATTGTGGGCAAAACCTTCTTTGGTATAGATATCAGAACGGTAGGTAGTGGTAATGCCGGTGCCACCAATACAATTCGCATCTTCGGACTTAAAGCCGGGATCCCAGTGTTACTTTTCGATGTATTTAAAGCATTTGTTGCCGTCAGGTTGTCACTTATTTTAAATAACCCTGCATTTTCTGAAAACGAAGTCGAAGCCTATAAAATAATTCTTGGTGGTGCTGCTGTGCTGGGACATGTATTCCCAGTGTTTGCTTCATTTAAAGGAGGAAAAGGCGTTGCTACCATAGTTGGAATGCTAATTGCGCTTTTCCCCATGGCATTTCTTGTTATACTAGGGTGCTTTACAGTTATGATGGTAATCACCCGCATTGTATCTCTCTCATCAATAGTTTGCTCTATCTTATTTCCCTTCATCCAAATCTTCCTATTCAACGAAACGAGTCCCCCGCTAATCATTCTAGCTATTTCTGTCGCAATCTTTATCCCCTATACCCATAGGGAAAATATCAAACGGTTAATAGCAGGAACAGAGAAGAAGTTCGATTTCGGCAAAAACAAGATTGTAAAATAATTTCGTCAGACACATGGCTCTTAAATGGTGTTTGTGGGACAAGTATGTGCTATGCGACAAGTGGGACATAACATCCGGCATCTTTATGATCCGGTTGATAATATTCTTCCAATTGTTAATAAATTAATGCCGTAATAGAAAAATGACGGAAAGGAATTGAGGAATATTTGCTTATTTTTACCGTTGGTAGAAAATAATCCCTCCAATTTAAAACTTGTTGATTATGAGATTTATAGTATCAAGTCAGAACCTTCTTCGCAGTCTGCAGGCTATTAGCGGTGTGTTAAATTCAAGCAATACACTTCCTATTCTTGATGACTTCCTTGTTGAATTGTCAGGCAATTCCCTAAAGATTACAGCATCTGATCTCGAAACAACCATGACAGTGGTAATTGAGGTTAATATGGCGGAAGATGAAGGCTTTGTTGCCATTCCTGCCAAGATTCTGATTGAACTGCTAAAAACTTATGGTGACACACCGTTAACCTTCTCAATCAATGATAACCATGTGATTGAAATAGCTGCCGATGGTGCCAAATTCCATATCACTGGTCACAATGCAGAGGAGTTCCCGCGTGCCCCTGAACTTGAAGAAACCACTGGCTTCACACTTACTTCTGAGGTGCTGCTTTCAGCTATCAACAAAACGATATTTGCTACAGGTTCTGATGATTTGCGTCCCGCTATGTCGGGCGTTAACTGTGATCTTTCTCCCGATTCAATTGTGTTCGTAGCTACTGATGCCCACAAACTGGTAAAATACAAACGCACCGATGCAAGCGCAGAAAGCACTGTTTCATTCATCATGCCAAAGAAACCGCTTAACCAGTTGAAGAACATCTTAACTTCAGATGGTACACCAATAGCAATTTCTTACAACCAGAAGAATGCGCGTTTTAAGTTCAATAACATTGATCTTTTCTGCCGTTTGATCGAAGGGCGTTATCCTAATTACGAAGCAGTAATACCTACCGATAATCCAAATACATTGATAGTCGACAGGCTTTCCTTCATAACCACACTAAAGAGGGGCTCCTTCTTTGCCAATAAATCAACCAACCAGATAAGGCTTACTATTTCAGGGCAAGAACTGTTTGTTGATGCTGAAGATATTGACTTTGCCCACGAATCACGCCAGCGATTAAGCTGCAATTATTCAGGCGAGGATATGGAAATAGGTTTTAACTCCAGGTTCCTGATTGAAATGCTTGTAAACCTCAGCACCGAGAATATTCGACTTGAGCTTTCAGCCCCCAATAGAGCCGGTATCCTCCGCCCCGTTGACAGCGAAAACAAAGCTGAAGATATCCTGATGCTTGTAATGCCGGTAATGCTTAATTCTTAAAGTTTATTTTTTAGAGTTTAGTGTGTAACATCTCCATCTATTTGAGGATACTGTCCATCCCTGTTGTTGGAAGATTTGAGGAATCTTCTAACCTGATGTTGGATGTGAATGGATAGGTGTTTGTGTTAAGAAGTAATGAATGGTTGTGACCATTCCATCCCTGATGTTGGAAGAGTGAGTTAGTGGTTAAGGGTTTATAAAATAGCGTGGGTCTCAAGGTATTTTACCCTCCTAAAATTGTTTAAAAGACTGATTCTGAATCATTTGTCTAAGGTCTTAACTCTATGACTCTTGCTGAACATTAGTAGTTCTGTGACGTTGAATTAGTATAACTCACTGAACTCATGAAAACCCCTAATAAGAGCCGATTACTATTTTTTCTACCTGTATTTATGCTGGTACTTTCAATCTCAGGATGTGAGAAGATTAAGGAAGCTGCCGAATTCGACCTTTATTATAATGTTCCGCAGGCCGAGGTTACTATTGATTCAACTATCCTGGAATTCACTGACAATGAGACTATAATGCTTCAAAAGAGCATGGTTATAAGCTTTGACAGTATTAAAAGGAAGCATGACTTTGATAAAGTTAAAAGTGCGAAATTCGACTATATCAGACTAGAAGTTGAAAGTCCTCCAGGTGCTAACTTAAATTGGATCAATCATCTCAGAGCCACCATAAGTGCGGAGGGATTAGAAGAGACTGAAGTGGGAGTCTACAATGGTGATAACGGCTCAAAACCGACTATTGACCTTGAATTGAATGATATATCAGTTCTGCCCTTCATATTAAAAGAACATATCACTATACGCATTTATGTCCGTGCATCTCCACCACTACCTGCACCAGAGGTTACATTAAATCTGATCTCGCGTATAAGGATTACTGTTCAGCCAATTTAAGCATAAAGTCAGGGCACTATATTAAAAGGCAGGGAGTTGTTACTACATTAAGGTAAAGCACTAGTTGTTACTATTTGAAGGTAAAGCGTTAGTTGTAACCATCGCTCTAATTAAATAATTCGCTTAATTCTAACCAGCGGTCGGTTTGCTTTTCAATGAGTTGTTCCATTGCAGCATAATCTTTAGCAAGTTGTGAGAGTTCATCAGAGGTGCATGAACCACTGTTCATTCGTTCCATGATTGCTTCTTTTTGCTCTTCGAGGAATTGTATGGATTGTTCAAGTTCCTCATATTCCTTCCGCTCTTTATAGCTTGGCTTTTTTACTTTATCGACTGTTGCTTCTCTCTCCTTTCTTGGAGGGAGTTCGGCAGTTTTCTTTGCTGCAGCACCTGCTTCCTCCGCCAGTTTTGTTCTGTAATATTCGGTATAATTGCCGTAATAGTCTTTCACTTTGCCGTTGCCTTCAAACACAAACACGTGGTCAACTAGCTTATCCATAAAGTACCTGTCGTGCGATACAACAAGAAGGCACCCTTCAAAATTTATAAGGAAGTCTTCCAGCAGATTCAACGTATAAATGTCCAGATCATTGGTTGGCTCATCAAGAATAAGGAAGTTAGGGTTTTTCAACAACTGCATTAGCAGGAATAACCTACGCTTCTCCCCACCACTCAGGCTTGAGAAGTAATTATATTGAAGAGTATGCGGGAAATTAAAATGTGCAAGGAATGCTGATGCTGTGAGATAGCCTTTGCCTAATGGAATCTGTTCTGCTATATCCTTCGCAATGTCAATAACCCTTTTATCCTCCATCGGTAGGAATCCCTCTTGCGAGTAGTAGCCAAAAACGATAGTCTGTCCAGTTGATATCTTCCCTCTATCAGGATTAAGCTTTCCGGTGATGAGATTGAGGAATGTAGTTTTGCCTGATCCATTCTTACCTAGTACACCTGCACGTTCACCTTTCTTGAAGATATAGGAGAAATTTTCAATAAGCTTGTTGTCGCCAAAAGCCTTGAAGACATTATTCATTTCAAGCACCTTGCCGCCAATGCGACTCATCTTGACTTCAAGCGGACCAGTACCTTTATCAATGCGCTTGCTTGCTTTTTCCTGTATTTCGTAGAAGTTATCTATGCGGGCTTTTGATTTTGTAGTACGGGCTTGTGGCATACGGCGCATCCAGTCCAGTTCCTTACGGAACAAGCCTTGCGCTTTTTCAATCTCAGTCATTTCTATGGCTTCACGCTCGGCTTTTTTCTCAATAAAATAACTGTAATTGCCTTTATAGCGATATAACTTGTTGTTATCCAGTTCTATGATCTCATCGCAAACATTATCCAGGAAATAACGGTCGTGGGTAACCACCAGCAAGCTTAAACTCTGCCTTGATAAATACTCCTCAAGCCATTCAATCATTTCAATATCGAGATGATTGGTTGGCTCATCAAGAATAAGCAGATCGGTTTCCTCAAGCAATGCCTTAGCCAGCGACACCTTTTTACGCTGTCCCCCTGAAAGTTCCTTTACCTTTTGATCGAGGTCAACAATCTTGAAACGGGTGAGTATCTCCTTGATCTTATTTTCGTAATCCCAGGCACCCACTCTCTCCATCTCCGAAGAGGCTGATTCAAATAACTTATGCGCTTCAGGGGAGTCATCGTGCTGCAACTGTTTTAGACTAAGTTCATAGTCCCTGATTGCACGCATGAATTCATTGTCGGAATGGAATAATATATCAAATACCGTATTTTCTTCGTTTATCAGCGGGTTTTGCGGAAGGTAATTCCAGCGGATGTTCCTTCTGAAAGTAACTGAGCCCGAATCAGGCAGATCTTTTCCGGCAATTATGTTAAGCAGAGAGCTCTTTCCGGCACCATTACGGGCGATAAGAGCAACCTTACTCCCCTCATCAATACCAAAGGTTATATTACTGAAAAGTTCCTTCTCTCCGTAGGATTTACTGAGGTTTTCTATAAGCAGGTAATTCATGCTGCAAAGATAAGCATTTTGGCCGACGAGCGTAGGGCATAGACCATAGGGCTTAGGGCTAAATAATTCTCAGCTCAATGAAAACTGTAAACAAATTTTAGCACATCGCTTGTAATAAAAAAGAGCTTCCTTTGGAGGAAGCTCTTGGCAAAGACTAATTTAATGTCAGTTCATTTTTTCTTCACATCGATGGCTTTCTTGCCTCGTTTGTCTTCTGTGACCTCAAAGATCACTTCGTCGTTTTCATTTACTTTTTCTGTCAGTCCTGTTGCGTGAACAAAAACATCGTGTTGGGTTTCATCGTCAACAATGAAGCCGAAGCCTTTACGCTCATTGAAAAATTTAACTTTACCGGAAGGCATAATAAGAAGGTATTAATTGTTTAGCTTCACAAATATAGTGAAAAATACCATAAAATCAAAAATTTGAATGATAATTCTACTTCATAAAAATTATTTAGATTGATTATTAAGTAGTCATTACAATTTTAGCGCCTCTTCTTCAGGCTAATCTTCCAGCAAGCATTTGAAATTTGCAGCAGCCTCAGCTTCTGAACAACCACACATCCATTTCTCAGGCTTAAAGCCAGAGCATACTGCAGGGCGTTCAGGTTTACCGAAAAGGCTGCACAATTTATTTTCTGTAAGGTGGGGACAGGGCATCATAGCAGGCTTTCCGTCTGGCAAACCGGGAAGTGGAGTACTTATTGAGGGATAGATGCAGCATGCAGCGCATCCTTTGCGACATTCCATATTTGCCGGCAAAGGTATATATATAATATCTTCGCTATGTGTGTGTGATCTAAAAAAATAAGGCCGTTATTTAAACGGCCTTATATAAACTTTTATGCTGAGATAAGCTTTACAACTGTGGTCCTGCAGCTACCAGGCTACGTCCCTCTTCATTGTCGGTGTACTTTTCAAAGTTATCAATAAACCTCTGAGCAAGGTCTTTTGCTTTGGTATCCCATAATTCAGCTGGTTCGTATGTGTTGCGTGGGTCAAGTACGTTGGTATTAACGCCGTGTAGTTCAAGTGGCACTTCAAGGTTGAAGTAAGGAATATGCTTGGTTTCAGCTTGATCAATTGAGCCATCAAGAATTGCATCAATAATTGCCCTTGTGTCCTTGATTGAGATGCGTTTTCCTGTTCCATTCCAGCCTGTGTTTACGAGGTAAGCTTTGGCACCTGAGTTCTCCATTCTTTTCACCAGCTCAACAGCATAACGTGTTGGGTGTAATGTTAAGAAAGCGTTGCCAAAACAAGCAGAGAAAGTTGGCTGAGGTGAAGTTACACCTCTTTCAGTACCCGCCAGTTTAGCAGTGAATCCTGAGAGGAAGTGATACTTTGTTTGTTCAGGAGTAAGTAATGAAACCGGAGGCAATACACCAAATGCATCAGCAGTCAGGAATATTACTTTAGTTGCATGACCGCCTTTAGATACAGGCTTTACAATATTCTCTATGTGATAAATAGGATATGATACGCGGGTATTTTCTGTTTTTGATGCATCTTCAAAAGCCACATCACCGTCAGGTAATACAACTAAATTTTCAAGTAGTGCGTCTCTGCGGATGGCATTGTAGATATCAGGTTCGTTTTCTTTGCTTAAGTTAATACACTTGGCATAACAACCACCTTCAAAGTTGAATACTCCATCATCATCCCATCCATGCTCATCATCACCAATGAGTGCACGTTTAGGATCAGCGGATAATGTAGTTTTTCCTGTGCCTGAGAGACCAAAGAAAACAGCTACATCACCATCCTTGCCCATGTTAGCTGAACAATGCATTGAAGCGATATTCTGCAGAGGGAGGTAGTAGTTCATCATGGAGAAAATACCTTTCTTCATTTCTCCACCATACCATGAACCGCCAATAACCTGCATACGCTCAGTAAGATTGAAAGCTACAAAGTTTTCAGAATTCAAACCTTGTTCTTTCCAGTCAGGATTCACTGTTTTTGAACCATTCATCAGTATAAAGTCGGGCTTAAATGCAGCAAGTTCAGCTTCAGTAGGTCTGATAAACATGTTCTTCACGAAGTGAGCCTGCCATGCAACTTCCATTATGAAACGCACACTAAGGCGGGTTTCAGGGTTTGCACCTGCAAATGCATCAACCACATATAATTTCTTTCCTGAAAGTTGTTCAGTAACCAGGTTTTTAAGATGACTCCATACTTCAGGAGTGATCGGGCGGTTGTCATTCTTACCTATTGTTGACCACCACACGGTATCCTTGCTTATTTCATCGTAAACAATATATTTATCTTTCGGTGAACGACCGGTAAAAATCCCTGTATCAACAGATACGGCACCCAGGTTTGTTAAAGTTCCCCTTTCAAAACCTTCGAGTTTGGGATCCATTTCATGCTCAAAAAGCTCATCGTACGATGGGTTGTAGTAAATGTGTTCAACGTCATTTATGCCATAGACTGATAAATCAATGGCTTTTTTATTAGCCGTTAACACGCTTTCGGAATTAGTGCTCATGTGAAAAAGTTTTATTTTTAGAAGATAGACAATGCATTAACAACTGAAGTCATTGATTTGCTTTTTGATGCAATCGTTTGCAAAAGTAAAAATAAATGTAGAAATCAACATATATTATTGCGCTAAAAAAATAAAAAATAAAAGGGGCGAAAAATTTTTCGCCCCTTATGTAAGTGTCACTAAATTAGCTTGTTACTTAAAATGTTAGCTTTTTTTAGCTTTTTTTTCAGCTTTCTTTTCTTTCTTCTCAGCTTTCTTGTCGGCCTTCTTATCCTGCTTCTCAGCTTTCTTGTCGGCTTTCTTATCCTGCTTTTCAGCCTTCTTTTCGGCTTTCTTCACTTCTTTAAGTGCTTTCTTATCCGACTTGCCATCGGCAGCAGCTTCCTTAATTACAGCCTGTGCAGCAGCTAAGCGGGCAATGGGCACACGATATGGTGAACAGCTTACGTAGTTCATTCCTACAGCGTGGCAGAACTCAACTGATGAAGGTTCACCACCATGCTCACCGCAGATACCAACTTTGAGGTTCGGACGGGTGCTACGGCCACGCTCTGTTGCCATTTCAACCAATTGTCCAACACCTTCTCTGTCGAGTACCTGGAATGGATCATGTTTCAGGATGCCTTTTTCAAGATATACCGGTAGGAACTTGCCTGCATCATCACGTGAATAACCAAAGGTCATCTGTGTAAGGTCGTTTGTTCCGAATGAGAAGAACTCAGCTGATTCGGCAATTTTATCAGCTACCAATGCAGCACGAGGAATCTCAATCATGGTACCTACAAGGTAATCCATGCGGTCATTACGTTCTTCAAATACCTTTTCAACGGTTGTGCGAACAATGCTTTCCTGCATTTTCATTTCAGCCAGTGTACCTGTAAGAGGAATCATAATTTCAGGTATTGCCCTGATGCCTTTTTTCTTGAGGTTAAGAGCTGCTTCAATGATAGCGCGTGCCTGCATTTCTGATATCTCAGGATATGTATTACCTAAACGGCAACCACGGTGACCAAGCATTGGGTTCATTTCAGCAAGATCGTGTACTTTCTGTGCAACTTCGGCAGGTGATATACCCATCTCTTTTGCCATCTCAGCCTGGTTTTCAGTTTCATGTGGAACGAACTCATGTAAAGGAGGATCAAGCAAACGAACAGTTACAGGCAGATCCTGCATTGCCTCAAAGATACCTTCAAAGTCAGAACGCTGAATAGGTAGTAATTTCTCGAGTGCCTTACGACGTCCTGTTTCATCATTGGCAAGGATCATTTCACGCATTGCCTTTATACGATCGCCTTCGAAGAACATATGCTCAGTACGGCATAAACCAATACCCTGTGCTCCAAATCCCCTGGCCACAACTGAATCGCGGGGGGTATCAGCATTTGTGCGAACAAGCATTCTTGAATACTTATCAGCCAGTTCCATCAGCATACCGAAGTCACCACTTAATTCAGGATCACGGGTAGCAATTTTACCTTCATAAACTTCACCGGTACTACCGTTGAGGGAAATGTAATCACCTTCTTTAAGTGAAACACCATCAACCATAATTGAGCGGCTCTTGTAATCTATCTTAAGGCTTCCGGCACCTGAAACACAGCACTTACCCATACCACGGGCAACAACTGCAGCATGTGAGGTCATACCACCACGTGCTGTAAGGATACCTTCAGCAACGTTCATACCTTTTAAGTCTTCAGGAGAAGTTTCAATACGAACCAAAACTACTTTCTTACCCTGTTCAACAAGTTTCTCTGCTTCATCGGCATGGAAACATATCTCGCCTGTGGCAGCACCCGGTGATGCAGGTAGCCCTTTGGCCAGTACTTTTGCATTCTTAATGGCAGTTTGATCAAATACAGGGTGCAATAACTCGTCAAGCTTGTTAGGCTCTACACGTAAAATTGCCTCTTTCTCAGTAAGGATGCCCTGACGAAGCATATCCATAGCAATCTTCACCATGGCAGCACCGGTACGTTTACCGTTACGTGTTTGAAGCATCCACAACTTGCCTTCCTGAATAGTAAACTCCAGATCCTGCATGTCACGGTAATGATCTTCAAGCTTCTGCTGGGTTTCTAAAAGTTCTTTATAGATAGCAGGCATAGCCTCTTCCAGTGAAGGGAATTTGGTGGCACGGTCCTTCTCAGAAACATTAGCCAGTTTAGCCCACCTTAATGAACCTTCCTTGGTGATTTCCTGAGGGGTACGAATACCGGCAACGACATCTTCACCCTGTGCATCGATCAAATATTCACCGTTAAACAAATCTTCTCCGGTAGCGGCATCACGTGTAAACGCAACACCTGTACCTGAATTGCTTCCCATGTTACCAAATACCATGGCCTGCACGTTAACAGCTGTACCCCATTCAGCAGGAATGTTATTCAGTTTACGATAGTAAACAGCCCTTTCATTCATCCAGCTATCAAATACTGACATTACTGAACCCCATAATTGTTCCCATGGGCTGGAAGGGAAATCGCGACCGGTAACTTTCTTAACGGCAGCTTTAAATCTTTTAACAAGTTCCTTAAGATCAGAAACCGTAAATTCATTATCAGTAACAATACCTCTTTCTTCCTTCATGTGTTCCATGATCTCTTCAAAGGGATCAATATCTTCTTTAGAAGCAGGTTTCATTCCCAGAACCACATCACCAAACATCTGAACAAAGCGGCGGTATGAATCCCATGCGAATCTTTCATTACCTGTTTTAAGGGCAATGCCTTCAACGGCTTCCTCATTAAGTCCAAGATTCAAAACTGTATCCATCATACCCGGCATTGAAGCGCGTGCACCTGAACGTACTGAAAGTAGCAGCGGATTATTCTTATCACCGAACTTTGAACCCATGATCTTCTCAAGGTAAATAACAGCCTGCTCAACTTCAGGGCGTATCATCTCAACTACATAATCGCGGCCCTTGGCCATGTAATCAGTACATACTTCTGTTGTGATGGTAAATCCCGGAGGAACCGGAACCCCAATAAGGTTCATTTCAGCAAGGTTGGCACCTTTACCACCAAGCAGGTTTTTCATGCTGGCGTCACCTTCAGCTTCTTTATTGCCGAAAGTATAAACCGTTTTTCTGGTTTTTTCTTTTCCCATTTTATTTTTGTTTGATCTGAATATTTAAAAGAGGGTTCACTTATTTAATTACCCGTATTTTGTTTTTTTGAGAGTGCAAAAGTACAAAAAAAACCTATACATTTTGCGCGCGCCAACATATAAAGGATGTAAAACTTGTAGGGTTTAATTACCTGAAACTCACTTTCTCAATCATGGTTAGCAAGGTTAGGGTAGCCGAAAACGAAGGAGGAAAGCATTACTTGAAACTCACTTTCTCAATCCTGTTCATTGTACGGAGAATACGCTGCTGTTTCTTCCTGATAAAGGATGAAGGATTTTTTGCACTGTAAATGCGCGGATTAGGAAGTATAGCTGCTATCAGTGCTGCCTCACTACGATTCATATCAGAGGCAGGCTTTCGGAAGTAGGTTTGTGCTGCAGCTTCGGCTCCGTATATGCCGTCGCCCATTTCTATTACATTAAGGTAAACTTCCATAATCCGTTGCTTGCCCCAAAAGATTTCAATCAGCCCGGTGAAATAAACTTCCATCCCTTTACGTAGCCATGACCGCTTAGGCCACAAGAATACATTCTTGGCAGTCTGCTGTGAAATTGTACTTGCTCCCCGCATTACCTTGCCTTTTTTATTATGCTTTCGTGCTTTTTCAATAGCTTCAAAATCTACACCGTAATGTTTCTCGAAATTATTGTCCTCTGATGCTACAACAGCCTGAACCAGATGGGGTGAAATTTGGTTTAACCTCTCCCAATCCTTATACAGCTTAAGTTCTTGTCCTTTTATGACCTGATCTTTCAACCTTATTACCATCAAAGGTGTTATTGGTGGAGGGATAAATCTGTAAAGGATGGTAACAGTGACCGTGGAAATGAAGAAAAAGAAGATGGATAGCCTTAGCAATGAAAGTAACTTCCTAACAATTCCTTTTCTTATTGACATGCCCCGTGATTAATTTTTGTGCAAACCTACTGAATTTAATAATTTAATGAAAACGCCTTTGGTGAATTTATACATCTTTTAAAAGCCTGACCGGCAACTATTATGAGTAAACTAATTGGTATCAGGCATGAAAATCTTTATGCTCAAGAGCGGCGTACCCCGCTAACCCCTGAACATGTAAAGCACCTGATCAGGGATATGGATATGGACATTGTTGTTCAGAAGTCTGATAAAAGAATCTTTACCGACAATGAATACCTGAAGGCAGGTGCCCGGGTAGCCTCAGATCTGCATGATTGCAGAATTATTCTCGGTGTTAAGGAGATTCCGGTTGAAGACTATGAACAGGGGAAAACCTATCTGAATTTCGCACATGTTGTAAAGGGACAGTCGTATAATATGCCTCGCCTTGCCAGGATGATGGAGCTGAGTTGTAACCTTATAGACTATGAGAAAATCACTGACGAACAAGGTAACAGGATCATTTTCTTTGGACATTATGCCGGTATTGCAGGAATGATCAATTCTCTGTGGGCACTTGGCCTCAGGCTTAAGGAACAAGGCATTGAAACTCCCTTTCTACGAATAAATCAGGCACATAAATACAACTCGCTGGCCGATGCCCGTAGGCAAATTGAAGAAGTAGGACTTGAAATTGCAGAAGAAGGTTTGCCTGATGCCATACTCCCACTAACAATAGGTATAACCGGTTACGGCCATACATCGCAAGGCGCGCAGGAAATCCTGAGCCTCCTTCCTGTAAAGGAAATATCACCTGAAAAGCTGTTAATGTTGCGGAACCGTAAGTGCTCTCCTAAAAATCTAATCTATAAAGTAGTATTCCGGCAGGAACATCTTTCCGCTCACAAAGAAGGCAGGCCATTTGACAAAGCAGATTACTATAGCCGCCCATCAAACTACTATAGTATTTTTGAAAAATACCTTCCACAGCTTACTGTTTTGATGAATTGCATGTATTGGGAACCGCGATTTCCACGAATTGTTACCAAAGATGCAGTTAAAAGACTCTTTAACCCGGAATCTACAATCATCCAGGAACCTGCAATCACCCCTATTTTCCCTAAACTAACCGTAATTGGTGATATCACTTGCGACCCTGACGGAAGTATTGAAATTACGCATAAGGGCACTGAAGTGGAGGATCCTGTGTTTGTTTATAATCCTGATACCGGCGAACCTACCATGGGTTATACTGGAAAGGGACTCCTTGTTATGGCAGTGCATATTCTGCCAAGTGAACTGCCACGCGAATCATCAGCAGGCTTTTCAAACGCATTGATACATTACTTAAAACCTATTGTTGATTGTAATTTCAATGAAAAGTTTTCCGATCTTGCTCTGCCTAAGGCATTAAGAAAAGCTTTGATACTTCATAAAGGCGAATTAACACCCGATTACAAGTACCTTGAAGCACACTTAACCAACATAAAAAACGAATCTCTTAAAGTTACCACCACATGAAAAAGGTATTGGTATTGGGCGCAGGCATGGTGTCGCGGCCACTTGTTAATTATCTGCTCAATAAAGGTTATAAATTGACATTGGCCGATATGAACAGATCAAAAGCGTTATCTATCCTGAATAATCACCCAAACGGCACTCCTGTTGTGCTTGATGCAAATAATGAGGACGACCTTGAAGACCTGATATTCAGCCATGATCTGGTTGTTAGTCTGCTTCCATACCCAATGCACACACAGGTATTACGCCAATGTATCAGGCATAAAACCTCAATGGTCACCACTTCATACCAGAGCCAGGCTATGCTTGAGCTTAAACCCTATATTGAAGAAAGTGGAATCGTTGTACTCAATGAAATGGGATTAGATCCGGGAATAGACCATATGAGCGCTAAAAAGCTTATTGACCGGGTGCACTCAATGCAGGGTCAGATTGTAAACTTCTACTCCCTTTGCGGAGCATTGCCCGCACCTGAAGCTGCCGATAATCCGCTTGCATATAAGTTTACCTGGAGTCCGCGGGGTGTAATGAGCGCATCGCTTAATAGTGCGCATTACCTTAATAACGGGGAGGAAGTAACAGTAACTGCTGATCAGCTGTTTTACAATCCATTCAAAGTTGAATTCCCAGAGGTAGGGGTTCTTGAAGTATATCCTAACCGCGATTCAGTTTCTTACATTGATGATTATGCAATACCCGAGGTCAAAACAATGCTAAGGGGAACACTTCGCCTACCGGGTTGGTGTGAAACACTCGATGCCATGAAGAAGCTGGGACTGCTCGACATGCAGCCGATCAACATGGAGGACATGTCGTACTTCAACCTCATTGAGCGTAAAGTAGGCACACTTTATCCGCAGTACGAATGCCAGATTGCCAAATTCCTTCAGATAGAAGAAACATCACCTGCCATCAGGGCAATTAAGTGGCTTGGCTTCCCGAGTAACGATATAATAGGCAAAACCTTTGAATCACCATTCAACGTAACCTGCGACCTGATGTTCTCAAAGATGATGCTCAAAGAGCATGAGCGTGATATGGTTCTCATGCAGCATGAGTTGATAGTAAAATACCCGGGTGATCGTGAAGAGCGTATACTCTCACGCCTCGTTGACTACGGCACTCCTGGTGAGGATACAGCCATAGCACGCACAGTAGCACTACCAGCCGCTATTGCTGTTGATTTAATCCTGTCGGGTCAAATAACCCAAAAAGGCCTCATCCGTCCATTCCTTCCTGAGATATATCTGCCTGTATTGGAACAGTTAGAAAAGGTAGGGATTGTGTTAGAGGAAGATGTTAAATTGTTAGTATAAAAACTACCGTAAAAACGGCAGGCCATTTCCACTGTAGTGGTTGATTCACAAATAAAAATGACGGTAGGCATGCCGTCTCAACGGAATTATTTTCCTACTTTTGCGCCATAATTTCCTTTAATGACAAACTTACCTGATTTCTTCTCTAAGAACCTGTCTTTCAATTCCTTTGGTAAATGGATTGGTGGTGGCGTAGGCTGGGCACTTGGTGGTCCAATTGGCGCTATTCTTGGCTTCGTGTTTGGTTCAATGTATGATAGCATACAAAAAGGCGAATATGAGTATAAGGGCTTTACCCCCACGCAGGAGGGTGATTTCAAGGTTAGCCTTTTAGTGATGATCGCAGCTATCATGAAAGCTGATGGCAAGATCATGCGGTCAGAGCTCGAATATGTGAAGAATTTTCTATACAGACGCTTTGGTGATGCTGAAACTGAACGGTTACTGCTGCTTCTGCGTGAAATCCTGAACCAGGACCTTGATGTAGATGAGATTTGCGAACAGATTCAGGAGAATATGGAATACCCGTCGCGTCTTGAATTAGTACACATGCTTTTTGGTGTGGCTTCAGCCGATGGATTAATGGGTCATAAGGAGGCAGAAGTTCTCCGTCATATTTGCCTCCGCATGGGTATAAGGCCTCGCGACTTCGATTCATTGAGTGCCATGTTTGTTAAGGAAGTTGACGGTTCATACAAGATATTGGAAATTACCCCCGATGCATCTGATGAAGATGTTAAAAAAGCATTCCGCAAGATGGCCATTAAGTACCATCCTGATAAAGTAACCCATCTGGGTGATGACATCCAGCGCACTTCAAAAGAAAAATTCCAGCAACTCAACAATGCCTATAACGAAATCAAGCAGAAACGAGGATTTAACTAAGCTTACACTCGAAGCAAAGGATATTCCTGCAACTGCCGATCTGCCTGCACTGATGAAGTTGCACAGGAAAACCTTAGTCAACACAATTAAGGAACTAAAGAAAACCGACCAGAAGGTGCTCGACCTTACAGTGCATCGCCTGCATGAGGAAGCTTTTCAGTTGTTCGACTGCCTCGATTGTGGAAACTGTTGCCGTACAATCAGTCCGGCAATAACCTATGCTGAAGTTGACAGCATGGCTAAGAAACTCCGCATTAAACCTTCTGAACTGGTAACACGCTACATTCATATGGATGCAGATGGTGATTTTGTCTTCAACTCAGCACCTTGTCCCTTCATAGGACACGACAATTATTGCAGCGTATACAGCGCCCGCCCCAAAGCCTGTCGGGAATACCCACATACCGACCGCAAGAAATTCTACCAAATTCTAGACCTCAGCCTTAAAAATGCAGAGGTATGTCCGGTGGTGTATGCGGTTATAAAAAAAATGGGAATATAAATAATCCGTAGAGACGGCAGGCCGTCTTTACATCCTAACAACCGTCCCTAACGGTAATTTCTTACCAAACCCATCTTCAATATACAATTCTCCTGATTCAAGGTTGGGTTGTTTGCCGAAGGCACTGTTTATGAGGTTTTCGCCTATTAGGGCGGAGAGGCCCATGGAATAAAGGCTGAGGATAAAGAAGGCGTGGTTTTTATCGAGTAGCTCGGCGCAGAGTTTGATCATTTCGTTGATGTTCTCTTCAAGCACCCATTTCTCACCATCGGCACCACGTCCGTAAGCGGGTGGATCTAGTATGATGCCCTGGTATTTGGTGCCGCGGCGTACTTCTCGCCTTACAAACTTAAGCGCATCTTCAACAATCCACCTGATGCCCGAGAGTTCACATGCTTCCATATTTTCCCGTGCCCATGTTATTACGGGCTTTACCGAGTCAACATGATACACCTCTGCACCTGCCGCCGTCGCTGCCAATGATGCCCCGCCAGTGTATGCGAAGAGGTTTAGAACTTTTGGTTTTACAGTATGTAGAGATGGCATGCCTGCCTTCTCATTAATAAAATGTGATTTTTCGTCAGGTTTGTTGGTGATTTTTGTGATCCTGTCGTAAATGAAGTTCCAGTTATCAGCCTGTTCGGGGAAAACCCCAATGTGCTTGAATCCCGTAAGTCCCAAGCGCATTCGGAGGTCCATCTCTTTGTATACGTAATTAATGAACCATTGCTCCTTGCTGTTCTTATTAAGAAACCATTTGCCTTTCTCGGGATCGTTCTTTTCCTTTCGGAAGATGGCCGAAGCACGTTTATCCCACTCAGCATCACTCAGCGATTTATCCCAAACAGCCTGAGGTTCAGGGCGACTGAGTACCTGTGAGCCGTATCGCTCCAGCTTGCTGAAGTTTCCTGAATCAATGAGTTCATAATCTTTCCAAAGGGCAGGGGTAATAGTTTTTATCATTTTGACTATTTTTAAGGCTAAAGGCTAAGGGCTAAAGGCTAAAGTTTAAAGTGGCTTTATTCATAATTCATAGTTTATATTTCAAACTTAAATTCAGAACTATGAACCCAGAACCCAGAACCCAGAACTCACTACTCACTACTCACCACTCATTACTCCCTACTCACTCCTATAAATCCTCATCACGCACTCCTTGCAGTCAAAGGCAAGCCTGAAGCGTCCGTCGCGGCTGCTAAGATACGCTGTTTTGGGGAAATTGGGATCGGCCTTCTGGTAGGTTGGGCATTTGCCGAGCTCATATTTCAGGCACATCTTTGTGGTCATCAGTGCACCATCACCTAAAACATTGCCGTCGCCTGATTGCTCCTGCATCTTCAGTTTATCAACATCCACCCCATGTAATGCGTAGAATTCAGCAGCCAGTGAGTTAGCAATATTTTCCTTCCCAGTCAGGTTGTCAGCTTTAAACTGAGCACTTAAGGAGTTATCTTTTTCAGTATTATCATTTGAACGATAAGCTTTTGCCATGCTATCTTTGGCCAGATCTCCTTTAGCAGGATTTTCACTGGCTTGGATGGCGGCGGCATGTTCAAACCTTGCCTTCAGGGCTTTCTCCATAAGCTCTCTTCGCAGTCCATTGATAACCGACGATTGGAAAAACCATTCACCGGCGATGTCTATTTTAATATCGATCACATTGAAGATTGTACTTCCTGCTTTTATCAGATGATCGCGCAATCGCATATAACCATCATCAGGTGTGCGCGCAGCTATCTTTTCTATCTGCAGTTCCTCATGCGTTTCAATGCCATCCTCATCCTTCGCCGAAAGTACAAATCCTTCGGCAGTCTCAGTCATGGTCAAGCTGATATCAATGGTACGGCGGGTTGAATCATTCCGGTTAAGCATTTCGGCGAAAGCCTTGTCGTAATTACGCATAACCTCGGTGCCGGGTTGTATTCCGCTGGCATCGTTTACCACGATTAAATCGGACTTGACAAGGTTTACGCGAGTGCCTATGAGTTTGCCAGTAGCATCGTGCCAACACAAACCATCGCCATTTATAACCACCTCTCTCACCGGAGGCATTGTTCCATCGTCATACTTGTAATCGTCATGCAGCTTAATTCCTAGTCGCTTACCAATTACCGATACCACTGTTCCCAGGATTTTTCCTTCACTCTTTGGCGATGCGGGGTTTGTAATGCTCTTATCCCTGCCGTTGATGAAATACGATGTGTACCCGCGGTTGAACGACCTATGAGGATCGGGTGTGAAAGCAGTGACAGTTGTACCTGAAGACGAGCGCTTTAGTCCCGGCCTTTTGGCGATTTCAGCATCAATCAGTTCCCTGTACCAGGCAGTTATATTTTTAACGTAATCAACATCTTTAAGTCTGCCTTCTATCTTAAACGATGTGATGCCTGCATCCATCATCGGGCCAATATTGCTGCTAAAGTTAAGATCGCGCAACGATAGCAGATGCTTATTCTGAACCAGCACATTGCCGGCTTCATCAGTAAGATCATAGCTATTTCTGCAAGGCTGTGCACATTCACCCCGGTTGGCACTGCGCCCGCCGATACACTCGCTCATATAACAACGACCGCTGTAACTCACACACAAAGAACCATGTATAAAAGCTTCCAGTTCTACCGAAGTCTTTTCCCTGATCTCCCTGATCTGCTCAAGCGACAGTTCCCGTGCCAGAACCACCCGACTCAAACCAACATCTTCAAGAAACTTAACCCGCTCCGGCGAATTATTGTGCATCTGGGTGCTGGCGTGCAATCGCACCGGAGGAAGCTGCATCCTGAGCACTGCCGGGTCCTGTATTATCACAGCATCAACCCCTGCATGGTACAAATCGTCTATCAGCTTTTCAACTTCCGTTAGCTCATTCTCATACAAAAGCGTATTCACCGTAACATAAACCTTTACAAAAAACTGATGCGCATACTTGGCTAGTTCCCTGATATCCCTTATTGAGTTCCCCGCAGCCGCCCGCGCCCCGAATCGTCCAGCACCAATATAAACGGCATCAGCACCACTATTAATAGCGGCAATTCCGGTAATCAGGTTTTTGGCAGGGGAGAGGAGTTCCATAAGAAGGTTAGAGGCTAAAGGCTAAGTTAAAGAGTATAAAGGAATTTTCAGTGAATGCCTGATTTTCAGTGCAAAGATAGGCTTTTAAAGGCCACAGGGTGATAAGCTAACAAATTCATTTAAGATTCATTGAATTTAACTTAGGCTCAACTTAGCATTAAGATAATATCAACCTTGTATATTATACAATGTTGATATTAGGTTAATACAAGGTTTATATAAGGTTGTAACAAGGGTGGATTTAATGGATCTCTAATTCTATTGGGATGCAATCACAGGATCGTACAAATTTTGAAACAGAAGCCGACCAAAAATAAAAACAACACACAAATAAGATTTATTTTACATTTGTAGTTAAATAGATATTTTATACAACCTTAAACCACACCTAATCATGAGAAGAATTTTACCGGTGATTTTATTATCATTCTTATTCCTCAATTCGTGCACAAAAGAAGAAAAGAATCTTCCTACAGCTTCATTTGATTTTACACTTTCTCAGAGTCAGGCACCCGCCACCGTTACTCTGACCAACACATCTACAAACGCACTTAATTATCAATGGGAAACAAGTGATGGGAAAACGTCAACTGAAACAAATCCTACGTTTTCATTTAATGAAGGGGGTACTTATGAAATTAAACTTACAGCCTTAAACAATGATGGTTCAAACAGTATTTCAAAATCAGTGGTTATTGAGAACCGTCCTGTACCAGCAAAGGTGATTATACTATCACTCGATTTTACAAACTGGGGTACTAGTGGATGGGACGCAACAGGTGGCCCGGATGTTTATTATAAAATATGGTCAGGTAATACACTGATTCTCGATGGAAAGGAGTTCACAGTAAATGATGTATACTTCAATGATTGGCCAAATTGTACCTGGTATTTTGAACCGGTAATTGAATTAGAAAAAAATTCGCAATTAAAAGTGGAGCTCTATGATGCTGACGAGGAGGATAGTGATGATCATATCAAAACAGTAGAATACAATTTCGCTGAATATACAACATACCCAACAAGATTAATCAGCACTGAAGGCAAATTAAAAGTAGAATTGGAAATTGCCTGGCTATATTAGTATCCCTGCATTTGTAAGCCATATCACAAAACTTAAATGAGAACAATAATCCTGACAACATGCAATAACTCTTTTGAGGCAAACCTGATCAAAGGTATGTTGGAGAATAATGATATTCAATGTTTCCTGACAAATGAAAATTTCTCAAGTTTAATGCCACATTATAATGGTGTGATGGGATCCGGCATAAATATTATGGTTGACGAGAGTGACTTTGAGATAGCCCACGAATTGATTTCTCAAGATGATACAAAAGAAAAAATAGGATGCCCAAATTGTCATTCCTCAAACATAACATTTAGTTTAGGGACAAAAAAAATCAAGAAGATTCTGACAATTTTCTTGTCTCTGCTTTTCTGGATTCCTTTCGGCAATATTAAAAATACTTATTATTGTAATGATTGTAAAACAGAATTTAAATCAACCGACATCTAACATTAATGGTAATGAAAATAGATTTACTTTCTAGATGTGGTAGAAAAATTGGATTATTCACTGCCACTTCATAGCTCAAGTGAAAATTGAAAAAATCACCCAAAATAAGAAGCAATTCCTCGACTTGTTGCTGTTGGCAGACGAGCAGGAAGATATGATTGACAAGTATTTGCCGGATGGTGACTTGTTTGCTTTGTATGACGAAGATTTGAAAAGCGTTTGCGTTGTTGTGCAAATAAACAGCGATACCTGCGAATTAAAAAACATAGCGACATACCCTAAATATCAGGGAAAGGGATATGGCAGAGCATTGATAAATTTTATTATTGACTTCTACAAACACGACTATAATACAATGCTCGTCGGGACAGGTGAAGTGCCATCAATCTTATCATTTTATGAAAGTTGTGGATTTGAAAAGTCATATCGGGTAAAGAATTTCTTCACGGACAATTATGACCATGTTATTTTCGAGGGCGATATACAACTCGTTGACATCGTTTATCTAAAGAAGGAACTATAGAATAAATCCCGCCGGATTTGAATTATCTGCTGCCCTTCATAATTAGCATTTTACAACCCCGACTTGAAGGTAAAACCTTCATAAGTCACCAATGCTCTGAACTTTTAATTATTGAGCCAAACGAACAATTATTTTAACATTTCCCCTAATTATTATGTATATTTGCAATTCAAAAGCAAATATACATAAGTGATCTTAGAAAGAGCAATAACCAGACATTTGAAGAAAATGCTTCAAAAATTCCCTGTACTATCACTAACAGGGCCAAGGCAGTCAGGAAAGACTACACTATTAAGATCAGAATTTCAGGATTATAAATATTATAATCTGGAGAGATTAGATCACCGTCAGATGATAAGTGCTGACCCTCATGGCTTTCTGAGTAATGCCGGCCCACATGTTATATTCGATGAAGTACAGCAACTACCTGAATTATTCAGTTACATTCAGGTAATATCTGACGAGCGGAACACAAACGGACAGTATATTTTATCAGGTTCACAAAGCTTCCTGTTAAATAGCCATATTTCGCAATCATTAGCTGGTCGGGTTCATGTTAATAACTTGTTCCCTTTTGATTATTCAGAGATAAAAGACTTCACAGATCTGAGCGATCCTGAAAAAGTGATAATTAACGGCTACTATCCCCGGTTAATATCTCAAGACATTGATCCGGGTGATTTTTACCCTTCCTATCTTCAAACTTATATTGAGCGCGATGTTAGAACTCTCAGGTCAGTTGAAAACCTGTCTTCTTTCACCAGATTCTTAAGCTTATGCGCCGGAAGAGTGGGACAAGTGCTGAATTTGTCATCATTGGCTTCCGATACCGGGATATCTGTCAACACTGCTAAATCGTGGATTTCTCTTCTTGAATCAAGTTACATTATATATTTATTACAGCCTTACTATAAAAATTACAATAAGAGACTCATAAAATCGCCCAAGATTTATTTTTATGATACCGGAGTCCTTTCGAGTTTATTAAGGATAACTAAAGAGCAAGTTCACTCACATTACTTGTATGGATCATTATTCGAGAACCTGATTATAAGTGAAATTATAAAAAAAGCAGTTCATTCAGGTTCCCAGCCTTCAGTTTACTACTGGCGCGAGAGTAATGGAATTGAAATAGATTGCCTGATTGAAAAAGGAAATCGATTATATGTTGTTGAAATAAAGGCTGGCCAGACTTTCAATAGTGATTATTTAAAAAATCTAAAGAAGTTTCCTGATGAAGGCGAAATCGAAAAGATCCTAATTTATAATGGACAGGAAACAACTAACATTACTGGTATCAGTATATACAATTGGAAGAGTTTCAGTGAATTCCTTGATCGGCTCTAATCGAGAGATTGACTACATCACCCAGCGATGGTTATCAGGAGGTTGAATGCCATCACCAGGGCCTCACGTTAAGCCAATACTAGCCTGATAGTAAATCGCATTCCCAACAGGAACATTCCAAACCCCTGTACGTTACCATTATAGACGAAGACTGACTAGTGCAAAAGTAAGAACCACAAAAAGGTTTTGAATATGTATTCTCAGGTCCCCAACTTTAAGCAATGGATCAAGGTATCGTAATCGTATTGTTAATCCTTATCGCAACAGTTATATTGTTGGTTCTTGATGTTGTTCGTATTGATATTGTTGCCATTGGTTGCATGCTTGCATTGGGATGGACGGGTATTTTAGTTCCAGCGGAGATGTTTTCAGGTTTTTCGAGTAATGCAGTTATAGCTATGCTAAGTGTGATGATACTGGGGCGAGGTATTGCGCGAACGGGTATTATGGATGATTTCTCAAAATTCATTATCAGCAAAGCCGGCACCCGCAAAAGAAATCTGATAGGCTTGCTTTCTCTCTCAACCGGTTTAGTATCAGGTTTAATTCAAAACATTGGCTCAGCCGCGCTATTTCTACCTGGAGTTATGCAGGTATCCCGACGTACAAAGATTCCCGCTTCATCGCTTATTATGCCAATAGGCTTTGCTGCTATACTGGGGGGCACCCTTACAATGGTTGGGTCGGGACCGCTAATTCTGGTAAACGACCTGTTAAAAACTGAAGGGCATGAAGCCTATAATTTATTCAGCGTTACCCCTTTTGGTATCGTGCTTCTTTTGTCGGGCATAGGGTACTTCCTGTTGTTCGGAAATAAAGTGTTACCGGGAAAGGAAGTAGGGGAAACGGTTAAAACCTACCAGGAGAAGCTGGTTGAGAAGCTTGATTTACCACACAACATCAAACTACTAACCGTTACCGGTGATAGCTCGCTGGGTGGGAAAACAACAGAAGAAGCTGGTTTATGGAACACTTATCATGTCAACCTGTTAGGAATCGGAACGGGTAATGATGTTGTTTATGCCCCCTGGCGTAAAACTATTATTGAGAATGGGCAAACGCTTGCTGTTTTAGGCTCATCTGAGAACATTGAGCAGTTCGCCGGTGATTTTCAGCTTGAGGGACTTTCAGGATCACATCATTTCTCCAATGACTTTAATTCCAATAATAGTGGTTTTGCTGAGGTACTTATTCCTCCGGGCTCTGAACTTGCCTTGATAAGCATAAGAGAGTACTCCCTGAGAAAGCGCTATGCTGTTGAGCCGGTAATACTGTTCAACAAAGGAGAGAGAGTTGACGGCGATTTCTCTGATGTGAAAATTAGTCCGGGTGATACTATATCCAAACAGTTATTGCTTTCTTTTCGGGTATTGCATTAATTGCTTTAATCGATAAGCTTATTCCATCTTTTGAAAATCCTCATGAAATAAAGAACATAGAGGAAAAGAATCTGAGTCCCGAAAATAGAAAGAAGCTCTTGAGGATGGGCACATTTTCAGCACTCGCGATAGCTATCCATAACTTCCCTGAAGGGCTGGCTACTTTTATGAGTGCAGTTACTGACCCAACACTTGGTGTAAGCATTGCTGTTGCAATTGCTATACATAATATTCCTGAGGGAATTGCCGTAGCTGTACCTATTTATTATGCAACCAGGAATCGTGGCAAGGCTTTTTGGTGGTCTTTTTTATCGGGACTATCAGAACCCGTTGGTGCTCTGATAGGCTATTTTATCCTCATGAATTTTTTCAATGAATCTACTTTCGGTCTAATATTCGCAGGAGTTGCCGGTATTATGGTTTATATTTCACTTGATGAATTATTGCCAACCGCTGAGGAATACGGTGAGCATCATATTGCAATTGGAGGTTTAATTGGTGGAATGGTGGTAATGGCCGTTAGTTTATTGCTGTTTATTTAACAACTGCTTAGACTTCAGATGTGTTTTTGCTTCTAACTTAAAGTATTCGAATTTATATAGATGACACTCTATGCCAGATAAATCTAAAGAATTAACAGCAACGGTAAAGCTTGTTAACGACCGTCTTCAATTTTCAGGTATTGTTGAAGGAAACAGCCCTGTATCTATAGATTATATTCCGCCTTTTGGTGATGGAATGGGTTATACTTCTCTCGAATTATTGCTTTTGAGTTTTTCAACCTGCCTTGGTAGTGCTATTCTGGTTTTCCTGAGAAGAATGCAGAAATCTGTTAAAGACTTTGAGATCAACGCAACTGGCATAAGAAATCAGGAACATCCTACCGGATTCAGGAGTATTCAGATTATTATGAATCTGAGCTCTGACGATGTAAATGAGGCTGATCTTCTTAAAGTAATAGCACTTGCTGAGGATAAATATTGTCCGGTATGGTCAATGATCAAAGGTAATGTGGAGGTGTTAGTCAATTTTAAGATTAACGAAGAAGCATATCACATGCAACTACCCGGGTAAAACTTTGAATCGTGGAAGTCACTTAAATGCAATGAAACAATGAATGACTCAGATAAGTTTTCAACCAGAAACAGGCTTCAAAGTTTCTCCTATGCCTTCAAGGGTTTAGCAATTATGTTAAAAAGTGAACTTAATGCAAGGTTTCATTTTATAGCAACAGTTTGTGTTGTGATCCTCGGTATCCTTTTTAAAATAAGTACATTTGAGTGGATTTCAGTAGTAGTAGTTATTGGTCTGGTATTCTTATCAGAACTCTTCAATACAGCCATTGAAAAACTGGCCGATATTGTTGATCCGCAATGGAATATTAAGATTGGTCAAGTTAAAGATCTGGCAGCAGGGGCAGTTTTGGTTTCTGCAGTAATCTCAATAATTGTTGGTTGTTTGGTTTTTATACCGAAAATTATTGCTCTTTTTTAATTCGCTTCTCAAAGAATTCGAATTGAATACCATTTATGTCTTTCTCCAATGACATGAATAGTCATCTCCGCCCAATCAGAAGGTGATACAAAAGTTCCTATATTTGAATAACAAAAGAATCCCTAAGAAATGAGCATTAACAAAGACTTACCTGAACTGATTAAGGCCGGTGTTATCACAGAAGACACAGCCCTGAGAATTCAGGATTATTATAGAAACCGCAATGGTTCTTCAGTTAACAGGCTTTTTATTGTTTTTGGGATAATAGGCGCCATTCTTGTTGGACTTGGTATCATACTGATTGTTGCTCATAACTGGGATGAACTCACACGCTCAACCAAAACGATGTTTGCCTTTGTTCCACTATTAATAGGGCAAGGGCTGTGTGGCTTTTCATTGATCAGGAAAGGAGATAGTGTTACCTGGAGAGAGAGTAGTGCTGCATTTTTATACTTTTCAGTAGGGGCCAGCATTTCTTTAATCAGTCAGATTTATAATATACCGGGTAATCTCAGCTCATTCGTACTAACATGGATGCTGCTCAGTCTTCCGTTAGTCTACCTGATGAAGTCTTCAGTAGTATCATTACTTTACTTAACCGGAGTCACTTATTATGCTTGTGAAATTGGATACTGGACATACCCTGACACACAATCATATCTGTACTGGCTACTGCTCATTCTTGTGTTACCACACTATTATCAGTTATATAAAGTAAAGTCAAAAAGTAATTTTCTGCTGTTTCACAATTGGTTTATACCCATTTCAATTATTATTACACTTGGAACATTGGCAAATGACACTGAGGAGTTAATGTTTATTGCCTATTTTAGTCTTTTCGGATTATTCTACCTGATAGGTGAAATTGATTTCTTTGCTCAGCAGAAACCTGTTAACAATGCTTTTAATATTTTAGGATCCCTTGGTACAATTGTGCTATTATTGACATTAAGCTTTGATTGGTTCTGGGAATCTTTGATCAATGAAAATCTGCAGTTCAATGAGGTCATTGTAACTGCTGAATTTCTAGTATCCTCAATAATCACACTATTGGCTGCTGGACTACTTTATGTAACTCATAAAGGTAAACCTCTCAATAATATCAGGCCAATAGCAATTACGTTTATCCTGTTTGTGATAACATTCCTGATAGGAACAGTATCTTCCTTTGCAATAGTGCTGATTAATATCATTGTTTTTACCGTCGGTATCCTTACAATAAGAGATGGTGTGAAACAAGGACATCTTGGGATATTAAACTATGGACTATTAATAATAACAGCATTAATTATTTGCAGGTTCTTTGATACTGACCTGAGCTTTGTATTCAGGGGCATTCTATTTGTGTCAGTAGGTATCGGATTCTTTGTAACTAACTATTATATGCTTAAAACAAGGAAAGCAAATGAGTAACAGAAAGATGGTTATTCTTGGATTTGTTCTGGTTGTATTGGCGCAACTCTATGTTCCTGCAATAATGATCATGGACAGAGAAAACATTTTAAAAACAGGCAAAGAATTTAGGTTCAAGACTGCACCGGTTGATCCAAATGATCCTTTCAGGGGAAAATTCGTTTATTTACAGTATGAGGCTGATACCGTTCAAGTGGATTACAATAAAGAATGGAAAATCAATGAAGAAATATTCATTAGTCTGGATATTGATAAACAAGGATTCGTTTATATAACATCGGCTTCAAAGGAAGAGCCTTCTTCTGATGAAGATTTCTTAAAAGTAAAGGTTAGAAATATACCTGATAATAGCAACAAAATATTGACAATTGAATACCCTTTTGACAGATTTTACTTAGAAGAATCTAAAGCCAGTAACGCTGAGCAGCAGTATATTAAGGCACAACAAGATACCACAAATCTGACTTATGCTTTAGTTAACATTAAAAATGGAAATGCTGTACTGAAAGATGTGTTGATTAATGGGGTCTCGATAAGCAAAATCGCTGAAAATAAGCGGGAATGAATGTGTACTTGAAAAGGAACAATATGGAAAATTCGAAAATATTCGCAATGCCTTTTGCAAATGTTTATCCGTTTTACATCCAAAAAGCGGAGAAGAAAGGACGCACTAAAGAAGAGGTAGATACTATTATTAAATGGCTGACTGGTTATGATGACCAGCTACTGCAAAAGCAACTTGATAAGAAGATAAGTTTTGAAACTTTCTTCTCTGAGGCGCCTCAGTTAAACCCAAATGTCTCAAAAATCACTGGTGTGGTTTGCGGAATTCGTGTAGAGCAAATTGAGAACAGGCTCATGCAACAGATCCGTTATCTTGATAAGTTAGTTGATGAATTGGCAAAAGGAAAAGCAATGGAGAAAATTTTAAGAGCATAATGTTTGAAGAATATTTATCACAAGGCAACTGATTGCTAATGAACTATGATAGCATTGCCCCATGTGGTGTAATATGCGACCTCTGCCTGGGATTCCAGAGGACTAAAAACCAATGCGTTGGATGCAACAGCACTGGTAATAAGCCCTATCATTGCACAGTTTGCAGTATCAAGTTCTGTGCTGAGAAGGATGGAAACGAAAAGTTGTTATGTTACGAATGCAGCAAATTCCCTTGCAGGCGTATCAAAGACTTAAATAAACGATATGTTCTGAAGTATGGTGAAAGCCTGATAGAAAACCTCCAATCTGTTAAAGAATTGGGAGGAGAGCAATTTATTAAAAATCAAAAAGAAAAATGGAAATGCAATAATTGCGGTCTTTTCTTATGTGTCCATAGGGCTGAATGTGTGCACTGTGGAAATATAAATCAGCACTTCCCGGTTACTGATAAAAACTAAATATCAGTTAAACAGCCATTTCCAGACTAAAATATCGGTATTTTATTCCAGAATTTATAATAACCTATACAGAAATCACTCAATGAGCAAAATACTGATTACCGGTGCTACGGGTAATGTTGGATTAGAAGTGGTTAAATATCTTTGCAGGTTATCGGTTACAAATGAAGATGCAGTGCCTACCTGGATTATTGGTGGTGTAAGAAACATAGAAAAATCAGCAGCTGTTTTCAGGGATTATCCCTGTTTAAGTCTCGTTCGTTTTGACTTTGAAGATCCAGGTACTTTTGACAAAGCGCTAATAGGTATAGACAGGGTTTTTCTTTTAAGGCCACCTCATATTTCGGATGTCGATAAGTATTTTAGACCTCTGATCTCCAGTATTAAAAATAAAGGTATAAATCAAATTGTTTTCCTTTCAGTTCAAGGTGCCGAAAAGAGCAAAGTGATACCTCACAATAAATCTTATCTTTGCAGTAATTTCAAAAACAATGGAACTCATAACCAGTGTTCAAAACCCCAGAATAAAGAACCTTGTAGTTCTTCAGGAGAAGTCGCGCGAGCGCAGGAAACAGAATCTTGTTGTTGTTGAAGGTTTCAGGGAAGTTGGCATAGCTCTTGCAGGAGGCTACTTGTTGAAAGAAGCATTCTATTGTAAAGAGGTTTCTGATCTTGATCTATCTACAATCCCTGTTGATGCAAAAGTTACAGAGATCAGCAGACCGGTATTTGAGAAACTGGCATACCGTGAAGGGTCTGATGGGTTTATAGCACTCTTTGAACATAAGGATAGACAACTCAGCGATCTTGTGATCAAAAAAGAACCATTGATCGTTATTCTCGAATCTGTAGAAAAGCCCGGCAACCTTGGTGCCATTCTGCGCACTGCTGATGCAGTGGATGCCGACGCTGTTATTATCTGCGATCCATTAACTGATATTTACAACCCTAATGTTATACGGTCATCCATCGGATGCGTGTTCTCACGACAGGTAGTAACCTGCAGTACTGCAGAAGCGCAACAATGGTTAAGGGAGATGAAGATCACATCTTATGCTGCTGAACTCCGGGCTTCTACTCAATATGATACTCACGATTATCGAAAAGCAACCGCATTCGTAATGGGCACCGAGGCCGACGGCCTAACAAAAGCCTGGATTGATTTCTGCGACCATCGCATCATCATCCCCATGCTTGGCAGTATTGATTCATTGAATGTATCAGTTTCAACGGCTGTGCTTTTATTTGAAGCAATGAGGCAGAGGAGGTTTACCACCATTTAATCGATTACCGCATTAATTAATTCATAGAGCAAAGGCATTAATCGTAGAGAGAGGGCATGCCCTGTCTCTACCGTCATCACCATGATATACCTCGTTATCTCTGTTTTTTAAATGGGAAATCATTTGAACCAATTGTTTTTTCAGAATGAGATCATCTGAAAAATAGGTTGTGTTTCATTTTTATACCACTCGTACTATACTCGCATATTGTTCGCTCTTTGTTCGCATTTAAACGATCAAAATGCGAATGAAATGCGAACGGTATGCGAACGAAGTGCGAACGGTGATAAAATTTAAATCAAAAAAAGAGCCAGGGCTTGCCCTGGCTCTTTGATGATATTATAAAAATAATTTCTAACTATTTCCCATCAACAATAATGGAAGCCGGTTTCTTTGCATCCATAAAAATAAGCTTGGCGTTTGGTGATGTGGCAATTGCTTTTATCATCTCATATTGCAATTGTTTGTCGCTAAGGCCAGTGCTCAAAATAGTCTGGTAATCAGCTATACCCTGGGCTTCAACACGTTTCCGTTCAGCTTCCTGCTTTTCTTTCTGTAACACGAATGTCATCTTCTGTGCTTCCTGTTCAGCATTGATCTTTGACTCTATAGTAGTTTTTACCGATGCAGGCAATGTAATATTACGCACAAGCAGTTGCTCAAGTGTAAGTCCACGTTTTTGAAAATCAGATTCAATTGATGTAAAAATCCTGTCCTGAAATTCATCTCTTTTGGTTGAGTAGAGGGCAATAGCGTCATAATAAACAGCATTATCACGGATCTTAGTCCTGCATAAAGGCCGTACAATTGTGTTTCTGTAATCGGTGCCTATTTCGCGCAAGATTCGTGGTGCTTCTTCAGGTATGACCTTATATAGCACGGTGAGATCGATTACAACTTCCAAACCATCGGCAGAAAGGACCTTAATAGCATCATCACTTACCTTATCACCTTCATCATTTACCCCCGACATGGTATAATTCTGTGTGCGAATATCAAAATCCACCACTTCTACAAGCGGGTTGATAATATTAAGTCCACTCTGTAGAGTTTTATTACTTACTTTTCCAAAAAGTTTTTGTACTCCAACCATTCCTGGTTCTATTTGGTGAACAGCCGACATAGCTGATCCTATTAGAATAAGCGTTAATGGTCATGTAAATTGTAAATATAAACAAAAGTAAGTTTATAACTGACAAATGTTAAAAACTATATACAGCTGCCAAATTTACGCGTACCATACCGGTTTCTTTCTTCTTAATCAAAATTAAATCCTCCTCATTACCCTCGTATGCTGCTACAGTGTATTCAAACTCGCAGCATAAATTGAATTTATTCTCAGAATATGTAAGCATAGGGGATATACGGTAAACGTAATCAATATCTGCATTTCGGGCGTAAACAGGACCATTTATAAGCCCTTCTTCAGTTTTGTCAACAGTATAGCCGAAAAAAACGGAAGGTTGCCACCTTGATTTAGTATAGCTGATATTTAGCCAAGTGGCATGCCATTCAAGGGGTGCATATGTGCGACGATCAGTGTTTTCGTCAATACCTGTTACACCGAAACCTCCCATCATGAGATGATCATTGAGTGCATGGTTGACGGTGTACTGGACTTTTATATTTAGAAATCCTGGTGTTGCATTCCCGAAAAGTATGTACGACACACAGTTGACTGACTCGTTGCTTTTAAAATTCTTTTCAGTGACAAGTCGTGGTACGAGTTGCTTATAGTCGATGCCTATTCCTCCAAAGATCCTATTATGCTTATACTGTATTTGCGAATGAAGATTTGGGACTACGCTGTTGCGAAGGTAAGTTGAACTGTTTCCATCGGGACCGTTATTAACATAATCGCGCTGTGAGGCAGCAACACCTACAAGATTGAAATTTCCCAATTTCTGGTCAACACGCACCTGGGGCTGTCTGCTAAATGAATGAAAAGGTGCACCTGTATTTAAAGCCAGCACTGTTGGTATCATCTCAGGAACATCAAGGGGATGCCAATATTGGCCCATCAACAGACGGGTAGTTTTCCACTGCAGGGATATGTATGCGTGTCGCAATCTCAGGCTGTTATTTTCAACATTAGAAGCGCCGGTAAAATCACCTTCAATCATCGCAAGTGCCTTAGCACCCAACAAATCAGGACCATTTACTTTTACTCCCAACCTACTGCTCATTGTATATTGGTTAAAGGATGCCTTTGCATGAATATCATTACCCTCTGCATCAAATACCGGATGTTTAGGATAGAACAACAGAAACCCTTCACGTGCTTCCACAGCCTGACGGGAATCGAACAGCGCGTCAGCTCTAACATATCCGGTAAGAGTAAACTTGTATTGACTTTGTGACTCCTGTGAAAGGACAAATACTGGCAGTAGCCATAGAACTAATGGAACAAAGTAATTTCTAAACATTGATTTGCGATTTGGGCGCAAATGTAGGGATGTTATAGCACTTTTCTTGTCAGAAGAAAGTTAGATTGTTGCCAAATTTACCTTAAAATGGTGAACTTGCGAACTATCTGCCCTTCATCTGTGTCAATAACCGCGAGGTAAATACCATTTTTCAAGAATGCCACGGGCAGTGCGATCTCATTGCTGTTGCCACTTAATTGCTGAATTGGCATTCCTGACATATTTAAAATACTGACCTTTCTTATATTGAGGTATTGGTGGAAGAAAAATAAGTGATCATCATAAAGTTTGTAGGTAAGATTGTTGTCGGCGTTATCATCATCATCTACGTATGTTAAGCAACCGGATGCAAAGGTTTTATATTGTACGACTGAACTTGATTTAACTGAACTGCCGATTGTGAAACTTGTTGTCCCTTCAAAAGTGGTATCAGACAGATAAACGGAATAAACATTAACTGTGTAATCGCCTGAATTCAAATAGTCAATTTCTACCTGATAGTTAAAAGTGCATGTGCAACGATAAACTTTGTTTGTTGTGTCAACCTGATACCAGTTAATAACATCATTGTTTAATATAATATTATCCAGCTTAGGAGAAAATGCGCAGTTTCTGATTGCATTATCCTCGTTGATTACAACACGGTCGCCGTATACCATAGTATAGATTGATCCTGATGTGTTTTGTGAAAACACTGATCCACTAAGGAAACACAGTGCTAAAATGAATAAAATTCTATTCATGGTTTCAGTTATTAAGTTGATAACATAATACAAAATTAATCAGGATATTAACAAAAATCAATTTTGCGATCAAAAAAAAATAGATATTATGCCTTGTTTCTTAGATTTAGCAATGAGAAAACAATAAAATTGACTAATTCCAGGAGCTCAATAAAAAAATATAGATTTTTTTTGCAAAGCACTTGCGTGAGATAATAATCTTCTTATCTTTGCAGCCTCAAATGAACATGGTTCGGTAGTTCAGTTGGTTAGAATACGTGCCTGTCACGCACGGGGTCGCGGGTTCGAGTCCCGTCCGGACCGCAAAAGCTCTCAGCAATGAGGGCTTTTTTGCTTTTATAGATTCATTTATTCGGCTGGTTTACCTAACCTGCTAAGGTCTCATCTTGATTAATCAAAAATGATTTTATTGAAGAAAACATGAAGCACCTGTAGCTCAATATCTTGTATTTTCTTGATCCAGAAAATTTTGAACATTCGCGCCATGTACAATGTTGATTTGTACTAACGATTTACATAAATGGAAAGTATCAGGATAATTGATCTTCCAAAATTTGAGGATCCTCGTGGCAATCTCTCATTTATTGAGCAACAAAAGCATGTTCCATTTGATATTAAAAGAGCCTACTGGATATATGATGTTCCAGGTGGACAAATACGAGGGGGGCATGCTTTCAGGGAACAACATGAGTTCATCGTTGCAATATCAGGTAGTTTTGATATTGTGATAATGGAAAATGGTAAAGAAACCAGAACTATCTCTTTGAACCGATCGTACTACGGTTTATATATTCCTCCTGGATTATGGAGGCAGATGCAGAATTTCTCAACTAATTCGCTTGCTCTTGTTTTAAGTTCTACACATTATAACGCGGAGGATTATATTTATGATTTCAACACTTTCTTACAATTTAAACAGGGCAATTAGTCAAACCAGTGTCTATGATTGCTCAATCCTGCCATTAAGTAAAATTCATAACAGAGCTGGGAATATTACAATTGTGGAGGGTGAAAGGAATGTTCCTTTTGAAATTAAACGAATATACTATTTATATGATATCCCTGGTGGGGAAGATCGTGGAGGTCATGCCCATAAGGTTTTAACTCAGTTAATTGTTGCAGCCGGAGGTTCATTTGATGTGAAGCTTGATGATGGTGTTAATAAAAAGATCGTTACATTAAACCGTCCTGACTATGGACTATATATTGTACCGGGTATTTGGCGTGAATTAATGGAGTTTTCATCAGGTGCAACCTGCCTGGTTCTGGCATCACACATTTATGATGAAAGCGATTATTTGAGAGAATACTCTGAATTCAAAAATTTTAAAAATGGACTATAATATTCACCCTTCTGCCGAAGTTCAAACTGATCAGATAGGTGAAGGAACTTTTATCTGGCAAAATTGTGTTGTCCTGGCAGGAGCAAAAATTGGTAAAAACTGCAATATAAATTATAATGTTTTTATTGAAAATGATGTTGTCATAGGCGATAATGTTACTGTTAAATCAGGTGTACAGTTATGGGATGGCATTTCTATTGCCAGTAATGTGTTCATTGGGCCAAATGCTACATTTACAAATGATATTCTACCCCGCTCAAAACATAAGCCTGAATCATTCATTAAAACTATTATTGAAGAAGGAGCAAGTATTGGTGCAAATGCCACTATTATTGCTGGCCATACAATTGGTCGATATGCAATGATTGGTGCGGGAAGTGTGGTAACCAAGGATGTTCCACCCTTCACCCTCTGGTTCGGAAATCCAGCCAGTCAAAAAGGATTCGTAACACGCTATGGTAAGCCTTTGGATTTTAATTTGATTGACAAGGAAGGTAATCTGTATGAACTTGCTAATGAAGAACCAATTTTAAATGATAAAATTTCTCGACTTACAAAAAGTCAACGCACAATATAATCAGGAACTTAAGCAGGCTGCTGCTGATGTAATAGATAGCGGCTGGTATCTGCTTGGTACCAAAGTTAAAGAGTTTGAAACCAACCTGGCTCAGTTTATTGGTGTCAGGCATGCTATAGGAGTGGCCAACGGACTTGATGCACTGCGGCTCATCCTCAAAGCCTATATCGAAACAGGTTTTATGCAGGAAGGTGACGAGGTGATTGTTCCTTCAAATACTTATATAGCCAGCATTCTGGCAATTACTGACAATCGGTTAAAACCTGTATTGGTTGAGCCAGATCTTTCAACATATAATTTGGACATCGCTAAAATTGAACGACATATCACTTCCCGAACCCGTGCTATCATGGTTGTACACCTATATGGTCAGGTATGTTGGAGTAACAAGTTAGTCGAGATTGGCAATAAATATGGTTTGAAGATCATAGAAGATAATGCTCAGGCAATCGGAGCAGTATGGAACGGCTTAAACACAGGCTCATTAGGCGATGCGGCAGGTTTCAGCTTCTATCCGGGTAAGAATCTCGGTGCTCTGGGTGATTCGGGTGCAGTAACCACTAATGACGAAATGCTTGCTCATGTGATCAGGTCACTCGCCAATTACGGAAGTACAGTAAAATATCAGAATGATCATCAGGGTCTAAATAGCCGTCTTGATGAAATACAAGCTGCTTTTCTTACTGTCAAGCTGAAATATATAAACGGTGAGAACCAGAGGAGAAGAGAAATAGCCCAATTGTATTGCGAAAATATCACCCATCCTGAAATAATTTTGCCTGTGGTCAATGACGCGACCCCAATAATCGAGAGAACCGACCATGTATATCATTTATTTGTTATTAGAACTTCAAATAGGGATGAGTTCCAGAATTACCTTTCTGATAAAGGGGTACAAACAATAATTCATTATCCCATTCCACCGCATAAGCAAAAGGCATATTCAAGAATGAATGATATTACTTTGCCAATTACTGAAAAGATTCACAAAGAGGTTCTTAGTCTGCCAATTAGTCCTGTAATGACAAATGAACAGATTGAAAAGGTTATTGAGTTGGTTAATTCATTTACAGTTAAGTTAGAAAAGCTTTGATTACTCAAAAACAAGCCGGTTATCGCCAGGTAATGAAGGCTACCTCAATATTTGGTGGAGTGCAGGTTTTTACGATCATCATTAGCATTATCCGATCAAAATTTATCGCTATCCTGCTTGGTCCTATGGGAATGGGCATCTCAGGACTACTAACTGCCACGCTAGGAATGATTGCAGGAATGACAAATTTTGGATTGGCTACCAGTGCAGTAAAGGATATTGCAAGTGCTCATAGCACTGGTAATGAATGGAGGGTTTCAGTGATCGTTTCAGTATTCAGGCGAATAATGGTATTAACCGGGATATTAGGCACTTTGATTACCTTATTGTTTGCACCCTGGCTGAGTATGATTACATTTAAATCGCATGATTATACTCTGGCATTTATGTGGGTTTCTGTGACATTGTTATTGAATCAGTTAAGTGCTGGTCAGGCTGTGCTGCTCAGAGGAATGAGACAAATCAAGTATATGGCAAAAGCTACGGCTTTTGGCAGCTTGCTGGGTTTGGTAACAACAATACCTCTCTATTATTTCTATGGGGTAAAAGGTATCGTGCCTGCTATTATTATTTCGGCTGTGTTTTCATTACTACTGACTTGGTATTTTTCAAAGAAACTTAAAATTAAGCCCGTTCCTGTCAGCCTTTCTGATACTTATAACGAGGGAAAGGATATGATGAAATTAGGTTTCATGATTAGTCTAAGTGGATTAATTGCACTTGGTGTGTCATATGCAGTGAGAATTTTTATCAGTAACACAGGTGGAGTTGATCAGGTAGGCTTGTATAATGCTGGTTTTGCAATTGTAAATACTTACGTTGGAATGGTTTTTACAGCTATGAGCACAGACTATTATCCGCGACTTTCGGCTGTTGCTGACAATAATGAGAAATGCAAAGAAACAATTAATCAACAGGCTGAAATAGCTCTACTGATACTTGCTCCGATTATTATGGTTTTCATTGTGTTCATCAACTGGGTTATACTATTGCTGTATTCAGTTAAATTCATACCTATTAATGATATGATCTTATTTGCAATTGTTGGAATGTTATTTAAAGCAGCTGGTTGGGCGGTTGCTATGATATTCCTGGCCAAAGGTGCAAGCAAGTTATTCTTTTTGAATGAACTTTTTGCTAATGGTTATCTACTTGTGTTGAATGTGATAGGGTATAAATACTATGGATTAACCGGGCTTGGTATTTCATTCCTTGTTGCCTATGTCATTTATGTGATCCAAGTGTACATTGTAACAACACGTGAATATAAATTCAGATTCACTGGTGATTTCATTAAAATATTTTCAATCCAATTGGCCCTGGCAATTATATGTTTAGTAATAGTTAAACTATCATCAGGCCTGCTTAGCTACGCTTTTGGTGTTATAATAATTGCAGTTGCATCTATTGTATCTTATAGAGAATTAAATAGAAGAATAGGGATTGCTGGTATACTAAGTAAAATGTTTAAAAAATAAATTAGTAATGAAGTGCAAATGAGTCAATTAACCAAAGAATTTCTGTTGCAAGAATACATTGCAAATAAAAATAGAGCACTTAAGTACTATAAAAATGGCAATTTAAATAGTGCTATAAATGCACTTACTTTCAGTTCAAAGATTGCAGAAGCGTATCCGATTCTTAGGGAGTTTTGCGATGATGAAACTGAATCTATTTTATTAGCTATCGCAAGTAAAATACTGAATAATAGCCATATTAGACCATTCGACACTGACCAGAATAATGAAGTGAACAGTAAAAAAAGAGTCATTTTTTATAATGGGCAAATCATTGATTCAGGCGCGTTGAGCGAGCAGTATTTGTATTTTTTTCTTGAAAAAGGGTATTCCGTATTATTTATTGTGCCTGATATGAGCAATACCGTTAACGGTTCCAAGTTGCTTGAATTTCTATATAAAGAACCTAATGTTGAAGTATTCATACCACATGAAAAAAGCAACGTTTCAAAAATTACGGCCATAAGTCACAAGATTGATCAATTCAATGCTTCACATGCATTTTTACATTTCCTGCCAGCTGATACCATAGGTTTTTGCTCATTTGTACTTAAGAAACACTTAAAACGAAACTATATAGTACATAATGACCATACTTTCTGGTTAGGAAAAGCATGTAGCGATTATTTCATTGAATTCAGAAAATTTGGGTATCAATTATCACAGATCCGCCGACAGATAGATCCAAGTAAGCTACTCTTGATTCCGCTTTATCCTATTTTTCAAAATGTTTCATTTCAGGGTTTTCCTTTTGAGCGGGAAGGAAAAGTTGTTGGCTTTAGTGCTGCTAACTTATACAAATACTACAAAGATCCAGAACTTAAATTGTTTCACGTTATCAAAGAGCTGCTAATCAAACATCCTGATTTTATTTTTTGCCTGGCAGGTTACGGCAATGCTGAAATACTTAACAGTTTTATTAAAGAGTATAAACTTGAAGATAGGTTTTACTATTTAGCCAAAAGGAACGATTTCTACAGCCTTGTTGGAAATGTCGACATCCTATTTGAATCTTATCCCTTTAAGGGCGGTTTAACTGTTCTTTATGCGGTTTTGCAGAATATTGCGATTACAGGAATTTCAAATATGAGGTCTGCCTCTCAAACAACTTCCGAATACTTCGACTGTGAAGTCAAATATCAGGAACCTACTAACTTCAGCCAACTTGAAGAAGATGCAAGTCAGCTTATTGAATCAACTGTAATGAGAAAGCAGCGGGCTGATCTCTTTAAAGATGTGCCAAATACAAAGCAGGAATTTCAACGCCGTATGACTAAGGTCATGAATAATGATACTGCAGAGTTTATGAGAAAATATAATTCAGAGTTATTATACGATGACGATTATGCCCTTAATGAGTACTTAAGTTTACCTAAAGTATCGATTGATTTCAATATGCGTAAGTTTAAAATCCTGCATCATGAGTTGTCTTTATTCGAAAAGATTCAAATAGCGAGGAATCTGTTTAAAGATGAAGATTTTTACTTCAAAAATAGATTAAAATGGATGAATGCTCTGTTAGGGTTCTATAGGAGAGTATTCAGGTAATAATTATTTAATGATGTTTTATTTGTAGTTAATAAGTATTCCCTATATTTGGACGTATTTTCAGGTCTTTGAATTTAATTAACCATAAATAACCAATCACAACACCACATGAAAGCACGTCACTTTTTTTTATTACCGGCATTTTTGCTAGTTTTCAACATGTCATCTTTTTCACAGGAGATGAACCTTGCCAAAGCAAGCCTTACTTCACTATTATCAGGTAATATCTCACTTCAGTATGAGAGAATTTTAACTGAGAAGGTATCAACTTCACTTTCGCTATCAATGATGCCAAAGAAAGGCCTTCCTTTTGCTGGCTTGATATCTAACTCGATGGAAGTGACAAATGAAGACATTGATTTTGATATCAAGAATATAAAATTCAGTTCATGGTCAATGGTCCCAGATATTCGTTTTTATTTGGGTGAAGGTTATGGACAGGGGTTTTATATTGGTCCTTATTTCAAGCACTCACAGTTTAAAGTACATGATTTTGATGTACAATACACAAACATTGAACAGGAGGTGAAGGATATTACCCTGTCAGGTAAATTCAGAACCAACTCAGCTGGCGTAATGTTTGGTGCCCAATGGTTGCTTGGAGAATATATATGCCTTGATTGGTGGATTCTTGGATTTCATGGTGGTAGAAGCAAGGCAACTTTTACCGGCGAACCTTCATGGGAACTTTCAGAGGCAGAACAAGATGATTTAAAACAAGAACTAGAAACTCTGGAATTGTCAATGTTAAACTTTGAATCAACAGTTAGTGCTGATAAAGTAAGTATTATTTCAAAGAGTCCGTGGCTTGGTGTAAGGGCAGGGCTTTCAATAGGAGTAAGATTCTAAGAGGGCTTCTTGTCCACTTGTCAAGAGGTGTTCGTATAACATTATAGTGAATGATCGAATGAAAGCTCTCATTATGAGGGCTTTTTCGATTTTATAAACCTATTTTAAGTAGTACCATGTAATTTTAATTTTCATATATTTGACTATCCAAACAACAAATATAATGAGAACTACTTTACTTGTATTGTTATTCATGGCTATCGGTTACACTTGCATAGCACAACAAAAAATAGCAATTGTGAATAATGCAGACAGCAGCTTCAACTTTTCAAATCAGTATTAAATAATGGTTCTCCTTACCTGCAGCGAAAAGAATATAATCTGAGTGAGATACAAACTTTCGCTAAAGAAATGAGTGCAAATGAACTTTAGAATTGAATTTTCGGTACTCAGATAAGATGAATTCTCCAACTTATAATTGCAATCTGGTAACCGGAACAGCCTACTTTTTCGTTGTCAGTTAAAAGAAAGCTAACTTTTTTAAATATTCATTTTTATTATTTGGAGCTTTATACACTGATTTGCGTACTTTTGAATTCACATGAATAATAAATCACCAATCTATCATCAACATGAAAAAAATCTTTACACTTTTATTGATTGCCGGTTTAACGCTTGGGTTGTTTGCCCAAACGCTTACTACTACAAACCCGATGCTTAAGAACGCAATTCTAGAAGAGTTTACAGGTATACATTGCACCTATTGTCCTGATGGACATGCAATTGCCCAGTCAATACTGAACAACAATCCTGGTAGGGCTTTCACAATAGCCATACACCAGGGGTCTTTTGCCGTGCCATCAACCGGAGAACCAGACTACCGTACAATATTTGGGGATCCAATTGCCAATCAAACAGGGTTAACCGGCTACCCTTCAGGTACAGTTAACAGACATGTATTTACAGGAAATACAACCGCTTTAGGTCGTAGTGCATGGTCTGCTTCTTGTGATCAAATCATGCAGGAATTATCACCCGTCAACCTTGGATTATCTTCTCAATATGAAGCTTCAACCCGTACATTGACGATTGACGTGGAATTGTATTATACAGCTGATGCACCTGCATCAGTTAATTACATTAATGTTGCTTTGACTCAGGATAGCATTTACGGGCCACAAACTGGTGGCGGTGCAGGTAGTAATTATCGCCATATGCATATGCTTCGTCACATGATAACCGGTCAGTGGGGAGATGAAGTAACAACAACTGCAGCGGGTTCATTGGTGAACCGCACATATACCTATGTTGTTCCTGAATCATTCAATAATATTCAGGCGGTTGTTGAAAACATGAAGGTTGTGGCTTTTGTAGCTGAGGATCATCAAGAAGTATATACAGGCGATCAGGTTAAAGCAATAGGAGGCACAAACCTGTTTATTGGTGAAATAACTTCGCAGGAGCCATATATTCAAAAAGGATCCAATGGAACAGAACTGACATTTAACATTGAAGCCGAAAGCAATATTACCGGTACAGAACCTTTTGAGTTATGGATTGAGAGCGAAAATGCCCCTGTTGACTGGCAAGTATCTTTTACAGTGGATGGCAATGAATATACTGGCTCAACAACTGTTAATCTTACAAAAGGTATTTCAACACCTGTTACAGTAAATATTACACCAGGTTCTGCTGCCGGTTTCCCGGGATATGTTATCAGGATGAGATCAGTTAATTTCCCTTCAGCCCCCGAAAAATCATATAGGGTGATGGCAGTTGCAGGTGTTACTGATCTGCTTGTAAATGGTATGGGCGGTCCTGAAGCGGTGACTCATCAGGGTGTTTATCTAGATGGTTTCGAGGCTTCAGGAATTTCATCCTATGCTGTTGTAAATGCAAATGTAATGCGTGATATGATTAACTCTGATGCTTACCAGGGAGTTTATAATTGCTGGCTCAATATTGCATGGACATTTCCAGCCTTAACTGATAGTCAGGCGGAATCAGTTATGGATTTCATGGATGCCGGTCATAATATATTCATCGCCGGACAGGACATTGGCTGGGATATTATGAGTGGTGTAAGCGGCTCAAACGGTACACCTGTAACTCAGGATTTCTATACCAATTACCTGAAAGCCGGATACATTGATGATGGATCATCAGTAAATAATAAACTTAATGCTAATCCTAACGACTCAGTGTTTGGTGCTGTGCCTCAAAGCAATATTATTGATGTATACGGTGGAAACATGTACCCTGAAGTCATTTCAGCACTTCCGGGAGCTGATGTTATTTTTAATTATAACGTTGCAACCAAAAATGCAGCCATTAAATACGATGGAACTTACCGCTCAATTTATTTTGGCATTGGCCTTGAAATGATAAGTAATGTTGACGTTCGTAATGAAATCATAAACCTGAGCCGCCAATGGCTGTCAGCTGAAATTGTTGGTGTTGAATTTAATGAAGCTGTTAATGCTTTGTTAAATGGTCAAAACTATCCAAATCCCGCTAATGATCACACATGGATAGCTGTTTCAAAAGATGCAATAGGTGGAACTCTTGAAATCTACAATATGAGAGGTAATAAAGTCTTATCAATGAATATTGGCTCTGAATTGCTTTACAAGGTTCATTTGCATGAGCTGTCATCTGGCATCTACACGTATCGCATTGTTAATGGCAATGTGATATCGGGTGCGCGCAAGTTGATCATTGTGAGATAGGCTTGCATTATTAAAAAGCAAATTTATATCTTAAACAACAAATAAGCCCTCACATAAGGGCTTATTTGTTGTTATTAAATGTGGATTTCAGGTTCGCTGTACTTTAATCAGGTTGGACTTCAGGCAGGATTACATGAAAAATTGCCTTCGATTTTTCAACACCTTCTGCAGAGATGTGGCCATTATAGTCATCAACAATTTTCTTACATATTGCAAGCCCAATGCCTGTTCCAGGATAATCAACTGCTGAGTTTAAACGCTGAAACATTGTAAAGATTTGTAAAGCGTATTTCTGATCAAATCCAATCCCATTGTCCTCAATGTCAATTTGATGATAAGTGATTTTAGGATCAAGCCTTGGTATTTTATTTACAGCTGCTTTGGTAAGTTTAATGGAACTAATAGTAATCAAAGGCTTCACATCCGGTCTTACAAACTTCAAGGCATTACTTAATAGGTCATAGAATAATTGGTTCATTTGGAAAGGAATCGCAATTAGTTCAGGCAGCTTGTTCTTTATGATCACTTTGGCTTTTTTTTCTTCAATTAAGAGTTCAAAGTCAGAGATGGTATCTTTTATTATTTGATTAAGATCAGTTTTCTGGTGTAGCTTCTTATGTTGCTTGACACTGGCATAGTTGTGCATATCATTGATCAAATGCGACATACGCGATGCTGCCATTTCAATTTTCCCAATGTAATCCAGCACATTTTCAGGTGAGCCTTCCTCATGCAATCGCCTGATATACCTTGAGAATGTAATCAACTTTCTAAGCGGTTCCTGAAACTCGTGATTGGTAGTATGAGCATACTGTTCAAGCTGGTTGTCCTTGAGTGATATGCTATGATAACTTTTAGCAACCTTTGACTCCAGTTCGTCAGAAAAGTCTTTAATTCGTTTCTCATTTAATTTCTGTTGAGTAATGTCAGAAAATGACAAGAGCATTAGATTCTCATCGTTTGGACTGTTGAATTTGCTTGCGTTTAATTGAAGTACAATAGATTTATGTTCTGAGATATTCAAGCTAAATTCCAGGTCAACAAGTTCATTGGGTCGGCTATTGTAGAATTTTTCAATAACAGTTTTGGGTTTTGGTATGTCAAACAGCTTGTTTTTGATAATAAAAAAACCCTTTCCGACGATATCAGTATTGATATCAAATTGGTCATAAAAAGCCTGGTTGGCAGTTTTTATATTGTAGTTAGTATCAATTACAATCAGTGGCCTGTGGATAGTACTCATGATTGTATCAGTATACTTGTTGATTGCCTCAATTTGTTTATTCTTTTGCTGAAGCTGATCAATTAAGAGCCGGAGTTCCTCATTTGAGTTGATTAATTCTTCTTTCGAAGATTCAAGTTCCTCATTAAGGCTCTGTAGTTCCTCATTACTACTCAACATTTCCTCGTTTGTACTTTGAAGCTCTTCTGAAATAGTTTCCTGGTCTTCAGTAACCAATCTGATATCTTCTCTGGTTTGTGCCAATTCCAGTTCCAGGTAATTAATCCTTTTAAGGTATTCATTGATTATTCTTGTTTCGTCACCACCGGGGTCGGTTAGTGCCTCAGGTGCTTCCGTTTGTTTGAATATGATTAGAAAGTAAGGTTCAACACTCTGCTCCAAAGGAATTATCTTGATTGTTGTATGATACAACTTCCCCTTAATCATATTGGGAATATCTTCTTTGGTAACTGCAAGATTACCCGACTTAGCTTTGTGTATTGTGCTGCGCAGTTCGAATGACAGGCCTCCACGAGCCATTTTCAGAAGGTTGAAAGTTGCTTTGCCTTGTGAGGGCTCAAGAAAAGGACTGATATCACCTTGTATGTACACGACCTCCATCTGATCATTGATGATTACATTGGGGGGCGTGTATTCTCGTAGCAATATAGTTTCGGCCACTCTTCGAAAATCCATACGTGTATTTTGCGTATTTAAGGATTTCTTTTTTTTTTTCAATCTTAATAACCTTACTATCGGTCCCAAGATCGAAAAAATTCTTTTCCAGTCCATTGGATTTATATATCTTTTCAATGGTGTTGAAAGGATGATATAACTCGGGTGCATGAGCAGTGGTTTCTGACTTACCCTGTATTAAGAAACCGCCATTGTTTAATGCATAATGGAAGGCTGTGAGTGCTTTCTTTTGCAGATAGGGTTCCATATATATCAGAACATTACGGCAAGTTAGCAGATCAATGTTTGAAAAAGGTGGATCTTTAAGAAAGTTATGTTCGGCAAACACACACATATCACGCAAAGGCTTGATAATATTGAAGCTGTCTTCATTTTTCTTAGTAAAATGACTTTTTCTTCTGTCAGCAGATAACATCAAGATATCATCGGCTGAGTAAACACCCTTTCGTGCGAAGGTGATTGCACTCTGTGATACGTCGGTGGCAAAAATTTGCACTTGCCTTTCATCCTGATTTACTTGCTGATATTCATATATTAACATTGCCAGGGAGTAAGCCTCTTGCCCGGTTGAGCATCCTGCTACCCAGATGCGGATAGGTTTTTCAGCCTCTTTCCGACTGAAAAGTAAAGGCATTACTTCATCCTTCAGTACTTCATATGTGGATTGGTCGCGAAAAAAATATGTAACCGGGATTAATAAATCCTTATACAGGGCTTCAAGCTCAACTTTAATCTCTGAAACCAAGGGATAATAGTCTTCAATATTCTTTTCATTGCTTAATGCTATTCGCCGAGCTATTCTGCGCTGAATGGTTGTTTGTTTATAATGAGTGAATTCTATGTTAAAATGCTGGTGCAGTAATTGTAATATCTTACTTGACACCGCTTGCTCCTTTTCTCCTGAAATTTCAGTAAATCTATGTTGTTGCCTCTGATAAATTTCAATCAGCTTAATTGGAATTTCTTCGATTGGCAATATGAAATCAACAACGTTCGCATCAACAGCACTGCCCGGCATACCTTCAGCTACCGCACTACTTATATCTTGCGCAAATGTTATTCCTCCATATTTTTTGATAGCCTTAAGGCCAAGTGTGCCGTCGGTACCAGTACCTGTTAACACAATTCCCACAGCCAGAGCCTGATGTACTTCAGCTAAAGAAGTAAAGAATACATCAATCAAGGCATTGGTGGCAAGATTCTCACGAGGTGTTATTTTCAGAACCCCGTCAAAAGTTGTTAGGGTTTTATTGGGTGGTATAACATATATATTATCAGGAGCAAGATGAATGTCATCTTCGATAATGTTTACAGGAAGTTTTGTTACTTTTGATAATAATGCTGGAAGTATGCTCTCAAAGTCAGGATCAAGGTGCTGTACAATAACATAAGCCATTCCTGACTTATCAGGTAATGCTTTTAGGAACTTTTTAAATGCATTAAGGCCACCACGTGAAGCTCCAATTCCCACTATAGGAAAATCCTGCTCAGTTGCCTGAGGCGTTTTTGGTACTAAATTTTCCTTAGACTTCATGTGCTACCTTATGGTTAAAGACAAATGTAAGCTTATTTAGGATGCCTCCGACGTTTATGCTTATTATTATTGATTAAAATAAGTAATTCAATATCAGTAATTTGCATAATTACAATATTAGGTGAAAATTTAATTTCAGAAGATAATTATAAATAGACATATAGTATCATTTTATGATTTTCTAAGGTTATCATTTTAGTAATCTCATTCGATAGGCATTCATCGCGTTATACCCTAATTTCCTTAACATTTTGTTGTTAACTATAGCCCCAATGGGTGCCCCAACAATTGGAATCATTTGAGCCATTTTGGCAAGGTCAATATAGTCTCGGTATTCTTGCTGTAAAGTTCTCCAGTCAAACTGATTGATATCCTCAGGAAGCTCTTTACTTTTATTATCCCAATCAGCCATTTTAAGGTAGATTTTCTTCCTATGGGCATCACTTGAAAATGTCAGCTCAAAAATGTGAAGCAGGAATATTCTTTCCCTATAATCCTTTATGTCAAAGCCATAAATGGATGCCATATCAAACAGGAGCTTAATTTTTATTCCAATTAACATAGGGAAGTCGGCTAAACCCATCAGTATTCCTCCTGCACCGGTTATTCCGCCCTCTACAGCAGCGGTAGTCCTATAAAAATCAATTCTTTCTAATACGGATTTTTCTATCAGTTCAAATGATTTTTCAGCAGATGGTTTTACTGAAGTGTAGGATGCACCAAAAACTACCGCACGAATCATCTGTTTTAAAGCAGCAGTGATAGCAATGTGCACCTTCTCGGGAATCCAACTATTGATCTTTGTTTGTAAACTTTTAGATAATCGGTTAAAGATTGAAGGGTTACGGAGCATTTTCGTCTGCCAATTCACTAATTCTTGCTTAGCAATTTGTTGATATTTATCCATTCAGGATAAACTATACGTTCATTACAAAGTTCATTTGTTGGTCAAGCAACCATTTCATCAAATAACTTTTCTGCTGCATTTTCCAGATCATCTGAAACGCCGGGGTGGGGGCGGGAGGTTTGAATGGATGCACTTCGCACAGCAGTTAGCCATCTAAAGCGTTCAGCTTCATCAAGTAAAGCTATTGGGCCACCATCTTTTGCACCAGATGCTATTTTGCTGAAGGCTTCAAGATTTTGTTTTATCTCAAGAAGATCAGCATCAGGCTTAAGTGCCAGAATTCTATCCTCTCTCAATTGAAATCGCATATGGATGAACTTCTGTTTTTTACAGAACAGGATTACACCAACATTCACAAACTCTTCGCGCTCAACAAGTGGAACAACCCTTACCACAGCATATTCATAAATGTGTTTTTGCATCCTGCGCTTCTTTTATAAATTGTGGTGAAAAATGCAATCGTTGAATCAAAAAGTTATAGTACACGTCCCTAATTTGTTCAGGTGTTTCGTCTTGGGCCTCCCATATTAGCCATTCATCAGGTATAAGCTGTACAATTTCCTTTATTTTGCTTTCATTAATCAACTCACGACAGAGTCGGTTAGCTTCTTCGAGCTCAGAAGCCTGGGGAAGCAAAACATGATCTTTGATATATTGGAATGGACCCGAAGCTTTCTTTTCCCAGTTCTCCCAGTTGTAATGGAAATACAAGCACGAGCCATGGTCAATTAACCACAACTCCCTATTCCTGATTAACATGTTGGTATTACGAAACGATCTGTCAACATTAAGTATCAGGCTGTCAAGCCACACAATTTCAGAAGCTGTGAAGGGGTCAACTTTGGTTACTACGGGATCAAATGCAAATGCCCCTGAAAGGAATTGCAGACCAAGGTTCAATCCCTTGCTTGCTTTTAAGAGGTCCTGAATTTCTTCATCACCCTCAGTTATCCCGAAGCACTCATCAAGATCAGCAAAAACAAGTTCAGGAACTCTCAAACCCAATGCCCGGGCTATTTCACCTCCAACAAGTTCGGCTATAAGAGTTTTAACACCATGCCCACTGCCTCTGAACTTAACCACATATTTGAATCCATCATCGGTTTCGGCAAGCGCTGGCAAAGAGCCCCCTTCCCTGAAAGGCTGCATATAACGGGTTACTGTTACGGTTCTGATATTACTCATTTGGTCTTTCGCGGTACTTTTTTAACTTTCTTCAATTTCCTTGTGCGAAGATACTCCTGAATAATTATTCTGGTTTCTTGTGGCACAGTAATGATAATGGGTTCACCTTCTTTCCAGGGGGTACACTCCATACTAAATTGCTTTTGAGTACTTCAAATGTATAAGTTTTGCTAATTGTAAGTGAAGGATAGATGAAAATATTTTCGTGACAGTGAAAGATGTGATTACTGATTAAATGAATTATTTGAAGAGCTGTAAGAAGGAAAAAGTTGACTGAATCTTGACGAATGATCAATTTTTATAAAGCACTATTCATTGCTTTAATTTGCTTCAATTCTTCAAGAAAGTAATGCCGGCTATATACACCCGGTACAGCATGATCACCTAATTCAAAACTAAAATTCACATAATCAATATCTTTTAGCTCGGTTAATGTGAATGTACTGGTTATCATGTAGTCGTATGCTCCATGGGAGCCCATCTGTTGTGTTAGAATAGTACTATTCGGGATTTTAACGTAGATAGTGTCATTTGAAATCTTATCAAACTCAACATTTACTGAAGGACTATACTTTGAATTCAAGAGATCTATAAGCTTGTCAGGACTTAGGCTTTCAATTGGCACAGACCTGATTTTAATAATAGTATCACCCATTTCACTAAAAGCCCATATTTGTTTATTCATGGAAGGACCATCAGTAATAAGAGTATCATTAGACAGACTATCGGCAATTACTTTATCATTGCTTTTCTCATTTTTTTGTTGATTACAGGCTAATGTCACGACAAGGAGCGATAATACTAAAATTTTAAAAGTATGCATGAGTTTACTGTTTAATAAAAATCAATGTACTACCTTTGAAAAAAAAGTTCATGCAATATATACCAACTCTAAAACACTGGCAGGTTTTCATAATTTTCTTAGTGGTTTCCTACCTTCATACATTTGGCATGCCATTGTCTGTTAATATCCTGATCCTAATGGTTTTATTTGCCTTGTGGCATTATGCAGTTGTCATTCAAATCCATACAAAAGTAGTTAATGATCCGGAAGAATCGCATTCAATAGATTTTTTCAAGGCTTCATGCTATCTATTCCCTATTCTTTCGGTGGCAAATACCTGGAACTACTTGCTGGTTAAGAAATCACCACCTACTTCGGGCGGTCATATCATGTTTATTATTGCGATAGGCGCTGTGCTTACTTATTCCTACATGATATGGTTTACATCAGGTGTTCTGCTCAAAGCAGAGCCAGTTAACCGCAGGGGGGCAGTCAACAGAATGTTGATATTGCTCTGGTTAGTTTTGTTTCCAATAGGTATTTGGTTTATTCAGCCTAAAGTGAATAAACTTTTTAAGGAATCATGAATGTATCCTTGAAAAGCGATTCTTTCATTTATTCTGGTCAGCATTTAAGGCTTTATAACATTGAAATTTGTTCAGCATTGAGGCGGTATAACATAGAATTATTTAACAGCCTTTACTGTTGGGATTATGAATAAAATTGTTGAGGTTCCTATTAAACCCGCAAGGATTACCACATAAACGACCGAGACTTTCTCAATACCCCAGATAATTGAAATAGTAATCATAACCCATTGTAAAACTATTGCATACAGTTTGCTCCTTATAGTCAGGCCTTTGTTTTTACGATAATTAAGGATGTAAGGGCCTAGATGTTTATTGGCAATTAAGTGATTATATAGCTTGTCAGAACTACGCATGTAAAGAGCTGCGGTCAGCAGTAGGAAGGGAGTGGTAGGTAGTCCTGGAACAATAATCCCTATTAATCCAAGTGAAAGCGAAGCAGTGCCTGCAACGATGTAAAATAATTTTAAGAGGCTCATACAATTACAAACTCCTACAGCGGTGTTTAATACATGGTTTAATAAAAATTGTGAATTTAGTTTTTGTCCCTACTAAGGATATCTTCAGCTTTTCTGATGGCAGTAATATCAGTAATGATTGCTGCAAAACCATTAACTTCCCATGGTGAAACGGATATGAGTAATTGCTTTTTCATAGGTTCGTACCAAGTTTCAAATAGTAAGGTTTTTTGCTCATTGGCAACCTTTCTATATTCCTTTACATCAAAAGGAAGCGGATTACTAATAATTTCTGTGGCTAGTTTTCCCACGATGTTTGACTCAACAAGGTTAACTATTTTTTCAAACTGCCTGTTAACACTAACAACCCGATAGTTTGTTGCAATACCTTCATTGTTGAAAACAAGTTTATACAGTGAAACTCCTTCATTCATGTTAGAATATAGTTTCCTGAAGGTTCTTTCACTTTCTACCAATGCTTTTTCTACTTCTTTTTTGTGGCGAATATTGTTTTGTTTTTCTATAGCAGCATTAATAGCGGGCACTAGCCGTGTCATGTTTTGCTTGATTACATAGTCATCAGCTCCTGCTTTCATGCATTCCACAGCAATATCCTCATTCATTGAGCCGGTGACAAGAATAAATGGAACATCGGGAGCAATATCCTTACGAACCTCCAATGCCTGCATCCCATCAAATGTAGGTAGTGAATAGTCGGAAAGAATAAGCGATGGCTTAATTTCGTTAATGGCACTAATATATTCCTTTCGGGTTTCTACAACCCTATAGGAAAATTTGAGTCCTTCTTTTGATAAATGCCTTTTTATCAATTCGGCATCATCAATGTTATCTTCCAGAAATATTATTCTAAGTACATCAGTCATTATAAAATAACGAAATTTTGAGCTTAAGGTTGTGAAGGGTTTAAAACGGTTAGCTGAATCAAATTATAATTAGGTTAAATGTTAACTTTACGAGCACAATAATACTGAACCTCATGAAAAAGTTTCAAATGATGATATTCCATTGTTTTAACGTAGTGCTCAAGAAGACTGCCTTGTTATTATTGCTCAGCTTTTTTACCCATTCCCTATTTGGACAGACACAAAGAACATTGACATACTATAAGGATAAGTCGATGTCTCTCGAAATGGATGTATTCATACCAAAGAACGAAGCAAATGTAAAAATGCCGGTATTTATTTATGTGCATGGTGGCGGTTTCTCATCGGGAAGCAGGAATGATGGACATGCTATCTGTAAACATTTAGCAAATTCGGGTTATATAACAGCCAGCATTTCTTACACTTTATATATGAAGGATAAGAGCTTCAGTTGTGATGGTGTAACTGGGGAAAAGGTTAAGGCTATTCAATTTGCAGTTAATGATTTGTGGCTTGCAACAGCATTTTTAACAGAGATACATGATTTAAATATTGATCCTTCAAAAATTTTCATTGGTGGCTGCAGTGCAGGGGCAGAAGTAGTGTTGCATGCTCAGCATTGGAACTATGAAAAAATGAACATTTATGAGAAGCAGCTACCTGCAGGTTTTAAATATGCAGGAATAATTGCAGGCGCAGGAGCTATTATGGACATTAACATGATTACCCGTGAGAATATGGTTCCCACAATGATGTTCCATGGGAACTGTGATTTACTGGTCCCTTATGGTACAGCGGCCCATCATTATTGCGATCCAAATTCCCCCGGCTGGCTCATGTTCTTTGGCTCTTATTCTATATTCCAACACCTTGAAGAACTTGGTTGTTGTTCAAAATTATATACCTATTGCGGTGGTGGCCATGAGTTTGCTAACACATTATTTGAAAAGGATTTGCAAAACGTTCAGTCATTTCTCGCAGATGTAATAAGTGACAGAAAATATACCGAACATGTCATCATTTCAACAGATAACAGCTGCGAGCTTTCCAAGAAGTATATTTTTTGTAAATGAGCTTATTGAATCAATGCTTCACTTCCAAAAACTTAAAGCCTTGATTTCCTGAACTTGTTTGGAAATTAAGGATATACAACCCGGCATTCAGATTGTGAGGGATGATATTTTGATAGCTTTTCTCCAAACTCCATCTGCCCATACTTTGACCGTTAACATTGAATATTTCAGCTTCATTGGGCAATATCTCTGGATTAGTACACCGGATTATAAGTTGATTATTGGAATTGTACAAAGTGACTGATGCCCTGAAAGCTGTTTGCTCATCATTGCCTGCAGTTTCAAGTTTATTGCTTGTAATACTCTGCCAAGTGTTAATGGCTTTTTCATCAATAGTTACAGATAATTGTGGATAATTGTTTACTGAAGCTGATAAAGTGAGTATGCATTCTGATGCAGAACGGTATTGGACTGAGAGTATGGTTAATCCTTCAGGAGCATTGTTGAGCTTGAAGTATTCAGTCAAAAGTAGCGGGTTTCTGAAATAGTCACCGGCAAGTGTAACTTTAATTTTATTCTCTTCTGAAGATATTCCTACCCATGGAGTTAGTATATTGCCAGGTAGGTAATCGTCTATCCAGTTAACCCGGTTATAAAGAAATGTTTCAAAAAAGTCAACCTCATCTTCATAATCATTGTTTTGCCAGTTGTAGTTAGGCCAAACGTAAGTGCCAAGTATTGGCCAACGCTGATAATTCCGATCCTTAGGTATATCAATCAGAGCTGTTATAGAGTCAATCTTTGATTGAATGAATGAATTAGTGAGTCCACTGGTTCTAAGGTTTACCCATCTTGTTTTGGCCAGATCTTTAAAATAAGGGTCTTCCATTAATCGTTTCCACCAAAAGACAATTGTATAGTCATCTGGCGATACGCGTGGGTAACACCATCCTGTATAGTCTATGGCAGGTGCCCAGTAATCAGCATTGCCATAACCAAGATTGAAATCCCAGGGTGGTCCTGCAAACAGTTTGCCCCCATCACTATCTTTTTCTTTAAAGAAGTATTGACTGAGCCTGTACTTATCAACTTCCTTGGATATTTCATTTATGAGCATGAAATCAACAAATGATGGTACATCAAAGTATTTGTGGTACCCTGTTTCCGGATTTTGGAACATAGTACCTGTAAGTGCATTCTCAGCATTTGTTACATAGTTCCTGATGTAAGTTCTTTGTTGTGGTTGAATGTCTTCTGGTTTAGGATAATAAAATTGAAACGTTATATCCATTGCATTAGGATAGGCTGGAACAGGATTAGATTTCCAACCATCGACATTATAAACAAAATCGTAATCGCGCCAGTCAACTGCAAGGATGTAACCACCTGTGATATCAGGACCGGATATTTCATCAGGTTTAAGGGTATTAATGTCAACACGATTATTATCTTTTTTGATCTTTTCCATCAATATATAGACACCTTTATAATCACTGTTAACGATCAACTCACAAAATACAGTTCGGGACGAATATCCTTCAAACTGCTTGGCCATTTCAAATGTAATCACATTGCGAAGCATTGATTTATCAGTATAAGGTGCATATAGTATCCAGTCGCTTTCAATCGGCATGCCCAGTAATGGTACTTTCAAATCCTCACCAAGAATATCGCGTGTTTCAAATCCATATGACTTTTTAGGGAACATTTGAGTCGACTTTCCCCGGATTTCAATTGCGATATCGCCATTGTAATCATTAAAGGGATCCGTAATTTGGTTAACTGAGCCAGGGCCATTGTTGATAATGCCCATGTGTGCATTAACTTTTGGTTCATCTGGAATTGAGTTGCCAAATGAATTGATTATTATAATTGGTAGGTTGGATTCAGTTAGTATAGGTAAAGGGTTCTCCTTGAGGACATCATCAAAATACCATGCTTTACCACCAATAGTACCGCGAAAATCATAGAAAATAACAAGCGTTGTAAAGTTCGGATAATCAAGACCTGAGAAATCAAATTCCAGATCAGACCATTGGCCTGGCACAGGAGTTTTTTCTATTTCATGCCAATTTGAGTTGTTTTCATCCTGAAATTTAAATGTAACAGTCCCACCGATTATTGGTGCAAGAACCTTAACTCTGTACCGTGGGAATGAATCGAGATTAATGTGGTAAGGCATCTCATAGCTGATATTATCCCATGGGCTTGTACTTGTAATTACTTTTAAACACTGCGAAGAAGTATTTACCGCATCAGGGTAAGGATTGTCAACCACAGTTGAGGTGCTGCCAAATACATTCCAATCCTGTGTAATACCGTCCCAGTTTGATAGGGTGTCATAGGTTTGGCCATAAATAAATGTTGTATAAAACAACAAAATAGTAGTAAAAAGAATAGGGAGTTTTATAGGGTATTTCATGTTTAAGAAGCAAAAAAAATATACTTTTGGATAATAAAGAGTTGATTTTCAATTATTCGGATGCTAAATTAGAATAAAGTGTTCAATTTAATGCTTATTCAGAAATAAACTAATTACAATGTGAAGAACTCAGATTATTTAACTGAGGAAAGAAGAACTTAGATTAATTGAAGATGATACTCAACCCGGCAAAGTAGTTTCTGAGTGGGGCTGGATTGTAATACCTACCGCCGAAAGCATTTATATCATAACCAAGACTGTACTTAATATTCAACAAATTGTCAACACCACAAAAAATATTCAATTTAAGGAGTTTAGTTTCTATTCTAAGCCCGGTTTTAAGATAAATAACATTACTGGATGGCGCGTAAACGCTATTTGCGTCATTGAGTGGTATTTCTGACGTGTAAGTATGGCTTATAAAGCCATACACCCCCCCGGAGGTCTTAGCAAGCAAACTTATAATAGTTTGGTTATGTGGAACACCGGTAAGGTTATTACCGCTAAAGTTATTGGTATCAGTTTGGTAGTTGTTAAATTTAAAAGCGTGTAGCGTATATCCACCTGAAATTTGCAGAATTTCTAATTTAGTGAAGCCTCTATGCTTCACTTTTTGCCGTGAAATAATATTATACTTTAATTGCGACTCAATTCCCGGTTGAATAATATCTCCGGAATTCGCAAAGTACTCTGTCCCGGTTTCATTACTACGCCGGACGATTGCTTGTTTAAGATGGTACACAAATGTGGTTGCTTCAATCCAAAACATCTGATTTTTGCTAATAAACCTAAAACCTGTTTCGTAGTTGTAACCCCACTCGGGTTCAAGGTCAGTATTAATCTCATTATCAGATGACCTGACCTCATTGAATGTAGGAGGTGAATAGCCCTTACTGATTGTAGCCCTCCAAGCCAAGGTTGGTAAAACAAGAAAGGATGCAGTAAAACGTGGCATTATTTGTGGTCTGAATCTTTTTTGTTGGTCAAATCTGTCGGTAGATAATGTTTTTCTGAACAAGTAACTGTTAAAATTTATACTTGCTGATGCTTCTAAAATAATATCATTAAAGAAATCTGCTGAAACCCTGGCAAATACGAAATTCTGCCTGGCAATAAGATCATCAGCAGCCTGTATTGTATCCTTCAGACCAGCACGATTTCCATAATTAATCACATCGGCAAAGCTTTGCTGGGCTTCGAATCCTAAATTATAGGTTAGGTTGATCAGGCCTTGACGATTATTGTTTGCTTCAAAGTAACTTCGAATGCCAAGACTTTTTTCATTTCGTTCTTCATAATTGGTTATAAAACGATTAGTGAAATCCGTTAGCGTACCAAATACTGCCACCAGATGCTTTAAATTAGGTGAAATCTTCATGTCATGTACAATTCCTCCATATAAGGTGTTGTTTTTGACACCTGCATTTTGTTCCAATGCCCCGGGCAGATAGTTTGTTGGTGGTCGTGCACTTCTGGGGTTCAATTGCCATTGATCATAGGTTAGTCCCCCCGGAGTATCATACTCCAGTCGGGAATATAGCAATAGCATTCGCAACTGTGCTTTTTTATTATATTCCCATTGGTCAGTTAACTTGAAAAAGTTACGTTTCATTGAGCTGTTTTCACGATAGCCGCCGAAGGTTTGAAATGCCTGAGTTATAGATAATCTGTGCGTGGTAAGTTGAAAGCCAACTACTGCTCTTTGATATAGCAAACCATATGAACCTCCCAATAGACTTGTTTCTGCTTTCATCTTATTTTGTACTCCGGCATTAATGCCGATCTTCACTACACCACCTGAATTCGCGCCGTAAAGGCTACCATCAGGGCCTTTGAGAATTTCTATTCGTCTTACGGTGCTCAAGTCGATTAGATTTAAGTAGGTATTTCCACCAGCATCTGTTAAGGGGTACTCGTCAATGTATATCTTAACATTCCTTATGCCAAAGGGGGAACGGATCAAACTACCACGTATGGATAACCTGTAACTTCCGGGAGATCTCTCTTCCATACGAACACCACTTACCTGGTTCACCGAAGCGATTGGAGAAGATCCATTATATAATTCAAGATTTGCTGAATCAGTAATAGAAACTGAAGCTGGCATTCGAAGATATGGGCGATCACTGAAAAATCCAGTTACTTGAACTGGTTTAAGTACCATTGTATCTTCAAGTATCTGCGCAGTTGCAATGAATGGAATAAGTAATAATTCAACTGCAACAATATAAAAAGAAAGTCTCACTGGTCTATCCTGTTAATAGAACAGATAAACCGTACCCGAATAGGTATGTTCAACTAAATCCATTTTTTGAAAGTAAAATAAAATTACAGCGACATTCCTTGACGTAGGTCTTGCTTACTTTTGTTTCATAGTATTTAATAAAATCAAAATTTGAGAAAATGGACAAGATAAAAACATTCAAAAGCAGACCTTCAAACAGCCCTTCAAAGGTTAGCTCAAATAACGTAATGAATAAAATCAATAAGATTAATCTCAGTTATCTAGCAAAATTAGAATCAGAATTAGATCTTTATATTGAAGAGATACTGATTCACCCAAAAATACATGTTCAATCGGGGCGTTAGAATTCGGGATTACATAATTTGAGGTGAAGTAATTAGAACTGCAATGTGATTTGCATACAGCAGTAATCAGAAGTTGTAGCATTTATACATAAATTTACGAACTTGCAGAAAAAATACTTTGCTATGTCAAAACGTGAATCAATCACCCGCTATAGCCTGATTATAAAAAAACTTAGGAAAAAACCTTCAACATTCGATGAAATAGCTGATTATCTAGATCGGCAATCAGAACTTGAAGAATACAATTTCAACATCTCTAAACGAACTTTTCAAAGAGATTTAATTGATATCAGAGAAGTATATAAGATTGATATTCAATATGACAGAAGTCAGCAACATTATTTTATCAGTGATGATGAGCACCCTGAGATCAATGAACGTATACTTGAAGCATTTGACACTTTTAATGCTCTCAATATGAGTGACAGGCTTTCAAATTCTATCTATTTTGAGAAGCGCAAACCACAAGGCACCGAAAACCTTAATGGCATTCTACATGCTATAAGGAATGGTAAGAAACTGAGTTTTAGCTACATCTCTTTTTTGGAAGAAGAACTCACCGAACGTGTTGTTGAACCATACGCTCTTAAAGAGTTCGGCCATCGTTGGTACATAGTTGGTAATGACACTAAGGATAATAAGATAAAGACTTTTGGTTTAGATAGATTATCAGATATGGAAATATCCAAACAAAAGTTTGAACTTCCTCCAGAATTCAATGTAAATGAGTATTACCGACATTGTTTTGGTATTATAAGCCCAAATTCACCCAATCCCTTTAAAATAGAATTGTGGTTTAATTCAGTTCAGGGTAAGTATATAAAATCACTTCCGTTACATGAGTCACAGAAAGTGTTAAGCGATACTGAAAAAGGGCTTACAATTGAGCTTGAACTTTACCTAACACATGATTTTGTTATGGAAATACTTTCTTATGGAGGTAACGTAAAAGTGATTAAACCAAAGCAATTAATCAATCTTGTGAAAACAGCTTACAAAGAAGGATTAGCAATGTACGACGACAAATTCTAATATATGCCTTCTCGGTGGTAGTTAAAAAAAATAAAGAAATATTCTCAATTTAGTCTTTGATAGTGCTAGTTTCAATTTTCAACTTATAAACCCTTTTACTCTCATTAGAAATTTCTATTTCATCTATAAAAGTATGGTCCGTGGTTACTTTATTATTAAATGAAACATAATGTCTGTCTAGATTCAGTTCTGGATGTATATCAGTAAAATGTCGTGCTAATTTCATTAATTCTTTTGCCCTTGATTCTAAAGCGTTGGTATCACATAGCCAGTTATGGAAATTCCAATAACCTTCTTCGTTAATATTACCATCGGGTGCAACAATTATTCCTTTTTTGCTGAAGGCATCCAGCTGCTGGTTTAGGGAAATTTTGAATGACATGATAAGATACTTTGATGTATCAGACAATACAAAAAAAGAAGAGAAATGTTCTATCTGATTTAAGTTTTTTATCTAGCTGATTAAAACTAAGCTCTCAACTTTTACTGGAACTTATAGTGCATAAACCTATAACCATGACATCTGGGACTTCCCAGGTGACCGGTTAAATTCATTCGAGGTTATTCCCCATCGATACTCCTTTTAAGTTTTTGAAACTTAATGTATGGAGTATTGTTCAAGCAGTTTTTTTATTTAAGGAATTGAGTGGTTGTATAGGATGATGTAGTGAGTGTAGGATATTACTTTCTCTTATCGAGTTCCCTTAAAGTATCAATAACAGCTTGAACTTGCATTAATGCTTCGTCAGCTTTTGCTCCTTCTTCAGGAGTTGTTTCCAAAGGGGAATTGCCTGTTGACAGTCGTAATTGTAGCTGTCTTTTCAGATTTTCCAGTTTGTCAATGTGCTTGGCGAATGGATTGGTATAAAACCTGTTGAAAGTGTACATAATTGATTTCTTTATTTATTTCCGAATTGCAAAGATAATATATATAATCGCAGGAAAGTATATTATGATAAAAAAATTATTGAGATAATTCATGAAAAGCTGAATGGTGTAATCAATTCTCTTTCAGACAAACTCATTTATTCATTGTTTATACTTTCATGACAATAAAAAATAAGACTTCTGAAAATTATAGTGCAAAAGTCAGCTTATCTCTCTTGTTTTTACGCATAATAAGTGGTGGATTTATGCTCACACATGGTCTACCTAAACTCCAAAATTTTGTGCACGGACCACCATTCGAATTTCCAGATCCAATAGGAATAGGGGTTACTGCATCTTTAGCTCTTACTATTTTTGCCGAGGTAATATGTGCAGTTTTGATTATCATTGGTTTCCTTACCCGACTTGCAACTGTTCCTCTGATTATCACCATGGCTGTAGCCGCATTTATTGTTCATTCTCAGGATGCTCTCTTTATTAAGGAACTTCCAATTCTTTATATCACTATCTATCTTGCAATTGCCATTGCTGGTCCAGGTCAGATTTCAATTGATAAGATTGAATCCCAGAAAAGGCGCTGAGCAATAGCAGCATTTACTGAATAGAAGTCTGTTTGAAAATTATAGAACCCGTAAATGATTAAAAGACAAAAGACTGATCAAGGTAGCAAGCTGAAAGCGTTGCTTAAAAAAGGTAGAAATCAACCATTTTATACCAGTGTGAAGCCAATGCTCGCAACTCTTGTTGATAAACCATTTGACGCTGAAGATTGGGTATACGAGGTTAAATGGGATGGTTATCGGGCTGTTGCATTCCAGAATGATGGTTTCATAGAAATAAAGTCTAGAAACGATAAATCTTTCGTTGAGAAATTCTACCCTATTACCAAAGCGCTGACGGTTTGGGCTAAAAATGTTATCATTGATGGGGAGATTGTGGTACTAGATAGTGATGGAACAGCTAATTTCAGTGCGCTTCAAAACTGGAGAAGTGAAGCTGATGGAGAACTTGTGTATTATCTATTTGACATATTATGGATTGATGGCATAGATGTTAAAGGACTTCCTTTATTTGAAAGAAAAGAAATTCTTAAAAGTATATACCCTGAAGACTCAATAATACGAGTAAGTAAAGAATTTCAAACATCGGGAATTGATTTTCTAGAAGTTGCCAGAAAAATGGGACTGGAGGGCATAATGGCAAAAAGAATTACCAGTCTTTACCATTCAGGAAACAGAACCAGAGATTGGCTCAAGATAAAAGCAAACCATAGGCAAGAGGTTGTTGTAGGCGGTTACACATTGAATGAAGGAAGCAATAAATCTTTTAGTTCCTTACTTGTTGGGGTATATGAGAAGGGCAGGTTTATCTATACAGGGCATGTTGGTACAGGTTTCAGCTCTAAAACTCAAAAGGAGATGTTGGAGCAATTTATGCCACTTATAATTGATAAATCGCCCTTTGAAGTTAAACCTGATGTTAATAAACCAAGTCGCTTCAGACCTAATCCGCCAAACGCTAGAGTAACATGGCTAAAGCCTGAGCTTATTTGTGAAGTAAGTTTTACCGAAATGACAAATGATGGAGTAATGCGACACCCTTCATTTAAAGGAATGAGGATGGATAAAAATGCGAAAGAGGTGGCATTTGAAAAAGAAACCGACACAAAAGTTGCTATAAAAAATGAATCCGATGTTATCAATGTTAACAAAGCAACGCACAAGAATAGAAATAAGGTTACAAGTAAAATTCAGAAAGAACTTTCAAACCAAACTGAAGGAAACAAATTAGAAAATATTATTCTTAAGCCAGTAGGAAATTTAAAAAGAAAAACATTGCTTAATCCTTATGATAAAACCCAGGTTAAGATTGTAGGGGGGCATGAGCTTAAGTTTACTAATCTGGATAAAGTATATTGGCCGGATGATAAAGTTACCAAGCGTGATTTAATAAATTACTATTACGGAGCAGCACCTTTCATTTTACCATATACATCAGGCCGTCCAATGACCCTAAAGCGCTATCCTGAAGGTATAAATGGATTTAACTTTTATCAGAAGAATGTTAAAGGTAAAGTACCAGATTGGGTCAAAACATACCACTATTACAGCGAAACGGATAAGGAGGATAAACTCTATATGCTGGTGAACGATGAGCCTACACTTATGTTAATGGCTAACATGGGATCAATTGAGCTTCATCCGTGGAGTAGCACTGAGAAGAAACCTGATAATCCTACTTGGTGCATCATAGATCTTGATCCGGCCCACCACTCTTTTGAGCAGGTAATAGAAGCCGCCAGGGTTACTAAAGATGTCCTTGATTCCATGGGAATAAACTCGTATATAAAAACCAGCGGTTCTACAGGTCTGCATGTATACATCCCACTAGGCTCAAAATACACTTTTGAGCAGAGTAGAGAGTTTGCCCGTGTAGTAGTTACACTAGTTCACCAAGAGATTCCAAAATTTACAAGCATAGAAAGACTAACTACTAACAGGGAGGGAAAGATGTACCTCGACTTTCTTCAAAACAGGCCACACGCAACAGTTGCAGCACCTTATTCCTTAAGGCCAAAACCTGGTGCAACAGTATCAATGCCACTCCATTGGGATGAAGTAAAAAAAGGATTAAAAATGACTGACTTCACCATTTTCAATGCCCTTGATAGAATGAAAACTGAGGGAGATATATTTAAACCGGTGTTAGGTAAGGGAGTTAACCTTGCAAAGATTATTAAAGATTATTCTTTATAAGGCCATCCAAGGCAAGTGTATACCAAAGACTTAATTAATTCTCAAGGCCAGCTTCTATTTCCAACTGCCCAGAAAGAGCAGCCGTGAGTTCATCAGAATCATCCGTTCCAATGTCAGATATTTGCTGAGCTGAACTAAGGTCTTTCTTTGTTTTCAGGCCTAATTCCTTAAGTTTTTTTGCTTGTCCTAGTAGATTATCATTACCGCTTATGAGTTGCTTATGAGCATCAGAATATTTTTTCTTTGCTTTATCAAGTTGTACACCAATATCCTCAAGATTTGAAACAAATCCAACAAATTTGTCAAACATTTTAGCTCCCCGTTCAGCAATTTTCATTGCATTCTGGTTTTGATATTCCCTTTTCCATAAATCAACAATTAGTTTCAATGAAGTAATCATGTTAGTGGGATTCATTAGGAGTATTCTTCTCTTATAAGCGTATTCCCATAACCCTGAATTTCCCTGCATTGCTGCAATATAAGCTGGTTCACTTGGTATGAACATCATAACGAAATCAAGCGAATTACTATAATCATCATATCCTTTTTTACTGAGGCTGTCAATATGGTTCTTAATGGCTTTCACGTGATTTTGTAGTTCGGCTTGCTGTGATTCTAAATCACCAGCCTCAAGATACCTCAAAAAGGAGTTTAGCGACACTTTTGAATCGATAATAACACTCCGGTTGTCAGGATATTTTATAACCGCGTCAGGCCTCATTTTTTTATCTTCTGAATCTGAACGAAGTGGATTCCCATATTCATCACGCAATTGTTCTTGCATAAAGTACTCATGATCTTTTCGTAAACCCGACATCTCTAGAATGTGCTCAAGTATCATTTCGCCCCAATCACCCTGTGTTTTTGCTTCACCTTTCAAAGCCTTTGTGAGGTTTTGTGCATCTTCACTGATCTTCTGATTAAGATCAGCAAGTTCTTTTACCTTTTCACCCAATGAAAATCTCTCTTTTGATTCTTTAATGTAAACATCCTCAACCTTCTGTTTGAATTCTGCAATGTTTTTCCCAAGTGGCTCAAGTATGGCTGATAGGTTAGTTTTATTAAGTTCAGTAAACTTTTCAGTTTTAGTATCTAATATTTTGTTAGCAATATTTTCAAACTCAAGATTGAATTTTTTCATCACGAGCTCCATTTCAGTTTTCTGTGTTTCGAGCTTTTCACGTAAGGCTTTATTATTGGCTATCTCTGAAGCAAGTTTATTATTAATGATATCAAATGATTCCCTGATGGCCCTAATTTCAGTATTGAGCGCTACAATCTCTGAATTCTTTTCACACAGAGAATTATTTGCAGCTTTTAACATGGCTTCATTAGTTGCAAGTTGGTTGTACGTTGTTCTTAACTCATCTCCTGTTTGAGTTAGTTTACCCTCCAATTGCAATATTTGTTTTTGTTTCTCTGCCTGCAGATTTTCGAAGTTCTCCAATTGAGTATTGCTGGATGCTTTAAAAGAAGCAAACATCCGATCAAGGTCATTGTATTTATTTAATGAATCTTCATGTAATTTCTTGTTGGAAGAAATTAAAGTGAGTCGCGAGATTAACCATCCTAATATCCCACCTATAATAATACCTGCCAAAATGTATACCAATATCGACATATTCTATTTTTTTCGTTCACAATTAATCTAAAACTGCTGAGGCAAATATAATGACTAAGACGGTCAATTTATGTCGTTACGCTATTAAATTTTGAATTTAATATATTCGACTAATTCTTTTTCTTAGATTATAATATTTTAGTTCCAAGTTGCTGAAAAACAACAAAATAGAAAATATTGAAGTAATTCGGACAAAATTGTCCTTTATTAAATTATTTTGCTTACCTTTGCATTCTAAATCAGCTGTTATGTTTTCAAAAGCTTGTGAATATGGTATAAAAGCAATGATCTATGTAGCTTTAAAATCAAAGCAGCAGACAAGGGTTGGATTAAATGATATTGCAACGCAGATAGACTCACCGGTTTCTTTTACAGCGAAGATACTGCAGAAATTAGTGAAAGATGATTTGATCAATTCACTTAAGGGCCCTACTGGTGGGTTTTTCATCAGCGAAGAGGATGCCAAAAATATAAAATTGAGCAGAATTGTAACGTCACTTGATGGTGATTCTGTTTATAAAGGTTGTGGAATGGGCTTCAACGAATGCAATGATCTCAGACCTTGTGTTTTACATCACCGATTTAAAATCGTGAGAGAAGAATTGAGGTATATGCTTGAAGAAACATCATTGGATGAATTAACCAATGATATTTATTATGGTATATCATACCTAAAAAGTAAGTCAAATAACTAGCAAAACAAAAACAAAAATATAATGGAAAACATCAAGAAAGCAACAGTTGGCTCTTTTGTAGCCAATGATTACCGCGCAGCATCAGTATTTCAAAAGTACGGTAGTGATTTTTGCTGCAGGGGAGGAATATCAATAGAAGAGGTTTCACATAATCACAATATTGATGCTGAATTACTCATATCAGAATTGCAGGAGGCAGTTAATCAGCCTAATAATGAAGGTATTGATTTCAGGACCTGGCCTCTTGATCTATTGGCCGATTATATTGAAAAAACTCATCACAGATATATTGTTAGAACTGTACCAGCGCTCAACCAGTATCTTGATAAGCTTTGTGAAGTTCATGGGGAAAATCATCCGGAATTATTCCTCATTGCTGAAGCTTTTGCTACCGCAGCAAGTAATTTGGGTGCTCATATGATTAAGGAAGAAAAAGTGCTTTTCCCTGTTATAAGGAAAATGGTTGAAGCTAAGAGTAATGGTGAAGTACTTGTTAAATCAGAATTAGGTACTGTTGAAAATCCTATTGCCGTTATGATGCAAGAGCATGATGCAGAAGGTGAACGTTTCAGGACAATTGCTCACTTAAGTAACAACTATACCACACCGGCAGATGGATGTAGAACTTATCAAGTAGCATTTGAGACCCTAAAAGAATTCGAGAGTGATCTTCACAAACATATTCACCTTGAAAATAACATACTATTCCCTAAAGCAGTATTACTGGAAACTGAATTCTCCAGATTTTCAAACTAAACTTTGAGCTTAATTCTTATAATCCCGAAAGGCATGGGTATCCATGCCTTTTTGTATGAATGCAAATGTTATTTAGTCACAAGGTGCATTCCACATACTGGACAATTACCTGGTTGATCATAAATTTTCTCACCTTCACATTTCATTGGGCAGTAATAAACAGGTTTTGTGATTTCAGTTTCGTTATCGTTACTTATAAATTCTTCTGTCCGCCCAAAATCCATATCACCTCCCGTTTCAGGACTATCAATAGGAATAGGTGATGGTTCTGTAGGTAAAAATGCAGGAGTTTCTTCCGGCATTTCATTTCTTTCATGCCTCTTAATATTATTGTTTTCCATGTTAATTTTTAAAACTAACAAGATAAATAGATCAAATGTTGTCAGCGAAGTAATGTTTATTTATTTTTTAAATTACGGTAAATCAGAACATTATTTGGGATGGGAGTAATATGCTTACCTATAATATAAGTCCCATAGTTAATGACCATCTTACCTTAAAGTTTAGGAGGTATTGTTTAAAATCAAGTTTTATGATAACCGGAGTAAAGAACTAGACATTTTAAAGAACCAGACATTCATTAATAAGCCTTAAAAAGTTAATTTTTAGCTTTTATCTTTTTTGTTATTGGACCATTTTGTAATACGTTGCAACATAATCATCTCCTATAAATAGAATATTAAAGAAACTTAAAGTGCTGTGGAATGTTAAAATTAGCAGACAAAGGGTATTGCCGCACCGATGTTAAAATATATATTGAATGCAAATGTGCATGCAAAAATCCTTGAGTTAAGTCTACAAGATTGATTATTTCATAAATGCAATACCGAATATGAAAAGTGTGTTTATCGGGACTTATCCTCCCCGCGAATGTGGCATTGGTACATTTACACAAAATCTATTTAATTCAATGCAATCGGGGTTAGAAAACAACGATCCGAATGGGAGCTATGTAGTAGCAATGAATGACTACGACCAGGATTATAATTATCCTGAAGAAGTTCATTTCACCATCAGGCAGGAATCACAGGAAGACTATATTTCAGCAGCGGAATATATAAACTTAAGTAGTGCTGATTGCTGTATACTGGAACATGAGTTTGGGATTTATGGAGGACATAATGGGATATTCATTTTACCCCTATTGTACCGGCTTGAAATTCCACTTGTAGTGACCCTGCATACCATTGTTAAATCACCTTCTTACAATGAAAAGGCAGTTCTTCAAGAGATTTGCAAGATGGCAAACAGAGTTGTAGTTATGAGTCGTAAAGCAATTGGCTTCCTGATTGATATTTATGATGTTCCAGTTGATAAAATCGTTTTCATTGAGCATGGAGTACCTGATTTTAAGTTCAGCCAGGAAGAAGCTAAACATGAATTTAGATTGCGGAATAAAAAAGTAATGCTAACTTTTGGCTTTTTAAGTCGCAATAAAGGAATTGAGACAGTAATTAAAGCACTGCCAGCTGTTATAAAAAAGCATCCTGATATACTCTATATAGTACTTGGGAAAACTCATCCAAATGTGCTACGCCATTCTGGTGAAGAATACCGAATATACCTGACCACCATGGTTAATGAGCTACATTTAGAAAACAACGTAATTCTATTAAATAAATTCGTAAGTCAAAAAGATCTCTTTAAATACCTTCATGCATGTGACATATACATAACACCATACTTAAATGAAGCACAAATAACGAGCGGAACATTGTCATACGCTGTGGGTGCAGGAGCTGCTGTTGTTTCTACTCCTTACTGGCATGCATCAGAATTGCTGGATGAGGGAAAAGGTGTATTATTTGATTTTAACGATATCGAGCAACTTTCAGAGATATTATCTGACCTGTTTAATTTTCCTGAAAAGAGGATGAAACTCAGAAAGAGCGCTTATGAGTACGGTAGAGAAATTACATGGCCTAAAATTGGTTTAAAGTATAATGAACTGGTTCAGAAAATTGTTGTAGAAGATCTGAAAATCATTAAAAAGGAGATTGTTCCTTTTGATATTATGCAATTGCCACCCTTTTCTCTGGCACACTTTCAACGGATGACTGATGACACTGGTATTATTCAACATGCCAAGTTTGGAATTCCAAATCTGAAAGAAGGGTATTGCCTTGATGACAATGCAAGAGCACTTCTCTTAGCTGTTATGGTTATTAATCGTAAGAAAGATCCAAGGGTTTTAAAGCTCTGTCCTATCTATCTAAGCTATATTCACTATATGCAGAATAAGGATGGTTCATTTCGAAATTTCATGAGCTTCAACCGCAATTTTTTGGATGACATTGGCTCCGAAGATTCCTTTGGACGCACAATCTGGGCATTGGGATATATGCTGGCTAATGCCCCGAATGATTCATACTATCAGATCAGTAAACTGTTGTTTTTTAATGCTTTGCCAATTTTTGAGAAACTCGAGTCTATAAGGAGTATAGCCAATACAATGATTGGCATTAGCTACTATTTAAGAAGCAATCCATCGGATGAAAACTTGACCGAAGTTTTAAGAAAACTTACTGACAGAATGATTGAATATTATGAAATGAATAGTTCAGAAGAATGGCAGTGGTTTGAACAAACACTTACTTATGATAATGCGATCTTACCACTTGCAATGCTTCATTCGTCTCAACTTTTCTCTGATGAAAAAATCCATGAAATAGCAATGAATTCAATGAATTTTCTTATTGATAAGACATTCGTTGAAGGTTATCTATCCATCATAGGAAACGAAGGTTGGTATAGTAAGGATGGTGAACGTGCAAGATTTGCACAACAACCCGTTGATGCTATGGCCATGGTTCTCATGTTTCACCAGGCATTTATAGTAACACAGGATAATACCTACCTCGATAAATTATTCACCTCTTTCATGTGGTTCCTGGGAGAGAATGACCTAAGAATAAGCTTGTATGACTATGAAACAAAAGGGTGTTGTGATGGGCTTGAAAGTTATGGCGTGAACCGCAATCAGGGCGCTGAGAGTATTCTTGCCTATCTTATTTCATACTTAACTGTTCTTGAAGTATACGAAGAGTACTACAAATGATATGGAATATTGTGTAAACTAAATTCAAATGTTATGCTTATCACAAGATACAAAAACAATCCTATCCTAACAAAAGATGACGTACCCTATCCTGTAGCTACAGTCCATAATGCCGGGATTGTGAAGCATAATGGGGAGTATATAATGATCTTCAGGTCACATAAAATGAATGGTCGCAGTATATTAGGTAAAGCAACAAGTGACGATGGCTTTAATTTTATGGTTGACAAAGAACCTTTTATGGTGCCAGCCACTGAAGGTATTTTCAAAGATTATGAAGAATATGGCGTTGAAGATCCACGGATTGTATTGGTTGAGGGTGAATACCTGATAACCTATAGTGCATATTCACGATATGGTGTAAGAATAGGATTAGCAAAAACAACAGATTTTAAACATATTGAGCGGTTTTCTTTAATCACCGAAGCTGATTATCGCAATGTAGTAATTTTCCCAGAAAAGTTTGACGGATTATATGCACGCCTTGACCGGCCGCATTCGGAGATCTCACCATGGGCAATATGGATATCCTACTCACCCGATCTGAAGTTTTGGGGTGAATCAAGAATGATTATGAAACCAATGCAATATCATTGGGACGAGATGAAGATTGGACCGGGTGCTCCTCCAATCAAAACATCACGGGGCTGGCTCAATATATACCATGGCGTTTTTCCAACTATGGACGGCAGTGTATACCGACTTGGAGTGGCTTTACATGACCTTAATGATCCTGCCAAAATTATAGCAGTTGGTGATGATTGGATATTGCAACCTGATGAGCCATATGAAATTACTGGTTATGTGCATAATGTAGTATTTACTTGTGGTGCAGTAGCTGAGGAAGATGGAAAACTAAAATTGTATTGGGGGGGTGCCGATAAAGTAATGTGTGTTGGTGAAGCAAACATTGAAGAACTTGTTGATGCCTGCCTGAATAACTCACGAAATCCCCTTTAATAATGAAGATTGCAGTTCTTGCTCCTATTGCCTGGCGTACACCTCCTGAAAAATACGGCCCATGGGAACAGGTTACATCTAATATTACAGAAGGCCTGGTGAAAAATGGGTTAGACGTTACATTATTTGCTACCGGGAATTCCCGTACTTCAGGGAAACTTCAATTTATATCACATACTGCCTATGCAGAAGACCCTGACATAGAGCCAAAAGTTTGGGAGTGCTTACATATAAGTAACCTTATGGAACAGGCCGATAGATTTGATTTAATCCATAATAATTTTGATTTTCTGCCTCTGACCTATTCCGGACTTATTAAAACCCCAATGCTTACTACTATCCATGGTTTTTCCTCTGCTAAAATCATCCCTGTTTACAAAAAGTATAATAATACCAACCATTATGTCTCTATCAGTAATTCCGACCGAAGCCCTGAGCTGGATTATATAGCAACAGTATACAATGGAATTAATACTAAGGAATTTACCTTTAATGATACCCCGGAAGAGTATCTTTTATATTTTGGCAGGATACATCCTGAAAAAGGAACTTATGAGTCCATCCAGATTGCAAAGAAATCAGGCCGAAAATTGATTATATCAGGTTTAATTCAGGATAAGGCTTATTTTGAAAAGATGGTGCAACCATACATCAACAAAACAGACATTATCTATGTTGGAAATTCAGGCCCCGCTGATCGCGATAGGTTACTTAGAAATGCATATGCTTTGCTGCACCCCATCAGTTTCGATGAACCATTTGGATTAAGCGTTGCAGAATCAATGATTTGTGGAACACCCGTCATTGCTTATAACAGAGGATCTATGGCCGAATTGATAAAACATGAAATATCAGGATTTCTAGTGAAGAATTCTGATGAGGCAATAGAAGTTATAAATGATATCAAGAAGATTGACAGACACCGTGTAATGGAATGGGCAATTTCAAAGTTCAGTCTTGAGAGCATGGTAAATAAGTATATCGATATTTATAAAACAATTTTGGATTATGGAAAAAAGGCCTGATTACAGTATTTCTCAGACGTTAAGCATTAAAAATTATGTTAGGAGAAGGAAGACCAGGATTATGCGTGACACTTCACGCGTGATTACACGGGCTCACATTCCAACGAACTTGGAGCGAATAAGCCGATTAATTGACCGAGTTCTTAATTTATCAGATGATGTTGCTGAAGAATTACTCGAAGAAATTAACAGCAACTTCTCCGACAGGCATCGTGATATCAAGCAGCAGTTTGCCATCAACTTCTCGAAGGTAGCAGAGTATGTAACCCATAACATTCAAATAAGCTATGTCAAGCAAGCTTTGATTGGTGCTTATTTTACAATGGAGTATTCTATTGAGTCGGCTGCTCTTTTTAATCCATCAATAGTACCTCATCCTGATCAAAGTGGTTTGAGCGATGGAGATTTAAGATTCATAATGAGCTTACGCGCAACGGGTGAAGGTCATATATCATCGATTGCTTTCCGGAGCGGAATAGTTGAAGAAAATGGTTCAATACATTTCGATACCATCACTGATTTTGTTGAAACACCCAAAATGATGCATGATCCTTTTTATGTTAAACGCCTGATGAAGTTGCGGCTAAAGGATATGGAAAGTTGGAACGAAACAAGTATTAAGGTTTTTGATCTCTTGCCTGATGTATTTACCTATAATCAGCTCAAGAATAGCATACATAAATTATACCTGAACCCAGAGTACCAAACTGATGACAGAACCTTGATTAACATTAATTGGTTGGCCAATTCCAATTATAAGGTAGGTTTTGATGAAAGTAGTAAGATATCCGAAAGGGTTATATTCCCTGTTTCGGAAAATGAAAGTAGGGGAATTGAGGATGCCCGTTTTGTGAGATTTGAAGATGACAATGGTGAGGTAACTTACTATGCTACTTACACTGCATATAATGGATTTAAGATTTTGCCTCAATTGATTGAAACAAAGGATTTTGTGTATTTTAACATAATAACTCTTAATGGGAAGGCTGTCCAGAATAAAGGAATGGCTCTATTTCCACGGAAAATCAGGGGTCAATATGTGATGTTGTCCAGGCAGGACGGAGAGAATAACTATATAATGTTTTCTGATAATTTACATTTTTGGCAATCAGCTAAGATTATTCAGGAGCCGGAACAACCATGGGAATTTGTACAAATTGGAAATTGTGGTTCGCCCATTGAATTGAATGAAGGCTGGTTAGTTCTCACCCATGGGGTAGGACCAATGCGACAATATTTTATTGGTGCTTTACTCCTGGATAAGAATAACCCTGAAAATGTAATAGCAAGGCTTGATGAGCCATTATTATCACCTAATGAAGAAGAGCGCGAAGGCTATGTGCCAAATGTAATATACTCATGCGGTGCACTGGTCCATAAGGGTCGACTTATTCTTCCATATGCTATGTCAGATATAAAGTCGGGTCTTGTTACAGTTCAAATAAATGACCTTATAAAATGTATGCGATTTGTTAAATGAGGGTTAAATAGCGTGTATTCATCAAGATAACCTCATTAATCCATAAAAACATGTAAAATTATCTTAAGATTCAGAAAGACAGTATCTTACAAATATTCTGACCTTTGCATTTAACATTAAAACTAAAAACGCAAAGTCATGACAGAGATAAAAATTGAAAAAAGGAAGCCCGTATGGCCTTGGGTATTAGCAGGTCTTGTTATAGTAGCACTCGTTGGGTACTTTATGTTTTCAGGAGATGATAATACAAGGAACGACAGGCAGGAATCAGCCTATGGTATTGATTCAGATAATGACAATGAAAGCCGGTCACAATATCGGGACAAAAACGATGACAGAGACGTGGCGATAATTGAAGATAATACGCGTGTTGATGATAATGACAGACTTGACCGAACTGAAAATAATGGTCGGCAGAACCAAGCTGTTTCATCTTATATCGACTTTGTAAACAACAGAGTTGAGAACAGAGATTTAGATCATCAAACTGTTAGTCAAGCATTTAAGCAGTTAACTGAGGCAACTAACGCAAAAGCTTCAGAAGTTGGTTATAAAACTACCAGAGACTTGCAGAATGCAAAACAGAACATAGATCAAATCAACAATGATCCTTTTGAGACAACACATGCAGATAAGATCAGAAAAACAGCTGATATTCTGTCAAATGAGCTCATGAAAATTCAGGAGGCTAAATACCCGGATCTGAAGAATGAGGCAGCTAATGTTCGAGATGCATCTAACTCAATTGAGCCAGAAGAAATGGCATTTGATCAAAGTGATGCAATCAAGAATTTTTTGACTGAATCAGCAGAATTGCTCGAAGAAATGGACGTTGAAGAAGAAAATCGCTAAAAAAGTATAATTATGGAAAACGAAAAAAAAGAAAAAGTTCTCTATTATTTGGACGAACTCTCAGGATATAAGGTAGATTCTGACTATAGTGATATTAGAGGCTGGGAAGTAGTAGATGCTGATAATCGTACGATAGGTGAGGTCGACAACTTACTAGTAAATAAAGAATCCGAACGAGTTGTATACCTCGATGTCGAAGTTGATGAGAACCTTGCTGCTGAAGCAAGAAAAATGCAGGAATTGCCTGCAAATGAAGGTGCTCATGGCTTTTTGAATGAAGATGGTGAAAATCATTTAATCATCCCTATTGGTGCGGTTAGCCTTGATGAGGATAATAAAAAAGTATTCACCAAGGAAATTAGCCATGACAAATTTGTCAGAACTCAATGGATTAATAAAGGAGCTACCATTGACAGGGATTATGAAATGAGGACATTCAGGAACTATTTTCCTGATGGAACCTTAGACGATTCCAGAAACAGAGATTTTTATAACCGTAGAGAGTTCGGACATAATAGAATCTAATCGTCAATGAGTTATTTTATTGCATAAAAAAAGAGGCACACTAGTGTCTCTTTTTTTATATAACTGAAAAATCTTTAAACAGTATATCCTTAGCATAAGGTTTTCGCCTATTCCAATCAAGCGTTACAAGATAATTAACCAGTCGATAAAGCGCTGATATCTCTCTTGGCTTCACTACGTATAGATTAGCCCCGTTTCTTGTTGCTTCATCCAGATCTTCATCATTTGATGATGTACTGTATATAACCACAGGCAAATCTTTCCAGTTTTCTGATTGCCTTATTTGCTTTAAACATTCTAATCCCGTTAGTTTCGGCATACTTATATCTAAAATAACCAAATTTGGCTTCTGATTTGGATTACTTTCGAGGTATTCCATAAATTTTATTCCGTCGTTTAAAGCTGTCAATCGGATAGCTGGTGATGTATTCCGCACAGCCATAGTAAAGAAATTACGGTCGTCCTCATCGTCATCTGCAAGGATCATGCTTACCTGGTGATCTTTTATCATAAATTCTTCTCATCTCTTGTGGCTTCTATATAACGTGGTAACCATAAAAGTGTTTATCCCTAAAATTAATTGATTTTTACCACTGGTTAATTTCTACAGATTATTCCATTTTAATTAGATGCAAGTATGTTAAAAAAGTAGCCAAATCGTTGAATATAAACTAAATGCAATTATCGGTTGTTCTTTAAGTAGTTGTAACTCTTAATCCTTACCAACTTTAAAAATTGGCAAATGGAAGACATATACCTGCTTCACGGTAATATTGCAAGCGAAGAAGTATCATTCGTGAGAAAGTTACTTGCGACTAACTTTGTTTACGAAGTTAAAAAAAATGAACCGGATGCCGGTGAAACTGATGGCAACGTGCATGTGGTAATCAAGAAATACGATATCCTTACTTTTGGGCCGGGCTTTGAACTTGTGGATGAGCTGCAGTCCCCTTTTCAAAAAATGAAAAAAGTCATAAATTATTATTCAAGTATTGGCAAGTTGGTTAGCTACCTTGCAATCGACATCTCAATATATTATAACTTTAAGACATTCTCATTACTCATAATTACTAGTCCTGACGAATTTATCAAAGGATTAAATTTAATAAACAATGAACTTACCCTGATAGCTGAAGATGCTAAACAAGATGATTGCATAAAAGTAAAATTAATAAATGAAAACCTGGAAATTGTAAACTGTAACGAACTCAAAGATATGTATACTGTTATAAGGGATTCATCATTATAATACGCTGTCAATTAGTTTCTCTCCTCACCTCTGCATTAATAAGAATTGAGTGATGATCATTCTCGAATACGGAATTATTACCAGATATTTAAACCTGCAGTTGAATATTCAGTGACTAAATAAATTAATGCAAAGTTTATTATCTTGAAGATAAGTTATATATTTGGCTAGGACTCTATTCATCATTTTGTAATAAATTCATCAGAATTCAAAAGAAACATATAGTATTCTCTGCCAACAGTTAATTAGTTGACTGCATATTGATAAATTATAATTGAATATTATGACTAATACTACCTTTGCAAAAGACTTGTTTGATAGTGGATTTAACTGTGCCCAGGCAGTATTTGTTAGCTACGCAAGAGATTTCTTCAGATTTGAAGAAGATGCATTTAAACTTGCTGCCCCTTTCGGTGCCGGAATATCATACCGGGGAGGCATGTGTGGCGCAGTGAGCGGTGCTCTGATGGTTATCGGACTACATTATGGTTATTCAGAAGCATCATCAATTCATGAAAAAGAGATGAATTACAAAATATCAAGGGAATTTATGACTCTTTTCAGTGAAAGAAATGGATCATTAGCCTGTAATAAACTATTGAATTGCCGTATTGATACACCTGAAGGTTTAAAGCTGGCACGCGAAGAAAATGCATTTCAGGCATGCTCATCATTTGTTGAGAGTGCTTGTTGTATTCTGGATAGTATACTATTGAAGTATAATAACTATTCGAAATCTGGAGCACTTAGTGATTAATCTATTCTGAAACACCTCTTATAAATTCTTCCGACTCATTATAAGCCCGCATTATAGATTGAGATGCATCTCCCTTGATCATTTCAACCAAAAGTGGAATATTCATACGTGAAACATATGTTTTTCCATCTGCCTTCTCATATACAGATATTCTACATGGAAGCATTGCCGACAATGAACGATTAACATCTGATGCAAGAATTGTATAGGCTATTTCAGGATTACATAACTCAAGAATTTTTACAGGGTAAACATCCTTGCCGTTCTTTTTCATTGTTTCCTGCATATTATGCGTAATAATTAACTTCCAGTTCTTAGCCATTATTGATGCTGTCAATTTATCAACTGTTTCAGCAAAACCATACTGACTTGAACTTTCTATCATAACACTTGGGGTTCCATTTGCCACATCTTGTGCAAAACTTGTATTTGCAAAGACAAAAAGAAAGGAGGCAATTAAATAAATGTTTCTCATCATAACTGATTTTTTGACTACGTAACAGATGTAACGCATTAAAGTTCATGCCATAAATCTATTATAAGGTATAAATCATACGGGGAATTGTTCCCCACTCACGTGGAATTATTCCTTAATATTCCCTGTATTTAAAGCTGTTTCCTATATGGTATCGACATCTTAATCTTTAAGTGAAACTGTTGGTAAATAAGGAAACCATCGGTTAACACCAGAGTTGCTTTCTTCCTAACTTCCACTTTGTAAATTCGTGGCATTATCTTTCTTTATGGTGGGTTAACTAATTGAAATTCTCAATCCACAAACTGCTAAAGATGAAAACAGCTCTCACTTTCACCGTTCTAATGTTGAGTTCCATACTGCTCTACAGTGCTCCTGCTTTTAATGTGCATAATGTTAAGCCAACGACTGAAGAATCCAGTTCTGTTTCAAATGCAACCGAAATGCCTGTTTTAAACGAGAAAAGTAAAAATAGTGGTATTTACGATAATAAGAATGAGAGCGAACAATGCTCATTCAATTCACGTATGGAGTTAAGGGGACGATTGATCCTGGAAAAAAAATATAAACTCTATACATAAGGGAGTCGCTAGACTAATTGATACCTGATCCGATTATTTTTCTCATTTATTTCAAAATCTCCAAGTCAAAACAGTTCTTTTTTGTTCAGTATAATATACTCATTATTTCTGAATGATGAACGAAAATACCCGACCACTATCCGGATTAAGTCATTTAACTGAGCATTCATTCGGATCCTATCTTAGCTCTGCATTACATTATTCCGACATTGATGATTATTTCTTACAGGATATTCAGTTCGGAAATGTTAAGAGAGAACCCATTAATGCAATTGCTTTCGCCAGGCTTCTGCATCATAAAATCAGATTGATGCCTCGCGATCGTAATATTTATGCCTTGGAATATTTCATCGGGGGATACAGATGTTATGATTCCTTATTTATTGCCCATGGTCAGAAAATAATACAAGGTAATGCTACACTCAATGTATTGTGCTTCTCAAGTGCTTTTCTTCTAAATATGCCTGTCTTTGACAAGTCACTTGTCTTGGTTGGATTGATTGAAAACACAATTTCAAATAGTTCAATAGTGGTGTTACAAGAATTCCCTATCCTGCTATAACAATAAGTAATGCTTACAAGGTTCTCTTGAAAGAGAAGTTTCAACTATATTTGCTACCTAATACTCTGATATGCGAGGATATATACTTTCCATAGTTTTTGCAGTTAATTCTTTTTATGCCTGTGCTCAACAGCTTCTGATACTTGATAGGTTTAATGGAAATAAGATTGTCAATGATTCAACCATAACCGTATACAGCAGCGATCCGGCAACTATAGAGCTAACACAATATTTTACTCTTAAAAATAACACTGATAAGCCACTTGCACTATTTCTTCGCAAGTCAATTAATTCTATCAACGACAGTACAATCGATTATTTTTGCTTTGGTATAAAGTGCTGGCCTGATACATACCTCACTGATGTGCCAGATAGTATTCAGCCTGGAGCCTCTGATTCAACTTTCGCATCACATGTTGTTCATTTTCGTCGGTTTGAAAATCCTCCATTGCCTCATGGCAAATCATCAATAACTTATACTATCTTCGACAATACATCCTTGCCTGAACCCGTTAGAGCAACAGTAACGGTTGTCTATCATTTGTCGGGTCTAAGCATCGAAGAGGACTTTCAGAGGGTTATTGGCGTTTGGCCTAACCCTGCCATCCAAAGTATTACCCTTCGCACAAATCAAATAGGTCCAGGTAATTGTAAGAAGAAATTACAAATATATAATAGCATTGGAGTGCAAGTTGAGGAAACTGACATTTGGCTTGAAAATTATCAAGCTACATACCAATGTAATAGCTTAGATAAAGGTATTTATATTGGGCTATTGTCTGGACAAAAAGGGGAGAGAATATCCTTTAGGTTTCAGGTTTTATAGAAACATTATAAAAAATAATGCGCTTTCTAATACATTTAGTGCATATTACATAAGAATTTCTTTGCAACTAATTAATTATATTAGCGTTATATTTATGTAACGTAGCAAAAGGCATTGACATACAACAAGTTAGATGTCTTTATTTAAAAATATAATTATGGCTGAATACGATGAAAAGGTTGGTCGTTTCATTATTCATTATCATGATGTAACGGAATTGCAAATGATATTGAACATTAGAAGAATCATGTCAGAGTGGTATTCATCACCACAGAACATTCATTTGTTAAAAGATTTTTTTAATGACCGGATTACTCAGCCTAAAAAGTTTGATCACGCTTTTTTCTTAAAAGAAATTATTTCCGACGAGCAACTAGTTGGCATACAGATAGGCTGGAGAAATCCGACTAGGTCAACCGGAGACCCGGTCGTAACTGTAGAAGACATAGAGCTGAAAAGAAATGATTAAACACTTAATAATGTGTCTTTTAAAATGACTGCTTAATTAGATTTTTTAACAAGCTTTTGCATTATTCCATAAACATTAGTATTAGCTAACTGTTTCATTTATAGAAAGATATACTAACGAACATAATATTTTTAGTTTATGGAAACTATCACAAAAGACATCAAAACGAAAATGGATCAGACTAACCCCAATAAAAAAGAGGGATACGTAGCCACCATGATTGAGGAGCAAACAGCTAAAATACCATCAGACGTATATCTGTGGGTAGCACTAGGTGCTATGGCTGCATCGCTTACATTGAAAATCCTTAGAAAAGATGACACATCCCTTTTCATAGGGCATTGGGCACCATCACTCTTGATAATTGGAGTGTATAATAAACTGGTAAAACAATTAGGTCACGACTCAAGATCCTAATCAATAATAGCATTCATGGCTTTATGATAAACGTCCCGGCACTTTAATGTGTTGGGGCGTTTTTTTTATGCCTCATTTTCAGGAAATGAGGCTATTTCATAGCTAAATAACTGGTGATCCCTAATAAAAATATTTTCACTTTGTTATCTCAAAATTTTGAATTAGTTTTGATGACACCTATGTTAAGCCTATGACATGAGTACCTTATGCCTATGTAAAACATAGACATGAGATAGAGATGAGATAGAGATAACATAGAGATAACATAGAGATGATACTAGTCAAGTTGATCTTTTTAAAATCACAGAACATATTATCACTATCGGCAAGATATTGTTAAACACCTGTAATTCATACATATATAGGTTTTAGTAATGTCATTTCAGCTTCGTCATTTTTATAAATAAAGTTTTGAAATCCTAGCTGTTGATAAAATTATTTTCAAAATTCTTTACTAGAATAAAGTTTTGCTAATTTCACGCAACTTTTGTTCGATTCTGTGATAAATAGTCAAACCTAAAACCAATACTATGAAGAGATTTGCAATAACCATTGCAATGATGATGAGTGTCCTCATTTTCAGCAACAAACAATCGTTAGGTCAAGAATACATGCCTTTTGCTCAAAGCAACTATGCCGGAGTAAGTGGGCTTGTTCTACAGCCGGCATCTATTGTTGATTCACGGTACATATTCGATATGGCACTATTTGGAGGGGATTTTTCAGCTTCAAATAATTACCTTGCCATAAAAAGAGGTGCTATGTATAACCCCGGTGTCTGGGATGACACTGATTTTGGCACAAAATACATATACCGGCATTTCAACGGGAAGGAAAAATCTGGCGCAATTAACTTATCAATGATGTTGCCTTCTTTTATGATTAATATTTCAGATTATACTGCTATCGCTTTTTCTGCAAGAACCCGGGGGGTTGTTAATTTTGACAATGTAACTGAAGAATTCGCCTTCTTCCTGTCAGAGAGTTTCGATTATGACCCGTTACTCAATCAAACACTCACAAATTCAAACTTGAATATTCAGGCACACTTATGGTCAGAATTTGGCTTAACATTCGCCAACGTCATTCCAACAAATTCCGAGGAGCACTTCTTAAAAGGAGGCGTTACGCTGAAATATCTCCAGGGTCTTGCATCAGGGTATGCTTTCGTTAAAAATCTGAGCTTCCGACTCGATGGTAGAGATACTCTTTCATTATTTCAGTCTGATATAAACTACGGGCTTTCAGGTAACTTCGATGATGGAGTTGATCCTTTCAATTTCGTATCCGATCCAGGATTTGGCATGGATATAGGATTTGTTTATGAGTACCGTCCAAATATTTCAAAGTACAAGTATGATATGGACGGAAGAGAGGGAATTTTACGACCTGACATGGATAAGTACTTATTACGGGTTGGAGTTTCACTCCTTGACCTTGGCAAGATCAATTATTTAAAAGGGTTCTATAGTCAGGACTTTACAGCTGATGTTAGAAATTGGGACCTTAGCAATATTGAAATAGGATCAGTTGAAGCTTTGAACGATACACTAAGAAAGCGTTTCCATTTCAGCGATTTAAAAAAGGAAACATTCTCAACCAGAATGCCAACAGCCTTAAGCCTTCAGATCGATTATAATGTTGCCGAAAGGTTTTATGTTAATTTTAGTCCATTTATTGCATTAAGAAAAGGCACCAGTGTTGTAACCAAAGCACATTATTTCACCACCTTTAGTTTAACCCCACGATATGACCACAAGTGGTTTGGCGCCGCTCTGCCAATTCAGGCTGATGAATTCGGAAGACTTCGGGCGGGTTTGGCACTACGACTCGGACCAGTATGGGTTGGTTCAAACAGTTTTATAACAAATTCCCTTGCTGCAAAAACATATAACACAGATGCATATTTTATGATCAAAATTCCTGTATTTAGGAATATTCCAAGAGATACTGATCAAGATGCAGTAAGTGATAAAGTAGATTTATGTCCTGATATTCCAGGTATCTGGGCTATGAAAGGTTGTCCTGATAGTGATTCTGATGGCATTACTGATGACATGGATGAGTGTCCTTCATTACCGGGGCCTGCTTCATTAAATGGTTGTCCTGATAAAGATGGCGATGGAATCCCAGATAAGGATGATCGTTGCCCAGATCAAGCAGGAAGCATTGCCCATGGAGGATGTCCGGATTCTGATAATGATGGAATTGTTGATCCCGAAGATAAGTGTCCGGACCAGGCGGGAACAGCAATAATGAAAGGTTGCCCAGATCGTGACAATGACGGTATAACTGACATGGATGATAAATGCCCTGATGTAGCAGGTAAGCCTGAACATGGTGGTTGCCCCTTTGCTGATTATGATAAAGATGGAGTTGCCGATGAAATGGATAAATGCCCTGCAACAGCTGGACCTGTTGAATATGAAGGATGCCCTGATACTGATGGTGATGGAGTTCATGATGGAATAGATTTCTGCATTAAAACTCCTGGAACAGTTGCGAATAACGGATGCCCTGAAATGGAGAAAGAAGAGGAAGAAGTGATTGCAAGAGCATTCTCTGATCTTGAATTTGAAACAGGAAAAGCAGTAATTAAAGCTGTTTCGTATCCTTCATTAAATGAACTGGCTACCTTGCTAAAAACTAAGGATGGCTGGAATGTAACGTTATCAGGTCATACTGACAACACAGGAACTCCTGCAAATAATATGGAACTCTCTAAAAACAGAGCTCAGTCTGTTAGAGATTATCTTATTGGTCAGGGTGTTGCAAGCCACAAAATAAAATCAGAATGGTTTGGTCAGGAAAGGCCAATAGCTGATAATAAAACATCTACTGGCCGCCAGAAGAACAGACGAGTTGAGATGAAAATAAACTTCGATTAGATTTTATTCTTTCACGAATTTAATAAAGTTAGTGTAATTGCCGTCGGTGATAACTATCAGGTATATTCCCTGAGCGTAGTCACTGGTGGCAATTACTCTTTTATCGGTAAAGGTTCCAACAAGTAATGTTTCACCCGTAGCTTTAATTATCTTGAACTCAAGTTTTGAAAAATTGCCTGGTTTCTCAAGTGTTAGCTCATTCGAAACAGGATTAGGATAGGCAATAACTTTTGACTTATTGTCAATCTGGGGAACATCGGATACAATGACCTGAATCACATTTGAGGTATCAGAAACACAACCATTTATTGTAATTATTGTGTAGTAGTAGTCATCCCATGTTACCTCATAATCCTGAGCTGTTGCTCCTTCAATCATGCCGGCAAATGTGTGCCATTGATTACCTTCAATATAATCAGAATGCAGATCGTGACCGTTTTGTGTGATGTTGGGTTTAGTTGGCGTTTGCCTTACTTCAACAGGCATTGATGATTCACCTCCTGCACCACATAAGTTAACACCTGCTACAGTAATCATTCCTGAAATTGAGTTAGCATCGTAGCTTACCACTATAGTATTGGAATCGCTTTGCCCCATAGCACCAACAGGAAGAGTCCATTCATAATTGGTAGCCCCGGCAATTTGTGAAACACTGTATAAAACATCCTGTTCGCCTTGACATATAGATGAAGGACCATTAATATTACCTGCCTCTGATGGTAGCACATTTACATTGATCTGTGTGGTTGTTGGTTCCCCATTACCGCAGCTATTACCACCATATACAGAAATTGTTCCTGTTGTGGCAGTATTGCTAAAGTCAACTAAAATAGTGTTTGTGTTACTTGTACCAGTTGCACCGGGAGGTAATGACCATTCGTAGTAAGTTGCGCCGATTATTTCATCAATAGAATACAATACTGACATCTGAGACTGGCATACTTCCAAAGCACCAGATATAGGACCTGCTGATTGAGGAAGTGCGCTAACTATAATGGAAAGCGACGAAGCGGTGCCATTCCCATAGGCATTCACTCCATATACACTTAACTCTCCGGATATTGCATTAATATCAAAGCTTACAATAATGGTTGATGAATCACTTGATCCGGTTGCTCCTTCAGGCAAAGTCCACACATAGGAAGTGGCACCGGCTATTGGCTCAACACTATAGGCAACCTCCATTTCCAATTCGCAAACAGATTCAGGGCCAGTTATTGCACCTGCAGGAGCTGGTGGTGCAGTGTTTAATAAAGGCGAAGTCCATAAGCCACGTCCAAATGTACCAGCTCGCAAAACATCCAACGCTGGATTACTGTCGTAATAAATTTCAAGTTCAGTTATCCAGGCTGCTGCAGGTAATCCATCGCTATATTGGATCCATTGAGAGGAAACAGCATCACGATAGAATACACCAATGTCAGTGCCTAGATAGAGCCCTTCATTGCTATTATGGTAGTATACCAGTGTATGCATCTGAACATCAGGAAGGTTACCGGTGATATTCATCCATGATAAACCTTTATTAAGCGACTTAAAAACCTGATTTTGCTGTACCAGATATACAATATTCTCGTCTATTGGGCTCGTTTCAATTGCAGTAATGGTGTTACCTGACAGAAGAGATCCTGTTATGTTCGACCAGTTAACAGTAGGTGCCTTCACATTATCACTCCGGTATAGACTTGAGCCGTTTGAAACATAAAGAATATTTGTATTGGCATCAGATTGTGCCATTTCATCAAAGTCATTAACATTCAGGTTTGAGATCTTTGTCCATGTCACATTACTAGTGTTAGGTGATTTGATGTTGGTACTACGCCAAACATTATCATAGCCTATAAACATTATGTTCCCATCATTGTGGTCAATTACAAAAGGTGTGACCCAGCCGCCGCTTTCATTAATGCCATTGACACCGTCACCAGCTATCTGATCACCATTACCCTGATTTATATGTCTATATATAGGACCATAATATAAAGTTGAATAGCTATAATTGTTATTGGTAGGATCAAAGGCGCACTGCATTCCGTCGCCACCATTAACATTTACCCAGCCGTTGCTAGTAATTGTTGAGCTACCATTATCCTGATAACCGTTAATAACAAAGTCCTTATTGGTGGCACTCTGGCCTATCTTATATGCCTGGCTAATCACTAGTCCATTACTGATCTCATTCCAGGAAGCACCTCCGGTATTAGTCCAGTATACTCCGCCATCATTACCGGCATACAACCTGTTGTTAATTGGGTTAAATTCCAGTACGTGTAAATCAGCATGTACAGAAGGTACTCCACAATCACCCCACCAGTGTGAGTTGATTGCCCAGGTTTGACCACCATTTACAGATTTGAAGCAATTTACTCCTCCGGCATAAATAATATCGGCATTCAAGGGATCAGAAGCAATATCTAGATCATACCATGCCTGCCCACCCGATCCTCCATTGCAGTCCCAACTCATAATGTTTGGAGTTGTTGAACGTACAGTAAAAGTAAGTCCACTATCAGTTGATTGGTAAAGCCCTTTAAAAGAATCATCATTCGTTATTATGAAATATACAATTGACGGGTTTGCCGGTGAAACAGCAATTGCGCCACGACTTGAAGTAGGTAAACCAGTCGTAATTTGGGTAAATGATTGACCATTGTTAGTTGAGCGATAGAAATTACCTGAACGGGTAGCATACACAATGTTTGGATCGCCGGGTTTGAGTACTACATCTTTAAAATTACCGGTGCTAACATTAGTCCAGCTAACTCCGCCATTAACAGTGCGGAAAAGGCCACTGCTGGTAGCAGCTATTAATTTCATATTGTCTACCGGATGGATTGCTATTTTGCCGACTGTGGCTGTTGTCATCCCGGCATTTGAAGGTTGAAAAGTAATTCCGCCATCCACACTCTTCCAAACCCCAATACCAGGCGCATCACCATGGTCACGATCTCCGGTGCCTATATATATTATGTTGGGGTTTACGTGGTCAACAACAATTGACGAAACACCCAGTGTTGGTAAATTATCAGTAAGAGGCGTCCACGAACTCCCGCCGTTAGTCGTTACCCATAGCCCTCCTGCAGGAGCCCCGGCATAAATCGTGGTAGCATCAGTTGGATGGAATGCAATTGCATTTACCCTCCCCAGACCCCTATATCCATTATATCCTGACGGAACTGAAACCGGACCAAGTGAAGTCCAGTTGCCATTGCTAGTGAGGCTCATTACTCTACCTGATTGGCTAGGCAAATTTGCAATTCGAGGAAAAGACTTCAATGATTCAATTGCTTTAATATTTCGTGTAGGGGAAGGTTTAGTGCCATCGGGTGAAACCTTTTTACCCATCCAGTATTCCCATCTTTTAAAAGCCTTAAACCCGTTGCCCCTGGTAACTTTCCTATCTTCCCAATATTCATTAAAGGCTTTCTGGGTTTCAAAAAAGTTAGCATCGGGATTTTGCATCATTTCAATCCAATGAGGATGTGACCTATAATCGAGGTCCTTGTCTTGAGCCTTAGTTCCAAATGAAATTGCAAATGCAAAGAATAAAGCGAGCGTAGTTATTCTGATCATCTTTTTATTTATGATTTATGTTTCTAAGAACTTTTTCTTACAGATAACTCCCTGTATGGCAATAGAGCCGATACAAAGATAATGGAGTTGTAATCAACTCAGTAAAATATTTGACGGGGAAAGTTTCCCCGTCGCGGGGCATAATTACCGGGGAAATGGGTGAAGATCAAGTCGTTACATATAGTCATAAAAAATTATCCTGCCAATCATAAATGTACCGTACGCATTGATATTGTTGCGTTTCAGGTTAAATTGGATTTAAATAAATGATCATTTTCAGTTCTAATAAAACCAGCGGCATCATTTTTCAAATAGGGTGAGTGATCTCGAACAGATCATAACCACAAAACTACTACTGAAATGATTACAAGAAACTCAACTTCAGAACCTAACAGTTCACTCATTGCAGCTCAACCTGAGTATAAATCACGTAAAAGATTCGTGTTTTTAACCGTTTTCTTATTGGCGACCTATTTCACAGTAACAGGTTTGCTTTTTGCTGCTACAATCTACATTGATCCAACATACACTTCTTCATACCAAAACGGATCAATAAGCAACCCATACAATTCATGGTCGAAATTTACTATATCAAGTGGGAATACTTATTTGCAGAAGGCAGGAACAACATTTAATACCAGCAGCGGATTATCAGTCAATGGTAAATCGAATGTGACATTGGGAACATATGGAACCGGCTCAAAAGCAAAGATTAATGCTACAGGCAGTGGCAACCATATCATTAATGTTACAAATTCTTCTACAGTTATAATAAAAGACCTGGAAATTACATCCACCGGCACATGGATATCAGGTATTATTATACAGGGTAATAGTGCAGGAAACAACACTGTTAACAACTGTATCGTTCGTAAGACGGAATGGGGTATCAGGTTAATAACCACTGCAGGTGGCAATAAAATCTTGCATTCCACAATTAATGATATCAAAGACGATGGTATTTATGCAAAAGATGTAAGCACTATTGAGATTGGTTTCTGCACAATTTATGATATTAACAAGAAGTATCTTGTAAACACCAACCAAAGCTATTCAGCAGGTGATGGCATTCAGCTCGCTTCAACAAATAATATGAATTTCAACATCCACGATAATATCATAGATCACTCATCAATGGGTAATAAATTTTGCATCATTGCATGGGGAAATAACTATACAGGAATTATAGAGCGCAATACCATCATTGCCAGTACAACCAAAAATGTAAGTGGTATATATTTATCACCTACTACTAAGACAGTAACAGTACGTTACAACATGATAAAGAATGGCAAGAATGGAATATACTCTTTTGCAAAAGTTGATGCATATTATAATGCTTTCGCTAATAACTTAATAGGGGTGTACACAAATCCTAACTATACCCTTAATGCCCGCAATAACGTATTCTACAATAATTCACAATACGGGGTCTATTCAACTTCCAGTACCAATGTAACCCTAAGGAATAACATCTTCAATATGGGATCTACAGCTCACAAGGCTATTAAAACAGGTGGTTCTATTTCTTCAAACAATAATGTTTTCAATACTCAGCACTCTGGTTTTATAAACAACTCATCAAGTCTTACAGCATGGAGAAACGCATCGGGAAATGATCAGAATTCATTGGTAGGAAACCCAAGTTTCAAGAATGCAGGTGCGCATGATTTTCATTTGAATTCGAACTCTCCAGCTATAAACAGAGGTGCTCATGTTAGTCTTAACAAGGATTATTATGGTGGTTTGGTTCCTGTTGCCGGAAACCCTGATGCCGGAATTTCAGAATTCAATAATGGAAAAGCAGGAGAAGTGATTGCCTCAAACGACTCTATTGGTGCTGCAAAGGAGATGGTTCTCTATCCTAACCCATCAGTTGACGGACGATTCGCAGTTAAGCTTGGAAAGATGTATGAGAAAACTGATATGGAGGTTTTTGATATGACTGGTCGACTGGTGAAACAAGTAACAGTATTAATGACTGCTGAAGGAAAAGTTGACATGAGTACTTTACCTGATGGTGCCTACTTGATCAGGGTTGATACCGGTGCTGAGAAAAAAACATTAAAAGCTATTAAGAATCATTGATCAGCAGTAAAATATTATTAGAATCTAAATATACAGGATTTTTGGTGATTTGAATATTGGATTGGAATTGGATTGGTGATTAATAATTGGAATTGGATTTTTGGTGATTAAATTAAATGATTGGAATTGATTTTTGGAGATTAAATTAAATGATTGGAATTAAATTTTGGTGGTTGTATTAAATGACCTTTTTCATGCAACAATTAAACCAAACGGGTTGTCTATCGAAGACAACCCGTTTTTCTTATATTGTTGAATTTATTGTAATTAATATTATCGGAAGAGGGTTTATAATTTTATAAATTCAACTCTTCGGTTTTGAGCTTTTCCCTCAGAAGAATTATTATTGCCAATTGGTTTGGATTCGCCGTATCCATCAGTCTCAATTCTATCATCTGCAACAGAAAACTCACTGGTAAGCATATATTTAACAGATTTAGCTCTTCTCTTTGAAAGGTCAAGGTTACTTGCATTATCTCCATCACCATCGGTATGACCCTCAATTTTGATTCTTATTGATGGATTCTCAGCTAGTACTTTTGCTATATCATTAATAGCACCACGAGATTCGGGCTTTATCTTATCAGAGTTTACATCAAAGTAGATTCCGTAGCTGATAAGCTTCCCTTCAGTAAGGAGTTTGCTACGGGTATCAGGCGATGCAGATGTAAAACGAACATTGCTGATAAGCGGTGTTCCCTGACTACTCCACAACGAAAATCGCAATCGGTTATAGTTTGTTGGAGTATACATAACTGTTGGCAGATCAATGACTTTAGAACCTTTGTGATATATGCGCATTCTTGCTTTCTGAACCCAGATGATAACATGACTGAGTCCATTTGTTTCAACTGGCACCAGTGATGTTTCACCATCAAACATTCTGTCTTTTTCGTTGTGGTAACCTCTAACCTGCCAGTTTTGGTCACTAATGGTTACATGCGTTCCTGAGATACCGGGATAGAGAGCATCATCAAGAAAATCGTTACTACTGTTATAAAGTGTAAGATAGAAATCAAAGTGTCCGTCCTCTTCTCCGGGCTGAGCAATAAGGTCAAACTCAAAGATAAAGTTTTCCGGTAGATTCAGATCTTTCATGAGGTTGTACACCTGGTCCTGAGCATTCATATGCAGCCAATGACCTGATGCCAGATTAACTGTTTTAACTTCACCACTGCCAGTTGTAGTCCATAAGGCGGGGAAGTCTCCAATGGCATCTTGTGAAAAGTCTTCAAAAAAGAGCACTTTATCTCCGGGAACGAAATCATATTGTGATTTAGTTTCTAGTTTTGGTTTGCTTTGCGATGGTCTATTCCCAATCTCTTCTGATTCATCATCAGCAGTAGAATTATTTTCACGGTTTATCCCATTTTCGGCTTCACCATCTTGGTCATCATCCTTTTGCTGCTCTCTTGATTCCTCGTCAAATGCTTCATCAATGCTTCCTTCAGCCTTTTCAATAACCTTTTGCTGAACTTTGTTTCTGATAGCATTACCTATAACTCCTTGAGCCATTGCCGATTCAAAGCTAATAGCCGGAATCACAATTAAAGTTATCAGTAAAGCAAATGTGGCATGTACACTATTGCACATGGCAGATTTTAATAAATGTTTCATAACGTTTATGTGGTTAAATGTTGCTACACAATCTCAAAGATGAAGTTCGCATGTAACTCTTTAGCCTACGAACTAATTCTATTGCAAATATGCTGAAAATTACAAAATTTACAATGCTTTATATCGCTTTGTTCAAAATTTATGGAAGTATCAAAGATATTTTCAAACAAAGCTGTAAGATGTGCTTCAAATTCATTATCATTTATGGTTGATTCAAGTGGCATGAATCCTTTAGATAATGATTTGAATGCAATAATGCCAGGTTTCAGGTTATGCCCTGATGCGATTGGGTTTTCAGAGATAAGATATTTATAGAGTGATAGTTGCAACTGCTTGTCTTTGCCTTTATTTGCATCAAATAACTCTTCGGCTGAACTGGCCTTGAGGTTTTTATCTTCAACTTTGCCACTTTTGTAGTCAATTACCCTCATATACCCATCTTGAATATCAAGACGATCGATCATGCCATAAATTTTAACTTCAAGAGGTTGGTTATCAGTTGTTTTTAATAACAGATTTCTACTTAACTGGTACTCAACACCCACTATTACAGGTGCATTATTATGCTTGATTGCATTAAGTTCATCGTTAAGGAATCGTTTGAGCCAAACTTCTGCAACTTTTACAAAGAGAAGATTCTTCCCAGAATCAATTCTATGTTCAGGGAAATATTGGCTAGTTTTTTTGGCTATCAGTTCTGGTATTTGATTTATTGCATACTCCAGAACCTCCTTTTTCATTGTTGTACCAACATAACCTTCATACAAACCCTGCAATATAGCATGAAGTATTGTACCCATTGTTTGAGCCGAAATCTCTTCCTCAACTTCTTCTGTCTCCTGAAGTTTAAGTACGTATGAAAAATAGAACGACAGTGAACAATTAATGTATTTTTTGAGCGAACTAAAAGAAAACCCCTTTTCTGCTTTGTCATAAAGGGCTTTCATAACTTCAGGTCCTTTAGGAATACTAATCGGGGTAGGAATACCCGAGTTAGAGGCTTCCAGGAGGTTTAACTTTTTTACCGACATCCCACTGCGAGGAAGTTCCCATTCAAGTTGGCTGAGATATCTGCTTTTTTCTCCGCCTCCCAAAACATCGCCATCTTCATTGTATACCAACCACACATTTTTGCATCGCTGAATTAGTCGGTAGAAATGATAGGCAAATACAGCCTGACGCTCGCTATGTGTTGGTAATCCGGATTGTAACCTAATATCAAAAGGAATAAATGATCTATTGCTTTTTGCAGATGGGAGTATATCTTCATTTAATGAGAGTAATATCACATTCTCAAAATCAAGGACCCGGGTTTCAAGCATACCCATTACCTGGATTCCTTGAAGTGGCTCCCCATAAAATGGAACTTTTGCTGTGGCTGCAATCTCACGGAAGAAACTATAAAGAGTGTTAAGCGATTCAATTTGAATATTTTGCTCTGTTAGGCATTGGTTTAGACTTGAAATTTTCTCATAAAGGAAGTATAAAACTTCAGTATCAGTATCAGCATTCGCTTTGCTGGCAAATGTCAGCCTTAAAAGTTCAAGAACCCTACCAATGGTTTCAAGGAGAGAGTTGGTGCTCGTAGATGAGGAGAATACCAAATCCAGGGCATCAGATTTCGTTTCCTTTACAAAGGAATAAATTTCATTGAGTGAGATGTACGAGTAATTGTTTTTCTTAATGTCTCTTATTAATCTGTCAGTTAAGGTTTTATCAATAAGACTGTGCAGATAGCTGTTCTGAAGGACTGAGGTTACGTCTTTATGGTAAAATGATGCATTACCAGATCCGTTCTTTGAGGCATTAATGTGAAGCTTAAATAAACTATCAACCAGTGAATACAAGGGGGCTTGAACCAAAGGGAAACCCATTGTTACATTGAATTTACTTAATTCGGCAGGTAGGGCATTAAGTAGCGGCAACAAGAGAGATTCATCAGCCAGAACAACGGCTGTATTATGATGTTTTTCAGGTGGTATACTTTGTAGTATTTTCCCTGCTATGCGAGCCTGACCTGTTATTCCAGGTATTCCACAGCTATAAATATTTCGTTCAGGATTCGTGAATTCTCCCGAAACTTGCCTGAATTCTCCCAGATCACTATCTGCCATATATTTACGTAAGAATAGACCGGCTTCCATAGCAGGATTATCCAAATAATATGAGTCGCTGTCGAAGATTATCTCTGCTTTTTCCTTTTTTACCAAATGCTTGATAATGGTGAGCTGAGCAGGAGTGAGGGCATTGAAACCCGCGAAGAGAACTTTAGTCCAAGGTAACTTATCCAGATAATGTTCCGGATTTTCAGCAATACGTCGTGTTGCAAGTCCTTGATAAGCGCTGTTATTTATAAGAAGTATATCCTTTAACTTGTGATAGTGATCAGCCAGTGATTCATAAAAGGTGATATAGTTTAATTCAAACTCAGTAGGTTTTTCACCCGGTTTCCATAAATCTATTTCTTTGGCATCGCGTATATAGTGGAAAAGCTGAGTAGCATTAACCATATACTGATCAACTTCTTCAAAATCACGTAATATCTGACTACCCCAACTCAGAAAACTATCGAACGAAACAGCATCAGGGTTGAAACTGCAATGTGCTTTGTAAAGCATTGCCAGCAGTGTCACACTATCAGGTTCTATAAGGCGGCTTGTGCTAAAAACAAAATCTTCAATTGATATTATCCGAGGCACCCATCTTGGGTTTCCGTTAGTGGGTATCAATTTGCGCTTAAGAAAGAGACCTGCACGTCTATTAGGGAAGACAATGCAAAGCTCGTTTTCAGGAATCTTTTGCTCATTGATCAGCTCTGCTATATTGTCGATAAATGCTTTCATTTGTCAGCGTTCCGGTTAGGTTATAATAGTGAACAAAGGGCTCATCAATAATAAAAATACAAGTTACAACAATATTTCGGAGGCAATTCGTCCGGCTTCAGCTAAACTATCAGGTTTCCCTGCATCAGCAAAGAGAGAGCTTTCATCCACAAAGCCAACAATCCTGTGGACTTTTGCTATTTCAAGATATGCATCAATTATGGAGAACACCTCAGCATGAGGGAGCATATTAAATATTTCTGGACTAATAACATGAATACCGCTAAAGGCAAAGGCTATGGGAGGTTTCTCGGTAATCCTGACAATTTTACTTAAACCTTTTGCTTTGTTTTGCCACTCAGTAAGTTGCATTAACTCATCAAACATCAAATAGCGTGATGTTTCCCGTCGACGCACTACAAGAGTAGCAAGGCCTCCTGTTTGTAAATGATATTCATAGAGGCTCGACAAGTCAATGTTGCTAATGATATCAGCATTATAGACAATAAAAGGCTTATCATCATTAAAAAAGTGTTCAACTTTTCTAATTGCACCACCTGTATCAAGTAATCTATCGGTTTCATCTGATATGGTTACATTACTCCCGAAATTATTATGCTCCTGGAGGTAATCAATAACCATACGTCCACAATGATGAATGTTAATGATGAGGTCATTGAATCCGTACTTTTGAAGTTTCTTAATGGCAAATTCAAGCAGGGTATACTGACCTGCACGAAGCAGAACTTTTGGTGTATGATCAGTAAGAGGCTTTAATCGGGTACCCAGACCCGCGGCCAGTATCATAGCTTTCATTTATTCGGGAAGACCTTTTAGTTTGTAATTCTTATAGTAATTCCTGAAGATCACTTTTTGAAGCTCACGATATATTAGCAATTCAGTTATAACCTCCGATCTTGTTAGTTCGGGGTGATTTTCCCATGCTTCAACTATTTTCTTTTCATCAATATCCACCTGATAAAGTAAAGCGCTTAGCTTTTGTAAGTTGCCTGTAAGCAGGGATTCAATATGAGCTCCAACAAATCTTACCAGATCGTTGTATACCATTGAGAAATTCAATGGGAAGTCAATATCGAGACCAAACATCCCAAAGTCTTTTTTTATTTGCTGAACAGTTTGCCTGATGACCATTTCCTCAGCTTTGAAAGGTTCTATGTCGAATGGTACTTTCAATGGTTCTAATGCTTAATTAATAGTGAATTGTATTTAAATGCGGAGTTTGTTCTTTTTATGTAATGGCTTTATCACTTTAGTTCATTGGCCTTACTCCTTAATAATAGGTTTTGGCTTGCAAACTTGCTTTTCCTTTTTAACAAGGGCGCCACATTTCTTGCATGCGTATTTAGGATCCTCAGCATCCTTTTCACCTTTCTTTCCTTTTTCGCACATTGTTTTTGACATAGCTTACCAGTTTAGTTTTTCATGATGCTCAGGCATAATGTTAAGGCCGAATTTCTCTTTGAGATGTACTGTAAGTTTTTCAGCACAATATACAGAACGATGCCTGCCTCCGGTACAACCAAAACTTACCATTAGGTTTTTAAAGCCTCGTTCTGTGTAGTTTTTCACGGCAGCATCTACCAAACCATATACGCCTTCGAGAAAGTTTGTTACCTCAGGGAATGCCTTAAGATATGTAATTACCGGTTCATCCAGCCCTGATTGTGATTGGTATTGTTCGAGTCTTCCGGGATTAGGCAATGCGCGGCAATCGAACACAAAGCCACCCCCATTGCCTGATGAATCTTCAGGAATTCCTTTTTTAAACGAGAAGCTTGACACTCTTACAATAAGATTGGATTTCACGGGTTGCTTTAACTCATCTTCTGTAATTCGTTGCTGCAACAATTTCTTCAGTTCAGGTAAGTGCAATGTGAAGGTTGGTTGTGAAAACAGATATTTAAGATTCTTCATTGCATATGGAATACTCTGCAGAAAATGTTCCTTTTTCTGGTAATAACCCCTAAAACCATAAGCTCCCAAAGCCTGTAGAATGCGCATTAGTACAAATCCGTCAAAGTACTTCAGGAATGCATTTCTGTTGAAGTCACCGTTAGTTATATGTTTACCGGCATCAATACCACCCCGAGTTTTAAATAATGATTCAAGGTTAATCAAGTACGTTTCTAGTAGTTCATTTCTGAAGTTGGGAGGAAGATTAGCTTTTGCATCATAAAGAAGAGAAGCAACATCATATTGCAGAGGTCCCAGGCGTCCGCCCTGATAATCAATAAAGTAAGGTTTATCTGCATTGATCATAATATTTCGTGACTGAAAATCGCGAAACATAAAAAACGAACTATCCGCTTCAAGCAGAAACTTTACTAGTGTTTCAAAGTCATCTTCTAATGCCTGTTCATCAAAAGGAATCCCTGATAACCGGGCAAAGTAATATTTGAAGTAATTCAGGTCCCACATCATGCTTTGTCGGTCGAAGCTTTTGCGGGGATAACAATATGACAAGTCAAGGTTTTGAGTTCCTTTTAATTGGAATGCAGGTAGTTGTTTTATTACATCAGAATAGTACCAGACCACATCATCATTCAGTCCGTTAGCAGAAAGTATTGAAAACAATGAATCATCACCAAGGTCACTTTGCAAGTAAGCGCGTTTGTCATCGCTTACAAACAGCACTTCAGGTACCGGAAGGTTGTTTGATTTAAATTGGTGGCTGAAATAAATGAATGCTTCGTTCTCTTTAATAGTTTCATTATAAGTGCCAATGATAGTTCCTATTGAACTAAACAATCGAAAGTATTGCCTGTCAGACCCAGAAGCTGCAAGTGCTGTTATTTTGTCCGGTAAGTTGCCGGTATAAGATTTATAGAGTTCGGTGATGGTAGTTTCAGGAGAAGTCATTATATTTATGCTTTAATGCAAATTTAGGTAAAAGCTTTAAGCTGGCGTTGAGCCGCGACAGGTATTAATCAGTTTTTGCATTAATCATTTTAGCAACATCTTTGTTAATGCACCAAAGTCAACTTTAAAACAAAAAATTACATGGAAACAAAGGCTATTGAAATTCTTAAAACCGCGATTCTGCTTGAACGTCGTGGTGCCGCATTCTACACAACAGTAGCTGAACAGACCAGCAGTCCTGAAGTTAAAAAAATCTTTAACATGATGGCTGATGAGGAAAAAACGCACATTAAATTCCTTTCTGAGCAGTACCTTAATTACACAAAGGGAAAAACATTTGAAAAGTTTGCACCTGTGTTTCCAAATGGAGTTACTGACCTTGTTTTGACTGAAGAAATTAAGAAGTCAATATCAGCCGCCAGCTTTGAAGCAGCTGCAATATCCGCGGCCATTGACATGGAAACCAAGGCTATTCAGGTATATTCAAACCGGGCAAAAGAAGCCACTGATGAAAACGAAAAGGCTTTATACCAGTGGTTGACCGAATGGGAGCAGGGGCATCATAAAATACTGCATGAGTTAAATGAATCACTGAAAGAGGAAATATGGTTTGATAACCATTTCTGGCCTTTCTAAACCGGCTTATTAAGGTTAAGGGCAGTTACAGCCATTGTAGCGATCAAGGCACCGCCGATTGCACCATTAGTGTCATTCATCTGCCAGCCACCTACTATAAGAACAAACAGCATCATGAACTCCCACCAACGGGGGTTTATAACTCTTCTTTGTGAACGGTGGTTGCTGAATACTGGCAATATCTGTTCAGTTAACAGCAGTTCACGGTCTGACCGGTAGTCGGCATCTTTTTCTGTCCAACCTTGTGTGAGAATGCTAGGTATTCCATATTTGAAAATATAAAGGGGTCCGGAGTCAATGCTCTGAAGCAAATGGCCATATTCATGGCGGATTAAGACTCTCTCAGGTATAGATCTTTCGTCAATAGGATGGATATTAATAACCGGGGATTTTTGGAGGTCAATCATGATAAAAGAGCCCAGGGCAATACCACCTCCATTGAGGAAATAGCCCTGGCATACCAACGCCAGCTTATAGGTGTCAACTGCAAAAATTAACCAAACACTGTTCAGCAGATGCATGCCAAAATTTCCCATAAATGTTTGCGGTTGCTCCCAGAATAATCGACTTAATATAGTTTTGATACCATTAGGGAACGCCTTGTGCTTTTCAAAAATGAAGTTCCCGTATACTATCATGTAAGCAAATTTTAGAGTATTCCAGTTTTTAAACAGTATTCCTCTCATGATCCCAGAAAGGAAAGAAATAGCTGTCGGAATAAAAAATAGCCAAAGCAACATCACTACAAAAGGTTGCGAAATAAACCATAATGCAGAGATTATAATGATTGAGAGTGCAAGGGTTAGTAATACCTGAAGTTCTTTACCATATAATTTTATCATAGTTTTACCTGCCTTTTACTTGATTATTACCTAAGTTCAACCTACGTTCAACTTGATTATTAGCAACCATTTAGCTTACTATTATCATAGTTTTCCCAACGTTGAATGTATACTATTGCGCTATAATTGTTTTTAGTCCATTGTATGAATAATATTGAGCATTATACATAGCTTCTGCTCCTGCGGGCCCTTGTGTATATGTCCCAGTGTTTACTACCCTTACCATGTAATAAAATGTTCTGGGCTGGAATGCCGCTGATGTAAAAATGTTTATTCTATCGTCACGAATATCGAGGTAATCAGGTGTTGCACGCATCTTTATCCAGTCCATTTCCCTTTCAGCGGTTAGCCTTGCATTCTCTATTTCAAAGCAGGCAGGCAGTAAATCTGTTATAACTACATTTTCAATAATACTTTGATCAGTTGTGTTTATCGTAAGTGCCACTACCAATAGGTCGTTTTGTTTTACGGTATTTGCTGCCAAAGGTTGTCCTGTTCTGCTAAAGTATTGGCGTCGAACTTTAAGAATGCGGTCTTCTTCCTTAACTTTCATGTTGGCAGGAATTCCTTCTGACTCAAGGTACCAGAATAGGTTACCCTTTCCTGTGGTTGTAATTGTTGCTTTCCCTGAAACAAGGTTCACTATAAGATCTTCATCTTTGTAATTCGCAGTTTTGCCGTCATGCTCAATACTGGCTGATATACTTCCCTTATTATTTTTGCTTGCCATCTTGCCCAGAGCAAGGAGTGAAAAGACTCTTTCCTGGGTGCTCATCCATTCGGCATTATTGATCATTTCACCAAGCTGGCGTGCAAGCAATGCAATTTGTGGATTGTTTTTATCCACTGATACAAGTGTATACAATGCCAATGCTTTATCTCTGATAGGTGAGCTGAAGCTTTCACCAGTCATTCTTGCAGGATCATCAGTATTCCATTCATTTGGAAGTATTTGACTATAACTTCTTTCATCACCGGCTACCAGATAGGCACACGCAAGTAAGTACTTGCTGTCATGTGTTAACTCGTTCAAACGGGTTTTATAATAATTCATGGTTGGAAGGTGATGCTTGCCATTTAATGCAAGGACGTACAATGAGTAGAAGATCTCCCGATATGCCTCGCTTCTCTTCATCCATCTGTTTTCATTAGCAACCCTGTAAAAATATTCAGTAGAGCCTTTCTGTCTTACTTTTTCGAGGAGATATTTATGTATGTTATCGGCAGTTTGTTTTTCCACAGTATATCCGGCCCTTTCGGCTTCATACATGAAATGTGCTGCGTATGCTGATATCCACCAATTAATGGTGCCATGATCAGGCCACGTTACCAATCCACCATTATATTGTTGATAGAATAATATCTTTCGGATTGCCTCGCTAACGTTTGCATTTATGTTGCCGGTGCCGTTTACATTCTCTTTCTTCAACAGCTTTGCCAGGTCACTGAGATATAATTGTGGAAAAGCAGCTGAGATAGTTTGCTCCAAACAGCCGTATGGGTAATTAATTAGCTCCTCCAATTGATGGGCATGTACACCGGCAGGATTATCTGTCAACATCAAACGTGAAGACGATGTACCCTTAATCATTTCCGACGAAACTGAAAAAGAGGAGGTTTTTCCACCTTCTATTACACCAGCCTTTGCCTCTTTAACAAGAGGCACTGCAGGGCGGATGCTCAGCTCTGTTTCTTCAGTAAATAATTCACCGGCTGCTTTGGCTTTAAACGTCACTTTGCCAACGCCCATGTTTTTTAGGGCGGTTAAACTATAAGTTAATGAAGCTTCAGAATTTGCGGGAATCACAATATCAGATTTCTCAGGCTTACCTGCTGTAAAGAGTTGTGATGCGGCAACACTGGTTGATACTGATATTGGTGTAGCGGTGGTATTTGATAGTGTTACATGTATAAATGCTTTATCGCCCGGACTCATAAAACGAGGCACGGAACTGCTTATGGTAACGGGATCAGCCACTCGCATAATCTTATCGGATGAGCCAAACCGGTGATCTTTATGAGCAACAGCCATTATTCTAACTGCCCCGGAAAATTTAGGGATTTTAGCATTAAAATACACTTCACCTTTTTCATTTGCAGTTAACCTATCGCTCCACAGAGAGAGTAGCTTAACTCGTTTTGCGGTCATAGGATTTAGCCTCTTTCCAAGGTCAAATCCCTGGTCACCACCAGTTAATTTATTTTTAGAGGATAGTTCTGCAAGTAGTTCATCAAACAAATCGTACGAATTTACTTCCAGCGCCCGTTTCTGATAGAAGTAGAAATATGGATCAGGTGTTTTGTAATCGGTGATCTGTAAGATGCCCTGGTCAACCACTGCAATCGTTACTTCAGCACCTGGCGAAGTTTTTACCATTATCTTCTGACTTGTGGCAGATCGAACATGTTCACTTGCTGTTATTACCACTGGAATTTTGTATGAAGCCTTCTCAACTTTCATTGAGGCAAAACCATGCGCAACAGTAAGAGGGATACCACCTTCTTCAATTTTTCTGATTAGTGTGGCAGTGATATAAACATTAGGAATAAAGCCGTCTTTGACCGGTAATTTCAAGGTTGCTCCATTATTATCAGCTTCAAGGTTGTAATACTCAAGTACTTTGTTCTGCTCAACTGTTACCAGCAATTCTCCTGCGAATGGGGTTTTGAATAACACATTAGCTTCCTGACCTGGTTCATACAATTGTTTATCAAATGTTATGTCTATTTCACCATCCTTGTTTATCTGAAAAGTTGTTTCATCAGAATTACCCCATGAATAAGCATAAAATCTTTCTTCAATCCAGAAAGTACTGCCCGGTATACTTAACCGGAACTTGTATTCTCCTGATTCTTGTGGGATGTAGGATTCTGTTCGCCCCTCACTGCCAATGTTTATTTCTTTCGTCAAAAGCACTCTGTCTTTTTTCTGAGAGCGATATCTTGTTTGTCCATAATTCCTTTCAAGAATCGTTTCCCAGGTAGTGTGAACAACTTCAAATCTGGCAGTTGCACTAACCGGTTTCTCTTTATCATTCAAAGCAATTAGTCTGCATGAAACTGGCTTTCGTGTTGATAACCATCCGGGCAATTTGCTTATTCCAAGAAATGTCTTTTGTGTATAGATATCAAAGTTAACTAACCTGTTAACCGGTCTCCCTGTTTCGTCAAATACAGTTGAATATATTTTCCCTTCCAGTATGCCTGCATAGGTATAATTTGGTAATGTAAATTCCTGTTTTGCCATTCCTTTATCGTTGGTAACAGTTTGATTGATGACTGAAACAATAGCAAGATTCTCCCCTGAGGTGAGGTCGAAATTATAATCCTTAACAAAAGCCTTAGGCTGAAACTTTTTCCTTGATACTCTCAACTCATTCTCAACTTTTCTCCCAGCAGCAGGTGGGCCAAATAGATTCATGGCCGTGACTGTCAGTTTAACTATGTTTTCGGGTTCGTACACCAATTTGTCAGTTTTTACATCCACTGATATACGGTCGGGCATAAATTCTTCAACCTTGAAGCGGTAACTTCCAATAAAGACATCATCTACTGACGATACCTCACAGAAATAGGTGCCTGTGTATGCTGCAACCGGAAGGCCAAAATTAAGGTAGGCAGAGCCTGAGCTGCTAATATTTACCCTGCGTTTCAGAAAATCTTTTCCATCCGGACCAATGATCTTGAATTTAACCGGAAAACCTGAGATGGTTTTCATACTATAATCCCTGAGAATAGCGTTGCAATAAACACTATCACCGGGTCGATATAGATCGCGATCACTATATATAAAAGCATCATAATCACGCCCTGCAGTATGTTTACCACCTGTTTCAAACCGGTCAAGTTCAACTGCCGATCGGTTAAAGAGAATTACATTAAAATCGTCACCCTTACGGGCAGTCACCATGCTTATCTTAAATCCTGGAATTGTTTTCTTAAGATCCTTAAATATTGCTATACCATCCTTACCGGTTGATACTTTGTGAACTAACTGATTGTTGCTGGTATAAAAACCCAGGGTAACAGATTCAATTGGCTGTGCGGTTGCAATTGAACGGGTGGCAGTGAATATTTCATTTTCTCCTCCTTTAACAATAAGACCGATGTCAGAATAAGAAAGCAGCTGAACATCATTTAACCATGCTTTTTCAATAGATTCTGCTTTGATAAGATAAATCCCTTTCATCTCCCCTGAAAGGCCTAAATCTTCAGGTGTTATATGCAACAAGCGAAGGTTTCCTTTTCCGGGCAGAGCATTGGTATTATATTCCTTGGTTACAATTATTTTTCCATAATCTTCATTCATGCGGTAATTGTAACTGTCATGATATCCATCTTCTTCATACCATTCATATTCTTTACCACTACGCAGGTAATGTTGAATATTATTCTCAAATATCCTGAAAACAGTAACTTTTATCTTCGGTACATTAATGATTTTAAGTCCAAGGTTTCCTGAACCACCAGTTGTAAGATACATACCTGACTTATCGGCAAATGAAATATAAGGTTCGGGCGAACCAAAGGTTATTGTTTCTAGGTAGTCATCTGATAAATTAGGCCCAAAAACGCCTTTCAACCCTTTTGATATAGTCAATTGATATGCCTCCCCTTCACTAAATGATCCTTTTAACTTGAATCCATTACTTATGGGCTGCACTTCAAAATCAGTATGAGGCTCGATCTTGATTGTGCTCTTTACCTCTTTCATAACAACAGGTTGAGACGTATATACAGTAATTACACCCGATCCTTCCTCAAAGTCGGTTGAAATATCAGTAACATCAAGTTTATCGTTTGCCGGGACCACAATCTGCAATGTAAGTGATTCCTTTATTGATTGGTTTGAACCAATAACCTTAATTCCGGGGTCTATAGACACATCAATCGATTTCACTTGGTCAGACTCCTGAACAGAAATAACAGCATCAATCTCGTGGCTAATGCCATTTGAGGCGATTGTATATGGCTTATCAACGTTATTGATTTTTAAAGATAACGCCTCAGACACATTTTTTTTATTAACCGGATAGTTAAAAACAAGCCTTACATTTAGCTGAAGTTGGTTGTCTAAATATTCACTAAAGTTCCAATAGGCTAATCCATAAACAAGGCTTAGGTAGGGAGTATGGAATTGAATTGGCTCATCACTCAGGGTGTATTTTCTTGCTGAATTTAACAGCACTTTATCAGTGACAGTGGCTTTATAGTCGGTATTTGGAGCAAAAGGACCTGAAGGTGAGAAAAGCAATGTGCGTTTATCAATCCATTTATACCTGCCTTTAATTGATGGTTCGAATTCCAGGTATTCAAGTGTGTCCCAAATCTCAACTAATGAGTCGGGTGCTATGTCTTTGTTAAATTGGAATTCCAGATTTTGAAGCTGATCAATCTGATCAGTAAAATTGGCTTGCTTAACTTCAAGAAGATCAGTGCTCGTGCACGATGAAAGGAGTATTATCAATAAATAAACAGGTAGTGCAAATAACTTTGTCTTCATAGTGTCAGAGTTGCTTGTTAAATATGCTGTAATAAATTATGTCCTTATATTCACCCCAATGATACAAGTGTGATTTTAAACAGGCTTCATACTTCATGCCCACTTTTTCCATCACTCTGCCTGATGCAGGATTGGATGCAAAGAAGTTTGCATATATTTTATGGATTGTCATATCAGTGAATGCATAATCGATGATTGCTTTGACAGCTTCAGTACAATAGCCATTGTTCCAGTAGTCTTTGCCAATCCAGTACCCTAATTCAGCATTCCTGATTTTCAAGTGTAAAGTAAGACCGATTGCACCTATCAGGGGTGTGAAATCTTTGAGGCAAATTGCATACACCAGTGAATTGCTCTCTTGATAATCCTTTTGGAGTGTAGTTATCCAGTCTTCTGCCATTCCTGGCAGATACGGGTGTGGCATGTTCAGCGTATTCATAGCAACTTCCCGGTCACCTGCAAGCCGCATTATGTCCACTGCATCATCTAATGTAAATTGCCGTAGTATAAGTCGGCTGGTATAAAGGGTGGGGAATGACTTCTGGTTCATCTGATTGAATAGTTGATCAAAGATATGAAAAACCAACAACCAATTGTTTTATTTTTAATTCAAGGATTATTGCTAAATTATATATTTTCGAAGCAAGGCGTCGCTGAAAGCTAACATTGAATTAAAACCGATAATGTACTTACTCCCCTAAATCATTATTTATGCTAACAAGGGTGAAATTGATATCGTCAATGATATCACCATATTCTGAAGGTGTAATAATGAAATCAAAGGTAGCTGGTTCAGATTTCAGACCAAGACGATTTAGTTGATCCTTATCAGGTTCGGCGGTGTAATTACCGGGGGGTAAACCGAGGAAATTAAAATAGCCATCTGATTCTGAAAGTACTCTGTTTACAAGCCTTCCTGAATCATCATAGAAGTTTATAAGTATCCTGCCTAGTCCGCTTGATGCATTACCTTTCTTAAGCATGATCATTCCGTTGGCTTCACCCATTACTTTAATAGGGATATCAACCAATTTAAACTGATTAGGATCAGTTGTAATGCTGATGGCATTGATTTTTAATTGCCATGCAATGTTTTCGAAGCCGGTGTCCTCTATTTCCAGGAGGTACGAAGCATAAGGCTCTAATTCTATAATCCTGATAAGCGAATCAGAATTTCTCGTTATCATTCTACCACCATTCAATCTCACTGAAAGTCCTGATACAATAGGTTCATTATCCTCCTTCGTATTATTGTTGTTCAGGTCGAGGAATGGTCTTATGGTAAGGGCAGCACGACCGGTTGCGCTACGATTATCAGCATGAACATATCCGTTGCCGCTACCGAATGCAAAACTACCTCGTGCACTTTCAGTGGTAGTAATATTCTTTTGTGTGTATCGGGCAGATGTCATTGTTTGTGTAAACGGCAGGTCATACCTGAAAGATAATTCAACACTTTGATAATTGGAGCGAATGTTATTCTCAAAATTCAAAGACAAATGAGCCTTTTGTGAAAAGCTTTTCTCAACTTCAGCCTTATAGGATGTCAGCTTCTTATTGGTGATATCGAATTGTACTTGCGGGCGAAGTTGAATATTATGTCGTAGTCTAAAACCCAAAGCCAGATTTGAATAAATATATGGATTATTATCGGGTAGCCAGTTGGCAAATACTGCAAGGTTAGAGCTTACTCCACCGTAAAATGATGAGATTAGCAACTCAGTACTTGAGTAGGTTGTTAGCGGAAGAACATTCTGACGGTATGTGGTTCGTGCAAATGACCTGAATGATCCAATTTTCACCGGTATTGAAATACTTGCCTTCCTTTCTTCCAGGTAGTTAAAACTTATGGCTTGTTGTCCAGGAACGTACTTTGTATAATCAACTTCAAATACCAGACTTGATGGCAATCGGTAATTCAATATACTACGGGCTTTTACACCATGTGTGTATTCACCTGTAAAGAGGAAATTACGAAGGAAACCTGCTGATGCGGTTAAAAAAGGCATCGCATTATCCTTCTCTAATGACGACAGGTATTCTACTCCCCCTCCAATTGTAAGGTTACGGTGAACACCAACCATTGTTTCAGCACGGGAGAAAACGCTGTTTGAACTGTCTCGTAATACCCCACCTAATATATTGTACTCCACTGTGCCCACCGGTATGAAGTTATAGGGTATGTTTAATGTTTGCTCACGCACCCTTTCTTCGCCCCATGGACCATAAAACTTAAGTACCACACTTGAAGAACCATAAACCAGCGGAACATCAAAGCTAAAGAAACCTGATGCATCAGCAGTAGTAAAGTCAACCATTACATTATTAATGTATAGTTCAACGGTCCAGCCCGGCTCAGTAAAATCAGTAAGCGTGTATTTGCCAAACGATTTACGGAATGTTGTTGGTGTGTTTGTTACCGATGCGCCAATTAAGGGTGAATAAAGTGAAGATGTTGATTTCACAGGTATTTTACCAAGCTGAACCTGCTTAATAAGCTTCGTTTCATTATTTACCCAACGCCACCGGTATTGTTGCTGCCGTTCATCAAATCCACTTATGGATGAATAGTTCAACATTCCTGTTGCTTCACCTCCAAATAGTTCTGCACCTCCTGCCAGCGCCGCACGAGTGTCAGTTCTCTTGTTGCTTGACTGCATTGAAATCACTGACCAGTCAGCCATTCCTCCCCTTAAAAGATGGTATTTACGGTTTATTGTTGTGTCAACTTCAATCACACCATTTAACTGATCAATGTTTTTGCGCATCTGAGCTTGCCGGAGTTCTTTAATTACAGGTAAATCAAGAGCAGTCTTTAGTTCAAGTGTGAGGCTTCTGAAATTAAAATTCAGGTTAAGGCCGAAGATTTCCCCAAAGAGATTGTGCTTTAAGAATAGACCGGTTTCAGTCCGAAATACAGCATCGGGAGCAAGCGTGCGTCTTTTACCTTCAAAGAAGGCCGTGTTGTTTGTAGCGTTTACTGAATAGTGATTTTCCTCATTAAGAAAAAAACCGGTTATACTATCATTACCTCTTGACAGTGTCTGGTTGATTTTCAGGATTTGAAAGAGTGTCACAACACTTACATAAATTTGGTCATCCTTGTATATGGCATCAATTTCATAACCACCCACATTTTCAATCAACAGCAGCACAGTAATATCTTCGTATTCCGTGTCAACTGATTGGGCATAACTATAGTTGGAAAATAAAGTCAGCATCAATAGCAATACCAGCAAATTTATTTGCTTTAATTGAACAGGAATTCTGGTTTTGAAGATTGGTAACAACATGGGTTGGGTAGACTTATTCCTGCATAAATGTTACTGAAAACGACCCATGATATGAACCTGCAGGAGTGCTTAGAGGGCTCCCCACTGTAAGTGTGCCACCTACTCTTACTTGAGTCCTGTGAGGCGGATTAATTGAATTTATGAAAGGTGAAATTGGCAATGATGAATTAATTTCAAGGGTTGTGATTTTACCCCCCGGACCAACCAATGTTGCAAACACCGGTAGGTGAATATGAATAATATTGCCGGGTAATGCTTCAACTTCAAAAATTGCAGGGTAGAAGGGTGAGTTCATATTCACAAGGAAAATATCACCTGTTGAAGTGCGTGATCCTTCAGGGGTTATGGTAACAGTACCACCGCTGTTTCCATTTATAAACGATCCCATGCTCAGGTTCTGGAAAGTGGTAACTTTCATAGGCCGTGGTGGTAATTCCTGGGCATAACTGTATGCTGCCCCTATAATCATAAGTAGTGCAATAACAATAATAACCCTGATACCTTCTTTTCGTACTACCATAAAGTCAATTGAGATATACTTTTTTAGAAAGAATGCCCATATCGGTGTATATGCTCACAATGTATACGCCTGCCCCGGTCAGCTTGCCTATGCGGTGGTGCCCCTCACCGTATATGTTTGTTTGGACTAAAATCCGACCGGTGAGGTCACTTACACTAACGGCCACTTGTTCTTCACTGAGTTTCAAGTTTAAATAGATATTGCCATCTTTTGTATATGCACTGTAACTTGCAGTGCCAAATGCCTCCTGGGCAATAGTACCGGTAATGAAAATTAGTTTAAACCGGTCAGAAAATGATTCATTATTTATCTCTAACCTGTATTCTGGATAAGCATTTAAGTCTTGAATTCTTCCGGTAAAAGCATCTTTAAGGAATACTTTATATCCTGACGGAATATTGAGAATTTCAGATGCTTTAATGATTATAGTGCCTTTAGATTTTGCAGTTAATGCCAGGTTGACAACATAAGTCCCTGCAGTAGGATAGGGGAGGGCATTTATTGAAAGTTCTCGCGATTCATCTGTAATAGCATAAATATTTGGAACGCCGGTATCGGTATTCATTATTTTTAGTGCATCATAAGCAGCATCAAACTCAGTGCGTGCATCGTTGCTGAAATAAACCACCATGTGATCATTAACTGAACTGTTTAAAAAACCGGCACTGAGTCTTATAAGCGACTCTGGTTGCACAACAGTATTTTTATGGAACACAGGGTTCAGGTTGTTAACACGAGCTGCATTTGTAAACGTAATAGAACCTTCTACAGGATAACTGCCATCTGTTACATGGATGAAAAAACCTTGTTGAGCTGCAATAATATTATTTGCCTGTCCTCCATTGCTTGAAATGCCGTTTATATAAGAGCTATAGGTTCCAATATAGGGGTCAGTGTTTCCTGCATCAAAGAAATAAAGTGCATCATCAATATTCTGTTTAGTTATGCCCGATGAGTTCCAATCAATAGGTGAGGGGTATGGATTCCCAACCAGGTTAAAACCGGTTGTATAAAACTCATTATGATTGTAAAGCACTATCGGACCAACAGTTCCATTAGTCACCTGTCCTGAAGTAGTAACCGTTTTAGGTAATATTGAAGTTCCGAAATTAACTGCATAACCTTTACCTGATTCTAATAATCCTTCCGGATTAACATATTTTACCCATCCCGTTGTTGCCTGGTTTTCTATATAAGTGTAGAAGGCTGGAAAAGATGCATTTAAATCAACGTCATCGCTAAACTCTGATACCAGGGCCCCAGTGAAAGGCGAACTGAAGTACTTGTAACCAAAAGCTGAAGGAATATATCTTTCGATGGAAGTAATCCCGATCACTTCACCGTTACCTGTGCCGTCAATTAAAGCTGCTTGCGTGGCAGTGGAAGCCAATGTAAGAAAGCCGGAAGTTTGTAAATTGCCAGCCTTTGGTGACAACATACCTGTTATTCTGAGTGTCCCATTTAGGGTCACGCCTGCCGGATTGTTAATTATAAGATTATCAAGAATATTGTTGGCAAAAGAATTTTGAGGTATCACTTGTACTGAGTTGCCAATCATTTCAATAGTTCCATCATCTGCAACCAGGTTGCCTGATGTGATTATTGAGCCTGATATCTGAAGCGTATTGCTTATTACAGTTGTTGAAGCTCCTTGCTGAATTTCCAGGTTTTTGCATTTACCAGTTGAACCTGCATTTATTACAGGATAGTTTGTAAGACCTGATGGAATGAATGCATCAATTGTAAGATCAGGTACACTGCATGTCCAGTTGCCACTATTGTGCCAGTCATTATCTATTGCTCCTGTCCACCTGTTTGTGCACCCACCATAGGTTATAACAATTAAACCCTGAGCTCCTGTACCACCAATTCTTGTTTGATTATCATTCTTGGAACGGGCACCACCGCCACCGCCACCATAACTTACACCCGGGTAACCATCCTTATTTCCGCTATTTGCATTTCCACCATTCCCTCCATATAAAGGTGTGCCTGTACCACCCATGGTTAGAGTTGCATTGCCTCCTTTTCCAGTTGAACCAGCACCACCACCACCAGCACCACCACTACTGTTACTACCTGGATAACCATCTCCACCGGCATATACAATGGTGCCAATAGAATTATTCACTGCTCCAGTACCTTCATTCCCATTAATATTGAATGCCGGGTAACCTCCATTACCGCCTTCAGCGAACAGCAGAGACTCGTTACCAAACCATGAGGGATTACCCTTATTATCACTGGCACTAAAGGCAGCTTGTTTGATATCAGCAACTCTTAAAGTAAAGCTTTGACCTGGTGACACAGAAATTACAGTCTTAACATAGGTACCACCGGCACCTCCTCCACCATTTCCATTAGTAGCACTTCCTCCGGCTCCTCCACCTCCCCATGCTTCAACAATTATTTCAGTCACACCTGCTGGAACGGTATAGGAATGAGTGCCAGGTTGATCAAAAAGCACGACAGTTTGCCCTTCAGCCTGACTGCCGGCAAATAACAGGTTAAGAAAAAGAAATAGTAACCACGTTATATTTTGAATTTTCATTGCTTCAGTTTCAATTCCTTTTCAGCGAATAATTCCGGTTTTAAATCATTCCCTGCCTGATATTTTACCAAAATAGTACCTTGGTTATAATCAACATCAGGAAGATTACGTAATTTCATATTGAAACGTCTCACCTTGTTTGGAGTATACACGGCTATGCCTCTTACAACTCCAACTTCTGTTTGCCCTCCGGCGGGTGAAACCCAATAGACCAAAAGGTCACCGAACACTGATTTATCGCCACTACGCTTAAAAGTAATATCAAGCTGAGCAACAGTATCTGTGTTGTTATCAAGTTTTAAATCAGTCAGTTCAACCGATAATGGAAGTTCTCCAATTCTGGCAATCACAGGTATGGTAATTCCGAAGATTGGTATCAATCTTATTCCAATAGAAGTTGTATCAGCAGCATCATCATCACCTAAAGGCTTTTCATCAGGAACAGCACGGAAATATAGATGTGACCGGTATTCTCCGGGTTTAAGATCAGGAAGTTTCCTGAACTGCATACGTACAACCTGCGATTCATTGGGTGCAAGGGTAACACTCCTTGGAAATATTCTAATATATCTGTCAGCAAAGTACTGCCCCGAATCAGGTTCTGTAATTTGCTCAAAGGCGCCTGATTCTGTCATCCGATACTGCACAAATGAAACATTGTATTTTGCAGTGTCAGTGCCGGTATTAGCTAATGTTAACTCCTGAGATTGCTTGCTCCCTTCAAAAACCACACGGCGTGGTGTTATAAGCAAATCGCCCTGGGCTTTGGATAATAAGGGTAGAGAAGACAGTAAAAGCACTAAGCCTATAAGAGGTACAAGAAACTGAAACGGTGGTCGTTGCATGGTTTATTTAATTTTCTCCAAACATAATGAAAAAAGCGCTGTGGGAAGCAGCGCTTTTTTGGGGATTGAACAATTTAATTATAAGCGAAAGTAAGACTGTAAGTGCCTGTGTAAACTCCAACCGGATTGTTGTCAAGCGGCCCAACAATTAAAGTTGCTCCTATTGAAACTGTTTCCGTGCCTTCATTAAGGATTATAGCGCCTGAACCAGCGGGAGGGTCAGAAACCCAGTTATCAACAATCATTGTTTTATTGCTACCGTTGTGAGTTAACAATGCGGGTGTAGTTGGCAACTGAATGGTGTATGAAGCATTTGGCTCTCCGTTTATTTTAAACTTGCCTGCATGCGCTGAACCACCGCCCAGTATTACACCACCGATGGCCATTCTTAAACCCTCAGGAGTCAGGACAATTTGTCCCCCGCTCGTTTCAGGTGAAAATTTACCAAAGTTCATCTGGTTATTTTCCGAAGCCGTCAAGGCAGCAATCACTTCCGCATAAGCCTGGCCAACTATTGTTGATTGCGCCTGAACATTAAGCACAAACATAAGTAACAATAATGAAGCAGCTGTTATTTTGCGGGTCATGTGTTTTAAATAAGTAAGTGAAAGAACTTTTATTGTTTTAAGCGTATGCGTATATGGGAAAGTGGTACCTATAGGCACCACTCTCTTAATTTTAAATATTAGTTGTATGAAACGGTTACTTCAAATTCGCCTGTGTATTCACCTGTAGCTTGGTTAGGATTTACTTGCAATGTAGCACCTACGTAGAAAGTCATACTAGTGCCAATTAGCTGTACACTTGTGGTGCCAACACTTGACGTGAAATCTGAAATAATCATATCATCGCCAGTACCAGTAAGAGATGCATCTGTAAAAGAAATTCCAAATAGAGCATCTTCTTCACCTGTTATTATAAATCTTGCACTGGATTTATTGCTACTTAATGTCGTAACTGCTGCATTAGGGTTTTCGAAATATATGACAGTATTTTCAGCTGGAGTTGCAGTAACATTGCCACCTATTGAAGTTTTTGCAATGGCACCGAAATTAAGTTCTCTATCATTTTCGAGTTGAATAGGAGCAATAATTTTTGCTGAAGCTGTAGCAGTTGCATTGTCTGTATTCTGTGCCATAACGTTAGCACTTAAAGTCATTAAGATAATTGAAGCGAAGATTGTGATTAATTTTTTCATGATTTGGGGGGTTGTTTTTTTTGTTAAATATTTTTTTGTTTAGCTTGTTTGTTCTCGTTTGAACTCGAACAGCATTAGTCCAATTGTGTGCCATGTTTCTGTGCCAAAACGTGAAATATTTTTTCATGTAGGGCTAATAATCAGAAAAACAGATAGTTGCAATCATTTAAATTAGGAATTTGCCCCCTGTATATCATGCCAGGATTTTGATAATTTTAGTCAAAATGATAAAATACGGGACATGCAGTTTCAGAATGGGACAAGTATTATAGGGTTTTCAGTGTGAAGGAAGGACATGTTTGCTTATGAAAAAAAGAAGCAACTGCCGTAACCCCATATTACCGACAGTTGCCCTTACTGAATTGAAAGCTTAATTGTAAGAAACGATAACTATTAAATTAGCATCGTAAAGACCGTTATCGATCTGTTGATCCATAATGGCGGAGAAAGAGACATCTTGTGTGTCAGTGTTCGCCAAAACACTATTCTTAATATCTGTCCTTAACCTGAAAGCTTCAATATTATTAGAAACGATTATATTTTCAGCATATATATCTATGGCTGAGTTTTGCGGTCCCCTCAAACCTATACCGCCCAGATTTACGCTTGGGCTTATTTTATCATTTAAACGTAATACCTGAGAAAAGTTATTCTGTACTGATACGGACTCAACAACTTCAGCACTGACGTGACCGGTAACGCGTGTTTGCCCATAACCCTTAAAGGTTATAAACAGCATTATAAGAATGAAACAAATACCGGTAAATGTTTTCATACTTTTATTCAGGATTGAACCTTATAAAAGTATAGTAACTATTTGCGAGAATGCAAATATTTTAACTAAAAAATGATATCTTTTTTTCAGAAAAAATATAACTAACTGATAGATAGTTAGATGTGAGTAAGTCTTATATTTAAAACAGCGTAAAAATATTTTACATTTAGAGCTAATGCTTCGTCAATGTAAAATTATTTTACATGGGCAAAAGATTGAGGATACAGTGCTTACATTTTAGTTATCACTCTGCGGGATGCCCGGCTCAGGATTTCTCTTCAGATCGTACTTCTCAATTTTGGCATTTAGTGTAGGGCGGGTAACATTGAGTATTTCAATAGCTTCCTGTTTATGCCAATTTACAGCTTCCAGCACTTTTAGAATATGTTGTCGTTCTACATCTTCCAATGATACGAGTTCCTTCTGTTGGGTTTTTAACCATGGACCAATAGCGTTTCTTAGCACAATGTTATCTCTTTCAAGCACATTGCCATGAGTCATCACCATTGCCTGAAGCAATGTATTTTCTAGTTCACGCGTATTCCCCGGCCATTCGTATGATTGAAGGTAGCTTATTACTCCATCGGCAACCTTGGTTATTTTTTTATTGAGTTTCTTATTATGCTTTATAATAAAGTGGTTAACAAGATCTGCAATATCATCTTTCCTGAACCGCAATGGAGGAATATTGAAAGTAAAAACCTTAAGTCTGTAATAGAGCTCCTCTCTGAACTTCCCACTCCTAACCATGGCTTCAAGGTCTTTGTTTGAAGAAGCTATAATTCTGGCCTTCATTTGAATGGGTTCGGCACAACCAGGTTTTTCGAACTCCTGTTCCTGAATAACTCTCAATATACGGGCCTGATTTGAATCAGAAAGTTCTGAAATGTCGTCAAGAAATATTGATCCTTCTCCCGCAAGTTCAAATTTTCCAATCTTATCGGTAGTAGCTCCCGGAAAAGAGCCTTTGCAGTAGCCGAATAATTCTGTATCGAGTGAATTATCGGATAACGAGGCACAATTAACCACAATCATAGGGTTATCGCGTGTTATTCCACTGTGATGTATTAGCCGCGCAATAAGTTCCTTGCCTGTTCCTGTTTCACCTGTGATCAGGATATTCACTTTAATTATGGAGATGCGACCAATATTTTTAAAGATCTCCCGCATCAGAAGACTTTTACCAACGAAAGTGTTTTCCTCAATCGCTTGGAGCGAAGATGCCGGAATCTGTTCATAAATGCTGCGACTGCGGCTTGATAGTTCTGATGCGTTTTTTACTATCTGAAGAAGTTCAGTTATAACAATTGGCTTCTCTAGATAATCAAATGCTCCAGCCTGCATTGATTTGATAGTAAGAGCTGTATCACCGTGCGCTGTAAGCATGATAACAGGAATAGATGCCTTTAAGTTTCTTATGTTACTTAAAACTTCCATTCCGTCCATCCCCGGCATTTGATAATCGGTTATTACTACATCCGGGTCCTCCTCAAGTGCCAATCGTAAACCGGTATTGCCATCCACTGCTGTGATAACTTCGTACCCAGCTTTTTGAAGCATATTAGTCAATAGTTTCCGGATGACGGAATCGTCATCAATGGCAAGGATTCTGGTCATTAATGTGGGTTGTTGTTCTGTTGAATAAAGCAAGCGAATTTAGTAAAATTTCATTCAACAGAATAAAGCCCGGCATTATTTTGCAGTTTAGTTGCTTTGTCCCAAATTGGAATTATTCATTCATGAAACCCGAAGCTAGCTAAAGCCCGGATAGAATACCCTGCACGCAAAATGAGAAACCCTTATCAGGTTGTAAGCTTTAATACAACCCTTGTACCTGGTGCTACATCCTCACTTACCCAAACATTACCACCTATTACAGCACCGCGACCAATGGTAACCCTGCCGAGAATAGTTGCATTTGCATAGATGATTACATTATCCTCTACAATGGGATGTCGTTGTATTCCTTTAACAGGATGCCCATCGCTGTCGAGCGGGAAGCTTTTTGCACCAAGAGTAACGCCCTGGTATATTCTTACATTGTTTCCTATAATGGAAGTTTCTCCAATTACGACTCCTGTTCCATGGTCAATAAAGAAGCCTTCACCGATTTTAGCCCCCGGATGTATATCAATGCCTGTTATACTGTGGGCTATCTCAGTAATTATACGCGGAATAAGTGGTACACCCAATAAAACCAATTCATGGGCAATACGATAATAAGTCATAGCAGTTAAACTGGGATAGCAGAAGATGGCTTCGCTTATATGAGGATTAGCAGGATCGCCATTGTATGCTGCTAACGCATCAAGTGCAAGTTTTTGCTTTATTACCGGTAGCCTCGTTATAAATTCACGTGCAATGGAAAGTGATCTTTCTTTACAATCACCACATTTTTGAGCGGGGTCATTACAAAAAAAGCAAAATCCCCTGTTAATCTGCTTCTGTAAGATTGTGTATGCCCTATGCAACCTTGCACCTATAATATAGGTAATAGTTTCCTTCCGAATCTTTGAATCACCAAAGTAACCAGGAAAGAGTATTTCCCGGCATATATCAATAAGTTTCTGAAGTTCTTCTGTTGATGGCAGATCCATCTCATGCCATGGCAGGTGATACAAATCACTGTTTTTAGTGAGATCACATAACTGATCTACTATCTTTTCAAAACCATTATTCTCCATCTCAGGCAAATGTTTTAAACAAGTCAGTGCTCAGGTACCTCTCGCCTGTATCACAAATCACTGTAACAATGGTTTTTCCTGTATTCTCATGTAAAGATGCAAGTTGCATTGCAGCTTTTACATTAGCACCTGAAGAAATCCCGCAAATTATACCTTCCTCTTTCATAATTCTGAGGGCTGTTGCAAAAGCATCATCCTCAGTAATTTGAATTATATCATCAACCAGATCCATGTTCATAATTTCCGGAACGAACCCGGCACCAATTCCCTGTATTTTGTGCTTACCGGGTTCACCTCCTGATAATACAGGTGATGCAGTGGGCTCAACAGCATAAACTTTTACTGAACTTTTCTTTTGTTTAAGTACATCACCAACACCCATTATGGTGCCACCTGTTCCAACACCCGCAACAAATATGTCAACTTCACCTCCGGTATCACGCCATATCTCCAGGGCTGTGGTTTCACGGTGCTTTTTTGGATTAGCAGGATTGGAAAACTGGAACGGAATAAAGGAGTTGCTATCAAGGTCATGCATTTCCCGCGCTTTTGCTATTGCACCCTTCATTCCCATATCAGCCGGAGTAAGTATGATCTCACCACCGAGAGCTCTAATGATCATACGGCGTTCAACACTTACGCTTTCAGGCATCGTAACTATTAGCTTATATCCGCGTTCAGCGCATATCATAGCTAGTCCTATCCCTGTGTTTCCGCTTGTAGGTTCTATTATAGTAGTCCCATCTTTTATCAATCCTCTGTTTTCAGCATCTTCAATCAATGCCAGTGCCAATCGGTCTTTTACTGAATATGATGGATTGTGTGATTCCAACTTAAGAAGCACCCTGGCATGAAGACCAGCTGACATCCTGATCAATTCAACCAGAGGCGTATTGCCAATGAGTTGGCTTATACCTGAATATATTTTCATGAGTTATACTTTAGTTATATCAACAAATATTAACCTAGTTGGTTAAACGTGGAGTAAATGCACCATGTTGGATAATATTATTGCGTGAAACCAAAGTGTGACATTTTTGTTATTCACACCATGCAACCAAATGGTCATTCTGTCATCTTACCAATTGTTATTCTTTAAGTGCCTCACAATTTGATAAATACATAATAATGAGCAGATTGTTCGCATATTGAATCTCTTTGATATATGTTATCAGGAACTTTTATCCTATATTTGCTGAAATTAATGTTGAATTCAGATATAATGGAATAGAATTTGATGGTTCAAGTCTAACAAGCATACAACACATTTATTACTAAACACAAAAATTTATTACTATGAAAAAATGGAATCTTTTGCTTTCAATGTTCCTTATTGCAGGAACAGTATTCGTAACTTCATGTAACAAAGATGAAGATACCGATCAAGGACCGGTACTTACTATCAAAGGTGGAGGTGACTATACTTCCAGCGATGCAACTGTTCAGATTGAAGAACCAATTCTGGTTGGTATTACCGGAACCAGCGAAGATGCGAATCTTACAAAATTCAAATTTTCTATAATTTCTAATAATGTACCTACCGTATTTGTTGACTCTACAATTAACACCAACGCTTTCAATTGGGAAACCGAAATTACTTTCTCAAGTGTAGGTGACGCTCGCTTATTATTTGAATTATGGGATAAAAACAACGTGAAAGTAGAAAAATCATTTACTATTACAGTTGAGGATGCCGGAATGCAAATCAATAAATATCTTAACGTTGAATTTGGTTCATGGAATGACGCACTTGGTAGCTTCTTCTCTACCAGTGAAGGTATCGTTTATACCCGCGGTCAGTTAACCACCTCAGCCAGCAACCAGTTGAAGATTGATTTCCTTTTCTTCAAAGGCGTTGATAATGCAAATACTATTGCTTCACCAGATGATCCAGATGCTAACACAATTAACGATTTACAGTTGAATCTCTGGGTTGAGGGAAATAAAAATCAAACCCGATTCAACACAACCAGCATAACCGGCGCTCAATTTGATGCAATTGGTGAAACTTATCAATTCCCTGTATTCAACATGACTTCACAAACCACTAAAGTTAATGCACTAGTTGAAGGTCAGGTAATTCTTTTCAGAACCGAAGGTGGAAAACTTGGTTTAATAAGGGTTGAAGACCTTTATTCAAGAGGTGACCGCGCCAAACTTGATATTATTGTTCAGAAATAATTGGAATTCAGTTTAATGACTGTTTAGGATTCGCTTCCTAAGCAGGTGCAAACAAAGAAGACTGTCAGATTTGGCAGTCTTTTTTGTTTGTATTCGCATCCAATTATAACTAATATAGTATTCTCCAACTTCCTATCTTTGATATCTTATTTTGATAGTATGGATGAAATAATCAGCACGAGGCACCTTTCAAAGCAGTATAAGGATGTGCTAGCTGTTTCTAACATGTCATTGAACGTGGGCAAAGGAGAGATATACGGTTTCCTGGGCCTGAACGGTGCAGGGAAAACAACAACCATCAGAATGCTCCTTGGCATGATAAAGCCAACTTCCGGTAAAGCTTTTATTAAAGGTAAAGAGGTGTATGCTGACAACACTGATTTGTGGAAGGATGTAGGCTATATGGTTGAAGTCCCTTATGCTTATCCTGATCTCACCGTGAGAGAAAACCTTGAACTCATCAGGCGATTAAGGTTCATTACCGATAAACATGCCGTTGATGCTATCATGGAGAAGCTTGAATTAACGAAGTATGCCAAACGAAGGGCAATGGACCTATCTTTGGGCAATGCCCAACGCTTAGGCCTCGCTAAAGCGCTTATTCATAATCCTGATGTGCTGCTTCTCGATGAACCATCAAACGGACTCGACCCTTCGGGGATATATGAAATAAGAGAATTGCTCACACATCTGGCAGCAGAACATGGTGTCACTATCTTTATCTCAAGCCATATACTTAATGAAATATCCAGATTTGCTACCAGGATAGGAATCATACATGAAGGCGTACTGATAAGAGAACTCAATAAGCAGCAGTTGGATGAAATGAGCAACAAGCGGCTTCTTGTAAATACAAGGGATAATTCCATAACTCATGCTTTCCTGACAAATGCCGGTATGGCGGTTTCAATTAACAAGGATGGGCATTTAGAGATATCTGACAATTCAGCTATAGAGCACCCTGAAGCCATTGCTACCATGCTTGTACAGAATGATGATCCTCCAAGTATGCTCAGTGTGGTTGAGGAAGACCTCGAATCGTTTTTTCTAAGAACAATAGCGTCTAAGGACATTAGCATCTAAATAATATAACATGACCGCACCAGTTAATGCAGTATGGGCTGAATTCATGAAAGTGAAGAACTCTAAAATTGTTATGGTAACTTTTGGGTTGTTTGTTTTCATCCCCCTGATGATGGGCCTGATGATATACATCGTCAGAAACCCGGAGTTATCAGAAAAGCTAGGACTGATTGCGGCAAAAGCATCTCTTTTCGGAAGTGCTGATGGCCCTGCTTTTCTTGGCCTTATTAATCAGCTTATAGCAACTGTTGGGCTTATTGGTTTCGGCTTTGTAACAGCCTGGGTATTTGGTCGTGAGCATCATGATAAAACTATGAAAGACATTCTGGCACTCCCGGTTTCACGTACTTTAATTGTACTTGCCAAGTGCATAGTTGTATTTTGTTGGTGTCTGAGCCTAATGATCATACTTTTCATTACCGCTGTAGCTGTTGGTTATCTGGGTGACATTGAAGGATGGTCAACGTCACTTATCAGCCAGGGAGCAGTAAAATATCTGATCACCGGCCTACTTACCATAACACTTTGCACGCCGGTTGCTTTTATGGCAGGATATGGCAGAGGCATTATTGCAGCCCTGGGATTTGTTATTATCACCCTTATAATGAGCCAATTTCTGGCCGTTGCCGGATTAGGTGCATACTTTCCATGGGCAATTCCCGGTTTATACACCGTACCTTCCGGAACCCCTGGAATGGAATTATATCCAGCAAGTGGGGTGATACTTTTCCTTACCAGTTTAATAGGGCTTCTTGCAACCATTTATTGGTGGAAAACAGCTGACCATCATTAATTAACCACAGCCCTCTATTCGACCACCATTCACTAATCACAGCGATTTATTGCAAAGTAAATGTTAACTTTGCAGCATATTAAAATGCGCTGATGGAGCAAAAGAAGAAGCAGGTAATGTTTATTGTTAACCCCGTTTCAGGTGTTAAGAAAAGCCAGAACAGTATTGAACAGATCATCGAAGCTAATCTTGATGCCTCATTTTTTGACTGGACTGTTAATTACACTGATTCAGCCGATCACGCATTTCAATTAAGCACCGAAGCTGTTGCAGCCGGATATGATATAATAGCATCAGTAGGTGGTGATGGTACCGCAAACAAAGTAATAAAAGGTGCTTATGGTAGTACGTCGGCAGTTGCCATTATTCCCGCGGGATCAGGAAATGGATTAGCACGCTTTTTAAAGATTCCTATAGATCTTGGTGAAAGCATTGCCTTGATAAACAGGCAGCATTACAAACATATTGACACCGTTACCGTGAATGAAGAGCTATTTGCTTCCATAGCCGGAGTTGGATTTGATGCTTTGGTAGCAAGGAAGTTCGCGAAAGCTGGCAGGCGTGGCTTTCTCACTTATTTCCGCATAGCCATGCAGGCATATCCTGCCTATCGTCCGCGCAACTATAAGATGATCATCGACGGTGTTGAAGTTAGAAGAAGAGCTTTATTTGTTAGCTTTGCTAACAGCAATCAATTTGGTTACAACACAGTAATAGCACCCGATGCTTTGGCTGACGATGGTATGATGGATGTTTGCATTGTTAAAAAGGCTCCCATAATCACCGCACCATACATATTGGGATTACTGTGGAGAAATAAACTTGATGATTCAGGCTACCTGGAAGTGATAAGAGCTAAGGAAGTGCTGCTTACAAGAAACAGAAACCGATCTATCAACCTTGATGGTGAACCTGTTAAAGTAGGCAAAGATCTAAAGATCACCGTTAACCCTTTAACCTTGAAAGTGATAGTTCCCTGAAATAGCCTGAAATAAAAAGTGACTGACAAAACCGGTAAACGTTAATGAAGTATGAGCGGCAAGAAAAGTAAACCTACAGGAATTGTATATTCAACCAACCCCGATTACAAATACTCAACCAATGAACCGACAGAGGCTGAAACCCTTCCGCCTTCAAAGCAGGATTTGAGGATAATGCTAGATAAAAAACTAAAAGGCGGTAAAAAAGCAACGCTGGTAACCGGCTTTGTGGGCAAGGACTCTGACCTTGGCGATCTTGCAAAGAAGCTTAAGAACCTCTGCGCTGCAGGGGGCTCTTCAGGCGATGGACAGATCATAGTGCAGGGCGATTTTAAACAGAAGATCATGGATTACCTTTTAAAAAACGGTTATAAGGCCAAATTTAGCGGATGAATAATATACTTAACTACCTGAGAAATAACCCGTGGTTCTTTTATACACTAAGCATAGTAATGCTATTCCCGGCATTATTGTGGCACCTGGGTATCCTGGCTATAAACTTCCCAACTGATGAGCCAACGCGAGCAATTGTGGCACTTGAAATGATCATCAGTGGCAACTACTTCACGCCCACTATCAACGGGGAGTTCTATTACAATAAACCGCCGCTTTATAACTGGATCATCATTGGCTTCTACAAGCTAATGGGCAATTACTCAGAGTTTACATTAAGATTACCGGTTATTGTGGGGCTATTCCTTTTCGGGATAACCATATTTCATTTCGTAAGAAAGGAGCTGGGAGGCAAACAAGCATTTATAGTTGCAATGCTTTTTATCACATCAGGCCGTATCCTCTTCTGGGATTCATTCCTTGGCCTTATTGACATTACGTTCTCATGGCTGGTGTACCTTTCATTCATGTGCATCTATTACTACCATAAACGCGATAAATACCTTGCCCTTTTCCTGGTTTCATACGCACTTACTGCTGTTACCTTCCTCATGAAGGGATTGCCATCACTGGTATTCCAGGCAATCACCTTGCTAACGTTCTTCACCTATAAAAAGGAATTCCTGAGGCTGTTTTCATGGAGACACTTTGCAGGAATCGGGCTGCTGTTAGTAATTGTAGGAAGCTACTACTTTGTTTATGCAAAGCATAATTCACTCGACAATGTATTCACTACTTTATTCACTGAATCGGAGAAACGGACTATCATTCACTATGGGTGGGGACGATTTATAAGTCACCTGTTCACCTTCCCGTTTGAAATGTTTTACCACTTCTTCCCCTGGTCAATCCTTGGCATATTCTTCTTTTCAAAGAAATTTACCGCAGTTGTTAAAGCCCATCCTTTCCTTCAATTCAACTTCTTCGTATTTATATTCAATATCCTGATATACTGGACATCCCCTGAAACATATCCACGGTACATCTTCATGCTGTTCCCGCCCATTTTCACTGTGCTCATATACATTTTCTACAAGAATCTTGAAGAAGGAGGCAGACTTAGCCGGTTCATAGAATACTTCCTTGGCTCAGTACTCATACTTGCTATGGTGGCTGCTGTATTAATGCCAGTGCTGAAGCAGACAGGCTGGGTTGACCATGCATGGTTAAAAGGGGCTATCATGTTTATCGCGGTAGCAGCTCTGCTATTCTTTTTTGTAAAGATCAAAGAGCAGCGTTTAGTGATCTTTGCAACCGCCATGCTGGTGCTGCGTATAGGTTTCGACTGGTTTATTATCCCGCCGCGCTACAATGATTTTCAAGAGCATAAGGTAGGTGCTTTAAAAGCCGCGGAAGTAACCGGCAACTCAAAACTATACATATACAGGGATAGTGAAACTGAGCATGCTACCAGTTTTTACATAACGTTGGGAAAAATGCAGTTGCTTGAGCACAAGTGGGATAACTTCAATAAAGAAGATTACTATTATCTTGATCCCCGGCAATTGCCCGAAGATGCCTATGAAACAATTTACGATTTCAACTTGTACAGGCATGACCAGCCAATCAAGATAGTCAAATTAAAATAACTGCATGATGGAATTACTGATGATATCCTTTGGAGAGAGAGTAAAACAGTGGCTAATGGATATGGGCTTCTCAAATGACATAACATCGTTGATGAGGGATGTTACTGACTTTATTCTGATGCTGATTATCATTACTGCAATCTATTATGCAATCAGGATAATAGGTCTGAAGGTTCTGCGAAAGATCACCTACCGTACATCATCAACCTGGGATGATGCCTTATACAACCATCGGGTATTCCACAAAGCGGCAATGCTGATTGCCCCGTTACTCTTTAACGTGCTGGCCCCGTACACTCTAACTGAATTCCCGACCTTCTTATACTGGGCATTGCTTATTAACAGAATATTACTCGTTTTCATTGCCATATCAACTATCAACAAGTTCCTGAACGCCCTCTACGATATTTATCAGGGCTTTGAAATTTCAAAATCAAAACCTGTAAAAGGGTACATACAGGTTTTAAAGATCTTCCTTTTTGTAATTGCCGGCATTATTGTAATATCACTGATGTTCGACAAATCACCCATTTACCTTCTTGGTGGCTTAGGTGCATTCTCCGCTGTATTGCTGCTGATCTTCAAAGACCCGATTTTAGGACTGGTTGCCGGAATACAGATATCAGCCAATGATATGGTACGTCAGGGCGATTGGATTGTGATGCAGAAAGCAGGTGCTGATGGTGAAGTTAAAGAAATTTCCCTTACCACTGTCAAAGTGCAGAACTGGGATAAAAGCATTACCATGGTGCCTACATACTCACTGGTGTCGGATAGTTTCGTTAACTGGCGCGGTATGGAAGAATCGGGTGGTCGCCGTATCAAGCGCTCCCTTAACATTGACATGAACAGTGTTAAATTCTGCACACCTGAAATGCTTGAAAAATACAGTAAAATCAGGCTGCTGGAGAATTATATCAATTCAAAACAACAGGAACTCTCTCAATTTAACACACAGAATGATATTGATGAAAGCATAATGGTAAATGGTCGTAGGCAAACCAATATCGGTGTTTTCAGAGCTTATCTTGTTGAATACCTGAAACAAAACCCCTTTGTAAACCAGGAAATGACAATGCTGGTGCGCCAGCTTCAACCCGGCGAAAGCGGCATGCCACTCGAAATCTATGTGTTCAGTAAAATACTCGACTGGAAACCCTACGAAGACATCCAATCAGATATCTTCGACCATGTACTTGCTGCTATTCCTGAGTTTGAATTAAGAGTATTCCAAAACCCCACAGGCGGGGATTTTGCTGCACGTATTAGTAGTGCACAAGGTCAATTATAAAGAACAAGTGGGACTTGTGGGACCTGAGGGACTTGTGGGACATTTTCTGGCGATCAAGGGTTTGTTCTAATTATCGTAATAGTCCTACTTTTACTATTTGTCCCAATAGTCTCACTAGTCCCACTGGTCCCACTTAGCAATCGGTTTTTCTCAGCCTCATTATAAGTTCATTCTGCATTCGTTTTAGCTTCTTTCTAGCCTCATTAGTTAATTGAGGCTGGAATGAAGGTAAAAAGAGGCAAAAAAGAGGCTAAGTCAATTGAAACCTTAACCAATCATATTCCATGATCTTCTGAAAGCAGTTTTTTTTATTCCTCTATTATTTGAACATTGTATCCGTTCGCTTAGTTAGTTTGAGGTAAATAGCTGATAATTAGTGATATAGATACAGCTATGAAGCATTCATTTAAACTTGGAGGATTTATATGCTGGCAATGAATTTTAGAGGGCCATATAGGGTGCGTATTGATAAAGATGCACCAATGCCTGAAATTTTGCATCCTGAAGATGCTATTGTAAGTGTACTAAGATCGTGCATTTGCGGTTCTGACCTTCACCTGTATCATGGATTGGTACCTGATACCCGCGTGGGAATGGTGTTTGGACATGAATTTATTGGCGAAGTAGTTGAAACCGGTTCAATGGTTCAAAATGTTAAGGCAGGCGATAAGGTAATAGTGCCTTTTAATATAGCTTGTGGCAAATGTGCTTTTTGTAAGCAGGGGTTATATGGAAACTGCCATGAATCAAACCCGCAGGCTACAGCCGTTGGAGGTATATTCGGTTATTCACATACAGCCGGTGGATATAACGGTGGTCAAGCCGAATATGTTCGTGTACCTTATGCAAATGTCGGGCCTACTGTTATACCTGAATGGATGGATCTGGATGATGCTGTGCTTTTGACGGACGTTGTTCCTACAGGCTATCAGGCCGCTGAAATGGGTGGAATACAGAAAGGTGACACTGTAGTTATCTTCGGCGCAGGCCCTATTGGTATCATGGCAGCTAAGAGCGCCTGGCTTTTTGGTGCAGGAAGGGTAATTGTGATAGATCATCTGGATTACCGTCTTGATTTTATAAGAAAATATGCGCAGTGCGAAGCTTATGATTTCAAATCAATTGGCGATCCTGTAGTATTTATTAAGAAAACAACTGACTCACTGGGTGCTGATGTATGTATTGATGCAGTCGGCGGTGAGGCCGCAGGGAATAATATGAACACGCTCTTAGGCAGAAGGATGCTGCTGCAAGGTGGATCAACCACTGCTTTGCAATGGGCTGTGAATGGCGTTAAGAAAGGTGGAATTGTTTCTGTAGTTGGTGTATATGGTCCTACTGATGCATTGTTTCCAGTTGGAAATGTAGTTAACAAGGGAATAACGATCCGTGCAAATCAGGCTTCAGTAAAACGGTTATTGCCACGACTCATTGAGCATGTAAGAACTGGAGTATTGAATCCAAAGGAGATCATTACACACAGGATGCCTTTGGAAGAGATTGCTGATGCTTATCATATTTTCTCAAGGAAGCTTGATAACTGCATTAAGCCGGTTCTTTATCCATCAGGTGCTTATTAAGAAACCTGGCTTATTGATACAAACCTTTCTTGATCATTGTTACATAATGTTTATTGAATCACCAAATACTGAAATATCATGTCAAACGGCAAAACACATATAGAAACCAAACGGAACCAGAAACTAACCGATGAAACCAATCCCGAGGAATTCAGAAGAGTTAAACCTAAAGGCCATGACCATATCAAAGGGTGGGGCATTGATGCTGATCCTGAAAATGATCCTACTTACCCTATAAAAAACCGTACAAACGAGGAGCATGAAGGTTATTCATGGGAGCGACCTTCACTTCAACCTGTAAATGATGAAATACTTAAATCAGTTGAACGACCTAATATCACTGCTACTTTCGGAACTTCAGTACCACCGAAAGGATTGAGTGGCATGCTAAGGCGATTTGCTTTCAAATACAGTGAGTCGAGCTACGGCAGGTGGCTTCCGCTTATAATGGCCGACAGGATTGGTGTTTATGAAGGCATCTTTTCAGACTTTGCAAGAGGTTATTTCCCCAACTTCTGGAAAGAACGTGGTTGGAATGCCGATTGGAAATATGACAGCAACAGGGCTTACCGCAAGATAGGGGCCTATGCAATAATTGCTGCAGGGGTTACTTTTTGGGTTTTGACGAGAAGGAAGAAGGGAAATTAGTTCAAGGTTGTTCAAGGTTGTTCAATGTTGTTCAATGTTGTTCAATGTTGTTTAAGGGTTTAAGGTGGTTAAGATCAGTGGGACCGGGGTTAGGAACTTACAACTGAGATATTAGAGCTTTCTGATCAACCAAATTTCTCTTTAAGAAATTCATACACCGTTGTATTCATTAAAAGCAATAGCAACCCATACACTGAATCTTCGACGGGTATTGTGCCAATGCGGATTGCGAGGTTGCGGGTGTCGTCATACCACACTATTACAGGCTCTGGTGTAGAGAGCCTGGTTAGTGCCTAAACTTGGTTTCTTGAGTTGAGTTGAGTAAGTTAATGATTGCTTGAATATGTTGGAGGACAAAAGAGGCTGTCTCAAATTGAGAAGCCTCTTTTTAAATTTTAAGACAAGAATTTTAAGATTTTCATGGATTGAATAAAACTTTTAGGGTTGACTTACCACAAGAAAAGTGAATGTGATTAAAACACCTCTTTTGAGGCTGTTTATGCTCAAAAAGGGGCAAAAATGTTAAAGAAAAATAGCTTTTAAGCTATTTTCTTAAGATTATGAGCAATTGCAATTAAACCAAATTCAATATGGACTTTATCTAAGCCCCTTAGATTAAATTTTCTAAATCCTCTGTTGTGTTTTATCATTCCAAAAACCGGTTCAACATCAACCGGCCTTTTTCGTCGGTGGTATTGGCCCTGTTCACTTAATAGTCTCTCTTTTGCTTTCTTGTATAATTCTCTGCCTTGATGACTAACTTGCACTGATCTATTGCCTGTGGCTTTATTGCATGCGCCTCTTAAAGGACAGCCTTCACAGTTAAGCGCCTGATAGTATGATACTTTGCGTTCATAACCTGCCTCAGTCTTCTCTTCTTTTAACTCAACAAAAGGCATGGGCTGACCCATTGGACAATAGTAGCAGTTTTGCTCTTGATTATAGAATAGATTTTCAACATGAAATGGGCCTCTATTGTCCGATTTATTTAGCTCTTTGTCAAAATAGGCATACTTGACAAAACCCTCAATATTGTTTTGCTGCAGGTAATCGTAGTTTTGTTCTGATCCATAACCGGCGTCTGCAATAACTTCATTAGGCATAAAACCATAAGCTTCCTTAAATGACTCTAAATGAGGTTGTAGTGTTTTAAAATCACCGGGTGACTGATGTATTGAGTAATTAGTGATGATTTGATTGTTGGTGCTAATCTGTGTGTTGTATGCTGGTTTAAGTTCTCCATTCTGCAATCTATCTTCCTTCATCCGCATGAAAGTTGCATCGGGATCAGTCTTTGAAAAACTATTTCTTTCACCTAAAACAGCTTCCATTTCTTCGTATTCCTTCATCTTCTGAGGCCAGTGTTTCTTGGCATAGCTGAGTTTTTTCTTAATTATAGGATCTACATCCTTTTCTTTAAGATGTTGATTTATAGTGTCAATGGTTTCTTTTACCTGCTCTGCTGAGGTTGGATTAAAAGTGGTAGGGGTTGTATCTTTCATTTCATGCCTGGCTATCTTTTGGGTGTACTGCCAAAACTTATTTAATTGCCCGGCTATTCTTTTCTTGTTGTTAGCAATTGATTTACCCCAAACAAAAGTGTAACGATTTGCATTAGCTTCAATCTTTGTTCCATCTGTATAAACCTTTTGAAGATCAACGTGTCCTGACTCAACCATCAATAATACCACCTGAGCATACACCTTCTTAATAACTCCCCTGAGTCTCTCGCTTCTAAAACGGTTAATAGTATTGTGGTCAGGCTTTTCCATTCCGCTTAACCACATTAAATATATGTTCTCCTGTATAGCAGCCTCTAATTTACGTGAGGAAAAAATATTAACTAAGTATCCGTATATCAATACCTTAAGTAGCATTCGTGGGTGATAACTCGAACAACCCCCTCCCTTGTACTTTATGATTAAGGCATCAAGGTCGAGCTGATCAACTATATCACTCACCACTCTAACAGGATGATCTTTAGGAATCATCTCCTCAAATGTAGGTGGAAATACCATCAACTGGTGTTGATGATATGGCTTGAATACTGGCTTTTTTGCTTTCATGTATTAAAGATACACCTTTTTGTATAATAATACATATCATTATCAAAGTAATTATTAACAATTTAAAGCATTTTTTTAACATCGAAAGAGGCTGTCCTTTTGAGACAGCCTCTTTGTCGTATCTTCTTGCCTTTTGTCGTATCTCCTTGCCTCCCTCCATCCTTGAGTTTGAGCTACGGGTATTCCTACAACTCTTGAATTGTCATTTTGCAATTATCATCTTCACAACCACAATACACTTCTCCTGTTAATACATTGGCCTTTTCAATACAGTTACCTGGGTTTGCTGCACAGGAGCCATGACAATCAACTAAGACCTTGTTCTTTGCTGTAAGTGCATCAATCGTATCGTAAGTCACTACTATCATTACGGAAAAACTTTCACTGTTGATCTCATATACAATTTCTATAATTTCTACTTTATCATACAAGATATGCTTGAAGCTTGTAATCATGTAATCATTTGTACTGTGGGTTGTGACAACATAATCGTTGAATGCACTAGCTAATTCTGGTAAGTTAGCTCTTGATGTCGTAGATCTGTCAGCAGGATTATCAATAGTAAATGTCATAGTACACCCTTCACAATTACATGTTACATCACCTGACTGTTGATTCCATGTTTGCCCACATGCATTTGTTGTACCAGTACAAGTACCGGCACAAGAAACTTCAATAATTTTAGGAGCTGGTTCAGATTTTTCAATTCGAAAAATCTCCTTACTGTCTGAATCCTTGTTTTCTTTAGTACAACTGTTTAAAGCGAAAAATACGCCAGATCCTGCTAATAGGACTAGAAGTGAAATTGACAATAGTTTTTTCATGATAAAAGTTTGTTAAGATGGTTGAAAATTTGAAATTATTAATGTGTAAATGTAATAATAAATTTGTGCTTAGGCAATAGCAAACCAAAACTTTTTAATAAAAAGCCACAATTATATTTGTTTATTTTTAGAAATATTATTTTCATACCATCGTTTACCCAGGCACGCACCCAGCCATGCGATTCGTTGTATTTATGGGTTGAATTCTATCCATGACAGGTACATGCATTACAGGACTCTACCCACATAGTTGCCAAAACCAGTGCTTGTTGCCATGCTGCAAAGAGAGCTGCAACAAACCCACAGCCCTCAAAACAGGGAACAACAACTGAAATACCTTGGGAAGATTGTACTGCTGCTCTTTACACCAACAGTGACTTCAATGAGCTACCCGCTGAAGTGCTAAACACACTTACTCAGCTAACTAAAAACGAAACAGTAAAAAAGGAAGCTGCCCTGGTTGAGAAGTGGGTGGTAATGGTGGGGAAGAGAA
>JAEZDY010000031.1 GCA_023417935.1 Bacteroidota bacterium
GTGCAGACAACGTAGAATGTACTGATGCTGAGCACCAGGCCAACAGGCGCACCGTTATTAAAATAACCGGACTTGCACAAGAAGAACAGGTTGATGATATTGAACCACTTGAAGCATATAAAAATGGTCAGGTGATTAATTTAAACGACCTCAAAAAAGACTTTTTCATCGATTGTTCATCGGAGAAAGTAATCTAGTAATCATTTATCAGAGAATTTAATCTGGTATTTGTACATCAGAGTAAGTAATCTGATAATTTTCCCTCGCCCCCTTTTTCTTTTTAATACGTTTCCCTGGAAAGCCTTCGCAAGAGGGCTTTCCTCCTTTAAGAAGATATCATATGCGATACCACTTGAGTGCTTCACTGATAGCAACCTCTATGGCAGTTTGAGGCAAATTAAGTTCTGTTATAGATTTAACGGGCGAATAGTAATTTTTAATTGTCAATATTCGGGCATTTGCTTTGGTTAAAGGCATGTTGAACCCAAACATGTTTAAGAATGAAACCGCGTAGCCGATACCAATTAGAAGGGTATTGGGGATTCTGATTTTATGTTTAATGATCGAAGAAACAGACTCAACTTTACCATAAAATTCATAATAACTCAGGTTCTCATTAACGAGTAAATATCGTGAACCGCTCTTGCCACTATGAATAGCATTACAAATGGCTTTTGCAGCGTCATCCACATAAATGAAATTCTTCCCACCACCAGGCACCAAAAGGGGATTACTTTTAAGGAACAGGTTGAAAATCTTCATCGTACTACCTTTTTTGGAGTCGTATCCTATCATAAATGATGGGTTAACAACTATAGCTTCTATCAAATGATCAGAAGCAGCCCTGATAAACATGTTTTCGGCTAGCAACTTACTCCTTGCATAACTTGAATCCTTAAATTCAGGGGATATCTCCATCTCCTCCTTGCCCGGATGTTGTTTATCGCCAAACCCTATAGTATTAGCAGTGCTTATATAAATTATCCTTCTGCAATTGTTGGAAATTGCCGCGTCGAGCATATATTCTGAGGCCATCACATTCACTCTGAAGTATTCATCGTTTGTTGCAGCCGGAGATGTAACCGCTGCCGTATGAATAACCACATCAATGTCTTTCATTGCTCTTTTAACATCTTCCTTGTTAAGAATATCGCCATGAATATGGGTTATAGGAAGGTCAATCAGGTTTGATGCATTGGCATTTTTTCGGTATAAGCCATATACGACTTCATTTCTGTGCAAAAGATTACGGATAATATATCCCGCCAGAAAACCATTGGCCCCGGTTACAAGTATTTTCATAGGCGTATCATTCAATCTTTGATCAGGAACCCTCTAGATTTAACATTTAATGTGTCTGCCTCATTCCGAATAATATCTGATGCCATAATAAGTCGAAGATTAAGAGGAGTGATCTTCATTAACAGCCATATTAACTTGTTATATACACCCGGCACTATCTGGGCTTGCTTTTGCAGAAGTCCATTTATTGCTATGCGTGCTGCAATTTTAGGTGAGATTAATCCTAACCGGGCTATATAGCTTTGTTTTTCAATGCGACTTGTAACCTCCGCATTAGTCTTCATTGGTCCGGGGTGTATAACACTGACCGACACACCTGTATCTTTTAGCTCCTGGTGTAATCCCCTAGAAAAAGAATAAACAAATGATTTTGAAGCCGGATAGATGGTTTTAAATGCAATAGGGCTAAATGATGCCATACTAGCCACATTCAGGATATAACTCTTCTTATGGGTTTTTAATTCAGGGAGCAATAGTCTGGTAAGTATTGTAACAGCACGAATATTTATGGCGATCATTGATTCCAGTGATTCGGTACTTGCCAATTCAAATGACCTTGAACCTCCCACACCTGCATTGTTTATAAGCATGTTTACTTTGAAATTGCCTAAAGCCCAATTTGCAATGTCATATACGGAGCGTTCAGTATTGAGATCAGTTTCAAAATGCCATGCCTCAATTTTAAACTCCTGCTTGAGTCGGTTACAGTATGATTCGAGGCCTTCGCCAGGAAGTGATATAAGCAGTAAATTAATTTTCCTGCGAGCAAGTTCACCAGCAAGCTCTTTGCCAAAGCCTTGACTTGCTCCTGTAATTAAGGCATAAACTGGCAATTCATCCATACTATACTGATATATATTCGATTACACTTAAAGGTTTTAAAATAGGGTTAGAATTCTATAATTATATTTCTATATTTGTAACGTAACAACGGCATTGAATGTTCTTTTTATTTCCACATGTTTGTAACTTTACAGAATATGAACTTGACTTTTTATCATTATAATAAGTGCAAAAAATCAAGGGCAGCACTTGACTTTGTGCGGCAACAGGGTATAGAACCGGTAATAATTAATTATATCGAGGAAGGCATTAGTGAACAAACAGTAAGACACTTATTAAACTTACTACAGGTAAGTCCATTTGAGATGATAAGACAGAATGAAGAATTCTTTAAGGAAAATTACAAACTTAAAAATTTAAGTGATGAAGAATGGATTGCAACTATGGCAAAATACCCTAAACTACTTAAGCGACCTATTGTTGTTTATGGTAAAAAAGCTGTATTGGCTGATCCTCCACAAAATGCAAATCAAGTATTAACAGTATACAAACAGGACTTATGAAAACAAGAATTGAGCATGACACTATGGGCGATATTGAGGTTGCCATAGATAAGTATTGGGGTGCACAGACTCAAAGATCACTTGAAAATTTTAAAATAGGTGATGGGAGAATGCCTATTGAGATCATAAGGGCTTTTGCTATTTTAAAGAAAGCTGCTGCATTTACAAATCGTGATCTTGGGGTACTGTCAGGCGAAAAGGCCGACCTCATTGGCAAGGCGTGTGATGAAATTCTTGATGGTAAATTTGACGATCAATTTCCATTGGTTGTTTGGCAAACAGGGTCAGGCACTCAGTCAAATATGAATATGAATGAGGTCATCTCTAACAGATGTCATGTGCTGAATGGAGGTGTGTTGGGAGAGGGCAAAAGTCCGGTACATCCTAACGATGATGTTAATAAATCACAGTCGAGCAACGACACCTTCCCGACTGCAATGTCAATAGCAGCTTATAAAATGCTCATGGAAACCACTATTCCCGGAGCAGAAAAGTTAAAGAATACTTTGGCTGAAAAATCAGAGGCTTTTAAAGATATTGTTAAAATTGGTCGTACACATTTAATGGATGCAACACCGCTGACATTAGGGCAGGAATTTTCAGGATATGTTGCTCAAATGGAACATGGCATTAAGGCTATTAAAAACACGTTGCCACATCTGGCTGAATTAGCGCTCGGTGGCACTGCTGTTGGTACAGGCATTAATACACCTAAAGGTTATTCAGAAAAGGTAGCTCAAAAAATTGCGGAAATAACTGGTTTGCCCTTCGTAACAGCACCTAATAAATTTGAATCTCTGGCAGCACATGATGCTATGGTGGAATCATCAGGTGCTCTGAAGACTCTTGCTGTTGGGTTGATGAAAATAGCAAATGATACCAGGCTACTCGCTTCAGGTCCCCGATCAGGAATTGGTGAAATCATTCTTCCAGCCAATGAACCCGGTTCTTCGATCATGCCCGGGAAAGTAAATCCAACACAGAATGAGGCATTAAGTATGGTTTGCGCGCAGGTTATAGGCTGTGATGCTGCAATTACAGTTGCTGCAACACACGGTCATTTCCAGCTTAATGTATTCAAGCCCGTTATTATCTTTAACTTCCTCATGGCTGCGAGGTTACTGGGTGATGCTTGCGCATCATTCAATGATAATTGCGCTGTTGGAATAGAAGCCAATCTTCCATTCATTAAAAAGAATCTGGAAAATTCTCTCATGCTGGTTACAGCGCTTAATACGCACATTGGTTATGAGAATGCTGCTAAAATTGCCAAAAAGGCTCATGCTGAAGGAACTACTTTACGACAAGCGGCTTTAGACTTAGAATTGTTAACAAATGAGCAGTTTGATGAATGGGTTGATCCGGCTAAGATGATTTAGAGCTGCTCGCCTATAATTGATCGGGGGGTAACTTTTTCAGGTCATTCATTTTCCAAATATAATAGTACTTGACCAATAGGTTTTGTCGGTATACTGGTATTGTATCAGGCTTACTAATGTTAAAATAGTCGGCAAAGTGCCAATGAGGATCATCAAAGTCATAGCTTGAGGAGATAAAGTAGGCATCCATACCTACCTTGAATCCACCTCTTTCATTAGTAATCCAGGCGTATTTATGTGTCCTTTCAAGGGGTGCAAGGGTTAGAACTTTAATGCCCAGAGGTCTGGCCACATAATAATCAATGTTTGCAGCAGGGAACCACCTATGCGATACAATAACTGCATTACTGTCAATTGAGCCCTTCTTTAAATTATTTGAATGTAATCTTTCAAATTCCGTCCCAAGATGTTCCCATCCATACATATCAAGGGTGATATCTTTAATACCAAGCCTTTTGCCTGTAGTGGGATCAATGCCTTTATTGAGGAAAACGCCATAAAAAACCTGCAGCAATGCAGCAAGAATTACTATAGTTATAAATACTGCACCTACTTTAATTAAACCAGGGAACCATTCACTTTTTCTGCCCCCTTCAGTCCTCTGCCGCAGCCACAATGCTGCAATCGGTATCAAACTTACATAAGCTGGGCCGGTCCAGTGAGGAAGTGTAGAACGAAAGAGTGAGATGGTAAGAAATAAGAGGATAAATGGTAAGGCAATTAGCACAAATAACCACGCGCTTTGGTTTTTTAAGACTAGTTTCCTGCGTATCAGTGTAATAAGTGACAACGCGACAAGGGCAAAAACAATTGGATTATTGTAGAGTATCTGCCCGACAAGTTCGGTGCCAAAAGAATCTAATCTCAGAAAACTTTCATTTACTTCAACCCTGTCACCATGAAACATAAAACTAATAAAATCGTTCCTCACATTCCATAACATTACTGGCACAAAACACAATACAGCAATAAGTAAAGAAACATATACATACCATTTCTTAAACCATGATCTATACTTCAAGAAGTAGAAAAGCGTACCCAAAAGTATGAATACTGATGTATATTTAGATAATAGAGCTAACCCGACAGCTAATCCTGCCAGCATGAAACTGTTTGCAGTAACATTCTGTGGGTAAAGCCAACTCTTCCTTTTTTCAGTTTCATTATCATAGTTTAATTCCGGTCTATGGATTTCAGCTTTCGTCATGTTCTCTTCATGCTCTATTGCAATAACAAGGAAAAGCATGCTTAATAACCAAAACATCATTTGAGGACTGTCGGGCATTATAAAAATGCCTGTAATCACAAATCCATATACAGAAATATTGTAGAGTACAGCAGCATACCATCCAGTTAACCTATCACCCAGTTTAACTCCAATTTGGTATATGATAATGGTGCTAAAAGTACCAGAGACCATTGCAGCCAAACGAATCCACCCCTCACTATCAAAGTAAAGATTTAAGGTAAAGAGTTGAATGAACCATCCAACCATAGGTGGGTGGTCAAAATGACTCAGGTCAGGGTAAAGGGCATAAGTTATATAATACACTTCATCATTACCAAGTTCAATTACTGAGCCAATCAATAACCTCAGAATGAATGATAGTACAAGAAGTAAAATTAAGGGATATGATCCTCTACTCACTTTATTGACCAAGTATTAAGGTTTAGGAGCATTTAATTGTAAAACTAAAATACTAAAGTAGCAATACTATGAGGCAGGCTCTTAACTGGAACTGCTGAACCATCAACCCAGAGGAAATAATCTGTTTCCTTATCAGTCTTGTTCATCACTATTACAACTACTGTTCCATCGGGATTGAGGAATGCAGTTGATAGTAGCTGACTGCGACTGGGTGAGGCAATAATGCGTTTAGCTCCTGGTTGGATAAATTTTGAGAAATGACCGATATAGTAGAACGAATTGGTATACTTCAATTCTCCTGTACGTGTATCACCATGCAATGGAGCGAAGCAAAAATTACCCACATGATTCGGGCCACCAAATTCATCAAGCAGGATATTCCAGTCTGTCCACCCAACAGCACCACTGTTAAAATCATAAATCATAGATTCGCCATATGACTCACCTAGTGACCACATATTATATTCAGTAGAGTCGAAGTTTTCTGCTGTACCCTCTGTGAAGAGCAATTGCATATCAGGAAAAGCTTCTTTAACCCTTACAAGGTTATCATACATTGGTAATCCACCACTCCAGTCCTCATACCAATGAAAACCAAGGCCCCAAACGTATTTAGCTACTTCAGGATCGGAGAAATAAGTTTGTGCACGCTGGTATATCAAATCCCTGTTATGGTCCCACATAATGATCTTTTTGTCAGCGAGACCTTCTTTATGCATAGTTGGGCCCAGGTTTTTTGTTAAAAAATTTCGTTCCTCCTCAGCAGTAAATATGCAGCTTTCCCAAGTTTGTTTTGCCATGGGTTCATTTTGTATAGTTATACCCCAAATAGGAATACCTTCTTTTTCATAACTTTTAATGAATTTCACGAAATAGTTGGCCCATGGCTGATAAAACTCAGGTAAGAGCTTTCCGCCTTGCAACATATTTTTAGTATCTTTCATAAATGCCGGTGGACTCCAGGGGCTCGCATAAGTAGTAAGTTTACCCCCAGCTTTTTTAATGGCTTCTTTGATCATTGGAATGCGATATTTTTTATCATGATCAATACTAAAACTCTTGAGATCTGTGTCACCTTCATTGATATATGTATAACTGCCGCTTGAAAAATCACAACTATGAATGTTAGTTCGTATGAGTGTATAGCCAATACCGTTATTTTTATCAAAGTATGCGGTTAATACCTCATCTTGTTGGGCTTTGGGTAACTTGTAAAAGGTTTCAGCCGATGCATCAGTTATTGCACCCCCAATTCCCAAAAAGTCTTGAAATGTTTTTGTTGGATCAACAAACACACACACCTGCGTTTCAAAAGGTTGTCCGAATTGTTTAAAATTTTCAGTAGCAGTTTGTGTAAGCCTGAAATCAGTATTTTCAGCTGTAGTGTAAACAGTTACTTTTTTCACTTTAGGCTCATAACTGATTGATTGCTGGGCACCGGCATAAAGCGATGCAGTTAGCAAAAGAAAAGCCAGGGAAATCATTTTACAAACTTTCATGGTGTTCAAATTTATAGTGTAAAGATACCGGTTTTGTTTTTTGAGTAACAAAGAATTTAGCATAAAGATCGAAAAATGGCATATTAAATGTTATCTCATGCAACCATTTTAAAATCCTATCGTCATAGGTAAGGGTAATACCGTCTTGGTTAATAATCTTGCACAAATATTACCAATGCTGAGTTTTTTTATTTTTTTTAAAAGATTATTGCACTTTAATTTGTTATATGGGTCAATCCTGGTTATATTTGTATTCAAACTAGTACGATATAATGAGATTAATTTTAAAGCATTATAAGCTGAGTTCTTCAATTGTAATTGATTTAGCAATTTGAAGATATTGAGCGTATAGTTATAAACAATTTAATTTAATCAAAACCAACTAAAAAAACCATGAAACAGACAATGAAATTAAGCTGGGTATTAATAGCACTCCTGGCACTTACATTTATCTCTTCTTGTAAGAAGGATGATGATGATGACGATCCGGCAGTAGAAGTTATCGCAGGTTTTAATTTTGAAGTTGACGCCACAAATTCTATGATGGTTAAATTTACTAACACATCACAGAATTATACATCTTCAAGTTGGGATTTCGGTGATGGTGAAACTTCAACAGAAGCTAATCCAACACATGAATACGATGCACCTGGTGTTTACAAAGTAAAATTAACTGTTACAGGAGCTGGTGGATCAGACAATATAAGCAGAGATGTTTCTCTTGTTGATGCAAATGCACAGAAAACCATTTTAACTGGTGGTGACCAGAAAACCTGGCGATTAGTAAGATCTTCAGCTGGTGTATTCCCACTTAGTGTTGGACCTCAGGACTTTTCATCTGTATGGTGGAGCTTCGGAGGTGCTACTCCTCTTGCTGAGCGTACTTGTTTGCTAAATGATGACTGGACCTTCAAAGATGATGGTACTATGGAATTCAGAGCAAACGGTGATTACTGGGGTGAAGCATTTGTAGGTACTACTAGAATCTTCGCTGAAGATTTAGCTGACAAATGTAATCCTACTACCGATATGCGTGGACCTAATGGTGAAGATCTCTCTGCTTGGGGAGATGGTGATCATCAATTCGAAATAGGTGATGGTAAATTAACTGTTACTGGAGAAGGTGCCTATATTGGACTAGTTAAAATCGGAAGTGGTGAAGAAGTAACCGTACCACAACAGTCAGTGACCTATGATATTGTCACCCTAACTGAAGGTACAGTTGATACACTTATAATAGATTCAAAATATACAACTGGCGACGGTCAGGCTGCATATTGGAGAGTTGTTTTAGTTCATTATGACAATCCTGGTGATGAACCACCAATACCAACTGGTAATCCTCCTGCAGCAGATTTCACAATGTCAGTTGATGGCATGACTGCTACATTTACAAATACATCAACAGGAGATCCTCAAACATACTTATGGAATTTCGGTGACGGTTCAGAATCAACTGAAGCCAACCCAACTCATACATATGCAACACCAGGGATCTATGAAGTTAGCTTCACTGCTACTAATGGAAACGGATCAGGTGCTGCTGCTGGAGTTGTTTTAGCCTCAGAAACAGAACTGACCGAAGCTGATCTATTGGGAACATGGAAGATTCATCTTGCTGAAAAAACCATATTTGTAGGTCCAGGTCTTGGTTTAAGTAACTGGTGGGCAGTTCCAATGGCAGAAATGCAGGAAGGACAGGCATGGGGTTGTATGATGAATGATGAATTCATTTTCACTACAGGTGGCGTATATGAGTACAAAACCAATGGTGATGCCCGTAACGATGGTTATATGAATCAACCTGCAGGCTGTTTCGCTGACAATGAGTTAGTGGATTTTCCATTCCTTTCAGCTACTCACTCATGGGAACTTAACTCTGATGGTGCAGAACAAACTATTGTGTTAACTAATGGTCCTTCACAAGCTGCATTTATAGGTTTCTATAAAGGGTACTATGGTGGTGAAAATGCTGGTGGTTCAACTGCACCTAACGGTGGTAACCCAACTAATCAATATCAGGTTATGGGGCATGGAACTATTGATGGTGTTGAGTATCTTTATCTATCAGTTGACCTCAACGGTGATGAGGTAGATGGTAATGGATGGTCAGTTATCCTTGAAAAAGTTGCTGTAAAATAATAAATACCTAAGTTCTTAAAAGGTCAAGAGTGAGATTTTTATGAATTCTCGCTCTTGGCTTTTTAATTAAATACATGTCATGAAGCTAATCGTATTTTTATTACTGTTTTTGATTTGTGGAAATTCCTTTTCACAAGATAATCTTATATGGAGTGACGAGTTCAATGGTAATGGCTCGCCTGATTCTAATGTTTGGTCCTATAATCTCGGTGCTACCGGATATGGTAACAATGAAATCCAAAATTATACTGATCATCTGATAAACTCTCGTCAGGAAAATGGAATACTGATTATTGAAGCTCATAAAAATGGAGGTGAATGGACATCAGCCAGGCTAATAAGCAAGGACAAGTTTTATTTCACTTATGGAAGAATAGTATTCAGAGCCAAGTTACCTTCAGGAATAGGAACATGGCCTGCATTATGGATGCTCGCCCAGAACATAGATGAGGTTGGGTGGCCAGAAGGCGGGGAAATAGATGTGATGGAGCATGTGGGTAGGCGCCCTGGTGTAGTTCAGGCTGCTTTACATACTACCTCAAGTCATGGCAATACTGTAAATCTGGGATTTACTGATGTACCTGATTACAATACTCAGTTTCATCTTTATGAAGCAAACTGGACAAAAGATAAAATTGAGTTTAGTGTTGATGGGGAAGTATTCTATACATATCAGCCTGCAATAAAAGATAAAGACACCTGGCCATTTAATAAGCCGCAATTTATTATCATGAACATTGCTATGGGGGGCAATTTTGGCAGTTATCCTGAATTTGAAACTAATGGACTTAAGAATGGAATAGAGCCAGAGCTTTCATTTGCCAGGATGGAAGTGGATTACGTTAGAGTTTATAAAAATGAAGATTTAAAATAGACAAATACTTCAAAACCCAGTTTAGTTCATTTTATCAAAGAGATATGTTGGGAATAGCCAATCGTTTAGTATCAGTAAGTCGATTTTATTAAGTAATTAAACAATCACAAAATATGAAAAAGATAGTTACTCTTTTATTCTTGTCACTGTTTTCACTTTTTGCTTTCTCACAAGGCAGAATAATTACAGGAACAGTGACTGACAATACCGGAACCGGAATACCTGGTGTTACGGTATTACTTGTTGGTACTAATACCGGGGCGGTGACAGATTTGGATGGAAAATTTAGCATCAATGCCTCACAAGGAACCTTGCGTTTCAGTTTTGTAGGCTTTACTCCTCAGGAAGTGGCAATTGGCACTCAAAATGTAATTAATATTGTACTTGAAGAAGAACTTACTGAATTAAACGAAGTTGTTGTTATTGGTTATGGTACCCAGTTAAAACGAGATGTAAGTACTGCAGTAGTTGTAGTTGATGAAGAATCAATACGTGAACGACCGATAGTTTCAGCTGCTCAGGCGTTGCAAGGTAAGGCTGCAGGTGTTCAGGTTGTTCAGAATTCTGGAAAACCAGGGGCCTCTATGAGCGTTAGAGTTAGAGGAGCAACGTCCGTACTATCATCTAATGATCCCCTTTATGTAGTTGACGGAATACTAGGTGCTGATATCAGGGGATTAAATCCTAATGATATTGAAAGTATGACGGTATTAAAGGATGCTACATCTGCTGCAATCTATGGCTCAAGAGGTGCGAATGGTGTAGTAATTATTACTACTAAAAGAGGAGTTGAAAATCAACCACTTATAAGCTTTAATACATACTACGGCATGTCAAATTTGAGAAAGCCAATAGATGTATTGTCAACAAAGCAATATCGTGACCTTATGAATGAGATTTCACCCAATAGTGTTGATCCATCAGAAACTGGTTACACTAATTGGAGTGATGAGATCTTTGAAACCGGGAGTACTCAATCATATCAACTTTCAATCAGTGGTGGTGATAGTAAGAATAGATATTATGTGTCAGGAAATTATCTGGCAGAAGATGGAATTGTACGACCCGCTAATTTTGAAAGGTTTTCTGTAAGGCTTAATCTTGATAATGAACTCAGGCCTTGGTTGAAAATGAGTACAAGTATGTCAGTAGGTCAATTTAATTCAAAAGACACACCTGACAATTTAAGCTCAGGAAGGGGCGGCGTAATTATGAGTGCACTTAACACACCTCCTTTCCTTTCAATTTATAGTAGTGATACAAGCCAGGTAGGTTGGTTTGATCCCAATCCTTTCCAGCCTTCATGGGAAAACCCTGTAGCTTACATGGAAGGTCCTGATCAAAAGAATACTGACCGTTCAATTTCAGGAAGTGTTAGCATTGAAGCCCGTATAATTGAAGGATTATACTACAGACCAAAATTTGGAATTGACCTGAATAACCATCAGTGGGATTATTTCCTTGACCCTGTCAGGACAGTGTTTGGAAGGCAGCAAAATGGCATTGGGCGAGCTGCACGTGATAATTCTTTCAAGTGGTTGTTTGACCATACACTTGATTATTCCCGATCCTTCGGGGAACATAATTTCACAGTTATGGCAGGAAGTAGTGCTGAAAAATTCAGAGGTGAAAATTCTTATATGGAAGGTACCGACTATAACATAGACTACGGCGTTCAAACTATAAATGCAGCAAATGTTATTCAAACAGGGAGCACAAGTATACAAGAGTGGGCAATGGCCTCATTCATGGGACGTGTAACATATAATTACGCTGGTAAGTATTACTTCCTTGCTAATTATAGAGTTGATGGAACCTCCAAACTGAGTAATCCATGGGGAAATATGCCTTCAGCTTCAATTGCCTGGCGAATTTCTTCAGAACCTTTTATGGAGGGTGCTTCTTTTATTGATGACTTGAAACTCCGGGCTGGCTGGGGTGTTACAGGAAATGTTGAAGGTGTTAGTAACTATTCAAATATTGGAGGAATTAGTTTTAATAGAAGACCTCCAACCAACCCTGCTTCAGGTCCTTCAATCAGCATCACTTCATACGGTAATCCTGATCTGAAGTGGGAAACAACAGAGCAAACAAATCTCGGGTTTGATCTCACTATATTAAGAGGCAGGGTAGTTGTTGCCTTTGATACTTATCTGAAAAAGTCAAAAGATGTAATTCTCCCAGTTCAATTACAAACTTCACTTTCACCTTCAGTAATTATTACAAATGCTGGTGAAATTGAAAACAGAGGCTTGGAATTCAGCATAAGCAGTATGAATACTGTAAAAGAATTCAAGTGGTCAACTGATTTGAATATGTCATTCAATAAAAATGAAGTTATATCTCTTGATTATACTAAAGTGTATTCTTTTGGACATGTTTATAGCAATAACGAAAATGGTGTAATCTTAAGAGAAGGAGTTGGGCTTGGAACTTTCTTTGGATATATTTCTGATGGTGTTAATCCTGAGACTGGTGATATAATGTATAGGGATCTAAATCAAAATGGAATTCTTGATCCTGGAGACCGTACAGTTATAGGATCGGGGATGCCTGATTTCATCTTTGGAATTACAAATTCTTTCAACTATAAGAAGTTCGACTTTAGTTTCTTCCTGCAGGGAAGTTATGGAAATGAAGTGTTTAACTCTACTCGTATTGACCTGGAAGGTATGTTTGACAGCAAAAACCAATCAGTAGATGTATTAAGGAGATGGACACCAGACAATACGATAACAGATATCCCAAGAGCAATTGGTGGAGGTAATACCAGTAATGTTAGAAACTCAACCAGATTTGTTGAAGATGGTTCTTATGTTAGATTAAAGTCAATCACTTTAGCCTATAGAATATTGGAAAACCATAAGGTATTTAAACTATTGTCACTATATGTTACCGGACAGAACCTGTTGACACTTACTGACTATAGTGGATTTGATCCGGAAGTAAGTCAATATGGAAATAATGCCATCGAAACAGGATTTGATTATGGAACATATCCTCAATCGCGCACAGTAATTGTTGGTTTAAATGTACAATTTTAAAGGTATAAGGCTATGAAAAGATATATAAAAATTCTATTACTAACATCATGGTTGTTGCCATTCTATGCATGTGAGGACTTCCTTGACCTCGAACCACTTTCACAACCTGTTGCCGTTGATAAGGGTGATGTAAATGACACTGTGATCTATGAAACGGCAGCACAATTTGAAGCTGCATTAGGTGGGGTTTACAGTGACTTTAGAAACGAATACTGGGAATTGGATTATTTTGTTAATGGTGATGCTCAATCGGATGATGCATACGCCGGAGCTGATAATCCTGCAAATTTCCAGATAGATGAAATGCGTATTGACGCCACAAACTCAAATGTAAGTCGTGATTGGGCATACTTATATGGAACCATCGGAAAAGCTAACATTATAATAAATAACGTATTTGAAATAGAAGAACCAGGTTTTTCTGATCAACGAAAAGGTGAGATTAAAGGAGAAGCATCCTTTATAAGAGCTTTTCATTATTTTCAACTTGTGCAGTTGTGGGGAGCTGTCCCACTTCAGTTAAAGGAAATTACAACTGTTAGTGCTGAGCTCTTACCAGTTATTTATCCGCAAATGTTTCCTGCGAGAGCTACTGAGGAAGAAGTATATAATCAGATTATACAGGATCTTGAATACGCTCTAGGTACTGTACCAGCTACTGGTCCTGACAAAGGTTATGTAACAACTGGTGCTGTTAATGCCGTGTTAGCAAAGGTGTATGCTACAAAGGAGCCTAAGCAATGGGATAAAGTAGTACAATATGCTGATGCCGTGATTAATGGTCCATATAGTTTATTGGAAAACTATGATGACTTGTGGAACGGACAAAATGAGAACTCTTCAGAAGCTATTTTTGAGATTAACTATGAAGGGACATCATCTTCAGGTAACTGGGGAGCTAGTATGTTCAGGGGTGTTGATTGGAAAAAATTTAACACTCCTTCGCATGACCTCGTTGCTGCTTTTGATGAGGAGGGCGACATGATAAGGAAGAATGCTTCTATTGATTTTCAGGATGTTTCAGGTAAGTGGGGTGACCCTTACTGGCCACAGACAGAGTTCCCGTTTATTAATAAGTATCGCGATATCTCGAGTCCCAGTCCACAAAACTATATATTCCTTCGACTTGCTGATATAATGCTGTTAAAAGCCGAAGCATTAAATGAACAAGGTGATGTATCAGGTGCTGCTCAGTTAGTTAACGAGATACGTTCACGCGTTGACCTGCCAGATACTGATGCATCAACTCAGGAAGAGATGCGACTGGCCATTGCAAAAGAGCGAAGGCTTGAACTTGCATTTGAAGGACACAGGTGGTTTGACCTTAAAAGAACGGGCAGGGCAATTGAAGTTATGAGTAGTGTTGACGGTCCACAAGGTCCTATAACTTACCCTGTTAATGAGAATAAGCTGGTATGGCCTATCCCACAGAGCGAGTTGGACAATAATGCTAATTTGGTTCAGAACCCTGGTTACTAACTATTATTAACCGTCCTCCAGATTGAGAAAAGAATAGAGACTATTAAGCAATAATATCAGATTCAAACAGTTAAAGAAAAAGGGTTATTATCACATACTGAAATAACCTTTTTTCTTTTCCAAAGTAGGAATTTCTACAGATAAGATTAATCGCTTTAAATTGTCAGTCTTTTTACTGCAATTACATTGAAACAACTTACTTTGAAACAATTATGAAGACTGCAAATTACAGTGAAACAATTATGAAGACTGCAAAATACATTGATACAATTATAAAGACTGCAAATTAACAATTATGAATCAATCAAAAAATTTAGTAATGAACACTTTCGTAAACCACATACTTACATATAGACTAATGCTCATTGGACTATTATCACTCATGGCATTCTCAGGTTGTGAAGGGAAGGAAGAATTTCCAGATGATCCCCCTGTGGAGCCAAAGGATACTGTAGTCGCCACAGTTTATCTAACAAGGGGTGATCAGTTGAAATTATTCTCCAAAGAAGCAGATATCAGTATTAAACCTGTTCAAACCGGTAGTTTCCCTGTAATTACAGTTGATACTTCTGTAACATTTCAAACCATAGAAGGCTATGGGGCTGCACTTACCGGCTCATCTGCATATCTTTTAAAAAGGAAAATGAGCAATGGAGCAAGAAATACGCTTTTGAGAGACTTATTTGATCCTGAAACGGGAATAGGGATCTCATACCTGCGTTTAACAATGGGGGCATCTGATTTTTCACTATCCAACTTTAGTTATAGCGACCCGCCAGCTGGTCAGACAGATTTTGACCTGCAATACTTTAGTCTTTCACAGGATACGCTTGATGTGATTCCAATGGCAAAAGAAATAGTAGCTATCTACCCTGATATGACTTATTTAGGCTCACCTTGGAGTGCTCCTGCCTGGATGAAAACGAATAAAGATATGGTAGGTGGAAGTCTCCGCACAGACTCCTATAGTGTGTATGCTGATTACTTCGTCAAGTACATCCAACAGATGGGACAAGAAGGTATAAGAATTGATGCAGTAACACCTCAGAATGAGCCACTCCATTCTACAGCTTCATATCCATGCATGGATATGCAACCAATTGAACAACTAAACTTTATTAAAGATCATTTAGGGCCCAAACTACAGGTAGCAGGACTTGATACTAAGATAATTACTTACGACCATAACTGGGACAGGCCTGACTATCCAATCACCATATTGAATGATCCGGAAGCTAAACAATATGTTGCCGGTTCTGCTTTTCATGCATATGGAGGAACCGTAAGTGCTATGACAACAGTACACAATGCACATCCTGATAAAGGACTATATTTCACTGAAATATCAGGCGGTGGATGGGCAACTGACTTCTCTGAAAATTTAATGTGGAACATGCAGAATATTTTTATCGGTACTGCCAAGAACTGGTCGAAGAACGCATTACTCTGGAATCTGGCGCTGGATGAAAATGATGGACCGCAAAATAACGGCTGTGGTAACTGCCGGGGAGTTGTTACTATCAATTCCGGTTCAGGTGTTGTAACAAAGAATGTGGAGTATTATGCTCTTGCACATTTCACAAAATTTGTCCGTCCCGGTGCAGTACGCATTTCTACTATGCTACCTCAGGGATTGAATAATATTGATGCTGTTAGTTTTCAGAATGCAGATGGGAAAATAGTGATGGTGGCTGTTAACAGCAGTAGTGAGAATAAGGTTTTTAGTATTAAACAGAATAAAAAGTACATGGCTTACACCCTTCCAGCGAAATCAGTGGTAACGATAGCATGGTAATCTCTATACCTTTATATGGTATAATCAAATGATTGTTGTAAAATAGCAGGAGAAATAAAACAAAATAATTGATGAATTAACGATCAAATAGGAGGAAATCAAAAGAGGAGGAAATCAAATGATTTCCTCCTCTTTTTTTATTGCAATTCAACATGAAGCAACTTGATGAAGCTAATAGCTGAAACTCTATTCTTCTTCCTTTTCCTGTTCTTCGTAAGCTTTCAAAAGTGTAGTCTGCACATCTCCAGGTACCTGTGAATACTCAGCAAACTTGAGTGAGTATGCACCACTTCCACTTGTTAATGAACTAAGTGCAGTTGAGTACCTGTTCATTTCTGCCAAAGGTACTTTTGCTTTGATCTTTTGATAATTGCCTTCACTATCCATTCCCATGATAACAGCACGACGACCCTGAAGGTCAGTCATGATATCACCCATTCGGTCAGCAGGAACAATAACTTCAACATCGTAAATTGGCTCAAGGATCTTTGGTCCTGAATTCTTAAAAGCTTCTTTAAAAGCCTGGCGACCTGCTAATTTAAATGCTAATTCATTTGAGTCAACCGGGTGCATTTTACCGTCATACACATTTACAACAATGTCACGGGCATAAGATCCGGTAAGAGGTCCTTCTTCCATCTTCTCCATGATACCTTTCAGGATTGCGGGCATAAAGCGTGCATCTATAGAACCACCAACTATACAGTTATTGAATACCAATTTGCCACCCCATGAAAGTTGATGCTCTTCAGTTCCTCTGATTGGAAATTCTTTCTGAGGGGTCATATCCTCAGTGTATGGTTGAATCAACATATGAACCTCACCAAATTGACCTGAACCACCTGATTGCTTTTTATGGCGGTACATTGCCTTAGCTGATTTGGTGATGGTTTCACGGTAAGGGATACGGGGAGCGTAATACTCAATCATTATTTTTTCAATATTCTCAATATGCCACTTAGCTATATTAAGATGTAGCTCGCCCTGGCCACGTATAATAATCTGCTTTAATTCCTTGGAATATTCTATAGTAATAGTAGGGTCAACTTTTTGTAGTTCAGTTAAAGCTGCGCCTAATTTCTCATCATCATTCTGATTTTTTGGCCTCAAAGCCATTGTAATACGTGGTGAAGGGAATTCAATTGGCTCAATGATATCACCTGAATTTTTTTGACCATTCAAGGTTGTATTAGTGCGGCTATTTTTAAGCTTAATAGTAGCAGCAATATCACCTGCAACAGCCTTTTCAATTTTTTCACGCTTTTTACCTGCAACTGCAAATAATTGAGGGATACGCTCTTTTGAACCGTTAGATCCGTTTACAAGGTCCATCGCTTCAGTAATTTCACCAGCATAAACCTTGAAGAAAGAGATTTCTCCTAAATGCTCTTCAATGGATGTTTTGAAAATTAAAGCTGATGTTGGATCCGATGGATTACATTTTAGTTCCTTACCTTCTTTGGTTTTACGGCCAGGCATTTCATTTGGAGCCGGGAGGTAACTAACGATAAAATCGAGTAATCTGTCAACGCCGATGTTAGGCTTTCCACCTACACACATAACTGGGAACATACCCCGGCTAATAATTCCAAGTTTAAGACCACGTATCATCTCCTCTTCAGTAAGAGTACCAGCCTCAAAGAATTTCTCCATTAATGATTCATCATTCTCAGCCGCTGATTCAATAAGGGAAGCCAGCATTTCCTGAGCTTTATCTAACTCGCCTGCAGGTATATCAAGCACTTCAGCTTTTCCACCACCTGAAGGATATTTCAACATTTTCTGCTGTAGTACATCTATTATTGCATTGAACCCAATTCCCTCATTTACCGGATACTGAATAGGAACTACGCTGCCTCCGAACTGTTGTTTGAGCTGACGGAGTGATTCTTCAAATGATGAGTTTTCATGCTCCAGATGATTAATCAGGAACACAACAGGAGTTTTAGTTTTAACAGTTTGTCGCCAGGTAATCTCAGTGCCTACTTCAACGCCGTTCTGTCCATTAACTAACATTAGTGCTGTGTCACAAACATTGAGAGCTGCGACTACTTCGCCTATAAAATCATCGAAACCGGGAGCATCGATAAAGTTTATTTTATTGCCTTTGTGCTCTACATACATTATTGTAGATGCAACTGAATTTTGCCTTTCAAGCTCTATTTCGCGATAATCAGAAGTAGTATTTTTATCCTCAACTGTTCCGCGCCTGTTGATAAGGCCACCTTCGAATAACATGGACTCTGAAAGGGTGGTTTTACCTGTTTTGGCACCTCCTATGAGTACGACATTTCTTAGTTCATTAGTTTTGTAAACCTTCATATTGCAAATTGATTACGTAAATTTTACTGATGACAGGCGCAAAGATAAAAATTATTCTGAAAGAATGATATCAAATTTAACAAGTCCAAGGAACTGTTGTACACGGTCATAGAGAGTTCCATTCTTAAGTTCCTGTAATGCTTCGGTACCAAACTTTTCTACAGCAAAAGAAGCCATGGCTGAGCCGAAAATTATAGCCCTCTTCATATTGTCAAATGATATATCGTCGGTCTTTGCTAAAAAGCCTATGAAACCTCCCGCAAATGTATCACCTGCACCTGTTGGATCAAACACTTCTTCGAGCGGCATGGCCGGAGCATAAAACACCTTATCTTCATGGAATAATAATGCTCCATGTTCTCCTTTTTTGATGATCAGGAATTTAGGGCCCATGTTTAAAATCTTACGTGCAGCTTTTACTAGCGAATATTCATTAGATAATTGACGTGCTTCCTCGTCATTTATAGTAAGCACATCAATCATTGTAAGCACATCTTTAAGATCGTCCATTGCAGTATTCATCCAAAAGTTCATGGTATCCATCACTATAAGCTTTGGACGAACGGGTATTTGGTTTATAACCTTCTTTTGGATTGATGGAGTTAAGTTGCCCAACATCAGGTAAGTGCAATCAGTGTATGATGCGGGTACCTGTGGGTCGAAATCAGCCAAAACATTTAATTCAGTTATAAGGGTATCCCGGGTATTCATGTCAATATGGTACTTGCCCGACCAGAAGAATGTTTTCCCCTCTGGGATTTTTTTGATGCCCTCAGTTTGTACTCCTCGCTCATTTAATAAAGTTAAGTACTCATCAGGAAAATCTCCTCCAATAACAGATATTACTTTGACCTGATCATGTAGCTTGGCAGCTGCCATGCTAATAAAAGTAGCAGCACCTCCAAGTATCTTATCAGTTTTACCAAATGGCGTTTCTATAGCATCGAATGCTACGGTGCCTACAATAACAAGACTCATTGAGATTAATTAAGGTGATTAAAGAATTAAAGGTGCAAATTTAGTAAAGTTGCCGCATATATCCTCTGAATCAGGTGATTCAGTTTATAAATGATTCCTGGTTTTAGAATGGTATTCATAAATATTTATTAACTAAGGAGATTAAAAAAGGGATTACAACATTATTGTAATCCCTTTTTAATGTTAAAACTGCATTTTGCAACTATTTGTATCGGCTTTCACGCCCTAAACATAGCTGATGTTGCAGTGCCTGAGTTTAGTATCCCTGGTTTTGAACAAAAGTACCTCCTGAAAGATCAATTTCAGTTTGCGGAATTGGAAGAAAGCCTTTCGTAGCAGGATTAAATGTAACATCAAAGGTTATCTGGTCACCCACATATAAAGGTCCACGTATTCCCTGAAGTGTAAACTCATTAGTCGCAAATGTCATGCCCTTGCGTACAACGTCAAAATACCTTATACCTTCAAGCGATAATTCCAAACGTCTTTCATTGTATATGTTTTCTGGTGTAGCAGGAATACTACCTAATCCAACACGGCTACGTACACGATCAAGATATTGCTGGGCATTTCCACTTCCAAGTTCTGCTGCCATCAAAAGCACATCGGAAAAACGAATAACCCTGTGATTTGCAGTACGATTTAGTTCAAATTGTCCATCCGATCCCCAGTGCATGGCATCAGAACTATATTTCTCTGAGAAATAACCTGTGTGCTGATAGCCTTTTTCAAGAGTTCCATCAATTTCTCCCTGTTCAAGAACCGTCCACTCATACCTTGGATCATCTTTCAGATCATCTACAAGTTTCTGACCAACTGTTCCAAAGCTCCATCCCCTGTTCCACTTGGCTGAGCCTGTTACTCTGGGTCCTTGCATCTGAGCTGAAAGGTTACCTTCACCGCCTCTTACATATCCCCAGTCCCACCAGGGAGGAGTATCACCATAAGAAATTTCAAAAACAGATTCAACTCCGTATTCGCCTGATAGTTTGAAGTTATCAGCATATTCAGGGAATAGATCATGTCCACTGTTTGCAATAAGATCATCAAGATATCCTACAACTGTATTACGGTCAACTGTTGCATCCCCTGCTTTTAACTCATTACCGTAAACTCCATTATAAAACAAGTATACTCTTGCAAGTAAAGCCTGCGCTGCCCATTTACTTATTCTTCCTGATTCAGTAGCAGGAATAACGGCAGGCAAATCAGCCATAGCCTCAGTTAGATCCAGGGCAATCTGATTGTATACTAATTCAGGTGCTACCTGGGGTTGATCATATTCTGATGGTCCTTTAATTGTTGCAAGGATCAAGGGAATATTTTCAAAATAGCTTACTTGCTCAAAATAGAAGTATGCTCGCAGGAATTTTGCTTCGGCGGTTAACCTTTTCTTGAAATCATCAGAAGCATTAACACCATCAATTACCTCAAGTAGTTTGTTTGCACGGTATACTCCAATGTAGTTCTTAATCCAAACTGCATGAACAAGTTTATTGGTTGGTGGAATATTGAACGTATTTAACTCATTCTCATCCATACCATCATTTGCATCAGCACCTCCGGCGTATGAATCATCGGAAAGTATATCTGACATTACAATAAATGGAGCCCATGACACGCCCGGTGTTTCCTGGTAGCCAAGTACATCATATACTGCAATTATTGCCTGCATTGCCTGTTCTTCAGTCTTATAGAACGTCTCAGTTACTTCCTGGTCCAGAGGCTTAGTATCAAGGAAATCATCACTGCAACCTGTGAGGATTAATGCCAGGAGTAAGAATTTTGATATTTTCAATGTTATATTTTGCATTTTTTCCGATTTTTAAATTAGAAAGTTATGGTTGTACCTACGCGAATGGTTCGTGCCTGAGGATATATACCCCTGTCAATTCCAATGTCAAATGAACTTAAAGCTCCAATTTCAGGATCTGCTCCTGTGTAATTTGTGAAAGTCAGGAGGTTTTCAGCAGATACATATACTCTGAATACAGAAGCACCAACCCTTTTAAGGATATTAATAGGTAAGGAATAACCTAGTTGAACGTTCTTCACTCTTAAGTACGATCCATCCTCAATGTATAAATCAGACACTCTGTAGTTATTATTAACATCTACCCATGTATACCTTGGTACGCTATTATTCGGATTATCCTCTGTCCATCTGTCAAGAATTGCAGTTGTTCTGTTAGTATATCGCAAGTCCTGACGCTGGCTGCCATTAAAGATCTCGTTTTCGTACGTTCCTGTTAAAAGCAAGCCAAAATCGAAGTTTTTAAAGTCAATTGACATATTCATGCCAAATGTCCAGTCAGGAATTGGATTACCAATCACTGTTCTGTCATCTGGATTTATTACGCCATCACCATTTACATCAACAAAGCGTACATCGCCAGGTTTAGCATTTGGTTGCAGGTATTCACCTTCAGCATTATCATGTCTGTACACATCATTCATTGTCTGGAAAATTCCATCAGTTTGGTAACCATAAAAATCGGCGATAGGACGTCCTTCCTGAGTTCTTGTTATACCTGAGAATACTGCCCAACCTGCTCCTTCCGGGAGAACTTTATTAGGATTAGCCACCAAAATCATTTCATTTATATTGTATGAACCTACAACACCAACAGAATATTTTAGATCTCCAGCCACATTTCTCCAGTCAAGTGATATTTCAACGCCTCTGTTTTGTACACTTCCAACATTAGCATAAGGTGGATTATTCCCTACATGTGCAGGAATAGGAACTCGCTCCAGAAGGTCCCTTGTCGTTTTAATGTAATAATCCACAGTTCCAATCAGTCGATTATTAAACAATTGGAGGTCCATTGCCAGATCAATTTGCTCTGAAGCTTCCCATCGAATATCATTATTCTCAACAAAGGAAGGTGAAGCTCCTGTAAGTCTACCACCCCCAATTATATATCCTCTACTTTTATCTATAGCAGATAAATATTGGTATCGACCAATGCGATCATTTCCGTTACCACCCCATGAAGCTCTAAATTTTAAAGCATCAATCCATTTAGCATCAGGGAAGAAGTTTTCATCACTGACAACCCATGATAGTCCTAAAGATGGAAAATAACCATATCTATTATTAGGTCCGAATATAGATGATCCATCACGCCTTAAAATAGCAGTTAATGAATACTTTTCTTTATAATTGTATGTTAAACGGCCGAAGTTTGAATACCATTTTTCTTCCCATGCACCTCCATAGGCTGTCCAAACCGTATCTGTCGCCATGTTAAGGTAAACATGGTCAGGATCAATTATAGGTACATCAGCATTAAAACCTGAGAGGTTCTCAAAATTGTTCTTACTTGAACTTACACCTGCAAGTACTGAGAAATTGTGGTTTCCAATGCTAGAAGTATATGAAGCTGTATTTTCCCATTCCCATTTAAAATACCTGTCTATTCCTTTACTCACTGAAGTTTTGTCAACATTCAATTGAGCTCCATTTAAGTAGAATAACGGCCTGTAACTGTCATTCAATACATAAGCCATATCTGTTCCAAGGCTGCTTCTCAATTTTAGGCCTTTAATAACTTCAAGTTCACCAAATATTGAACCAACAACCTTGTCAACCCGTGTTTCTCCTGTTTGAGTTTCCAATAAAGCCATTGGATTAACTACTTCAGCCCCTACATAATTAGAAATACCATAATATTGTCCTGCACTATTTCTTACAACCGGTTCCGTTGCATATGGTGCTTGCGCAAGAATATCGGGGTCTGTTTCATAAAGGGGAGTCAACGGATCAAGGTTTAATGCACTACTATATGCTCCATTAAAAGAAGAATTACTTGCAATCCCTCTTCTTACAATGTGAGAATACGAGAGATTATTGCCAAATTTCAAGGCACTGTTAACCTGGTGATTTGTATTAAGTCGCGCACTTATACGATCAAATTGTGATTTATCACCTCCAATAATACCTTGCTGTGAAAAATAAGCAAGTGATGATAAATAAGTTGATTTATCATTTCCACCCGATACTGAGATTTCATGGTTCTGTATAGGAGCATTCTTCACAAAGAGTATATCCTGCCAGTCAGTATTATGCTTGGGCACTTCATTTAGATCAAACGGTTCTGTAAGCCCTGCATTTCTGGCACCTTCATTCATCATCATTCTATATTCATTTGCATCAAGCATATCAAGTGTATTGGCAACATTTTGCACACCTTTATATCCTGAGTAAGTAATATTCATTCTGCCTTTTACACCGGTTTTTGTTGTAATCAGTACAACTCCATTGGCTGCCCTGGCACCATAGATGGCTGCTGAAGCTGCATCTTTAAGGATGTCCATAGATTCAATGTCGCCGGGATTAAGATAGTCAATACCCCCCACCACAATACCATCAACAACATACAATGGTGAAGCATCAACTGTGGTTCCGGCGCCCCTGATTCTGATAGTTGGAGCTTCACCCGGCTGCCCTGAAAGATTGGTTACCTGCACCCCTGCTGCCCTTCCCTGCATTGCCTGCTCAATTCGCAATACAGGAGTGGATGTGATTTTCTCAGAATCAACTGTTGCAATTGCTCCGGTAACTACTTTCTTTTTCTGAGTACCATATCCAATTACAACAATCTCGCTCAGGGCTGTGACCTCCGGGGCAAGAGTAATGTTAAAAGAAACATTACTGTTCACAGGCAGTTCTTGTTTCTCATATCCTATAAACGACGCCACTATAGTAGCATCAGGTGATGCAAGCCATAAACCAAATTTCCCGTCTATATCAGTGGTAGTCCCATTTTGTGTCCCTTTCTCAACAATGGTAACTCCCGGTAGACCGGTATTAGTTTCTGCATCGTAGACTATACCGGTAATTCTATGTGTTTGTGCAAACAATATGCTTGCATTCAGAAACATTACCAGTAAAAGCATCAAGTTGCGTGAATTTTTGCTCATCTGTTAATTTTTAGGTCTGTTGTGTGTGTGTTTATTTATTATTTGAACTCTTATTATTTTTCTTTCAAAAGCATCAAATTGATACTTTTCAATGATTTTATTGAAATACTCTTAAAAGTACTGATTCGGTAAATTGTATTGAATTTATTGAAATACTCTTATATAATCAACCTTAAATTGTTGAGGGAAAACTGTTGTTGCATCAGGATAACCAGGCCAGTTTCCTCCTACTGCCAGATTAAATATAAAGAATCCGGGCTGGTGATACTCTGTCATATGTGATGGAGTGATGTTAATAACATTGTATTGCACATTGTTTACCAGCCATCTGATATTTGTTTCATCCCAGATTAGAGAAAAAACATGATACTCATTAGCATAGATCCCTGAAGGCAGAGTATAGCTGCCACCTGCTTGCACATGTCCGTTATTATCCCAATGAAGCACGCCATGCACAGTATTCTCTCTTCCTTTTCCACCAATCATTTCCATTATATCAATTTCACCACATGCCGGCCAGCCAGCTGTTTGAAAAGTGTTTCCTAGCATCCATAATGCAGGCCACATTCCCTGACCAACAGGCAATAAGGCCCTGATGTCTATTCTTCCATACTGGAATGATTTTTTATTCCTTGTAACAATCCTGGCTGAGGTGTAGTTACTACTCTGAAAAGTTTCTTTGCGAGCCTCAATAATGAGAGTGCCATCCGAAACTGAGGCATTTTCCTTTCGATAATATTGTGACTCATTGTTCCCCCAACCGCCATATCCGGTTCCAATCTCAAAACTCCAATATTCAGGGTTAACCCCGGTTCCATTAAATTCGTCACTCCACACAAGTTCATAATCAGGATAACTTTCGGGTGAAATATAACCGTCTTCAATTGTTACTGGGTCACCTTGATCAATTGAAATGTTTCGCTCTGCCTTGACATAACGGCCTGAAACGCCATATGCTCTAACTTCTACTCTGTAGTTTCCCGGGCCCCCTAGACTATACTCGAAGTTTCCGGTGGAATTGGTGGAAGTAGGTTCACTAGCCAAATCAATGTACAATTGATATTCTATGGCATTCACAGCAGACGCTGTTATGATTATTTTCCCTGTGGTACTATCTTCAACAGTAACATTGAGAACCATGTTTGTGGGATCTGTATTTACTTCATCATCAGATTCCTTGCACGAAAATGATATAAGAAATAAAAGAAGTGCTGATATAATGACCTTGGCTGGGATGAGTTTTTTCATGATCTGGAAATGTCAGATAAAGTTAAACGCTAAACCTTATAAACGCAACAAAAATATAACTTTTTTAAAGGATTTTGCAAGCTGTTGCAATTTATTTATAAATGTAACTATTTATATTCTAGGATACTGATTTAACTTACTTAAATTTTATAAAATCTTGTAGTATCGAGGTATTCCTTGAATATATTGTAGTTAAAATCGATATTATGCTTTCTGGACAATCTTAGTATTTGTCGCCAGCATTGCATGCACATAGGTGAAAGTAAAACAACTAAAGCAAAGCCGAAACAAGACAATAATTGCAAAGAAGGATGAGAGAAGCTGCAATTATACTTATTAGTTCAAAATAATTATTACTTTTGAAGCCTATCGATTAATTAAATGCAGTTTCCACTGAAAAGCTTTCTCTTCTTCATTTTAGCCTTGTCTTCTCTCATTGCTAGAAGCCAACAGCCGGCTTTTAGAAATTACTCAGTTGATAATGGGTTGCCCAGCTCTGAGATTTTTCATATTATCCAGGATAAGAAGGGATATATATGGATGGCTACGAATATGGGAGTTAGCCGATTTGATGGTCGTAATTTCGTTAATTACGACGTACAGAATGGACTACCTGAGAATACGGTATTTGAAATTTATGAAGATGAGTCCGATAGATTATGGTTTATAAGTTTCCCGTTCCAACTATCATATTTCTATCATGATAGCATTTACAAATACAAGTATAATGATACACTTGAATCAATTGCCGGCCACGGAATGATACCCGTCAAAAGATCATTTCATGCGGATAGTAAGGGTAATGTTATATTTAGTTTTTTGAATGATGGGAAAATATACAGGATAAATAATGATGGAAAGCTTAAAATTTTAAAGGAAATCGATAATTCAGCATCCGTATCTATAATCGAATCCGATGGTAAACTATTTGGCGCACAGAGTGCAATCTCCAACCTAAGTGGCAATTTTATCCTTCAACTTGCGATATCAACTCATTTAAGTAAATATTTGAAGCTTGAGAAACCTGGTGGAAAATTTGCCTTTGGAAATTTTATGATGCAATCACTGCCATCAGGACAATTACTATTTGCACAGAATGAATTATTAACAGTTATCAACAAAGATGTAAGTTACGTCACATATGATATAAAAGACAGAATTTTATGGCTCAGTTCAGAAAGCGATACTTCAATATGGATAGGAAAAGAAAGTACAGGTGTTGAAAGATTTTCAATTATTGATGGCAAGTCTAAAGAACAGTATCTTGATGGAGTTGCGATTTCATCAGTAATGATAGATAGTGAAGGGGGGAAATGGTTTACTTCACTTGGGTCAGGGGTATATTATCTTGCTTCAAAAGCTTTCGTCTCTTATTCAATGCAAGATGGACTTTCCGGGAAAAATGTTCAATCTGTAGAGCTCTATAAAGGCAATTTATTCATAGGTTCTGACAATTACGTCTTAGATAAGTTAGAGGAAGGGAAAATTAAGCATGTTAAGAGTTTTTTCTACGATGATGTTAAATCGATTAACCTACTACGCTCATTTAATGAGCAAAATCTATACATAAGCGCCAAGACTGTTATGTACTCATATGATGGACAGCAATTCATTGAATATGAAAACAATCATAACACAATCCTGAATTCACCATCTTATAGAAAAAAAACATTTAGCATAAAGGATATATATCCTATTGGTCCTAACGAAGTTTTAATGGCCCAAATGAAAAGTATAACCTCTATTAAAAACATGAAGGTAGTATATGATTCTTATATGGATCATAATATGGCCCTAAGGATAGAATCCATAGAAAAAGAATCAGATAGTGCTTTCTTGCTCGGAACATTTAATGGATTGTACAGATATATTAATACCAGGTTCATTTATCTGGGCAATAAGCATGATTTATTAAAGAATAGAATAACAGCAGTTAAGGTCTTAAAGAATCAGAAAGGGTCAGTCCTCGGCACTAAAGGAATCGGGTTGATTGTCAACCTCCCTGATACAATATTCCAAATTACCAATGCAACTGGCCTCTCCTCAAATTCTATTTCTTCTATTCTCATTACTGGTAATGATTTATGGGTGGCTACCAATAATGGCTTGAATTTATTAAAGCTGGATGAACTACGTTCAGAAAATCCTAAAATTATTGTCTTTAAAAAGGAGAACGGCTTGATTTCAAATGAGATTAACCAAATTAAGGGGGATAGCAATTTTATCTATATCGCAACAAATGGTGGCCTCACAATTTTCGATCGTAGAAAATATCATCCGTTTATTAACCCCCCTCCTGTGTACATTCATGGTGTTAACATAATGGATCAAAGTACTGCTATTAAACCTGATTATGATTTAAGTTATGATCAAAATTTTATTAGAATAGCATATGCCGGTATCTGTTTCAGAGATGCTGGCGACCTGTTATATAAGTACAAACTTTTTGGATTAAGTAATGATAAGTGGGTGTTCACAAAGAATATTGAAGTTGAATATGCTTTCCTGCCTCCCGGTACATATAAGTTTGAGGTATATGCCATTAATTCCGAAGGGCTTATTAGCTCTAAACCGGCAATCATTAATTTTATTATTCATCCCCCTTTCTGGAAAACATGGTGGTTTAAGACCCTGATGGTAATTTTATTTTTGATTTTGGCCGCTATTGCTGTTAAAGCAAGAATGGAACAAATTAAGAAGAAGCATGAGATGCAGAATGATATTATCAGGTACAGGCAACAATCACTGCTCCGGCAAATGGATCCACACTTCGTTTTTAACACCTTGAATAGTATTCAGTCTTTTATTATAAAAAATGAAAGTAAGGTAGCTACCATTTATATTTCAAAATTCTCACGCTTAATGAGGTTAATCCTTACTAATTCACAAAAGCAAACAGTTCGGTTAAGCAATGAGATAAATGCACTTAATTTGTATCTTGAGCTTGAGTCAATGAGATTCAAAGAGAGATTCGAATACAGCATTACGCTTGATCCTGTAATTGAACCTGATATTTGTTTCATTCCTGCTTTTATTGTGCAGCCTTTCATTGAGAATGCAATCTGGCATGGTATAATGCCACTCGAGAAAGCTGGGAGGATAAATGTGAACTTTGAGAAGGATGGTGAACAATTAATCTTTACAGTTGAAGATAATGGAGTGGGCAGGGATATAGCTTCAAGAAATAAATCTGATGTTGACAAAGGAAAAGAATCACTTGGTATTTCAATCGTTGAAACAAGACTTGAATTATTAAGTCAGTTCTATGGAGTTCAAATGGGAATTAGTTTTACTGACCTTGTATCGGAAGAACAATTACCGATAGGTACGAGGGTTGCAGTTAATTTACCTATAGTGCAATAATTGATACTCTTACCTGGCATATTAGTACTTGATTAGTTTGCTTGTGTATAAAGCCGTACTGGAATTAGCTTTGATTACATATAAACCAGGCAAAGTCTGATTCCCTTGTTCATCTGTACCATCCCATGAATAATTACTTTCAAGTTGATCATTCCTGAGCTGATTTATTAATCGACCGTTACAATCGTATATATTAACCTCTTTAATGTTTGATTCGTTAGAAGGAAATACAATTATTGTTGATTGTGTAAAGGGGTTGGGAAAACAGAGGAGTGTTTCACCCAAATCAATAAATCTTACACTCGTTGAGCTATTGGTTTCATAAACACCTTGATCAATACAGTTATTTGTTATTCTGGCCTCACCTAGCAAATCAGTTGGAGGTAAATTAAGGAATGAGACATCAGGAGTTCCTGAATCAATGCAGGGAGACAATGGTGAAAGTTGATAAGGAAACATTCCTGTGCCTAAAAATTCAGGAGACAGATTAATATTGTTTTCATATTGACCGGTATAACCCATCTGAGAACCGCTACCTTCAAAACCCGTGGTATCGCCTTCAATGTCACAATAATAGAAGTTTGGTGATGAATTTAAATCCCATATATATGCGCTTATCCCAATTCCTGAATTTCCCCAGATAATTGAATTATAAATTGAAGGTGCTGCAGAATCGTTACAATAAAACCCTCCTCCATATGCCGATGAATTATCGGCTATTGTTAGGTTTGAGAAAACAGGAAATGAGCGAATACAACAAACACCACCTCCAAAGAATAATGCATGATTTTGTGATATAAGGTTATTGCTAAATGTGTAATTAGGTGAACTTCTTAAAATACCTATTGCACCACCAAGGGCACTCGAATTGAACTGCATGATATTATTTTCGAATACAGGATCACTATTGTCAAAGGAGCATGCTCCCCCTACTCCGGTCGATATGTTGTTATAAAATTTGCACATTTTTATCACAGGTGCACTGTTCAGGGCGCAGATTCCACCTCCATAACCATATACGACTCCTGTGTTTCCTGATATGTTACTGGTAAACCTGCAGTTTTTTATTTTTGTGTTGGAGTTTTGTAAATAAACGGCTCCACCACTATAGAATGAATAATTATTAAAAAACAAACAGTTACTAATCCTAACTTTATTAAAGTTTTCCACTAAGATGGCACCACCATAGCAATTTAAAGAATCACCTGTAGCCTTGCCAAACCGGAAGCTGCAATATGAGAATATTGAGGAATCTTCAGAGGGAGCCAATGACCTTAACCTGATACCTGACCAACCTCCGCGTCCATGCTGCTGATTGCTAAATCCTGCTGTATCAATAACAGTAATAATAATTGAATCACCTGGATTGCCTTGGGCCAATAAACTGCCTTGAACATCAAAACGGTACCATGATTGAAACTGTACCAGGGTTCCTGGCGAAATTGTCAGTTGGGTGCCTTCAGGTACATTGATGTTACCCTGTACGAGAATAGTGTCGTATGACCATGAACCACTAACCGGTCCACTAACTGTTATGGATGTTGTATGTGCAGTTAATGGAAACAATATCCATAAGAAAACTATAGCTGATGTTCTTAAAAATAGCTTGAACCATCCCAACAATGAGTACATAACTTTTCTTTTGGTAATCCAATTGCTTCTACTAAATCATCAAGCTCCTGGAATTGTAATGATGTGAGGTTAAGATTTTGACGTATTCTTTCAACCATCTCCCTGTATTTTGGTGATTTTGAATCAGAATATTCTTTTAAATCAACCTCCTCCGTACCTTCAAGTTGTAAAATTGCTCTTCTTGTTGCTAAATCGGAGCTGCTACGTGACCGGGAGAAGTTTAAGAACTCACATGGATATGTAAGTGGTGGGCAGGCAATACGCATATGCACTTCTTTAATTCCTGCTTCATGTAGATCGGCAGTATTGTCTTTTAATTGCGTACCGCGAACAATGGAATCATCCAGGAAAACTCCACGCTTATCTCTTATAAGGTCCTCGTTAGGTATGAGCTTCATCTTAGCAACCAGGTCACGCATGTCCTGACTTTGAGGCATGAAACTCCTTGGCCAGGTAGGTGTATATTTTGAATATGGTCGCATATGGGGCATTTGCCTGCTGTTGCTATATCCCAATGCATGACCTATGCCTGAATCAGGTATGCCAGCTACAAAATCTGCTTCAACAGTGTCTTTTGCTGCAAGGGCTGCACCGCATTTATACCTGCATGAATCAACATTTATTCCTTCGTAATACGATGGAGGATAACCATAATACACCCAAAGGAACGAGCAAATCTGCATCTTTTCACCCGGTGGTAACAATTGCTCAAATCCATCAGCAGTTATTCTAACCACTTCACCCGGACCTAGATAGTACTCAATATTATAATCAAGGTTAGCGAATGCGCATGTTTCACTGGCAACTGCATAACCATGACTGTTTTTACCTACTATTATTGGGGTGCGGCCATATTTATCGCGTGCGGCATAAATGCAGTCGCTGGTTAGTATAATTATGGAACTTGAGCCCTTAATCGTGGAATATACATTTTTTATCCCCGACAGGAAGTCTTCACATTCACATATAAGTTTAACGATTACCTCCGTTGGATTTACGCCCACCTGACTCATTTCAGAGAAGTTTTGTCGCTTTGCAAGGAATTGCTGCTCAAGTTCTTCTACATTTACAATCTTTCCAACATGTGCAAGGGCAAAACGTCCCAGATGTGAACTTACCTCAATGGGCTGAGCCTCAAAATCACTAATGATACCAATACCTGCATTTCCATTGAACTTGATTATGTCTTTTTCAAACTTGTTCCTGAAATAACCATCTTCAAGACTGTGAATTGCACGTTGGAAGCCTTTATCCTTACTCCAAAAAACCATACCGGCACGCTTGGTACCTAAATGCGAATGGTAATCTGTTCCGTAGAAGACATCATTGACACAATCCTGTGTTTTAATACACCCAAAAAATCCGCTCATGTAACTTTTGTATTTGCGTAAATCATTAATATGTAACCCCTTATAAACTTGCCTGAGGATATCTCTACCCATACAATTATTCAGCAAATGTATTAAATGCTAGTCAAGTGACAACTAGTTTTATTAATATATGGTGTTACTTCCTGTCACTGGTAAAAATTATACCATGTTGAACTAATTAATACAATCAAGTTGCAGTTTAGACTTCAAATTCATTAAATGTGAATTATTTACATGATCTAAAGTTACATTGCGCCATTATGATGATAAATATGATATAAAAAACCAATAGAAGTTTATTTTATCAATCCGCCATATAGACAAATATTAATAAACTAAGTGATGAGATATATCTTAATTGCAATGTTAGCATTTTCGTTAAATGCTTATGCACAGTTTCAAGTGGATGAAAGCACAAGTGACTTTACATTCATTAGCCCAAGCGATGTGTTAGTGGCAAATCCCTCAGCGCAGCCTGACAATACCTGTTCAGGTCAATCAGTTCAATTGTTTGCCCTCGCCGGTGGAGGTTCAGAAAATTATACGTACAACTGGTCATCCAACCCCCCGGGGTTTACCTCGCAAGCACCTAACCCAACGGTAAAACCTTTAGTAACTACAGATTACAAAGTTGATGTTTACGATGGTGTTTCAACTTCAACCGGTCATGTTACAGTTATTGTGAAGCCATTGCCTAATATAAACCTCTTACCTGCGAATGATCCGGAGGTGCGCGAAATTAGTCCTTTGGAAGTCGGCACATGTGTTTTCCACTCTCTTGATCTTGATGCTGGAAATCCCGGTTCAGTCTATGAATGGAATGATGGATCAACAAACCGATCAATGCATGTAGAAACCTCAGGAATAGGTTCCGATATTCAGGAATATGCAGTCACCGTGACCGACCCATCTACCGGATGTTCTAATACAGCCAGCATTACTATCTACTTCACATATACTGATTGTACCTATGGAATGGAAGAAGTAAGCAATACAGCTGTTTTGAATTTGTATCCCAATCCCTCACCTGACGGTTACTTTAAATATGATTTGCAACAGTTCAAAGGTGACGTGAACCTTGAAATATATACAGCTCAGGGCTTAATGATAAAAAGTGAGCTCATTCCACAAGATGGCTTGAACCTACACACTTCAAATTTGGACCTCAGTAACCAGGTTTCCGGTATATATATTATAAAAGCTTCGTGCAAAGAGGAAGTAATCTTCCGGAAGCTTATTATTAATTGATGAATTGAATTGTTTTTGTGAAAAGGTAAAATGAGGCCAAACGAAAGTGAGGCCTCATTTTATTTGTTAGTACTTTATTGTCTGTTTAATTCACAGAAAGCAACAGATTAGCGTCAAGATAACAACTCGTTACATTTCAGATTGTATAGAATACAATAAAGTTCTTTAACTTTACATTACAGGCACAACATATCCACAACTCAGTTCTAATCAAAAACCGAATCATCATGAAAATCTGGATTTTTATAAGTCTCATAGCAATCATACTTTGTCAGGAAACAGCTAAAACTCAGTCATTAGAGTTAATCCCAACTGGATTGCCTGCCTTTGCATCAAAATTTAATATTGAAGCCTTTAATGAAAACGTTTTCATTCTTGATGATCAAATGGATAGGCAAGAGATTCAAGCTCTCATTGACACGCTATACAATCTCCAGCATCCAAGAAGTAGTGAATTCGGATCAGGCAGGTATGCAATACTCTTCAAGCCCGGTGCATACCAATTAGATTTAAAAGTTGGCTATTACATGAGTTATATCGGTTTGGGAAAATCGCCTAATGATGTGGTTATTAATGGTATTATCTTATCAAAGGGAGAGAAAAACGGAAATGTTACTACCAATTTCTGGCGTTCAATTGAAAATTTAACAATTGAAACTCCCGCCGGCGCTTTAAACATCTGGGGTGTTTCACAAGCTGCTCCCATGCGCAGAGTGCACATCAAAGGTGACGTGCAGCTACATGACAATGGCTGGGCGAGCGGTGGTTTCCTTGCTGATTCAAAAGTTGATGGAACTATCTTGGCAGGCGGACAGCAGCAATGGTTCACCCGCAATACTGAGATGCAAAAGTGGGAAGCCGGTAGCTGGAATATCATGTTTATGGGTGTTTCAAACACACCTGAAGACAAATGGCCCGATAATCCTTATACAGTTATTGATGCTACTCCTCTTGTTCGCGAAAAACCTTATTTGATCATCGACAATTCAGATTTTGCCCTCAGCATACCTAAATCTAAAGAAAACAGTACAGGTATTAGTTGGAGTGGTGGAAAGTCCAATGATGAACTTTTTTCACTCAATGAATTTTACATTGTAAAACCTGAACAGGATAACTCCAAAACCATCAATGCAGCTCTTGCTGATGGTAAAAATCTTTTCTTCTGTCCTGGAATTTATATCCTCGACCAAAGCCTCCAAATTACACGTCCCGGTACAATTGTTACAGGAATTGGTATGCCTACCTTAAGACCGGCAAATGGAAATGCAATATTGGAGATTAAGGATGTTAGTGGTATATCTGTTAGCGGACTAATTATTGATGCAGGAAAAATAGAGTCAGAAACATTGGTTAGGGTTGGTGAGCCCAACTCAACCAATGATCATAAAGCGAATCCGACCTTCCTGCACGATATATTTATTAGGGTTGGTGGCTATGGAGAAGGAAAAACCCAAAGTTGCATGGAGATCAATAGCAACAATGTACATATTGACCATACATGGCTTTGGAGGGCTGACCATGGAAATAATGTTGGGTGGACAGAAAATACATGCAAGAACGGACTTATTGTAAATGGTGACAAGGTTACTGTGTACGGACTGTTTTGTGAACACTTTCATGAGTATCAGACTCTTTGGAACGGAAATGAGGGCAGAATGTATTTTTATCAAAGCGAAATGCCTTATGACCCACCTACTGCTGAAGCTTTCAACCATGGCTCAACAAATGGATATGCGTCATATAAAGTATCAGATGATGTTGAAAGCCATGAAGCCTGGGGATTAGGTATTTATTGTGTTTTCTTTAAAGCTCCGGTTATAGTTGATCAGGCAATCGAAACACCTCAACATATTGAGAAACATATACATCATAAACTTACTTACTGGTTGTACGGTGGGCATAAAGAGAGTAAGATAAAAAGCGTAATCAATGGAAAGGGCGGTCAAGTTGACGTTAATAACGTTAAAACAATTATGAAGTAATTGCTTAAATAATTAGGTTTATAACTTATGCCCTGTTTTATGCAGGGCTTTTTATTTTTTATACCTTAATAAATACTATACGGTTACTATACGGTTAAACTACGGTTACTATACGGTTACTCTACCCTTAAGGTAAAGTAACCGTATAGTAACCGTATAAAATATGTATTATAACGGTAGTTTAAAAGGTAACATGACAATAAATTTGAATCAAATGTTATAAATAGTTCTAGATTTGCATCATAATCACCTTTGTGATAAAAACAATCATTTGGAAATAAGGCCTACCTTTGCCCTTACAACAAACCATCTAAATAATGTGATTTTTTACCCCATACTTTGGAGGTAAATGGTTCTTTATTTTGGGTTTTTCCTGATGCAACTCTTACTTACTAATTAATACTTAAATATTATGAAAAAGTCCATTACATTGTTGTTTGCAATGGTCGCCTTGTTTGCTCAGGCGCAGTTCAGCACCCCCGGGACAGGGGTAACCTGGACACTCGATTCACTGGTTCAGAACTCAGCAGGAGCTGTAATCTGGAACACCGATCACTATGAAATTACCACAACCATTCTGATCGCTCCCCAAGATGCTGTTAACATCCTTGAGGATGTAACAGTATTATTTCATGATCTAGCCGGTATAGAATCGGGTGGAACATTAATTATTGATGCGCCTGTTAAAGCCACTTTTACTGCTATCGATAGCTTATCAACTAATAGGTGGCGTGGTTTTAAGCTACTTACAGATCACGTTACCCACATCAAAAATGCTGACTTACTTTTTGGTGGAGGTATCAGAGCAATTTCCGGTACCTTTACTATTCAAGGTAGCAAATTGTATAAAACATACTACAGAAGTGGATCTACTACCGGATCATATGCTTCAGGAGCTGCACTCGATGTTTCTGGGCATGCAGTAATTACAAACTGTACTTTAACCTACAATCAACGTGGTGCAATAGCTTCAGGTTCAAATGTTGGAACTAAAGCTGTTATACGTAATAATTACATTTTTGGGAATACAACTGAAAACAGCAACAGACCTCAAATTAACATGGGGCCTGCCGGTGATGGAGACACTACCTATATTGTTGGTAACACGGTAATTGGCAATGGAGCTTTACAATCGGGTGGAATAGCCTATTCCTCATTATTAGGTGTTCCGGGAAATGTGGTAATCGATTCTAATATTGTTGATCAGAACCGCTATGGGATCACTCTTACCGGTAGCCCTATCAATGGTGTAATTCGTTACAATACAATTACAGACAATAACATCCAGAATCTGCCAAACCTTGGTGGAAGCGGTATCAATTTAACCGCCAGCAGTGCATCATCTAATCTGGTGGCCTCACTTACAGGTAATATTATCACCGGAAACCTTTGGGGAATAACCATTGTAGGTTATCCTCAGGTAAACATGGGTAACTCTGATCCTGATAACTTCAATCCGGGTGGAAATCAGTTTTCTAACAATGGGAATGGAGGAATACTTTACGATCTGTACAACAACGGACCAGTGGAGCAGTATGCCATGTATAATTGTTGGGGAGTAGCAACACAGGATTCAACAAGTATTGAAGGTGTCGTTTCTCATATAGTAGATGATCCGGCCCTTGGGAGGGTTAACTTCATGCCTGCATGCATGTACCAAACCGTTTTTACTGCCATTGATGAAAGTGGTACTCCGCTTGCAGGTGTTGAAATTTCTGTAGAAGGAATTGAAGGATCATTCTTGACCGATGATCAGGGAGTTGTATGGAGTATGTTGCCTCCGGGTGAGCATAACTTCACTGCCATACTTAATGGATATGCTAATTATATCGGCACTTTTACTACAACCACAGGTACCACTGAAGTGGATTTCACCATGATCCCTATGAGTTATCAACTCAGTTTCTATGTTTATGATGAGAATATGTCAGCTGTTGCTGAAGCAGAAATTATTGTAAATGGTGAACTTTTGTACACAGGCACTGAAGGTACGGCATCCATTCAACTCGCTAATGGAGTGTATCCATTCACGGTTTCAAAAGAAGGGTTCTATACATATTCAGATGAGGCCCTGATCAATGATGCAAATACACAGGTTGCAGTTCAGCTAATCACCACAGCGACACCAGTTTACACCCTTACTTTTTTAGTTACAGATCCCGAAGGCACACCACTGGCATCTGCCGGCATTGGAATAACCGGCCAGCCTGATTCACTTACTACAGCTCCTGATGGAACCGCAAGTATTGAATTACCTGATGGAAGCTACACCTATACTGTTTCACTGCAAGGCTACATAACCGGCAACGGAACAATTGACATTAGCGGAGCCAACACAAATGAAACGGTTGTGCTTGAACCGGTAGCACCTGCGCTTTACATAGTAACCTTTAGCGTGGATTCAGAAGCTGGTTTCCTTGCCGGAGTTGAAATTACCTTAAATGATACAGTGCTCATTACTGATGAAGAGGGCACTGCTGCAATTGAGCTTCAGGATGGCGAATATCCATATGTTGCATCTGCCGAAGGATATGAACCTGTTAATGGAACTGTGACTGTTGCAGGCGCTGATGTTGAAGAAGTTATCTTCCTTGGAACAGGTGTTGAATATGCCCTGTCTGCTTCAATTAAAATATATCCTAATCCAGTTGTAAACCGTTTGTATATTGAAGGAATACCAACTGGTAAAGCCGAAATATTTACTTTGGGAGGTAATCGTTTATTCAGCACAGAGATAAATAGCAATTCAATTGATCTGAGTCAGCTCAATGCGGGGACTTACTTGCTCCGCATTACGTTTGACGAACAGTCAGCTGTTAAGGTATTTGTGAAACAGTAAAAGCTTTTGAGAATCTTGTTTAATAAAAGAAAGCCGCAATTTAGCGGCTTTCTTTTATTAACATTGTAAGATCGAAATTTTAACTCTGTTATCGTAATTTTTGAGACATTCTTAAGGTTTTCTTATCCTATTTTACGATGAATTTGCTAATCCCGTGTAAATGTGCTGACTGTATTTGTAATATATAGAGCCCTTTTTTAAATTCACCGCAGTCAATCTTATAATCATCGGCCGAATTCACAACATAGGTTCTTAATAATTGTCCTGATGAATTGAAGCACATGATTTTATCTATTATCTGCTTGTTATCAAGTTTAACTGTAACAAAATCATTTGCAGGATTAGGATATATTATTACTTTGAGGTTCTCTGTCTTTTCTGCTGTTTGATTCATTACAACAGCATTACTGACTGATGAGCTTCTGGCTGACGAATATTCCACATGCAGTAATGCAGCCTTGGATGAAGATCCTTCATAACTTTCAGCCACTCGTTTACCTGTGCCCGTAATTATGAATGTAAGGGCTCCTGTTGACTGATAGTCAGTTCTGTTAACGATTTCCTGTAGTATATTCTTTACATCAGGTGTTTGTTGATCTGTTCCTGATGCTCCAACAGTTTTCCATCCAACCGGTACCCAGGTGATGTTGTTGGTGGTCCTCATTCTTTGTGATATATTATACTGGGCATTAGTAAAACTCTGTGAGTTGCCTGATGCTTCACCTTCAATCTTCAAGTTACAGCTTGCCGTTGATCTCTCATCTACCGTGAACTGAATATATGCATTTGTAATTGTTGCACCTTGAGGGATTCCGGTGTTATTAAATCGCAGTCCGACCACCTGATTGCCTGTTGTTTTGGTATCGTATACGAGTTCCAGGTCATCATTCGTCAAATTAACACTTCCCGATTTGCCTTCTTCTGCATCATCGGCACCTACTGATATTCGATGATTGATTACTACAAGACTTGGAGTTGAAACAGAAATATTTACCACAGATGAAACTGTTGATAACCCTGAATTGTCAAAAGTTTTACATATAAGTGCATAATTGCCATTCTGCACATTTGCCCAGCTGAATTCGTAAGGAGCTGTAAAATCTTCTCCTAATTTAGAAGTGCCAGCATAAAACTCAACTTTATTTATAGTTCCATCAGGATCAGAGGCTGTGGCATTAATTAGAATCGTAGCGCCTGTATTATATTCAGCCCCGTTCACTGGTGATGTAATTTGAACTAGTGGCGGTTGGTTGGGTGGTGCTGTAATAAAGATTGGAGAGGAAATGGCTTCATTGCCATCTGATTGGGTCACTTTCACATAATAGTAGTCGCCTGTTACCGAAGTTACATTATAAGAATAAGTTGGAGCAGCATCAGATATGAACCAGTTGTTAATTACAGCTCCATTTTTAATTAGCTGTATTTGCGTAAATATTTCATTATCAGCATCTGTAACTGCTATGGCTACATCATAATTGCCAGCAGCCACTGAAGAGCCCATCTCAAATCCATTAATCTTAAATGACAATGCAAGATTTTTATCGATAGTTGAATAGAATCTTCGTGCAATTAATGCATTCATAATGTCAGTGCGTGTATTAGCAGGTGCAAGAACGGCCATTCTCATTGGAGTGGCTGTTCCCCATGTTGCCGAATGATTATCGTCACTCCCGGCAGCTCCTATTTTCCAGCCTCTGATAAGTGCTTCATCATAATAGCTTTTATTCCCATCATTGGAATAGAAACCATCATTATAATAGTAAGTACTGAAGCCATTATGGTCATTCCATAGCTCTATACCTACAAATTTTGATGACGGTGGGTCAGTGAAATGATCATATTCAGTATATGCTAAATTGTCAGATCCCGGATGATTAAAGAAGGCAATTCCATTACGGGAATTAATCCAGGTGAGGAGAGAATTAAAACTGCCTACAGCAGGATAGCCACAGTAATCAGTTGTGTTAAAGACCGATACATGGCCATAACTCCAGAAACTCGACCACTCAAAACCATAGAAGGTTGTATAAACTCCTTCAATGTTGGCATTGTTTGCCGCTGATTTGATGTTGTTCCATTCGGTTGATGATAAGAGCTCACCATGATCAGACAACCCGAAAAAATCTTGTTGGCCGATCTCCTGGGCATATTGATAAGCCTGGGTGGGTGTTCCCTGTCCGTCAGAGTAACCTGTATGGTTATGGAGGCTTCCATAATATACATTGTAACCACCGATAGCTATTTGTGCACATGTAGTTACAATACCAAAATGAAAAAGGAATCCCCCCAGGAGCAGAATGTGAATGATTTTTTTCATATGCTTAATTTTAAGGTCCTATGTAAAACAAGTTAACCAACTGCATGTGGTTATACAGTGCTTTTCATTTTACATGGCGAGGGGGGTAATTTTCCAGGTATATAAAATTACTACAATAATCAGGCGATTGCAAGTATAATTTCTAAAATAAATACTGGTGAATATTTAGGTTTTTCACCCACTGTGGCGGAGAGCTATACATAAAACCAATTGACATGTTGGAGATTGACACCTTGCTACGGTTACTTTTGGTGGATAAGGCCGATATATTCTATTGCGCAGATTGTTGTCTTATGCGCAAAATCATCAATCCGATGAAAGTAATTATGCCATTGAGAATTAAAAGTTCAAATCCGAATCTATATCCAAACCAAGCATGTGAGTTGTCACTTAGGATGTAGCAAATAATGGGTGAAAGAACAGCAATAATAGGTACCCACTTGTCTTTTACCTTGAACTTTGTGAAAAGGCCAAAAGAATACAAACCTAACAAGGGTCCATATGTATATCCTGCAATTGTGAATAACTTATCGATTAATGCTTTGTCGTAGAAAGATCTAAAAGCGATGATAACACCTAACATTAAGACCGCAAAGCCGAGGTGAACCATATACCTGATATTCGTTTTCTTTTTCTCAGAAAGTTTTTGATTATCATGTAGTCCTAGAAAGTCAATACTAAACGATGTTGTCAGTGAGGTCAAAGCACCATCAGCACTCGGAAAAGCGGCGGAAATCAAGCCAATAAAGAAGATCAATCCTGCTATGGGTCCCAAATACTTAATAGCAATTGTAGGGAATATATCGTCTGAACTTGCAAGTGTGCTTAAATCAATGCCTTTTTCAGTAGCATAAATATGCAACGCCGCACCCAGAAATAAAAAGATGAAGTTTGCTGCAACAATTATAAAACTAAAAGTAATCATGTTCTTTTTGGCATCGCCAATATTTCTGCAACTTAAATTCTTTTGCATCATCTCCTGGTCAAGTCCGGTCATTACAATTGTAATAAAAATGCCACTTAAAAACTGTTTCAGGAAATTATTCCTTGCTGCCCAGTCAGTAACAACCATATTAGAGTAATCACTCTTAAAAACTCGGTTAACAAGTTCAGTAAAGCTAAAATCAAGATCTTTTGAAATTAAAACTATTGAGAGAACTAGTGCCAGCAACATGAAGGTAGTCTGCAATGTGTCAGTCCAAATGATTGTTTTTATACCACCTTTGAAAGTATAAAGGATAATAAGGGAAATGAAAATAACTACGGTTAGCCAGAAAGGGAAACCCCACGCATCGAATACAAAATGTTGAAGAACATAAACAATCAGGAACATACGCAAAGAAGCTCCTAATACTCGTGAAAGTATAAAATAAAATGCCCCTGTTTTATACGACCAGAATCCAAAGCGCTGATCAAGATACGTATAAATTGATGTCAGATTAAGCCTGTAGTATAGAGGTAAAAGGACATTAGCAATGATTATATAACCAAAGAAATATCCAAGAACTACCATGAAATAAGAAAACTGGCTTGTTCCAACCCAGCCAGGTACAGACATAAACGTAACACCCGACATGGAAGCACCTATCATTCCATATGCCACCACAAACCATGGTGATCGCTTATTACCGATAAAAAACCCTTCGCTATTTGCTTTTCGGGCAGTAATAAAGGTTATCAGGAATAGGACGAGGGTATAAACCAAAAATGAAATCAGTAGAATAGAAGGGGACACAGACGATGATTTTTGTGCAAAGTTAGTATTTAGCTTGAATGCTTAATATATTGTTTCAGTTTCAGAACTTTTTCAGAATAACAAATTGCAAAATAGCGATTAATAATACGACCTGACATCATAATTTGTAATGATTTAATATACCTCAAGGTTAAGGTTTTTACCAAAATTGATTAACTTTGTGTATAACGACTATGAGTATGCTCGATTTAGTTATTCATTCAAGGGAGGCATCGATCAGTAAAACTGTAAAAGTAAAGCGTATCCTTCCATTTCGATTAAGGAGAATGATCGGCCCTTTTATCTTTATGGATCATGCTGGCCCAATTTCTAATGTACCTGCCGAACCTCATGCAATGGATGTATTGCCGCATCCTCATATAGGCCTTTCAACTGTGACTTATCTTTTTGGCGGACAAGTTACACACAGAGACAGTTTGGGTGTTGAACAGATTATCAGGCCTGGTGAAGTCAATTGGATGACAGCAGGAAAGGGCATTGCCCACTCTGAAAGATTTGAGGACGCTTCAGTTTTCAAAGGAGAGCTTGAGATGATACAAACCTGGGTTGCACTACCTGAAAAAGATGAAGAAACGGAACCCTCTTTTCATAACTACACCTCATCGCAACTTCCAATTTTTACTGATAAAGGAATTTGGATGCGGCTGATAGCCGGTACTGCGTATGGATTAAACAACAACGTTAGAACTCATTCGCCACTGTTTTATCTGCATGTTGTGCTGGCTAAAGGATCAAAACTCGATCTTCCAAAAGAACACTCAGAACGAGGACTATATATAACAAAAGGCAGCGTTGAGTTATCAGGAACGACCTATTTAAATGGACAGATGTTGGTTTTTAAGAAAGGTGTTGATCCTGTTATAATGGCCAACGAAGATGCAACACTTATGCTTTGCGGTGGTGAACCTTTAGGTGAAAGATTTATATGGTGGAATTTTGTTTCCTCACGCAAAGAACGAATTGAGCAGGCAAAGGAAGATTGGAAAGAAGGAAGAATTAAGTTGCCACCGAAGGATAATAAAGAATTCATTCCCCTGCCTGAAAATTTCTCTCCACCATCGCGAAGTTCTCCTCGGGCAGAGCCGCTTTCATAGGCTTTAAATGATTCATATGAGTATCGGACAACAGGCCAAACAGATGCGCTTAAGGATATACCACCACATGCTCAAAACACGTGGGTGGAAATACAGGTCATTCCTACGATATCTCCGTTTCTTTAAATATATTGCAATTGCTCCGGTTAGAGGAGAATTCCTTGAATCATATTATGTTTTAATGCGTTACCTGGATGATGTGGTAGATGGTGATATTGCGCTACCAACCGGATATACTGATGAAAGCAATTATATCATAAGCAAAATTAAATTTTCACACAATCCGAAAGATCCGGAGGATGAGGTTGATTATCTTATGCTTCATTGCTTTCAGTTAGCTGAAAAGTTTGGAAAGAATTTTCAGGAAGAAACCAGCGATATCCTTGAATCACTGCTGTTTGATGCCAAAAGAAGGAATAAATGGATTATTTACTCAAGAGAAGAGCTTACATGGCACTTCCATGTTTTGGATATAAGGGGAACCATTCGTGCTACTCTTAAAATTTTCAATGACGACCCACAGAAATACACCCTTTTGGAGCCCCTTGGTAATGCATGCCGTTATCAATATGATATAGAGGATTTTGAGGATGATATTGCTGCCGGTTACATCAATATTCCGTTGGAGGATTGTGAGCAGTCTGGTATCGTCAAGGAAGATCTGGTAAATAAGCTTTCTCCCAAAGTAAACGCCTGGCTTCATCACCATGCAACAGATGGTATTGATTTACTGAATGAACATCATGACATTTTATCAGGAGGGCACTTCTCTTTATTTGAAAGACTTGTGTTTAAGTATGTTTATGAAAATCCAGCCCGAAAGGTCTTTCTAAAACAGATTTCAAAAAGGCAAACTGACACAAAACCTGAAATATGACCAATGGTGCGCTAAATAACAAACATGAGAATTTCTGTCTCAGCAAATGGTACCTCGACTTTGCAGGGGAGAACGGGGAGGCTATGATATTTTACGCAGCACAGCTTACATGGCATAGTATGAGTGCTAAGTATACCAGTTGGTTGAGCTATAATCCGGAATCAGGGGTTGTGTTGAAGTCGCGATTCAGGAAAGTACAGATGCCGGTATTAGATAGAGATGTAATCACATGGAAGGACTCAGACTTTGGAGTTTCAGGAACCTGGAGTGCTTCAATGCAAATGATCCAGGCAAGATTATTTGACTCAAAGGAAGGATACTTAGATTGGGAATGCTATCAACCGGCATCTAAAGTAAAATTGCTAATTAATGAAAGGACATTAACAGGAGTAGGCTACGCAGAACAATTAACTTTAACAGCATCACCATGGAGAATACCTATGGATGAATTACGTTGGGGGCGGTTTGGTTCAGATAGCTATAATCTTGTGTGGATTGAGCTAAGAAAAAGCGATAAGAAGCAGTGGCTTTGGTTGAATGGAGAAAAAATTGGCACTTGCCTGATTGAAGATGATAGGATTGTTATTCAGGAAGGCAATCTTACACTTTACCTTGACCGTCAAGTTATTCTTGAATCTGAGAAGAAGATTCAGTCGGTAGTTGGAAAGATAATACGCTATTTGCCCAATTTCCATAAAAGCATTCCTCTAGGTTTTCTGATGGCCGATGAGACTAAATGGCTCAGTAAATGTGAATTGCACAGTAATGGTAAAGTGATTTCCAATGGTACGGCGATACATGAACTGGTAAATTTCAAGCAGTAAATACAATGATTCTTAAAGTAGAAAATATATCCAAATCATTTGGGCGGAAGGAAATCCTGAAAAGTGTTTCACTTGAAATGAATTCCGCCTCAATTTACGGGATAGTTGGTGAAAACGGATCAGGGAAATCAACACTTTTAAAGATAATCGTAGGTGAGTGGAAATCAGATAGTGGAAAGGTACATACTTCCGGACGAATCGGATACTGTCCTCAGCAAACACTTCTTTTCTCACAGCTAACTGTTAATGAGCATTTTCGGTATTTCGCAGCAGCATATAACCTTTCAAGAAAAAAATGGAAAGATACCAGTGAATTAGTAATGAATCAGTTCAATTTCAAAAAATATCAAGACGATAAAATTGCTAATCTGAGCGGAGGTACACAGCAAAAGTTGAACCTTGCTATTGCACTACTCCATCAGCCTAAACTGCTGATCCTGGATGAACCATATAATGGCTTTGATTGGGATACTTATCAACGGTTTTGGACGCATACTGATCATTTGCAAAATGAAGGATGCGCTATCCTTATTGTTACACATCTGTTAACAGAAAGGGAACGATTCAATCAAATTTATAATCTGGAAGAGGGAAAACTATCATGAGAACAATGCGAATAATGACAAGCCTATCCATGATCCTGAAAATTCTGTTTCGCAGGCCGGTTATCGTCATGGCATTGATTTTGATCCCTTTGGTATTTCTAACAATAGTTGAATTAACTGCTCCGGTAAGGACTATCCCATTCAGATTAGCTTCACTGGATATTCAAAGGTTTATTAGGGAAAGTTTAAAGGACATTGCCCTGGTATTCTTTGCTGTCACATCTACAGGATTTCTTTCCTCACTAATGGCTCTTTTCCTCATTCAAATAGAGAGTGATGTGAACCGAAGGCTTGTAATTTGTGGATATCATCCATTTGAACTGCTAATTTCAAATTTACTTGCCCTTTTCATAGTGATCATGATGGTTGCTGTTTATATCGGCCTACTTGTAAATGGTTTTATCCCAATCAACCACCTTTTTGTATTCATACTCAGCCTTATGTTAATAGGATTCGTTTACGGTTGCTATGGCCTTGTTGTTGGTAGTTTGATAAAGGGTAAGCTTGAAGGTGTGTTTTTCATTGTTATGTTAGCCAATATTGATTCAGGTTGGCTTCAAAACCCCATGTATTATGCTGAGGCTCATAATAATGTGATCATAAGATTTCTTCCTGCTTATTTCCCATCCCAATCAGCAATAATTTCTTCCTTCACTGATTATTCGGGCACAACAGCCAGATTATACAGTGTTCTTTATGGAGCAGGATTTCTTTTATTGGCGATGTTGATATTTTATAACAAAATGAGGATCAGGAAATGAAAAACTCTAAACAGGTTATTGGGAAATTCCTTTATGCGGTTTTTTTTCTTGTGGTTGTCCCTGTAGCTTTATGGTTATGGGCGCATTTTACAGAAAATATCATTCCTTTACCGGCTGTTGAATCAAAGGTTGCCGGCAGTGCATTGATGATAATGGGAGGCGCACTTATGCTCTGGGGTATGTATGCGCTCCGGTTCTATGGAAAAGGATTGCCTATGAATGCTTTCCCTCCACCACTATTTGTAACAAAAGGGCCATACCGGCTTTTCCGCCATCCAATATATTGGGGATTTGGGTTAGCAATGATCGGTTATTTTATATTTACGGGTTCAGCTAGTGGCATCTGGATGGTTGCTCCTTTAACAGTTCTGGGAATGGTAGCACTTGTTATAGGGCATGAATCAATTGATCTGAAGCGGAGGTTCCCTGATCAATTTATCAGGACGGTGCTGGATTACCCTGAAGCCAGAAAAGAGGTTGCTGATAATCGTGATAGGTTAACAACGCTTTTATGGGTTATTGCCTATTTGATTCTCAGCAATTACATGATTGAAAAATTAAATGGGGTTGTGAGTTCATCTTTCTGGATTCCAATCGGATCAAACCCTTTAGTGTATAATCTGTCATTTCTGAGCATAGTTTTCCTGATTGTAGTTCCATTCATACTGAAAAGCAAAAATTCCGTGAGAGAATGGGAAATTAAATGCTTTCTGGCATTATCCTTATCAGCATTTATTGCATTTCTATATCCTGGAATAGGAGCACAGTACTTACCAAAAACGGGTTCAGTCCTTTTTATGGTCCCAGTCTTCCTCCATTTTATTTCCCTGGAAGCTCTATTCCGCCAATTAGGTAAGGTAGCTTGGGTTTTCATAATAATTGGTATTGTCCTCATTGTTATTCAATTAATTAGCGGTCGTTCTTTAGCTTTGAGCTTTATCAGTTCAATACTAATATACCTCCTCGCTTCTAACTACCTGAGGATATGGGATTTCTTAAGGAACTCTTCACAACTGATTGCAAATTCATGGAAGGAATGGGTATTTGGGAAAGTTAGGGTGATTAATCATGGTTTTTATGTTGGCTTAGGCGCTTTCACAGGAGTCCTGTTAGCCGGAATACTTACAGGCAGGGAATATGCACTGGCACTTCTGGTGTTTGTAGTGATTGTAAACATCTGTGCGGCATTGTGGGCCCAGGTCATTGAAGGTTCGGCCAAATTAAAACGACCATTTGGTTATTACGGGGGAATAGTAGGCATTGTTTTCGGAAGTTTGGCTGTTTGGTTAATGGGACTTAATGCGTGGGTTGTTGTGGGAGTGGCTTCTGTGGTAATGCCATGGACACAGGCAATTGGAAGATTGCGCTGCCTGGTTAATGGATGCTGTCATGGACGCAAAGTTGATAACCCGCATATTGGTATCAGGTATTTTCATCCGCGGTCAAGAGTTTGCAATATTTCTGGTTTAAAAGGGGAATTGGTTCATCCAACTCAGCTTTATGCCATTTTATGGCTTACAGGTGTAGGTGTCTTCCTCCTCACTCTTTGGAACAGAGGGAGTTCACCTACTTTGATATTTGGATTATATCTGATACTTACCAGCCTGGGTAGATTTGTTGAAGAAGCATATCGTGGTGAAGTTCAAACACCGGTATTTGGTGGACTGCACCTTTATCAGTGGACGGCAATCATATCAATCATTGCAGGTATTATGATGACAATGATTCAAATAACAGCGCCTATAATTCAACCCGGCTTTAACTGGGAGTCACTATTGGTAGCTGTCATCAGCGGATTGTTTGTATTTTTTGCCATGGGAGTTGATTTCCCATATTCCAATGTCAGGTTCTCAAGGTTAGTCTAAATTGAGATTATATAATGAGCAAAATTCCTATTATCAATATTTCGCTGCTTGAATTTACCCGAAGACTTCTCATCGGCAGAAGAATCTCCCTAAAGGGAATATTCTTGCTTCCAGTGTATTACCTACAAATCATTCCAACATTGCCTCTTGCCTTTTTACAATACCTGATATTCAGTCGCCGAATACAAAAAACAGCCATTACAAAAGATCCGGTTTTTATTCTAGGACATTACAGAAGTGGAACTTCTTTACTGCATAAGTTACTGGCAAGTGATTCACGTTTCGGTTATCTGACATATTACGATGCCTTATTTCCAAATACAAATCTTCTCTTTGGTAAGAAACTGCCAAAGCGACTGCAATATGTGGTAAATTATTTTAGAATTCAGAACCCATTCTTTCACGACAGTGCTTTGCAACTCTTTGAGGCAGATGAGGAAGATGATTACCTCATGAATAAAGCATCTGCCTATTCGGCATACTGGGGAATGATTTTTCCCAGGCAATGGAGAGATTGGTTGAATATCAAACTTCATTTGTCGGAACAAAATTACTTAGCAGGCTGGAAGAAAGAATATTATACTACCCTGAAATACATTTCTTTCAAAAACACCGGGAAACAGCTTGTACTGAAAAGCCCACCTAATTTAGCGCGGGTTGGTTTGCTATTAGAGATGTTCCCACAGGCTAAATTCATTTTTATATACCGGAACCCATACAATATTTACTTCTCGACACTGAATATGTGGAAAAGGGCAATACTCAAGTACTATAGTGTTCAACGAGTTACTGATAAGGAACTCGAAGCCCTTATTATAAACCACTATATTCATTTAATCGAGCAATACGAAGTGGATAAACATTTGATCCCTCAAGAAAATCTGATTGAGATTTCTTATGAAGAATTGCTAGCAGATCCTTTCAATACCATAAAAAAGATTTATACCCAACTATCGCTCCCTGATTTTGATCAAGCAACAAAGAGTCTAACAACTAAAATCGAAACAGAGAAAGCATATAGGGTTTTCAAGCATCAACACTCTGCTGAAAAGCTGAAATTTGTTAAAGAGCACTGGGGTAAATATATTCGTCAGTGGAAATATGAGGATCCATAAATACCTATTAAAAGAAACCAAGAACAACCAGCGACCCTATTTTAATCTTTGACACAACGAATGGAATACCCTATCGACTTGTGATTATAACCCCTGCCAATAGCTTCACTATTGCTATAAAAGTTTCGCATCCAGACACCATAAAAATCTGCGATGGGATCGTAATAAGCAGTTGAAGACCAAAAATAGCCTTCATAACCCATTTCACTAAAGTCTCCACTTGGAAAGCGCCAACCACCAGGCAAGGCAGTAAAACCACTGCTGTTGGTTATATGTGACGATGAATAAACCCAATGTATTGTGTCGGTTTCCATCAGTTTTGCGCCTGACACTGAGTCCCCTCCTAAAAATGATGTCAAAACGCTCCATTCGTTATCACTTGGGACATGCCAGCCATCCGGGCAAAGTTTCCCGGTGTTCATCGTATAATAGTTGTATAGAGCTCCATAAGTGTTTTTATATGTATCCGGATCGTTCAGGTAATAACAAAAACCGGGCACAGTCAAGTTATTCCATTCTGTTTGTTGAATGACCTGAGGAATATCCACACCATCATTATATTTTGTCGTTTTCAGATTTTCGGCCATCCATAATTGAGATCCAATTAATATTGTTTTGTAGATGTTGCCATCTATGTCTGCAAGAGTTCCGTAATTAAGGTCAGGATTAAAATGAATTTCGCTTGTAACATTACCTAGAGTAGTGAAGGTTTTTACTTCTCCATATTTTATATTGCCACTAACTCTTACATAGCAACGACCATAATAAGTCATCCCCGGAGTTAACCCATATAAATGAAAATAATAACGACCACTAGAATTTGCGAAACCTTGTTCCATACGATCAGAATCTGACGGAATTTTATTAATGTTACTCCAGTAAATTCCATATTCTACAGTGAACTCCTTCCCGGGTGCAAATTCAATAGACATGGAGTAGTCGGCTGAAGTGGATTCTACAAACACAAAATGACCGTAAATTGTAGGTAAGATTAGGGGTTCACCCATAATATTTAACTCGCTATCAGTACAACCAGTTATCACTGATAAAGCAATGCACTTTATGAAATTGAATATCAGATAATTACTTTTATTCTTCATAACTACTGGTCACCAGCTCTGAAATAACTTATTCTGATAGTGTAAATATAAGCATTTCCGGAGAAATATCCTAGAAAAATTTCATAATCATTTCAAAATGAATTAGTCCGAATAATATTATACACTTCCGGTTATCTTGTCAAATCATTGTCGTTCTGAACAAACCATGCTTTATAACAACTTTAGTGTGACCAACATGCAGGGATTGCATCATTGGTTGATTGACGGGAGAAAAGTGAAGAAACAAAAAAGCCCTGCTGTGGCAAGGCTTTATTTTTTGGCTCCCCCTGCTGGACTTGAACCAGCGACCCTCTGATTAACAGTCAGATGCTCTAACCAACTGAGCTAAGGAGGAATGTTCTTCCCTCGAAAGGGACTGCAAAATTACAGGTTATTTCTAAATAAACAAGAGGTGACTAAAAAAAGTTAGGTTTTTTTTCTTTTCAAGGCCCGGTAATCTATTCCAGAACATATAACTCTGAGCGTTCACCGCGCGCCAGTGCTTTTATTATAGTTCCATTCGTAGTAATTCCTTTGTTAAGCAATGCTTCATTTAAGGTTTCAATTACTTTTAAAGGAGTATTATTTTCAGCACTGAGATGTCCAAGCACTATATGCGAAATGTTATGGTTAAAATTTTCTGCTATGAATTTGGCTGTATGACTATTGCACATGTGACCGGTAGGCCCGTGTATTCGCTGCTTTAGGTGTTGCGGGTAACTGCCATATAGAAGCATGTTCTCATCGTAATTTGATTCTATCATCATGGCATTACATTGTCGAAGGTACTTTGCCGCATTATCGCAAATATATCCCAGGTCAGTGGCCAATGTTACGCTTTTGATATTGTTTGAGATATGATATCCAACAGCTCCATGGGCGTCATGTGAAACAGGGAATGCCTCAACGGCAAAACCCCCTACAAGGTATCTTTTATAAGGTCTGATTTCATGATACATTGACTGGTCAACATCAAATGTTGATCTATTGCGCAAAATGCCTTTCCAGGTTCCTTCAGTGCAATAAACCGGTATCTGGAACTTTTTTGTCAAACGCGTTAGAGCACTTATATGGTCGATATGGTCATGTGTTATAAATACTGCTTTAATACGTTCAATGCCCTTTCCGATTTCATCAAGAGACTTCCTGATACGCCGTGCACTTATTCCAGCATCAATGAGTATACCTTCTTCTTCTGAACCAAAGTAATGGCAATTACCACTACTGCCACTAGCCAGGGTACAGAATTCAAAATTATTTGGAAATAAAGTAGTTAGCATTCTATGAGTTAAATAAATAGAACGCAAAAGTAGACAAAATAGTGGTTATTCAGAGCTCGTTTGGAGGAATAGGGGCAGGTACTACATTACTTACGGGATTGGTGCTTTTCAAGTAAGTATAAATTGCTCTGAGATCTTCATCCTTCATATTTGCGAAATTCTGCCAGGGCATTGGGGGTAGCAACATTCGGCCTCCATCCATACCTTTGAACTTACCTTCTTTTAGCGCTTTTCTGAATTGTTCTTCACTCCATGTACCTATACCTGATTGGTGTGATGTGAGATTGGCAGAAAAGGAAACTCCCCATGGGCCAACGGACTGCGTGATATCCTCATTGCTAAGAACCCAACCTTCTCTCAAAGCTTCTTTATCCGCTTTCTTTATTTCCCTTTCAGCAGGGAAGCCTGATAAAGCAGTTTCTTTGATAACTTCAGGGCCTCTTTCACCCATTCTCTTAGGAGAATGGCAATCATGACAACCAGCAATCGTGACGAGGTATTCACCCCTGTCTTTCAAGTCTTGTTCTGACATTTCAGTGGTTTGTTCACTGGTTTGTTCGGTGTTTTCTGTGTTCTGGTCTTTACTTGTGCAGTAGCTAAGTAAAAACAGGCCAGTTAAAATAAGCAACATTGTAAGAATTGATTTCATATGGCGATGATTTAAATGATGATCAATCAATTGCTGCAAATAAGTCAGAATACTTAATAACCGGGTAGAGGAACAAGAAGTTCAAGATGTTTACAAAACGATAACACAAGATGAATGTTCAAAGAGATTGTGTTTTTTCTTATTTATTTTTCTTGTAAATGCAACGGTCATATAACCTCCGTTAATAAGCACATAATTAAAAGGTCGGTTTTCAAACAATGATATGATACCAATTGCAAAAAATACCCAGCCAAATCCTGTCAGGAAACCTGCTATTGCACCGAATGTAAGTCCCTCACTCCCTATAAATAAGGCTAGATTCAGAGCCATTATAAATGCAAAGACAAAAGCCAGACCAAATATTTTTACTGAATTAGCATCTTTCAGATCATCAGAATTATTGTAACTCTTATTATTATGCTATGGTGTGCTGTTACATAAAACATCTAATTATGCTTGATAGGGCAATAACATCGATTCATAGAAAATGTTATCAACCTGATAATATAATTCACTTTCCATCCAGTTAAGGTTTGATACTTTAGTATTTTTGGGATATGAAATTCTATACCTCAAGGGAGATCAGGATTGGAGAGTTATTGGTAGGAGGCAAAAATCCTATCAGGCTGCAATCAATGACCAATACCAATACACTTGATACAGTAGCTACAGTTAATCAGGTGATTAGGATGGTTGAAGCAGGTTGCGACCTTGTTCGAATTACGGCACCTGGAATTAAAGAAGCCGTGAATCTTGAGGTAATAAAAAAGCGACTCCGATCAGAGGGTATACGAGTTCCCTTAATAGCCGACATACACTTTAATCCAAAGGCTGCTGAAGTTGCTGCTTCTCTTGTTGAAAAGATAAGGATCAATCCGGGCAATTATGTTGGAAAGTCAGGGAAAAGGGAATCGGGTAAGGTTGATATATGTCAATATAGTGATGCTCAATACCAACAAGAGTTGGAATTGATAGCCTCAAATTTAAGGCCTTTACTGAGTATCTGTAAACAAAACGGGACTGCCATAAGAATAGGGGTAAATCAGGGATCGCTTGGTAATAGGATAGTTTCTAAGTATGGTGATACAGTTGAGGGAATGGTTGTATCTGCTTTAGAGTTTGCTAGAATATGCAGAGCAATGGACTATAATGAACTGGTGCTTTCTGTAAAATCAAGCAATCCTAAAACTATGTTGCAAGCATATCGTGACCTGGCTATAAGACTACAGCAAGAGGATTTGAATTTCCCTTTACATTTAGGTGTCACAGAAGCAGGTGATGGTGAGGATGGTCGTATGAAATCAATTGCCGGTATAGGGGCCGTATTAACACATGGTTTAGGTGATACTATCAGAGTTTCGCTAACTGAAGACCCTGAAAAGGAACTTCCTGTTGCAAAGGCTATTAAGGAGAGATTTAATATTCAAAGACAAGATGGGCTATATGTGAGGGAAGTAAGAAATGATTTACTTTTGAAACAACTTGACCCTACTTTCCTAAACGACCGCGAGACCTTTTGCGGTTTTCCGAATGCTCATGATCCCATAGGCCTTGTGCTTAAGGATGGTACTGATTTTTTTATTGCTCAACCTGATGGTAGTGTCGAAAAGTTGGCTGCACAATCGATAGTTCATATATATTCAGTTGTAGAAAATACAGATGAACATGGTAAAAAGGCGGCTTCACAAGGAAATATTCAAACGGAAATTACCGAGAGTACCAGGCATAAGTTAAAGTATAGTTTATATGGGCAACCATTGAAGATTGCAGATATTCTTCCTAAAGTAAATAGTCGACATGAACTAGCTCAACTTTTAAAGCAAGATCCGGTGAATTCCCTGATTATACAATTGCCGGCGAGTGAAACAACGGAACTAATTCAATTTTTGAGAGAAAGCGGATGCATAAATCCAATCTTATTAATGAGTTGTGCTAAGAGCCTTAATATGGAGGAGGTTATGATTGAAAACTGTATACATCCCGGGACACTTATGTTGGATGGCTTAGGTCAGGGACTTTGTATTGATGCAGGTGGAAAGTCAAAAAAGGAAATAATAGATATAGGTTTCGGCATATTGCAGGCAACACGTTCAAGAATCACTCGTACTGATTATATCGCCTGTCCTTCCTGTGGAAGAACAAACTTTAATATTCAACAACGCCTGCAGGAAGTTAAAGCAGCTACTTCACATTTAATAGGACTTAAGATTGCAGTTATGGGCTGCATAGTGAATGGACCCGGTGAGATGGCTGATGCTGATTATGGTTATGTTGGTGCAGGTAGTGGTAAAGTCACGCTTTATAAAGGAAAGCATGTGATGAAACAATCAGTGCCAGAGGATCATGCTGTTGATGAACTTCTAAAGATCATTAACAGCTTTGAAGGTGATAATGAATGCAAAGAGCAAAGGGCATATTGAAATGAAAGCTGATGCTGTTAGCTTTCACTAAATAACATCAGCTTTTGCAAAGAATATTAAGATTTATTCTTCAATAGCTGCAACACCAGGAAGGATCTTTCCTTCTATGAACTCAAGCATTGCGCCGCCTCCTGTGCTAACATAGCTGACTTTATCAGCAAGATTGAACTTGTTAACCGCAGCTACTGAATCACCACCTCCAACCAGGGAGAAAGCGCCTTTTTCAGTTGACCGGGCAATTGATTGAGCTACCTGAATAGTACCTTCAGCAAAAGCCGGCATTTCAAACACTCCCATTGGACCGTTCCACAATATGGTTTCTGATTCCATAAGGATTTTATCAAAAAGCTTTACTGATTCAGGGCCAATATCTAAGCCTAACCATCCATCGGGAATTTCATCTGCCTTTACTACCTGGGTCTTGGCATCATTGAAAAAACCATCAGCTGCAATAGCATCAACAGGGAGGATTAGCTTAACGCCATGCAGGTTGGCACCTTCCAATGTGTTTTTTGCAAGCTCAAGCAAGTCCTCTTCAACCAATGAATTGCCAATTTTTCCACCCATTGCCTTAATAAAGGTGAACATCATTCCACCGCCAATAATCAGGTTATCTACATTATCAATAAGATGATTGATTATCTGAATCTTGCCCGATACTTTCGCACCTCCAAGCACTGCTGTAAAAGGTTTCTTGCCTTCTTTCAATACTTTATTGAGGCTGGCGACTTCATTATTCATGAGGTATCCGAACATCTTATCATTTGGGAAATAGGCCGCAACAAGCGCAGTAGAAGCATGTGCCCTGTGAGCAGTGCCAAATGCATCATTCACGTAACAGTCGGCATATGATGCAAGCTGTTTGGTAAACTCCTTCTGTTTTTCTTTTACAGCAGTTTTTGCTGCTTTCTTATCTTCCTCTGATACATCTTCAGCAAGCCGGGGTTTTCCTTCTTCCTCTTCGTAGTATCTTAAATTCTCAAGCAACAGTACTTCACCGGGCTTGAGATTTGCACTCATTTCCTTTGCTGACTCGCCCATACAATCATCAGCAAACTTAACTTCTTGTCCTATAACCTGACTTAGGTATGGAACTATGTGCTTTAAGGACAGTTTGTTTTCAAAGTTTTTCTTTGGTCTTCCAAGGTGTGACATCAATATCACTGAGCCACCACCATCAAGTATCTTTCTAATTGTTGGAAGGGTAGAATCTATTCGGGTAGTATCGGTGATCTTCAAACCTTCATTCAATGGTACATTAAAATCAACCCTGACCAATGCACGCTTGCCGCTAAAATCATAAGAATCAATGCTTTTCATAATTTATGTAATTAGTTATTCAGTATACGAAGATAAGAAAAAACCACATCATATTTGTGATTGCATTTTAATAACAGACTACCTAATAGAGAGTTCAATTAATTTGCCGGAGAGTTCAATTAAACTGGGAATAGGTTTTTTATTACACTAGCAGGAGAGTCCAAATAAACTTGATTATGGGTTCATTTAAACCTAATATTGAGTTCACTTAAACTTGTTTATCTTTGCTTTTCATCAAATAACCCCAAATGGATAATTTTAACGGCAACATTATTTCCAAGCTGCCGGCAACCGGCACAAGTATTTTTGCCATAATGAGCGGATTGGCACGTGAACATAATGCCCTCAATCTGTCACAAGGATTCCCTGACTTCTGCATTAGTGAAGAATTGATAAAACTTGTGAATGAGAATATGCTTAAAGGCAACAATCAGTATGCACCAATGCCTGGAATACAGATACTACGTGAAAGAATTTCTGAGATGTTCTCTGACCGCTACAAGGTTAACTATCATCCTGAAACTGAAATAACTATTACTGCAGGTGCAACGCAAGCTCTTTTTACTGCAATTGAAGCTTTTATCCGTCCTGGTGATGAGGTTATTATATTTGAACCTGCCTACGACAGTTATGGCCCAGCAGTTCGATTGCAAGGTGGTATGGTTAAATATGCACAACTGCGCCAACCCGATTATTCAATAGACTGGGAAACACTGCCTTCACTTATTTCAGGCAGTACACGAATGATTATTATTAATTCGCCTCACAATCCAACGGGTAGCATTATAAAATCATCTGATCTGAAAAAGCTTGAAACACTTATAAAGAACCGTGATATTATTTTAATGAGTGATGAGGTGTATGAGCATCTTATTTTTGACAATCAGAAACATGAGAGTGTGTGCAAATATCCTTCACTTGCAACTCATTCAATAGTGGTTGGGTCGTTTGGTAAGACCTTTCATGCTACCGGATGGAAATGTGGTTTTGTTCTTGCACCCCCAAACCTTACAGCGGAATTCCGCAAGGTGCACCAATTTGTTGTTTTTGCCGTGAATACTCCAGTGCAATACGCTATTGCTGAATTTCTGAAAAATAAGGAAAACTATATTCATTTGGGGCAATTTTATCAGGAAAAGCGAGACAGATTTCTTGAGCTGATCAAAACTTCAAGGTTTAAAGCAGTCCCCGCAAAAGGAACCTATTTCCAATTGTTGAATTATGCAAGTATTAGTGAAGAGAAGGAATTAGATTTTGCAATCAGGCTCACAAAGGAATACGGGATTGCATCTGTTCCTGTATCTTCATTTTATCATAATCAAACTGACAATAAAATGCTTCGCTTCTGTTTTGCTAAAACCAATGAAACATTGGAGAAAGCTGCAGAAATCATTTGTAAGATTTAAATTGTTTATTAAAACAGGAGTAAACCTGTCAACTTATACGAGCACACCTTCAAGCATTATTTGAAAGTCCACTCAAGGATATATTGAATAAAGGTTAGTAAAACCAAATTGTATGAACCCTCAACCTATTAATGTTACTATTGTACAAGCCCCACTCGAATGGGCTGATAAGGATGTTAATCTTAAATATTTTACTGATCAACTGACCGCCTTAGATCAGCCATCCGATTTAATAGTCCTTCCTGAAATGTTTGCAACAGGTTTTGTAACTGATCCAGATAATATAAGTGAAACGATGGATGGGGTTGTAATGCAGTGGATGTCAAAAACGGCCAAACAACTAAACTGTGTTATCACTGGAAGTATTGCTGTGTCAGAAAAACAAGAATTCTTTAACAGACTTATATGGATGCGACCTGATGGAACATACGAGCAATATGATAAGCGTCATTTGTTCCGTATGGGTAATGAGCATCACAAGTTTTCACAGGGTTCCAAACAATTGATAGTTGAACTAAAAGGGTGGAAAATCAAACCTATGGTGTGCTATGACCTAAGGTTCCCTGTATGGAGCAAAAACCGTTTAAAGAATGACAGTTATGAGTACGACATGCTAATATATGTAGCTAACTGGCCGGCTAGCCGTGCATATATATGGCAATCTCTTCTACAAGCGCGGGCAATTGAAAACCAGGCATATTGCATAGGCGTGAACAGGATAGGGGATGATGGTAAAGGCATCCCTCATCTGGGTGGTTCGGTGATTATTGACTTCAAAGGAAAAGTGATAACAGGTTGTGCTGATAATGAGCCGGATGTCCTTACCCACCTATTTGATTATAATTCCTTGAATCATTACAGGGAGCAATTCAAAGTTGCACTTGACTGGGATGAATTTACTATTATGAACATTGATTAACCGGGTACCCTATGCGTTTTGAAGACTCTAATTTTGCCCCTGTAATCAAGAAGAACCTTGAAGAGATAGGGTTTCGCAGGCCCACTGATATTCAGTTTAAGGCTATTCCCCCCATCTTGAATGGTGAGGATGTTCTTGCTATAGCGCAAACCGGTACAGGTAAAACTGCTGCATTCGTTATTCCTGTTGTGAATCTGCTATTGAAGGACAAAAATGAAGGTGGCATCCGATGTATGGTAATGGTTCCTACCAGGGAACTTGCTATACAGATTACTGAAGTATTTGAAACCATCAGCAAAGGCAGTGGTATCAAAACATTATGTGTTTATGGAGGTGTTGAACAGGATCCTCAAATAAAGAAACTAGCCAAAGGAATTGATATCCTTGTGGCTACACCGGGCCGAATGTTCGACCTTACAAGCCAAGGTTATATTACTACCGATAAAGTCAAAATTCTTATTCTTGATGAAGCTGATCATATGCTTGACTTAGGCTTTGTTCACGACATCAGACACCTGGTTACCAAATTACCAAAGTACAGACAAACACTTTTTTTCTCAGCAACAATTAACCATGAGATAAAAAAGTTAGCTTATTCACTTGTAAAAGAGGCTATTCGGATACAAATATCACCAAAAGACCCCGTTTCTAAGAACATTGACCATTTCGTCACCTTCATTGAAATGGACGATAAGCGTTTCTTCCTTGAACGAATGATCAATGAACACCCTGGAAGTAAAATACTGGTGTTTGTTAGGACACGTGTGCGGGCAGAAAGAGTTCAGGCTGCACTTCAACGTGTGGAGATACCTAGTGTTACCATGCATGGTGATAAGGATCAGAAAGAAAGGGAAAAGGCATTGTTGTCATTCCGTAAAGGAGATGTCAGCATTCTTATTGCTACAGATGTTACGGCACGAGGGATTGATATACCTGACGTGGATTATGTAATCAACTATGATCTGCCTGAAAAAGCAGAAAATTATGTACATCGTGTTGGACGGACCGGGCGTGGTACAAAAAGAGGAACAGCCATTTCATTCTGCAGTAAAGAGGAAAAGCCGGTACTTGATGAGATTGAAACATATCTAACCAAAGAAATTGAGGTGCTGAAGATCACCAAAAATGATTACTCTGAAACGATTGATCTATCAATTGAAGGTCCAAAAGACTGGCGTTCGCTGATTGAGGAAGCAGAGAAAGTAGAGGAGAAGCGAAATAAAAAAGCTAAACCTTTCAAAAGGAAAAAGTAATATCTATAAAGCTTATAGTTGCATCAGATACCTTTGGTAGTTGCATAAGTTACCTTTGGCTTGCTATATTCATATGGCAAATTGTTTCTGATTGCTTTTCAGATGGTTACTGTGACAGTAGAAATTACTGGCTCTTGATTACCAGCCTGAATCCTATACCATGCACATTGATCAGCTCAACATTTGGATCATCTTTCAGATACTTGCGTAGTTTTGCAATATACACATCCATACTACGGGCATTGAAATAACTGTCGTCCTGCCATATCTTATTAAGGGCAAAACTACGATCGAGGGTTTCATTCATATTCTCACATAGGAGCCTGAGCAGTTCATTCTCTTTTGATGTAAGGCGCTGTTCTACTCCATTGATCTTTAGTACCTGAAGATTGTAATCAAAGTCAAAGTCGCCAATCTTAAATACCTTACTGCCTGAAGGACTAACGCCTGAGCGCCTTAAGATAGCCTCCATGCGTAATAACAATTCCTCCATACTGAATGGCTTGGTAAGATAATCATCAGCACCAGCCTGGAACCCCTTAAGTTTATCATCCTCCAGTGATTTGGCTGTAAGGAAGAGAATAGGTATCTGCCTGTCGTGCTGGCGGATTTCTCTTGCAAGTGTGAAACCATCCTTTACGGGCATCATAACGTCGACTATGCAGAAGTCGTACTTTTCCCTTATGAACTGATCATAAGCCTCCTGTCCGTTAACACACAGACGTGTAGAATAACCCTTGGCTTCAAGATAAGATTTGAGGATGTTTCCCAGGTTGCGGTCATCCTCTGCCAGTAAAACTTTTACTTTCTGATTTTCCATTTTACAAATTTAGTGGTTCATGCCTTATGTGGCAACCATATTTTGAAGGTTGAGCCTTTACCTGGTTCACTTTCAACACTTACTTTTCCTTCATGCTTTTCAACAATGAACTTAACATAACTCAAACCAAGGCCAAATCCTTTAACATCATGTACATCGCCTGTTGGAACCCTGTATAGTTTATCAAAAATCTTTTTCTGATTGGTCTTGCTGATTCCAATTCCATTATCCACTATACTGACTAGTATACCTTCATTAATATTTTGCGTAATAATATTGATCAACGGTTTACGCGGTGTATACTTGTTGGCATTATCAAGTAAATTGTTAATCACATTCGTAATGTGTACTTTGTCAGCAATAATTTCCGGATTTTCGGCATTGAGTTCAACGTTTATACTGCCATCGCGTATTTCAACCTGTATAGCTATTTTATGGGCAACATCTTCAATAATGTCATGCAAGTTGATCTTATCCTTTCTTAAATTCAATTCACCTTTTTCCAATATGGCTGTTTGAAGTATCTTTTCAGCCATCACTCCCAGGCGCTTGTTCTCTTCACTGATAATATCAATATATGAGTGCACAAATTCATCAGTTTTTGGCACTGACTTATCGTTCAAAACCTCACACGCCAATGATACAGTGCTGATAGGTGTTTTAAACTCATGCGTCATGTTATTGATGAAATCATTTTTCATTTCTGAAAGCTTCTTTTGCCTGAAAATAGCAATTATAACTGTCATGAAAGCGGAAATTATGACCAGCATTAGTAAACCAGAAATGGTTAACATTCCTCCCATTTGTACAAGAAGATATCTGGTTTGATTAGGAAAGTAAAGTACCAGATAATCAGGTGATGCATAATTATTTGCAGGGAATAACCTGAAATACATGCCGTCAAGTACCAGAGGTTCTCTGTATTCAGCATCCTTTTCAATAACCATAAGATTACGCGACTTACTATAAACCCCAAAGGCATACTTGGCGTTGATGCCTTTATTGGTAAGTGATGCCGCTAATAACGTATCAAGCTTACCTTCAGTGAGCCAGTTCTCAATGTAAGGTGTAAAGGGATTGTTAAACATCTCATCAAAAACCTGGTTTAGGAGGAATGCCTTTTTACGATTTAACTGAAGGGCATATCCGGTTAAACCGCTAGCGGTATCCGCTGTTGAATCACTTCCAGGAAAGTCCATTGCAACAGAATCCGACTTTTTAACCATGCTCCATTTGTTATCTTCAACCACCTGATCCCATTGCTGTTTGCGTTGGTAGTTAAAAGTTCCGGTGTTCTGATTTAAATGGGCTGTGCTTCCAGTTTCTAGGTATATAAGGTAATCAAGCGAATCAATAGACCGTAGCAAGGAATTGTATTCCATATTCTTTCGGATCTGACGGTTGACTTCTTCTTTTTCAATCCGCGACATTAAGTCAGCAACAGCCTCTGTTACACTCCTCTGGAAATTTGTTTCCCTTAATTCAACAGCATTTTTGATCCAATAAATTTGGATGCCTATTAATACTACTATGGCTATGCTTACCAATAAGGTAATCCACACAATCATTCTGCTGTTCATGAGTGCAAAGATAAACCTCCATTGTGATTGATTATCTTCAGCTTAACATCTTTTAACGTTTGTTGTATTTGCTTAACAAGTCAAGCATGGGAGGAGGAGTATCTTTGTAATGTCAAAAGTGATTGACTATACCAAATGATTTTTATAGTGTTGTGTGTGTAAAACTATAAATTGGTTTTGTTGTGTGAAAAAAGCGAATGCAGCTCCAAGGGGTTGCATTCGTTTTTTTATGTAACGCCTTCTGTGTACATTTGTTTTAGCAAATAGAAATAAGAGGGTGCCATCTGTTGAACTACCTTTCTTATTCTTGGTTTAGGTTATAGGAAAATTAGTTTATATCATAGCAACAAAACAAAATGACCAATCTTAGCGTAGATATCCGGGGGTTAAAGAACTTTGTCGATGAAAAGACAATCGAGGCATTTACCTCAGAGTTAATACTTCATCAGGGTGCACTTCTTAATAAAAGTGGTAAAGGAAATGACTTCCTTGGCTGGATAACATTACCTGATGAAATTGATGCCAACCTCCTTGAAAGTATTGAAAATGACGCTCGTTTTATTACTCGTTCAGCCGATTTATATGTTGTTATCGGTATTGGAGGTTCATACCTTGGGGCAAGGGCAATTATTGAAGCACTACAAAATAATTTTGCCTCGCTCTTATCAAAGGATCATCGCGGGAAACCTTTAGTGATATACGCAGGTAACAATATTTCAGAAGATTATATGGCCGATCTCCTGAAGGTACTCGATCAGCGTGATTATGCCTTAACTGTAATATCAAAAAGCGGCACTACTACTGAGCCAGCAATCGCTTTCAGGATTTTACGTAAACATCTGGAGGACAAGTATGGTAAGGAAGAAGCCCGGAAGAGAATCATTGCTATCACTGATCAGTCAAAAGGTGCTTTAAAACGCCTGGCCGTTGCCGAAGGATACAGAACTTATATTGTGCCTGATGATGTCGGTGGTCGCTATTCTGTGCTAACACCGGTAGGCTTATTGCCTATTGCTGTGGCAGGGTTCGATATCAGGCAATTTGTTGCAGGCGCAAAGGCTATGAAGGACGTCGTTACGACTTCGAAAACTATTGATGAAAATCCAGCATTTAAGTATGTTGCTGCACGCAATGCCTTATACAGGGCAGGTAAACCTTTGGAGATAATGGTTAATTACCAGCCATCACTTACTTACCTTACCGAGTGGTGGAAGCAACTCTTCGGTGAAAGTGAAGGTAAAGAAAACAAAGGCATTTTCCCTGCCGGTGTGTCATTTACTACCGATCTTCATAGCATGGGACAATACGTTCAGGAAGGTTTGCGCATTCTGTTTGAAACCGTATTAAGTATAGAAAAGCCACAAAAAAATATACTCGTGCCTTCAGAGGAGGATGATGCCGACGGATTAAACTTCATTGCCGGAAAGCGAATTAGTGAAGTTAACCGTGAAGCGGAGCGTGGAACCTTACTTGCACATATTGATGGAGGAGTGCCAAATATTATAATAAATGTTCCTGAAATAAATGAGTTCGTTTTAGGTCAGTTGGTTTATTTCTACGAATTTTCATGCGCACTTTCAGGATATGTTCTTGACGTAAATCCTTTTGATCAACCAGGTGTTGAAGCATATAAGAAGAATATGTTTGCCTTGCTTGGTAAACCCGGATTCGAAAAACAAACAGAAGAACTAAGAGATAGGCTAAAATAATTTAGGTTGTAATTGTCATTTGCAATATGTTCACAAATCATATACACACATAGATGGATAGCAGTCATAATCTACTTATTAAATACATGGTTGATAGCTTCGATCCTGAAGCAACACAACACACACAGGCAAAATCCGGTCCTTTTATTACGATATCCAGAGATTATGGATGTCAGGCAAATAAGCTTGCTCAAATGTTGTGTGATGAATTTAATAAAAAGGGTCAAAAGTGGAGTATCCTGAACAAAGAAATCATCATGGAGGCAGCTAAAAAACTCGACATGGAACCCAGGGAAGTGATGAAAATCGCTGAATCTGTTGACCGGACTACCATGGATGAAGTACTACATGCCTTAACCACAAAATATTACAAAAGTGATCGTAAGATAAGGCAAACTATAGCTTCGGTTATTACTGCTGCAGCTGCCCAAGGCAATACAATTATTGTTGGAAGAGGGGGTGTTGCCATTACCCACAAGCTTCAGCCAAGCATTCACATTAAACTTAGTGCACCTAGGGAGTGGCGCTTACAAGTAATGATGCAGCGCTATCATACTTCACGTGAGCATATGATGAAGGAATTGTCAAGTGTTGATCTAAAACGGCACAGACTATTGGCTAGTCTTACTAAGGGAGTTGAAAATCCTGACATGCTGTTCGACGTAGAATTCAATTGCAGTACCCTTAACCTTGAACAAATTGCTTCAATGGTTACGGCTTTGGCTGATATACGCTTTAAGCCTAAATCTTAATAACAAGGGTATCTTTACAAGTAATGCAGGGTGTGTTGTTAACTTCCCTGATTATTGTTTCGTTAAATTTTAACTCAGTTGTGGCATATTCTGTTCTAGGGCAATCAGTATCATATTCCCTTGGAAGTACCTGAATAGTTAAAGTATCACTCTGTATTGAGTCATAATGGAAGATTATCTCTGTATGCATGACGGTTTCAAAACTTTGCCAGATATAGGCTGCAGAAAGTGACTTGGGGGTGAACTGAATAACTGAATCTGTTGAAACCTTATAATATCTGAAATCTATTGTATCCCCATTTTCAGTGATGACCAGCTCATTGATATCATATATATCTGTGAAAATGCTTATGTCATCTTGTGTTCTCAACTTCAAAATATAGGGCTCATTATAGGCGATAACCACAGGATCAAGTCCATTACAGGGATCTTCTTCCAAACATCCGGCAAATGGTAGAACCAAGGCCATTAAAAGTATGCTTATCCCTAACTTCCTGATAGTAGTTCCCAAACTCAGCTGATATTTTCTGATCATAGTTCCCAAACTTAGCTCATATTTCCTGATCACATTCTCCATATAAATGGTTTTGTTTAAATCGCTAACCGAGGTTCAATTAATCAAAAGTATCTTACTTAACCGCTACCATTATAGCGGCTGCTCCCATCATAAGTGGTGTTCCTGTAGTCTTGCTAAAGCCGGCATTCTTTAGTAACGTTGAAAGTTCAGGAAGCGTATAAAAATGATTAGCTGAATAGGCGAGATAATTATAAGCATCGCGGTTTCCTGATATCAATCCACCAATAGGTGCGGTGATAACATTATGATATACATGATATAATAACCTGACCACATCATTTTCAGGCTGACTGGTTTCAACTATTACAAACCTTCCTCCGGGCTTTAGTACTCTGAGCACTTCCTTTATGTGAAGCTGAGCATCAGGATTTTCAAATGTTAGATTCCTGAAACCAAAGGAAATGCCAATAGAATCAAAAAAATCATTTTCAAAAGGCATATTCCCTGCATCGCCCTGAATAAGCTTAATCCTGTCTTCCCCAAAAACCGCAACCTTCTCCTTGGCTCTTGCCAGCATGGTGTGGCTGAAATCTAAACCATAAAGCTCAGTTTCCTTGCGTGCATTGGCAGCAATATGCATTGTGAGATCAGCGGTACCACAGCAAAGATCAAGAACCCTGGAGGGGTTATTGGCAAGTACCTCCCTTGCGGTTTTCTTTCGCCAGTCCTCATCCATATTCAGGGTTAGTACCCTGTTCAGGAAATCATACTTAGGCGGAACCTCTGTGAAGATCTTTTGCGTAGGCCTTTGGCCGCTTTCATCTCGAAACATAGTAGATTGTTTAATATGCAAAGATAGTTACTTGTTATCAGTCACTCCCCACTTTTTTATAACTTTGCAATAATCAAAAATAAAGAATCATGAAGAGAAACAGTTTGTTAACAGTGATATTGCTTGTCGTGTTCATCGGCAGCATGTTTTCAGCAATAGCTAATACAACCGTAGAAAAAGCAAATATTGACAAAGCAACTATGGAAAAAGTCAAAACCGAACTTCTGACCAAATATGGTGAGAGTGCAAAGTTTCGCATAGAAAGAGGCGTACAGCAAGCTGCTGCACTGTGGCGCGATACAGATGGAACCCCACAGGACTTCCATGCTTTTTGTATTGAGAACTTTGTGAATGATGAGGCTGCACTCGACAGATTGTATAAAAAGCTTGAACGTAACTTTGAGATCTTTTCAGGCTACTTCAATGTTATCGACCTTAAACTTAAAGAGCCTATTCATCTTGTGGGTAATGAAATTGAGCCTGTGGATATGATGTTCGGTAGTTACAATGTGGCGGCACATCTAAATGACGATTTCTTTAATAATAAGGTAGCATTCCTAACAGTACTCAACTTCCCGTTCTATAGCCTTCAGGAAAAAACAGCACAAGGTATGGAATGGTCACGCAAACAATGGGCTTATGCTCGTATGGGCGACCGCTTTACCTCAAGGGTTCCTGCTGATATAATCATGAATGCTTCAAAGACCTTAACAGAGGCTGATTCTTATATCTCCGACTATAATATTTACATGGGCAACCTGCTCAATGCTAAAGGAAAGCAGTTATTTCCGGCTGATATGAAATTGATCACCCATTGGGGCTTACGCGATGAGCTTAAATCAAACTATGTTGGACCAACAGGGCTTGAGAAGCAGATGATAATATATGATGTGATGAAGCGCATCATCGATCAGAGCATTCCACAAAGCGTTATCAACAGTGGCGAATATACATGGGATCCCAAAGCCAATAAGATTTACAAGGATGGCAAAGAAGCAACCTTCACTTCAGAGCCCGACAAAAGGTATGCGGTATTGCTTGATAACTTTAAAGCACTAAAAGCAATTGACCCATATAGTCCTAATTTCCCAACCTATATTGACAGGGCTTTTGAGGAAGGTATGGAAATTCCTCAGGCAGATATTGAGAGGTTGTTTACTGAATTCGTTTCATCTCCTCAGGTAAAAGAAGTGGCTGCATACATAAGTAAGCAACTTGGGCGCAAACTGCAACCTTTTGATATATGGTATAATGGGTTTAAGTCACGTGGTGGCATGCCCGAAGAGCAGTTGACTGCTATGACATCATCCCTCTATCCTAATACTGATGCCTTTAAAGCAGAACTGCCTGTTATACTTACAAAACTCGGCTGGGAAGAAAAGAAGGCGCAAGAAATATCATCACTTATTCTTGTAGATGCAGCCAGAGGATCTGGCCATGCATGGGGAGCAGCTATGCGTAATGACTACGCACATCTGCGTACCCGTATTCAGGAAAAAGGTATGGACTATAAAGGTTACAACATTGCTATTCATGAACTCGGACATAATGTAGAGCAAACAGTAACAATGAATGATGTGGATTACTACATGCTTCAAGGAGTTCCAAATACTGCATTTACTGAAGCTGTTGCATTCCTATTCCAAAAACGTGATCTTGAACTTCTGGGTCTTCCAAATACTGATCCCAACAAAGAACACATGATGGCACTTGATAACTTCTGGGGAAGTTATGAAATTATGGGCGTTGCCCTTGTTGATATGAAAGTATGGAAATGGATGTATGCAAATCCAAATGCAACACCTGCCCAGCTTAAGGAAGCAGTGATCTCTGCAGCCAAGGAAGTGTGGAACAAGTATTATGCTGATGTATTAGGCGGAAAAGATGAGCCAATACTGGGCATTTACTCACACATGATTGACAACCCTCTTTACTTGTCGAATTATCCTATGGGTCATATTATTGACTTCCAGATTGAGCAACAAGTAAAAGGTAAATCGCTGGCCGCAGAATTTGATAGGATGTATACCCAGGGCCGTCTGGTACCACAAGTTTGGATGAAAGGCGCTGTTGGCAGGGAAATTGCCATTGAACCATCACTCAATGCCGCTGCAGAAGCTTTGAAAGCATTGAAGTAAATTTTCAATTGAAGTAGAAAAGGAGAGAAGTTCCTTTTAGAATTATAATATAAGAATAGAAATTAAGTAATGCCATGGTTTCTGAAACTGTGGCATTACTTTATTAAACCCAGTCCCTCCAGTGCTGAGCTATCACCTGGTCGGTTTAACAAAGCCTTGTTGAAGAGTACTTTAGCCTCACGGTAATTTCCCAACCGATAATAAGTCCAGGCTGACATGATTATAGCGTCATAATCAAATGGGTAGAGGTTAATGATTTTGTCGAAATGATTGTGGGCATTCTGATAGTCCTTACGCTCATAATATAAAAAGCCAAGCCGGTAATTTCCGTAATAATTAACGGGGTCAATTTTCAGTATTTCCTTATAAGTCTTTATTACTCCTTCAATATTCCCCAACGCATAAGCCGGATATGCATAACCCAGCTTAGCTTCAATTGATAATGGAAGTAATACAATTGCTTTATTGTAGTAGTTAACTGACTCTTTGTAGTTCTTGGCAAGGTAATACAGCCATCCCAGCCTGAGGTTCATTATATAAGAATCAGCACTGTATATTTTCTTGATTGTTTCAGCCGATCGTGTATAATCTCCTTTAGTTTCAAGTATGTAGCTTTCTGAAAATGCTTTTGTGAGATTGCTGTTCTGTGCTTTAGCTGTTGTTCCGCAAAGCAAAAACACGATTAGAATTGAATGCATTGACAATATCCTGCGTGATTTTGCGAGAGTCTTGATCACAAATGATGTGCGTTTGACTATAATATGTTCCATGTAATGCCTCCTGTAATTATATGCTTATTGTAATTGTAATTAATCTTGTTCAAAACATGCTCATTATCAATTACATATAGTGATGCTCTGTTCTGAAGATATTGGTAACGGGCAATAATTCTAAACGATGGGTTTATGTCAAAAATCAGCAGTGTAGCCAATCGATAGTTTGATTCTACTACCTGGTTATTCAGCAGTTGTCCATTTAGTTCTACTGATCCTGCAAGGTTGCCAATAGTAGCCGACAGTTCAAGCCATGTTCTGTTGAACATCCTGAACCCAACTGTTTGACTTCCAAATACCGGTTTTGATGTGCGCTCTGATATCCAGTTAACACCGGTAGTTGAATACAAATTCAAGTTGCCTGTTGGGTAAATTGTAAATGATGATGCTAATTGTGCAGAGCTTGTTTTGTTGACTGAAAGATGCCAGGCACCTATTGTTGCCTTGAAATAGATACCATAGTATGTTAATTCACCACCTGCAATTAAATTATTATAGCTTCCACCAATAGGATAGCCCAGGTAAAGGTTTGTAATTGAATCATTTGAAACAATTGGCTCTGTGACTCTTGTTCTTGCAAAGCGGATTGCAGGCGCAATCGCAAGCCGGTTATTTAACGTGACAGATGCGGAGAGATAAAGTTCAGGCTGCTCAACCTGAAAATCTCCTTGTAATGAGTCAACGTACCTGATATTTACCTCCCGGCTTTTATTAAGTGTGATATAACTTACGGCGGTGTTAAGTTGTACTCTTCTGCCTATAGGTTGCTTCCAGCCGGTGAGTAGGTAAAATGCATCAAGTTCTTTATACCTCTCGCTATACAAAATATCAGAAGACTTTAAAATGCGCCTTATTGGTTTAATTGATGGTATGATAACAGGTCCGGCCTCAATATAAACCGATGGAAACAAGTATGTTTTCAATAAAGCGTTTCCCCATGTAGGTTCCAAGTATTTTGTTATAAGTGCTGCCTGTGCAGTTCTGCCTGTATTGACGTAAGAGTAAAACAATAACTCAAGCGTAAAAGGATCATTTTTATCCTGGGCATGTGCATTCTCCAGATACTTTGATGAAGTGAAGTATTTACCAAGCTGATAGGCAGCCGCTCCTGCGCGTACATTCATATAGAAATAATCATGGCCTTCTGCCAGGGCTTTTTCACCCACCAGTAGTAAACTATCCCACTTCTGTTCGTAATAAAGGCGTAGCGTTTCAGCCTCATAATCAGTCTGCGATCTCACAGTGTGAAAAAGGATGAGTGTAAGTATTATGGAAAGAAGGTATCTCATTATATAATCATCTAAGTAGTTATAGTTGGATATCAATAAACATCACGACTGTTTGATAAAAGTCAGTGAATACTTTTTGTTAGGCATATTGATATCCAACTGTTTTAGGCCATTATCGGTAACTGTTATTAAGGCTTCCAGGTCAATCAGCGATTTAGTCATGAAACTATACCGGGTTTGTGTTTTTATGATAATTGTATTTCCTGCAATATCTTCTTCACGTTTTGCAAAAGTCATCAAATACTGAGGCTTTATGAAAAGTACAAATGGAGCAATAAAGTCCTGTATCATCCTTAGTGTTGAGTAAGGTAAAATAGTAGGCGGAAATACATCTTTTAGTTCAAGGTCTTTATAGTATCCCAGCGAAATCTGGTAAACAGAGATAAAAAAGTAGAAGAGCATGCTGTTTCTATCGCCCTCAAAATGAGTGAAGTAAAATAGCTTGCCCTCTGTTTTAAGCCATGCTGTTGAATTACTCGCAGCACAATATATGTATGTATTGTTGTAGATGTCGGTCAATACGTCCCAGTGTCCTTTTGAGCCATCACCCAGATCAAATTCTAATACCTGACCCGGTATAAAGCGGAATGATTTTTCGAGTGCATTATCAGGATGAATATTTGACACCTCTTCGTCTATGCCCGGTATCTCGTAAATCCTCAGATTTAAGCTTCCATTTTTGCTTATGTATTGTGAGATAGGATAGTTAATGGTTGCTGAACCAATGTATGGATTAGCCTGCACCTGGAAGTGCAAATGAGGATAAGGTGATCTTCCTGAATTTCCGCTTTGAGCTATTACCTGTCCTTTTTGTACAAATGTACCCTTTGGATACAGGGCACTGCCTTTCTTTAAATGACTTACCTTAGTATAAAGCTGATAAGCATGTTTGATAACAATGGTGTTGCCCCAGTTTTGAACCAAGTTATAGCTGCCGGGTATATTATCATCAAGGTGATCAGTTACTTCCTGTATCCAGCCATCCGCAGGAGCAAGAACTGGTTTATTGAATGCATAATAGTCAGTAAGTGCCGCGCCATCATTTTCATACTCTTTACCTTGCTCATCCCTTATTATAAAGTCCCAGGCATGTTTCCATTCGTCCTTATGGGTTATATCGCCGTTGTGTGCTTGATTAATATGCCTGAATCCAAAGAAAGGCAGCGACAATGGAATGTACCATTTATTTCTGAAGCGTGCGTGGGCATTTACATTGGCATAAAGATTTTTTTCAGGTGAATAATGCTGAATTAGCACTAATTCAGGTCCTGCGGTAATGCGTTCCCTGAATTTCAGGGCATACAGGAACATCAGCACTACCATATTAAAAGGCAGCGAGTAAACGGGCAATTGGTAAATGCCCAACACCTGAATTGCTGCACTGGTTATCATTGATACCAAAGGAGTTATCAGAACAACCCACATTAGCGACCATCCTGAAGCTATAGTGAAAAAACTCCCTATGGCAATGGCCGTAAGTATATGGTTGAAGCCTATGTAACTATAGTCAAGTTCATGAATATCAGCACCAATCACCATATAGAAAAGCCAGGCTGCAGTAAATCCGGCTATCGAATATATAAGGGCAATCCTGGAATAAATAAGTAGTCCGATGGCAATCAAAATGCCAGAAAGCAAATGGTACTGGAAAATGATTGCACCCAGTGACTTGAAGTAGGTCTTAACGTATACAGGCCAATTCAGTCCATCAAACCAAAGGTACACATCTACAAATAGTTTGCCTCCTCTGAGGTACATAGTGTTTAGGGTGAAGATGCCTGATTCACCGATACTCAGGCTTGAATACCCCCGTGTTGCAATGATTGCCAGCCAAATGGAGAAAAGGAATGGTAGTGTAAGGTATGAAAGCCCATACTTGCCAATTACGCCTTCAAACGCAAGTGTCATAAGTAAAGTAGTCAAGGTAATGAAAACCAGGATTATGTAGAAAGCAGGAGAGGGTTGAATGGCGAGGCCCATACCCAAACCCACCAATAAAGCATTAAATGAGTAAAGCCCTTCACTGATCTTCTTTTTATTGAGGCCTAACAGCATTGCAAATGCATTACTTATAACCACAGCAATAATACCTGCCGTACCGGCAAACAAGTCAAAGAAACTTACCATTATAAGTATGATACCAAATACCATGTTCTTCGAGAAGAAGATCATGGTATAACTGTTCAGAATGCCTGCGGCAAATATTTTTAAATCGCGGTTGTGCATTTATTATAGATGATTGATCACAAGCTTATCAGGCATTTTTTCATGGTGTTGTATACTCTCCATGTTCTCAGCCTCACGTATGAGTTGTACCTCACCTGAGGAATCAACGAGAACTATATTAGGCCTCAGCGTTATAAATTGCATCCATTGGGTCATGTTATATGCTCCCACATTGTGTATTACAACCTGGTCACCTTTATTTAGTATTGGCAGGTTCACACTCTCGCGCAAGCAGTCAATATTCATGCATAGAGGCCCGTATAAAACAGTGTCTTCCCTGTATTGTGATGCACCCTGTGCCGGTGATATCTGATGCTGATACCAAAAGGAAGTGAACATGATATTTACTCCTGCGTCTATAATTGTTGCTCTTTTTCCATTTGATAACCGCTTATTGGCAATCACCGTTGAGATCAGGAAAGCCGCACTATCAACCAATGCCCTTCCCGTTTCAAGTATTAGCAACGGCAATGAGTCAGGCTTTAATGAGCTATTAAGCAAAGCTGATGAAATAGCTTCAGCATATTCATCGAACGATGGGCTTATGTCACTACCCGGTAAGTACGAGCCTTTCAATGTGTTCTTTGAAGCAAAGCCACCACCAAGGTCAATGTATTTTAAGGTGTGATTGAATTTTTGCTGCAGACCCATTGCAAGATCTGCGAGTTTTGTTGCTGCAATGCCGTATGCGCTGGCAGCCATGATGAATGTTCCGATATGTGTATGTAATCCCATCAGGTCAAGCTTTCCTGAATGCATGATCTTGTTGATGGCATCCCATGCTTGTCCGTTTTCATAATTGAATCCAAACCTATCCCATTGTGGATAAATGCCCGTGTCCATATTAACCCTTATAGCAACCCGTGGTCTTTGACTTGCCTTTTCAGCAATGTCAATTAATTGGTATAGCTCGTCGAGGTGATCAATATGTATGAGTGAGCCATTGTTTGCAGCAGTCAATAGCTCTTCATCTGATTTACCGGGGCCGTTGAAGATGATTTTTTTGGGATCAACATTATTTGCAATGGCTTTATTATACTCAAATCCTGAAACCACTTCAGCCCATGAACCTTCACTGTGAAATATATTGCATATTGCTGAAAGGTAATTGGTTTTATACGACCAGGCGAATTGAACATTTGGATATCGGGTACTGAATGCCTTATATGCTTTACGATATGTTTGCCTGATACTTTCCTCCGAAATAACAAATAAGGGTGAACCATGATTTTCAACAAGCTTTTTCACTGGCACACCAAAAACATGAGTCATGGCAGGTGTTTCAGCTCTCATCCCAAATTTTCCGGGCATGCCTGCATCAAGCTTAATGATATGGGGACGTTCGTATACTTTCTTTTCCATTTGCTTTATTCTTTAAACTCATTTATAACTCACCATTCACTGACAAATTCTCAAACTCGCTCCTGTCAACTATCAAGTCATAGGAATACCTGATAAAGAGCTTGCCTACATCATAAGCAGGCAATTGCACCACCTCATTTCCTAAGGCAAGGTTAACCAGTGCCTCAGGTATATTCTGACCTACTCCAACTGCCAGATACACCCATGCAGGTATACGCGGGTTAATTTCCATAAGGTAATAGGTGTTATCACTTGTTTTCATCAGTTCGAGCTCAAATGCACCCCTCCATTTGGTGGAGCTGATAAATTTTTCAGTTAATGCTATTAGCTTATTGTCCTCAATACTAATACCAGCCCAGGCTTTACCTTTATCAGTGATAAATTGCTTGCGCATTGGCACGGCAGCCAACATATTTCCTTTGCCATCGCCTAATCCAATTACATTGTATTCAGTCCCCTGAACAAATTTTTGCACCACCACAGGGTAGCCCCACTTAGCAGTTATTTTGCTGAAGTAGCTTCGGGCCTGCTCAATATTATGGGCTACGTAGGCATCATACCATTTGCCTTTGATCATCACAGGATAGTCAAACTCATCTTCAAGGTTACGCAGATCATAAGGATCGGATATCGCTTTCCCGAAAGGAACATCAATGCCATACTTTTTACCGAAATCTGAAAGGTTAACCTTATGTCGCTCCTCGAACTGCTCAAATGTTGGAAGGAACATGTGTATGTCCATAGCCAGCAGTTTCTTCTCAAGCTTCATAAATGAATACAATTCAGCATCAAAGTTTGGAATTATCACATCAAGATTCTCACGACTATGAATATACTCAAGCCTGCTTAGAAGTGCGTCAGTACCCTCCGAAGGGTAAGGAATCATGTAGCTCTTATCAACCAGATTATGCATATATATACCAGGCTCAAGTGATTCATAAGCCAGGCCAATTATGCGTACATTAAAAGATAAAGCTTCCTTTAAAGCTCTGATCACTGGGACTCCCGGTCCCGGACTATCAATTGCATTTAGTCCTGTAACGCCGATATTAAGTGTAGGCTTAGTCATTGTTATCAACAAGCAGGTAATGTTTCAGCACGTTCTTAAAGTCGAGCAGGTCTCTTGAAATTTCCCGCTCTTCAACTTGGTATTCATCTTGCATGCGACTAATGATTTCATCATCATTAAGTCCCTCCTTAAAATAGGAAATAAGCTTTAGGCCAACAGGGTTTAAGGTGAATGATTCACCTGTAGAAGGATTAAATAAGAAGCCGGTTTCGCTTATCGCAATATTTTGATTCATCCTCATAATCACATAGTTTGATTTAATAATCTTTGGAGCAATTTACGATTATTTTTCAATCGCAAATGATTTCCTTCTCTCTTCCCCAATTATACACGGTTTTGGGTACATACCCTTACGGGCTTAAATAATTATTTTCACTACTTAACATGCACTGTGAAATCAAGAGAGAAGACATCAATTTTATCCTCAGTCACTTTTTTGTACCTTTGCGGAAAGTCCAACTCATGCTCATTATTGGAATTACTGGCACTTTGGGTGCAGGAAAGGGAACTATAGTAGATTATCTTGTGAGGTATAAGAACTTCAGGCATCTCTCTGTAAGACAATTTCTCATTGAAAAGATCAAGGAACAGGGATACGAGGTAAACCGCGATTCAATGGTATTAGTGGCTAATCAATTACGTGCTGAGAATTCTCCTTCCTTTATTGTTGATCAGTTATACGAAGAGGCATTACTAAGTGGTGATAATTGTATTATTGAAAGCATACGCACACCGGGAGAAGTAATGTCACTTCGTGAAAAGGGCAATTTCTATCTCATTGCCGTTGATGCATTGCCTGAACTAAGGTATGAGCGTATCTTCAAAAGAAAAACTGAAACTGACAGCATCAGCTATGATGTTTTCCTTGAAAACGAACTTAGAGAAATGAATTCCCCTGATCCTAACAACCAAAATATTGGGAAATGCATGCAAATGGCCGATTTCGTCTTTTCAAACAATGGTACCGTTGAAGAGCTTGAATCATCTATAGAGCAAACGCTCTTCTCCATCCCCGGCAATTAATTTCAACTTACTTTTCTTTTTGAAGTTTTGTATTATCCTCCAGACTTTTACAGGAGGATTCCACCTTTTGTTTACTTCTTCATCCTTCAAGGACTTATAAAACGGTATTATTTTTATTTGACGGGAACGAAGTGTGTTTTAAAAGCAGTCAAGATGGATAGATGATCCATTAAGATCATAAGCGATACATAAGCGTCTTATAAGCGTCTTATAAGCGTTTTTTAACGCTTGTAAGACGCTTGTGTATCGCTTTAAAACCGCTTAAAAATTTAATGGAACTATAACATATTGTGATAAAAAATAAAATGCAGGAAATAGGATGTGCCAAAAAAAAAGCCTCTAATGAGGCTTTTTTCGCTTACTGGTAGCACCCAGCTATAAAAATTGGCTGCACCAAAATATTGATAGCTTATAATTTAATCGTATTTCCTTTCTTGTCAAGCATTACCGGTTCGCCGAGTCCTGCTTCTTTCAATCTCTCAAGCTGTGTGCGGGCATCACCAACAACTACATATACCATTTTGTCAGGTTGAATGTATTTGTTATACGCTGCTTTAGCCTGCTCAAGGGTCAACTTTTCTGCCATTTGCTCTTCTTGCTTTACATAATCAGCAGGTAGGTTAAATGTTGAAATGTCGTGAAGCATTCCCATAAGGCTTCCAATAGTTTCAAATTTTCCGGCATTTGAACGTATCATTGCATTTCGGGTAGTTTCAAGATCAGTGTCAGAATAGTTTTTACCGTAAGAAGTCATAATCTCGCGGAAGAGGTTAACTGACTCAAGGGTGTACATTGACTGAACGCTTGAACTTGCAACAAATGGGCCAACTGTAACGCGAGGCATCAGGAAGGAATATGCTCCATAGGTGTAGCCTTTTTCGAGCCTAAGCACTTCAAATAACTTTGAGCCAGAACCATCTCCTAGTTTATAATTAGCGAACATTGTAGGGAAATAATCCGGATTATCACGTGAAACAGCCAAAGAGCCAATCATAATAACCGATTGTTTTGCATTGGGTACATCAACAAAGTAAAGTGTAGGTTTCTCATTTTGAGCAGGCAGGTCATATTTTGGGAAAACTACATTAGTTGCTTTCCAATTTCTTTCCAGATTGCTCAATGATTTCAAAGCTTCATCCTTCTTAATATCACCAGCTATATGAAAACTTGCAATAGATGCAGAGAACGCCTTGGCGTAATATGCCTGCAAATCGTCCATGGTAATGCTTTCAACTGATGCCACAGTACCTGAACCGGGGAAAGAAAGAATATGGTTGTCACCATAAAGCTTTTTGTAGAATATGGTACCCGCAATAGCATTAGGATTAGCTTCGCGTTGAACAATACTGCTAATTGCAGCTTGCTTCAAACGATCGAATTCCTGAGCATCCCAGCGTGGTTCAAGTATAATCTTCTCAACGAGTGCAAGCACGTGCTGATAATTTCTGGAAAGGCAGTTAGCGGTAAGGGTAATAAATTCAGCTGAAGAGTTGATATTGATTTTTGCACCTAGCTGACCAATTGCTTCTTCCAATTCTTCAGGGGTCATATCTTTGGTACCCTCCATCATAAGGTCAGCCAAAAGTTTTGAAACACCAACTTTGTCGGTATTTTCAAGTAACTGGCCACCTTTTAGCCTGATAGAGAATTGAACCAGGGGTAATTCATGGCTTTCAATACCATATACGTCAAGGTTGTTGGAAAGTTTAGCATTGTAAACCTTTGGCGTTGAAAGCAATGGTTTAGCACCTAATGCCGGCTCAATACTGCGGTCGAAAGTTGAAGGGGTTTTCTGGAATTCTTCTGCAACTTCAGTTTCACCTTTTGATTCTGAGCCTGTATCTTCAATTGATTCTTCTACTACTGATGCTTTTGTTGAGCCTGTTAGTATAAGTTGTGCTTGTCCTTTAGGTACAAAGCTGGTAGCTACAAAGTTTTTATTCTTTATGTATTTCTCGTAAACCCTCATTACATCAGCCTTTGTTACTGCATTTAGTAATTTCACGTCATCCATCATACGGGCGGGGTCACCTCCGAATACATTGGCCTGAACCAGTTGGAACGACTTGCCAAGTAAGCTTGAAATGCTATTGTAAAATTGAGTTTCACGAATATTCTTAATTCGCTGGAGGTCAGATTCAGTGAATCCTGTTTTTTCAAACTGAGCATAACCTTCATTAATAGCTTCCATAACTGCATCAAGGCTGGTGTTTTCAAATGCCTTTATACTGATGCTGAATTTTCCGGCTAACTCCTGTGAATTATTATACACTGAAATATCAGGTGCCAGGTTTCGCTTTTCAACTATCTCTTTATAGAGCGGGGCTTTTTTTCCTTCAGCAAGTAAATCAGCCAATACATCCAAAGCGTATGAGTCAGGATGATAATGCTCAACTGTTGGAATAGCAATGGTCAATTCAGGCAATCGAGCAAAGTTGTCTTCATGGTATAGCTTTTTGGTTTCAGTAAGTACTGCCGGCATAGGCTTAATAGCCTCAGGTTTCTTTCGTGCTTTGAATTCACCAAAGTATTTTTGAACAAGTTTCTTAACTTCGTCAGGATTGAAATCACCGGCAATTACCATTGTAGCATTATTAACCCCATAGTAATTATGGTAGAACTCTTTAACATCCTCAAGGGTAGCACTTCTAAGATCATCCATTGACCCAATCACCTGCCATGAATATGGGTGTGAAGGGGGGTATAGGTTTTGATCGAGAACATAATCACCATGGCCATAAGGCTGGTTATCAACCCGCTGACGTTTTTCGTTAATTACGATGTCTTTCTCACGATCCAGTGCACCTTGTGTTACAGTGTTAATCAGGAAGCCCATGCGATCACTTTCCATCCATAGGATTTTCTCGAGGGCATCTTTAGGAACAACCTCATAATAAACGGTGCCGTCGTTCCAGGTACCGCCATTAAAAGTTCCGCCAAGGTCATCTATTTTTTTAAAGAACACGCCTTTGCCCACATTCTCTGAATTCTGGAATAGCATGTGCTCAAAGAAATGTGCAAAACCTGTTTTACCGGGTTTTTCACGGCTTGATCCTACATGGAAGAGGATAGCTACAGACACAATGGGATCGGAAGCATCGTGGTGCAACACCACCTGCAGGCCATTATCAAGTTGATACTTTTCAAATTCTACCTTGAAGTTACCTCCGGCTGCCTTTTGGGCTACCGCTTCAGGGAGATTGGTTAATAGTGAACCGATCATGATTCCCATAGTTAATAGTTTAGTTAGTTTTGTCATAAGATGGTATGTTGGTTATTATCAAAAATCTTACCAATCAATTTTTGTGCGCTTTATTGGCATTGTCATACACCGACAGCCGCCGCCACCGCGCGATAATTCTGATCCTTCAATTGTAATTACGCAACGCTCATGGTTGTCAATAAAATCCTTACCGCTAATTATATCTTTTGCACTGACTATATCAAAGCCTTCTTTACTTAATTCTTCAAGTGTATTTACATTTCTACCATAACCAATGATTTTTCCTGGTTCCAATGCAAAGAAATTAGCGCCACTATGCCACTGCTCGCGTTCCTGCGTTATGATATCCTTTTTACCACCACAGTTAATGGTTTTGATATTCATTCCCAGCTTCTTAAGTGCTTCAGGAATGTTTTCCTCTTCTATAATCTTTACCTTCCCCTCTGCTATTGTAATGTGGATGGTTAGGAAACGGCTGGAGTGCATTATTAGTGGTTCATAAATCATTGCCAAATCACGATCAACAAAGGTGAATACCATGTCGAGGTGAATGAATGATTCAGGTTCGTAGGGCAGTTCCTGAATTATGAGATGCTTTGTTTGCTTGCTCTTTTTATAGTGCTCTATAAGGAAGTCAATACCTTTGGGTGTAGTTCTTGACCCTGTTCCAATAAGCAGAATATCTTCCCGCGCTACGAGGAAGTCGCCTCCTTCAAAGCTAAATTCTTTGCAAAGGTTACTACTTGCTTGTGCATTTACTGTTTGTGTTTCAAACAGAGGATGGTAATCAAAGATGGCTTCCATTATAAGGGCTTCCCTGTCGCGAACTCTACTTGCCATTTTACTGATGAATATTTCTTCTCCAACGGCTATTGAAGCATCGCGTGTAAAGAAGAAGTTATGTAATGGTTCAAGGTCAAAACGGTCTTTGCTAAGGAACTTTGACAAATTGTCGCGGTTAAGCTCAACTCCTTCAATCAAAGCAATGGCAAGTGATGCAGCATCCATTACCAATAATTTTTCTCTGATACGGTTAACACGCTCATGATCACAGATTCTGTGAACAAGTCCATTTTTTACTTTTTCATTCTTGAGTATATCAATCAAGAGGTCACGCACCTGATATGTAGCAGTGTATTTTTCAAGAACACCTTTGAACTGATTGTATTCGTGAGTAGCTACCTCAAGGTTAAGAATGTCACTATATAGGGCTTTCTGAACAGTTTCAGGTGTCATATTTTCCACTTCACTACCGGGTGAATGCAGAATTACACCCTCGAGTTTTCCGATCTCGGAGTTAACGTAAGTTGCAATTTTTGTTGCAGGTACTAAACTTAATGTGGCCATTATACTACTTTGAAAGGGTTACAAAATTAATGCTATTTTTTAACTTATTGAATCCGGCTCTTTTAAGGGCTGAATTGCCAAATATTTCATTGAACAGTGGCTTGTTAAGTAGCTGCCAGTCGCCTGCGGTCCATTCTGTCCAATTGCCTGAGGGTTTAAACTCATTAATGTTATGTTTAATGGAAAACTTATTCCAGGGGCATACATCCTGACAGATATCGCATCCGAAAATCCAGTCTTTATATTGCCCTTTGAAAGCATTCTCTATTTCATCTTTTAGTTCAATTGTCAGGTATGATATGCACTTGTTTGCATCTATTGTCTTATTGTTGGTGATTGCCTGCGTAGGGCAGGAGTCAATGCACCGGGTGCAATCACCGCAGTAGTTACCCCCAAAAGGCATGTCATATTCAGGTTCCAGGTCGCAGATGATTTCAGCCAAAAAATAGAATGAGCCTGTTTTGCGACTAATAAGCATCGAGTTTTTGCCAATCCAGCCAATTCCTGCACGTACAGCCCAAGCCCTGTCAAGCACAGGGGCTGAGTCAACAAATACCCTGAAATTGAAGACACCGGTTTTTTCCTGTATGGCTTCCACCATGTTAAATAGTTTATCTTTTATTACAAAGTGGTAGTCAATATTCCATGCATACTTTGAAACTTTCAGCGTTGATATATACTCAGCATCATGCCCGGGGAAGTAGTTCATCATTACTGAAATGACTGTTTTTGCTCCGTCAACCAATAACCTGGGATCAAGCCTTTTCTCAAAGTGGTTCTCCATATATTGCATACGGCCATTCATGTTCTTTGAAAGCCATTCAACCAACCGCGGTTCATGATCATCAAGCCGCTCAGCCCTGGCAATGCCACAATGGCTGAAACCCCTTAACAGGGCCTCCTCCTTTATGAATTGATTCAACTGCGCGCGTGTCATATTTTGTATTGTTAATGTAATGATTATAAGGTATTCAGATTAGCAATAGGTTTTGAGAAATGATAGTTTGGACTGTTAATTTTTTTTATGATTAATAAAATTAATTGGGATATTTAATAGTGTATTCCAAAAGGATAAGTTAATATCGACTTCCTGCCTTTGTTAGATAATATCAGGTCAGGAAAACTAAATAACTAATCCGATATATTATTAGAACAGGAGCTCGGGTTGAACACCAGGCCTTGTTTTACCTAAGTGAGTGTAGGCCAGTGGTGTTACTTCACGTCCCCGAGGAGTTCGCATAAGATAACCCTCCTGTATTAGAAAAGGTTCATATACTTCTTCAATGGTACCTGAGTCCTCTCCAACAGCAGTAGAAATGGTTGTAAGACCTACAGGGCCTCCCCGGAATTTATCAATAATGGTGGATAGGATTTTATTATCCATCTCATCTAATCCATTCTTATCAACCTGAAGTGCTTTTAAGCTATATTGTGATATATCAAGGTCAATTGAGCCATTGCCTTTTATCTGGGCAAAGTCGCGCACCCTTCTAAGCAATAGGTTAGCTATTCGTGGTGTGCCTCTGCTTCGCCTGGCAATTTCAGAAGCTGCTTCAGAAGTAATTCCTATCTTCAGGATACTTGCTGATCGTTCAATAATATGATGCAAGGTTGCTGCGTCATAGTATGATAAACGGGCATTAATTCCAAAGCGTGAACGTAATGGGGCAGTTAATAATCCTGAACGGGTTGTTGCACCCACAAGCGTAAAGGGACTTAATGATATCTGCACGCTGCGGGCATTGGGACCCGTTTCAATCATTATGTCAATACGGAAATCCTCCATGGCAGAGTAAAGATATTCTTCAACCACGGGACTTAAACGATGAATCTCATCAATGAAGAGCACATCATTAGGCTCAAGGTTAGTTAGAATTCCTGCCAGGTCACCTGGTTTATCAAGCACCGGGCCTGAGGTTATTCGTATATTAACACCCAGCTCATTAGCAATAATATGTGAAAGAGTTGTTTTTCCCAATCCCGGAGGTCCATGTAAAAGTACATGGTCAAGTGATTCCCCTCTAAGCCTTGCAGCCTTAACAAACACCTTAAGGTTGTCCACCACACCTTGCTGACCGGAAAAGTCAGTAAAATCAGATGGGCGTAATACCTTCTCAAGTTCACGCTCTGTTGCGCTTAATTGCTCAGGTGCTGCATTAAGGTTATTATTCATGAAAATTATCGTTGTACTATATAACTAATTGAAGAACTGGAACTTTGCTCCAAAGCTAGACTGCAAATTTAGCTATTTTATTGATATGTTCAGGGTAGAGTTAGCCAATAGATGTATTTTCAACTCCATTGACAGGAATACTGATAAAGATTCAAGTGTATTTTCAGCTCTTTTTATAATGCCATTACGACATCTTCAGAGTAATTTCATAAAAAGTTGGGCGAAGTCATTTGTCGGCATATTAAATGAACTTTCTTGTAATTACAAAACCGGCAATTGCTAAAGCAATGCCTAAAATAATATGAATAAATATGTTAATAGTAAATGCGGCATATTGTTTGTCAAACAGTAGGATCATATTGTCCTGACTTAAAGTGGAAAAGGTAGTGAAAGCTCCTAAAAAACCGGTTACACATAAATAAAACCCCGCATGATTTCGTGAGAGGAATGTGAATTTGAGCGATAGTGCCAGTAATATGCCAACAAGCAGGCTGCCTGCTAAATTCACAACCATTGTTCCCCATGGGAAACCAGTTCTATGGTATATGTCATGTGTTAATTGTAGGACAAGGAATCGGGTCACAGCACCAGCCATGCCTCCGATAGCAACATAGAAAAAGGTATGCATCAGGCTTGATTAAAATTTAAATCGACGGGCAAATATACATCAAAGGTTGAACCTTCATTTTCTTTTGAATAGGCCATAATCCTTCCCTTGTGGTTTTCAACTATTTTATGGCAAATGGCTAACCCAATACCAACTCCGGGAAATGTATTGGTATCATGTAATCGCTGGAAAATCATGAACATCTTGTCGCTGTATTCATTTTTGAATCCAATGCCATTATCTGTGAACTTTAGTAGGTAGTATTTATTATCGGATGCTGGTGTGTCATGTACTTTTATTCCTTCCGATTTGGAACAGGTAATTTTTATGTCGGGAGTTTTCCGGCTAAACTTAATGGAGTTGCTTACCAGGTTCATAAATAATTGATACATCTGTGAAGGATCGCAATTGATAGTAGGTAATTTGTCGACTGAAATAACTGCATTTTTCTCCTGAATTTGAGTGTCAAGATCAGCTTGCACTTTTTTAAATATTGCATTTAAGTCAACTCGCTGTAATATTGTTTCACTAACCTGCAAATGGGAATACTTTGTAATGCTTATAATCAGGTCTGACATTCTGGTCGCTGAGGCTCTTATTTTCCTGAGATCATTTAAGGTTGCTTTGTTATCAGTAGATCTTTCAATAAGCTTGTTTGAAAATATCTGAATTTTCCGAAGAGGCTCTTGCAAATCATGACTAGATATGAAGGTGAAATGCTTTAACTGCTCGTTTGCTCGTTTTAGTTCCTGAATGTAATTATTGATCTCTCTTTTTGCTTTTACCTGTTCATCAATATTGTGAAGTATTATAACGACACCATAAACGATACCAACATTGTTTTTTAGCGGGATAACATAGGAATCAAGGTATCTTCTTAGAGTGTTACTATAATATTCTTTGCGCACAAATGTATCGCCTTGTAGAGCTCTTTCAATGCCCGTGAGATCAAAATCGTAATAATTATCTTTTAAAATGTCATTCGTTAAACTTTTTCCAATAATGCTCTCATTGGAATTGGTGTAATTAAAGAAAGCACTGTTTGCGGAGGTTATTCTTAATTGATCATCAACAGTAACGATAGCATCAACAAGAGAGTTGAACACGGTAAAAGCATAGTTTTTACGTTCATCAAGCTCTTTATTACGTTCATTTAATAATTCTATAGTCTTTTTTAATTCTTGCTCAGCCATTTTAATATTGCTGATATCCCTTCCATTAAGCGTAACCCCATCATTATGTTTTGAAAGCAGTATTTCATACCATCCACCTACTTTGCCATCATGTGGATAATAGAACTCAAAAAATTCAGATATTCCGGTTTCTGTAACGGAGATCAAATGGCTATAAAAGTCTGTTGATTTTAATTTCGGGTAGAGATCAGAAACTTTTGATCCAACTATATCCTCCGGACTACCACCTCCAAGAACACCAAGTTTTCCGCTGGCGAAAAGAACCCTAAAGTCTTCAATTTTACCCTGTCGGTTACGTATAGCCTCATAAAGAAGAATTCCATTGGGATTAGTTTCGAGAAGGGATTTCAAGAAGTGTTGTGATTGGGCTAATGACCTGTTAGCGAGTTCAAGACTAAAATTGGAGTCTTCATAATTTCTTTGCAGTTTTTTACTCACCTGCAACTGGCTGGCCAGCGAAAAATATGAAACTAACAGAATGATGAGGAAAAAGCCAATTAGAATCAGGATTGTAACAGGTGCAGTATTAATATTTTTCTTTAGTGATGCATTGATATTTTTGATTTGATTATTCTCGTGGGCCAACATTTTGCCAGCAGTTGATCTGTATTCTTCAATAACTTCAGGTGATGTCTTAAGTACTCGATTTTGAAATGTAGTATCATTATTAGTTAATAGCATATTCAAATCGTAAGTCCTATTCTGATATAGATTGAAGAGGCTTTTAAAATAGTATTGTTCAGTGGGATGATTTACAATTGCCTTTTCAATTTGTTCAAATATTTCAGGTTGTGCAGCAAGTGCCTTCTCCCTGACTCTTAAAAAAAGAGGATCTTTTAAATGAACATATCCCCTTGTAGAGGATTCTATGTCTTTAAAATTGGAAAACGAATTAAGGATCAACGCCTTATTGTTGGTGTGTTCATAGAGTAATCTGCTGGTTTTTGAGATTGCATTGATCCTCATGAATGCTTCAGCAGCAAGTATAAACAAAAGAACAGAGATGCCTAAAAACACAAATTTAAGAATCCTTAAGTCAACGTTTAATGGTTTCATCTCTGTTGCTTTTAAACTCACTCAAAGCCCACTGTTGAGCTAGAGTCCTAATGAAATAGGTATTTCCATAGGATGTATGCTCAAAACTGGAATAGGTGAGTGGTGAACCATTTGCTGGGCATACGGTCCTAACCAGATATTTGTTGCCGTTTTTTCCTGTTCTGTCATTATTCCTATAAGGTTTGCATCAATTTTCTTTGCATAATCCATGGTAGCAGTGCTTATGCTGTCAACATCCATTTCTATTATCTGATGTTTTACTTTATTTTTCTGGAAGTAAGTGGCCGACTGCTTGGCATAGCTTTTTACATATTCTCTTACCTGATCAACATTGGTAGTATACATAACCAGAATATGGACTTCAGCATCGAACATAGCTGCCAGATCAGAGATAAAAGGAACCTTCTGTCTTGTTTCCGGGGTGCTGTCAAGTGGCATTACTATTTTATCGAGATGACGCTCAATAGGAATGCCTGCTCTGATAGTAATAACCGGGCATGGTGCTGAAGTGACAATTTTATTAGCATTGCTGCCAATCCAAAATTCTTCAAATCCTGATGATCCATGAGTGCCGGCAACAATTAACCATACATCAGATTCTTTAGCTTGATTTACCACCTCTTTGTATACCTTTCCTTCCCTTATGATATAGTCAATCTTATTATCGGGAAGTTGTGGACTATATTTTGCAATTAATCGACTGAATTGATGCTCAACCTCTTCAAGTAAATCATCTGACAGGTCAGAAGAGAGTATTGTTTTAGTTGTGTTGGGATTATTGACCCAGAGCAACAATAAGTTAGATTTTGAAACACGGGCAATGGTAATTGCGTGCTCAAGTGCATTGATGGAACAATCGGAGAAGTCAATTGCTGATAGGATTGTTTTCATAGTGTTAGTGGATTATTTTCATGCTAATATATGGAAATAACAAATGCTAGTCAACAAAATTGCAGCTAAAAATATAAATTAAGAGTAAAGTATTGGTTTAATTAATCAATAGGAGGGGGATTAATAAAGTCATTAGTCGCAAAGGCGTTTGGATATTCAATTTGAATTCTGCGCAGAAAGCCCTCAGCCTCAAGCCTTGACCTGAAATCGCCAACACGAACACGGTAATAAGGCTCCTTAAATGAGAGATATGCTTCGGTTTCAGGATAACGTTCATTGAAATGCCTTAACGCATCAGAAGCCTTCTTCTTTGAACTGGCACCTGAGTCAAAGAATATTTGTATTCTCCAGCCAGTGAGTGTGAATTGGTGACGATTGAGAAATACATGCTTGTCAACCAGAAGATCAACCTTTTTATCCTGTATAAGTTCAGCTTGTTCATTTTGGGCATGAACAGAAGAAATAATTAATACAAGCAAAAGAGTAGTTATCAAGCGATACATAGTAGTTTATCTGGTAGATATTTCATAAATCTCCTTGGGCTGTATACTTAACACAGGGATTTGGGAATAGTTCACCATTTGCTGGGCAAATGGGCCTAACAAAATATTGCTCGCATTGGTCTCTTGCTCAGTCATAATGGCAATAAGATCAGCATCTACAAACTGAGCATATTCAAGTGTGGCGTTTGTAATATTTTCAGCATGCCGGGTGTTCACACTGTAGTTTATTCCTGCTTCACTTATGATTCTTTGAGCCATCAGAGCACTGTTTTCTACCCTTCGTTGCATTGATTTTAAAGTGGTTGCATATATGGCTACCAGGTGAATGTCAGCTCCGAATGATTTGGCCAGCTGAACGGCATAAGGTACTTTTTGGCGCGTGTCGGCTGAACTGTCAATTGGTAAGACTATACTGCGAATACCTTCTGGTTTTATTCTGAAATCATATCTTACAGTAATCACTGGACATGGAGCATATGACACTATACGATAAGCATTGCTTCCAATCCAAAATTCCTCATAGCCTGTAACGCCATGTGTGCCAGCAATAATCAATTCTGCATTTATTGCCTTGGCCTGAGCGGCAATCTCCTGGTACACTTTACCTTTGCGCAATTTGCAGGTAAGTTTACCATACAAAAGTGAATCACTTTTTGCCTTCATTAATTCATCAAAATTCCTGACCGCCTCATCCTTATACTGGTTGACCTCACTATTGAGTGAATCATGGTTAACCTTGCTATTTACCCATACCATCATAAGATTACTCTTGAGATGATTTGCAAATGCAATAGCGTAATCAAGTGCATGTATTGATCCCTGGGAAAAATCGATGGCAACTATGATATCTTTCATGGCCTTATAAGCTATTGTTAAAGGGGCTAAGGTATAAAGAATAATTCAAATAACCGTTATAGCTCATCATTTCAATCTAACAATTATTAAACAATTGAAAGCTTAATAAAGCATTTTGTTAAAAGGAAATCGCTTGATGTGAATGGCATAAACTTCATCATAAAGTTCTTTCTTGAGTTCCTCAATGTTTGTTTTCTGTTTAGCTGAGATGAAAACTGCAGGTGCATTTGCCTTTGCGATCCATGTTTTTTTCAAGTCATCAAGTGTTATATTCTCTGAGGTTGGTTCACTCAGGTCACTTTCTTCTTTTTGGACATGAGAGTATGCGTCAATCTTGTTGAATACCATCATCATTGGCTTGTCTGAAGCTTTTATTTCAGATAGAGTTTGTGAAACGACTGCAATCTGTTCTTCAAAATCAGGATGAGAAATATCAACGATATGAAGCAGAAGGTCAGCTTCACGCACTTCATCAAGTGTTGACTTGAATGATTCAACCAATCCGTGAGGTAATTTTCTTATAAACCCAACGGTATCAGTGAGCAGGAAAGGGAGATTTTCAATTACAACTTTACGCACTGTTGTATCGAGTGTTGCAAAAAGCTTGTTTTCAGCAAAAACATCTGACTTGCTAAGCAGGTTCATGAGTGTTGATTTCCCAACGTTGGTATAACCTATCAAGGCCACGCGCACCATTTTTTCGCGGCCACTTCGCTGAGTAATTTTCTGCTTATCAATTATTTCAAGCTGTTTCTTTAGTAATGTTATTCTATCTCGTATAATACGGCGGTCAGTTTCAATTTCCTTTTCACCTGGTCCCCTCATGCCAATACCCCCTCTTTGTTTTTCAAGATGCGTCCACATTCTCGACAGCCGAGGCAACAAATATTCATATTGAGCCAGTTCAACCTGTGTGCGGGCAGTGGCAGTGCGCGCACGGCGGGCGAAGATATCTAGTATGAGGTTTGTTCTGTCGAGTACCTTACATTCAAGTTCACGTTCAATGTTGCGAAGCTGCGATGAGCCAAGTTCATCATCAAACACAACTGTACCAATACCTTCAGCTGTTATGAATTGTTTAATTTCATTCAGTTTACCTGAACCAATAAAGGTGCGGGAATCAGGCTTATCAAGCTTCTGTATGAAACGCTTACCCGGAATACCGCCCGCCGTTTCAACAAGAAATGCAAGCTCATCCATAGTTTCTTTAACCCTGCCTTCATCCTGCTTATTTGTAATAAGCCCCACCAGCACTGCTTGTTCAGGTTGTACGTTGTGTTCTATCATCATTCAGGCTTTATTTTGATTAATCGGGAACCTTGCTTGACTGCAATTATTTGCACTAACTTTAATTATTTTCTTTTAAATTATAAGCTTCAGACTACTTATTTTCATTAATCTCATTGTCTTCCTTTTTCATAACATTTGTTTGTATTTGAATTGACTCTTCATGCACCAACCTAAGCAGATTAGCCAGGAATTGATGGCTTAGTCCCTTGTCCTTGCCTTTAACCATGCGGTCAGAAAATAGTTCTTTCCATCTGCGTAGTTGCAATATTGTGATGTTGTTTTTGTGTTTGAATACACCCATTTCATGTGCTATCTCCATGCGCCGGGCAAGGAGTGCAATCATTTGCTCATCAATAAGGTCAATGTCACGGCGTAGAGCTTCAAGATTACGTTCTGTTTCATAAGTACCTTTAGGGCTGCGAATAACCAAATTATTAAGGATTTCCTGAAGGTAGGAAGGGCTAACTTGCTGCTTTGAATCAGTGAGTGCGTTCAGTGGGTCAATATGTGTTTCTATCATAAGCCCTTGCATTTCAAGATCAAGTGCTTGTTGTGATATTGATTGTATCAATGATGCGTTGCCACCAATATGACTTGGATCACATATCAACGGTAGTCCGGGCATTAAGCGCATTAACTCAATAGGTATTTCCCAGATGGGAGGATAACGGAAACCCATCTTTTCATGTTGTGAAAAACCTCTGTGAATTGCAGCAATTCTATTATGGCCTGATTTCATTATCCGCTCAATAGCACCAATCCAGAGCTTGAGATCAGGATTAACAGGATTCTTTATCATTATTGGAATGTCAATACCTGTTAATGCCTCTGCCAGTTCTTGCACTGAAAAAGGATTAACTACAGTACGCGCCCCGATCCACAAAATATCAATTCCTGCAGCTACAGCCATCTCAACATGCTCAGGTGTTGCAACCTCCACGGTTGTTAATAGTCCTGTTTCCTTCTGAACCCTGTTAAGCCAAGGCAGTGCAGCCTTACCAACACCCTCAAAGCCGCCGGGTCGTGTACGAGGTTTCCAGATACCTGCCCTGAAGACCTTTACATGCGGAATTGTTGAAATGAGCCTGGCTGTTTCCATCACTTGTGCTTCAGTTTCAGCACTGCAAGGACCCGCAATTACGAAAGGCTTTTCATGATACGGTATCCATTTATTCAGAGAAACAAACTCCATTGTTATAATTTTATGCAAAATTAGTAAAAGATAGCTTGAAGCTATGAAAGTGTGTCTATAACACATTTTTCGTAACTTTGCCATCCTGATAGTTCTAACTGTCGGGAGTGCAAACTGTTGCTTAAGTCATTAAGAAAAATACACTTTATAAATGGAATCTCTGAAGAGAATAAGAATTGCCAATTTACTGCGTGACTGGGAAGGTATTGGTGCAGGCAGTATCATTAACCTGAAAGGGTGGGTTCGTACCAAAAGGGGAAATAAGAAAGTTGCCTTCATTGCGCTTAATGATGGCTCAACTATACATAATATTCAAATTGTTGTTGACCTTGAATCATTTGATGAGGCAGCGATGAAACTGATAACTACCGGCTCATGCATATCAGTTAACGGTATTTTGGTTGAATCACCTGGTCAGGGTCAGGCTGTTGAACTACAAGCACGGGAGATTGAGGTATATGGCACTGCTGATGCTGAAACTTACCCTCTCCAGAAAAAAGGACATACATTAGAGTTTCTCCGTGAAATTGCACACCTCAGGCCGCGTACAAATACCTTTGGTGCTATATTGCGTATAAGGCATGCCATGTCATTTGCCATTCATAAATATTTCAATGATAACGGCTTTTATTATCTGCACACACCTATAATCACTGGCTCAGATGCTGAAGGTGCTGGTGCAATGTTCAGGGTAACTACTTTAAATGACAAAAAACCACCCCTAACAAGTGAAGGTGAAGTTGATTATACACAGGATTTCTTTGGAAAGCCTACCAACCTGACCGTATCAGGACAACTTGAAGGCGAATTGGGTGCTATGGCTCTATCAAATATCTACACTTTTGGTCCAACATTCAGAGCTGAGAATAGTAACACCCCACGGCATCTTGCTGAATTTTGGATGGTGGAGCCGGAAATGGCTTTTCATGATATTACTGACAATATGGACCTGGCCGAGGATTTCCTCAAATATCTGGTTAATTATGCACTTACTAATTGCAAGGATGACCTGGATTTCCTCAATAACATGTATGACAAAGAGTTAATAGATCGCCTGAAATTTGTAACTGAAAATGCATTTCAAAGGCTCGATTACACTGAAGCAATTGATATTTTACAAGCATCTGGACAATCTTTTGAATTCCCTGTGAACTGGGGAACCGATTTACAGAGTGAACATGAACGATACCTTGTAGAAAAGCATTTTATGAAGCCGGTGATACTTACAAACTATCCAATGTCAATCAAAGCTTTCTACATGAAACAAAATGATGACGGGCGCACCGTAAGGGCTATGGATGTGTTGTTCCCACGTATCGGAGAAATTATTGGCGGCTCACAAAGGGAAGAGAATCTTGAAAAGCTGACAAGAAGAATAAATGAAATGGGAATCCCTGAAAAGGATATGTGGTGGTACCTTGACACCAGGAAGTTTGGAACTGCCCCGCATAGTGGTTTCGGTTTGGGATTTGAGCGTTTAATTCTATTTGTAACAGGTATGGCAAACATACGTGATGTCATTCCTTTCCCCCGAACTCCGCAAAATGCTGAGTTTTAAGAGAATAATTAAATAAACAAAACGTTATCAGTTTGCATTATACTGATAGAAATCATTAGGAACACAGAAGAGGAATTTGCATGTTAAGTCAAAAACTACAGCAGAAACTATTACAAAGGCTGTCACCTCAGCAAATATTGCTGATGAAGTTACTGCAGATACCCTCTATTGCCCTGGAACAGCGGATTAAACAGGAGATTGAAGAAAATCCTGCACTTGAGGATGTTAATGATCCGGAAATGTCTACTGATCTCGAAGAAAATGTCTCAGACGTTGAGCCTGATCCTGTAGATGAACTTGAACGTGAACGTGAGGATTTTGATATTACTGAATACCTCGATGATGATGATATTCCGGCATATCGCTTAAATGCCGGTAATACAAGTGCTGATGATGAACATCATGAAGTGCCCTATGCTTCCGGTACCAGCTTCCATGAAATGCTGATCGCACAACTCGGTCTCAGAGTGCTTGATGAACGGCAAATAAAGATGGCAACTTATATCATAGGCAATATTGATGATTCAGGTTATCTGAACCGTGATCTTAGTGCAATGGTTGATGATCTAGCTTTTACACAGAATATTATCACCGACCTACGGGAGTTGAACAACATGCTCATGATTGTACAGGAGTTTGACCCACCAGGAGTTGGGGCCCGTGATTTAAGAGAATGCCTGCTTATTCAGCTTCGTCGTAAGGATCAAACCTTACCTGTTGAACTTGCTTTAGAGCTTGTGGAGAACTTCTTTGATGAACTTACCAAGAAGCATTACGATAAGATCACAAAAAAGACCAAAGTTAGTGAGGCTGACCTAAGGGATGCTATCAACGAGATACTCAAGTTAAATCCAAAACCCGGTAATGCCGTTGATGAAGGAATAAGAAGCAGCCAGTACATCATGCCTGATTTCTTTATATACAACCGGGATGAAGAACTTGAGCTTCAGCTTAATTCACGCAACATGCCTGAACTTAGACTTAGTCGTAACTATGTGGATATGCTTGAAACTTATGCTGAGAATAAGAGCAAGTCAAATACACAGCGTGAGGCTGTTATGTTTATTAAGCAAAAAATTGATTCTGCAAAGTGGTTCATTGATGCTATTAAACAACGCCAGCACACACTATATGTAACAATGAGTGCCATTATGGAATACCAACGGGAGTATTTTCTTACAGGTGATGAAACTAAGCTGAAACCAATGATCCTGAAGGATATTGCTGAACTGGTGGGACTTGATATATCTACAATTTCAAGAGTAGCCAATTCAAAATATGCCCAAACACCCTATGGCACATACTTACTGAAAAGCTTCTTCTCTGAATCCATGCAAACTGATACTGGTGAAGAGGTATCAACCAGGGAAATAAAGAAGATACTTTCAGACTGCATTGCTGCAGAAGAAAAAGGCAAACCGCTTACTGATGAACAACTAACTGAAATTCTGAAAGAAAAGGGATACAACATTGCCCGACGCACTGTTGCTAAATACAGGGAGCAATTAAATATACCCGTTGCCCGATTAAGGAAAGAGCTTTAGTAGAATCAGCTCATAACCTACCTTACTGTGAACTCCAATTCTATGGCACTATAGCCATATAAGTTAAAGTAATTGAAATTAGTGCTATATTTCTCTGATCAACTTCTCTGCCAATGAATATTAGGTAAAACCTTGACCAATATCGTTTTTTTTCGTATATTGCGTAGGAATAATACTAATATGCCTGTTTCACTAAAAAGAAAGGACTAAAGCATGGAAACTATAGATGAGAAGATCATAACAATTGCCCGGTTCCCTAATAACAGAGCTTTATTACTACAATCCAGGCTTCAGGCAGAAGGTATTGATTGCTTCCTTTCACATCAAAATTTGCTGCAACCTGCAATTTCAACCGGGGTAGAGATTAAAGTGCGCGAGACAGATACAGATAAGGCACTTCGGATAATTGAGCAATATAAACAGGAGCGAGGTGTCCAGAAGGAAAAGTCAATCAAAAAGCTTAAAAATGTGCGACGCATTTTAGTGCCTGTTGATTATTCAAACGCTTCGAAAAAAGCAGTGAAATTTGCTGTTGAAATTGCTGACATGATTAAAGCGGAAGTTAAATTGCTTCATGTTTTCTATAATCCTGCTATTGATGTTGTGCCATTTGATACAAGCCATGCTTACCAGATAAATCTTTCCAACTATTTGCATGAAATAGAGCAGACCGCCCGAAAACAAATGGCATCACTTGTTTGTGAAACCCGGAATATGGCATCAATGTCAAAACATAAGGTTAAAGTGTCGTTTTCGCTAATGAACGGTCTTGCACAAGATGAGATACTTAGCATGAGTGACAAATACAAACCTGGGCTCATTGTAATGGGATCACGTGGTATGGGAAATCAATCAGGGGGTTTAATAGGTAGTGTTACTGCCAAGATAGTATCGAAATCAGAAATTCCAGTGATTGCAATTCCTGAAAACTCAAAACCGATTCCTGTTAAGCAACTGAAAAATGTATTGTACGCTACAGATTTTGATAACTATGATCAGGTGGCATTAAGTAAGCTCCTTAACCTGCTTCACCCTTTTAATGCAACTTTGCATATAGTGCATATCAGTGTGGGATCTAAAAAATCATGGGACAAAATGAAGATGGATTCATTAAGGAAGTTCATAAAGGAAGAATACGAGAACTTTCCAATAAAGAGTAAAATACTTGTGGGAGATAATGTAATCAACGGGTTAGAAACATACATGCGGGATAATACTATTGATGTAATTGCATTAACTAACCACTCCCGTGGAATTCTGCAAAGCTTTTTTGCCCCTAGCGTCACAAAGATGATAATGCATCGCATCAGCCGACCATTATTGGTATTTAAAGCTAAAGAATCCATATAAATTGTTAAGTATCAGCTGCTAATAGGTGTTCGGTAAGTCAATTCTATCCCAGGGCCTAAATAACCGGATAAAATGCATTCTCTAAATGATCTATTTCAACGTGATCTTTATTGATTACCAAGGATAAGATATCAAACCTTACTTCTTGTTCAATACGATATCTCTCTGCATAAGCCTGAGCAGCTCTTACTAACAACCGCTGTTTGTTTTTTGTTACAAAACTGTATGGTTCCCCGAATACCCTGGAACTGCGGGTTTTTACTTCAAGGATGATCAGATGTTCTGAGTTAAGAGCAATGATATCAATTTCCTCCTTGCCAAATACCCAATTGGTCTCAAGAATTGTAAATCCTTTTTCAATTAGATAAGTTAGCGCAACCTCTTCACCCTGGTTGCCCAGATCGTTATGTTCAGCCATTTAAGCACTCTTTAAAACCAATGCATAAATAAAATATAGCAATAAGAAAGCGGTAACAAGAAATAGAAGTGGTTTGAGTATGGTCTTGAACCACTTAAATCCTTTCTTTGCGGCCGGGGTATTGATGATCAGGCAAGATTCATCACTGACTTCTATCGTTACTTCTCTTCCAAAGATTAAAGGTAGGTTCAAAGGTTGATGCCCTGCAGGAAACCCAAATATAACCGGGAACTTGTATTCTTTTACTGCTTCAGAAATAATTTCTTCGGCAGTTTTACCGAAAGGGGTTACATTATCGCGCATATCGGTGAAACCTCCCACAATAAGGCCAGCAAGGTTGTCAAGTTTTCCGCTCCTTTTCAGGGAAACCATCATTCGATCTACATGATAAAGGTATTCATCAATGTCCTCAATAAACAATATCTTTCCGTTTGTGTCAATATCAGAAGAACTGCCCTGCAATCCATATAATATAGACAGATTTCCTCCTATTAGGACTCCTTTTGAAACTCCATTCCTGTTTAAGGAATGACCGGTAATTTGATAAGTTAAATTTTCACCAAACAAGCACTTGCGCAGTTCTTCAATAGATCTTTTTGAATCATCGGAGGTGAGATCAAAGTTAATGGGCATAAGACTATGCACTGTTTCAATGCCAAAGTGCTTATGTATATGGGAATGTAGAACTGTAATATCACTAAAGCCAATTATCCACTTTGGCGATAAACTAAACTTGGTGAAATTTATTTTGTCAATAGCCCTTACTGTACCATATCCACCCCGCGCACTAATAATTGCTTTAACCGATTCATCATCAAGAAGTCCTTGAAGATCAGAGATACGTTGCTCATCAGTGCCCGCAAACTGATTATTTGTAGCAAATAAATTGGGTGATAAATGGACTTTTAATCCCCATGATTCAAAAACTTCAATGGCTATTTGTAATTCTTCAGGAGAAATCTTCCTTGCAGGTGCAGTAATGGCAATAGTATCACCTGGCTGTAGAAATGCAGGAGTGAGCATTATCTTTTTTAGTCAAAGGTAAAAAGAAAAAAGGGAAGAAACCACTCTTCCCTTTTCATGCAACCTAACAACCAATCATGAATAAAATTTTGTCCTAAACATCCAGTGAGGTCTGTACGAAGGAATATTTAAATCTTTTACTTTCTGATATAAACCATCATAGTAGTTAACAAGTTCATTTAATGAACCCATTTTATAGAGGGAATGTAATTCAGCAACATTTATGTTATCAGAAATTTCTGGATACTTCTCAGTTATCAAGCGAGCCAAACGTTCTATTTTTTGCATATAGTCTTCACGTGTTTGCATGAAGAGGCTCTTGTTTTCTGTTTTTGAAGATACCATCTGATCTATCATAAATCGCTCCCCCTTAGTTAACTTCATTTATACAAAAGTCACTCAAAACTGCCACACAGTTGTTATATTATTTTACTAAATTGTTACATAATCTTACTCACAAAACATTAAATATGAGTACCTTTGAATACTCAGATTAATTAAAAATATTTTAAGGGATTCGATTTACTATTTAAACAACCAATTTATTATCATGGAAGAAATTCTTAAAGAAACTTCAGAACTTACAGGTGTGAAGTCATTAAAAGGAACAGAAACAGAAAAAAACCTGCTTAAATCTTTTGCCGGTGAATCACAGGCTGCACGTCGTTACCGTCTTTTCGCAAAACAGGCGAAAGAAGATGGATATGAGCAAATTGCCGACTTTTTTGAAGAAACTGCTGCACAGGAGGATATGCACTCAAAAACTTTCTTCAAATTCTTACAGGGAGGGATGGTAGAAATCACTGCAAGTTATCCCGCCGGTATTATAGGAACAACCGCCGAAAATCTTGAAGCCTCAGCAGAGGGTGAACATGAAGAAAGTTCCTTACTATATCCTGAATTTGCGGCTATTGCAGAAGCTGAAGGATTTAAAAAGATTGCCAGCATCTTCAGGCTTATCTCATCAGTTGAAGCTGAACATGAAAAGCGATATAGGAAGTTACTCAAAAACCTGAACGACAATAAAGTATTTGAACGAGAAGATGATGTTATTTGGGTGTGCCGTAAATGTGGTTATCATTATAAAGGTAAACGGGCTTTAAAAAACTGCCCTGTATGTGATCATCCAAGAGCTTATTTTGAAATTGAACAAGATAATTTCTAAGATTAGTTATTAGAGGACCTAAGAATTAATTAAAAGAGGACCTTAGAATTAATGATAAGAAGACTTCAAGAAAGTTATCTTATTAGTAAGTTTCTGACATGCGAGGGTCTTCCATTATTGACTTTTTCAATCTTTCCTTGCAGTTATACTTCTTAGTTTTGGCATAGTTTTCTGAACTGTAACCCATGGTATCTGCTATGTCTTTTGAGCTGTATTTCTGCAAGGAAAGTAATAAAATACGCTGGCAGTCCTTTTCCATTGCGTTAAAGTGATCTCTGTATATTTTATATCGAAGCTGCTCAACTTCAGCAAGTTCTATATTATCACTCTCTGATAGATTGAAGAATTTCTCAAGCGCCTCAAAGTTATCCATTCCCTTGCGTTTAACTTTCAGGCGTTGCATCCACAGATTGCGGCTTATGGAATATAGATAAGTAAGAAATGAGCAGGTGAGATAGAACTCATCCTTCTGAACATTTTTTAGGATTACGAGCAATGATTCCTGAAAAATATCTTCAGCATCTTCATCGTTGCCAGTATTCTTTTTAATGAGGAATTTAATAGTCGGGAAAAACTCCTTATATACATGTTTAATGATAAAATCACTATTAAGCTTAAGACCCTGAATAATCGCGCTGTCTGAATAGTGTATCATTAAAAATCTATTTAAATCGGTAATCAGTTACTTTGTAAATCATGAATCACATTGTAAACAGTGAATTCAGATCACCCCCAATACTTTTTTTCAAATCTAAGTACATTTATTGACTGAGATTATAAAATTATGAAATTAAAGCATTTCAATAACAAAAAGTACAATAATTAATAGAGTAAAAATTTTTTCCCAAAAACACGGAAAATGATGAAATGTTTGCTAACAGGTACATACTATTATCTTTGCAACCAATTTTGCGACTAAAATGTATTCAATTGCAATAAATCTTTAAAATTTAAGTTTATTTCAATGATTCATTCAAGCAAAATCCAGTCACTTATAGGTTGAACAACTAACTATTCCATTAATGAGAGTTCTCCGTCACATTCTCTTGCTGATTATTTTATCAATTTTCATAATTAACCCTTGTTACTCACAGGAAGTTGGTATAGGCCAATGGCGTGATCATCTTCCATACCGACAAGTAATTTCCTTAACTGATGCCGGTTCACGGTTATATGCCGCCACCCCGTATGCTCTTTTCTATCTTGACAACAATGACAACAGTTTAAATAAGATAACCAAAATCAATGGTTTGAGTGATGTTGGTATCAGCGGAATTGAATATTATCAGAAATATAACACACTGGTTATAGCTTATTCTAATGCAAATATTGACCTGATTAAAGGTGATAGGGTAATTAATCTTTCTGATATTAAACGCAAACCTATACTTGGTGATAAATCAATTAACAGCATAGTATTCATTGATGATAAGGCATATTTATCATGTGGATTTGGCGTGGTAGTCCTTGATATTGATAAAGAGGAATTTCCGGAGCCAATATATTATATAGGCCCCAATGGAGCATCAATTAATGTGTACGACGTAGCCTTTAATGCTAACGACTCACTTATATATGCAGCTACTTCAACAGGTATTTATTCAGCTAATTACTATACGGCCAATCTTGCAAATTTTTCAGAGTGGACACGTGAAATAGGTCCTGCTTTACCAGAAGGACCTTTTAATCTTGTTGAAGCTTTCAATAACCGTATTTATGTTAATAAGTCTGGACCAGGATATGCTGATGATTATATGTTTGTTAAAACCAATAATACATGGCAAACTTTCCAGCCTGAGAATTCATCTGATCGTTTCAGCCTTGAGGCACATAATAATAAATTGTTAGTAAGCAATAACCTGTCAGTTGAATTATTCCGTGAAGATGGTACTTATCAGGACAAGATCTGGACATATAACCCAGGTACTGTTCAGCCACGTGATGCGCTGATGCTGAATGATAACGTCGTATGGATTGCTGATGCAGAGGAAGGTCTGGTAAAAGTTACTAACATATGGTCATCAGAACTCTTTCTGTTAAATGGTCCCGACTTCCCTGATGCATTTGCACTTGATGCCAAAGGTGACGAAGTATGGGCTGTGCCAGGGGGAAGGACTACCTCATTTGAACAGCTTTATAGAACAGCAAGATTTGCCGGTTTTACCAATGGATCATGGAAAACAATAGATCATAAACAAGATGACTTCCTGATTAATTACCGCGATGTGTATTCTGTTGCCATTAATCCGGCAAATCACAAACATGTTTTCTTTGGTACAATGGGTTATGGGCTCCTCGAATATAACAACGGTGTATTTGTTAACCGGTATACGAATGAAAATAGTTCTTTGCAGGAACATTCTCTTGCACCCGGGCGAATAGATATTACAGGACTTGCTTTCGACGCTAATAATAACCTCTGGGTAGTAAATTCATATGCTCCATCAATGCTCTCTCGCAGAACACCTGATGGAGAGTGGAAATCATTTTCTCTTGGCTCTATAGGAACAGGGGTTGAAGCTGACCGCATTGTAATTGACCAGCAAAACCAGAAGTGGATACTTGGCAGGAACCTCAATCTCTTTGTGTTTAATGATAATGATACTGACAATACTGCCGATGACCAGGCTAAACGACTCTCTTCTTCAGCAGGTAATGGTGCTTTGCCAGGTGCATTTGTAAAGAGCATTGCAGTTGACCGCGAAGGTCTTGTGTGGGTTGGTACTGATGAAGGTGTGGCTGTTTTTTATTCACCACAAAATGTGTTTGCAAGCCAAAACTTTGATGCTCAAAAAGTGCTTATTGAACAGGATGGTTATGGGCAATACCTCCTTGCTACAGAAACAGTTACTGCTATTGCAGTGGATGGATTTAACCGCAAATGGTTTGGTACTGACAGGGCAGGTTTGTTCCTTATGTCAGCCGATGGAACAGAGCAGATTCTGCATTTCACTGAAGTAAACAGCCCATTGTTATCCAATTCCATTACTGATTTAAAACTGACAGAATCAGGTGAGCTTTTCATTGCAACCTCAAGAGGCATAATCTCTTATAAAACTGAAGCTGTACCTCCTGTAGAGGTATTTGAAGAGGTACTTGTTTTCCCTAATCCAGTGTACAGGAATTTTACTGGAAACATCGCCATTAAAGGGCTTGTTGAAAACTCAAATGTTAAGATTACTGATGTGGCAGGCAATCTTGTTTATTCTGTTAATGCTGAAGGCGGACAAGCATTGTGGAATGGTTATAATTTTGACGGGTCAAAGGTTAAAACAGGTGTTTACCTCGTATTTATAAGTAACAGGGACGGCTCAGATACACAAGTTACTAAATTTGTGGTTATAAACTAAAGTGCTAATGCTTCAGTCAACCAGGGGTTTGGTATTTTATGTTGCAAGGTATTCTGACAGTTCAGGATTGATAAAGATTTTTACTGAAGAAGCTGGTTTACAATCGTGCATCGTTAAATCACTTTATAGCCGGAATGCAAAACTAAAGCCTGCCTTGTTTGGGCATCTTTCATTACTTGACCTTATAATAGATTACAAGCCCGGACGACCAATTCAATACATCAGAGATGCCAGTATAAATCGCTTTTATCATGAAATTACCGATAATATTGCGCGAACAAGTGTCCTGTTGTTTATCAATGAGTTATTGTATAAAGCAATCAAAGAAGAGGAAGCAAACCCCACCTTATTCGAATTCATCGAATACACCCTTGAATCGCTAAACGATAATGAAATACCAGTAAACTCATTTCATCTGCTATTTCTCATCAGGTTGCTTGATCACCTGGGCTTTGGACCGACTTATTCGCTTGAAAGCACAGGAGCGTATTTCGATCTATTGACCGGAATGCCGGTATCTGACGACTCAGGCCACTCACATATAATTAGTGGCGACCTTCTTAAACTTCTCAGGCAAATGTCGCATATGGATTATAATGATCTGGGTAACTATGTAATACCCCGCAAAGCCAGGTTTGAATTACTTAATACACTCCTCGACTTCCTCCGCATTCATATTCCCGAAATGGCTGAGTTAAAGTCAATAAAAGTGCTTCACGAAATCTTGGCCTGATTACAAGAAGTGAAATATTCAGGTAGTGAATGTACAAGTATACAGTTTTAAACTCCTTTTTTAAAATCAACACCTCTAAACCGGGCAGTGCATCCGTTGATTCACTCCCGTAAAAATAATTATCTTTGCACAAATATTTTATTCAATGTATCAGGAAATCAGCGAACAAGAAGCAATACGACGGAACTCACTCAAAGAACTAGAAGCACTGGGCATAAACCCTTACCCGGCTGAAGCGTATAAAGTTAATGTAAATACCAGCGAAATACATACCAATTACCCTACTGATAATACCCTTTATCAGGAGATAAGCATTGCAGGCCGCATTATGACAAGAAGGATTATGGGGGCTGCTTCATTTGTTGACCTGCAAGATTCACATGGTCGCATCCAGTTGTATATCAAGCGTGATGAAATATGCCCTGGCGAGGATAAAACTTTGTACAATACCGTATTCAAGCGTCTGCTCGATATAGGTGATATTATTGGCATAACTGGTTATGTATTCATCACACAGATGGGTGAAATCTCTATTCATGTGAAGTCTCTGAAGATTCTTTCAAAGTCGCTTCGGCCCCTTCCTGTTGTGAAAGAAAAGGATGATCAGGTATTTGATGCATTCAGCGATCCTGAAGCCCGGTACCGCATGCGTTATGTTGATCTTATCGTAAACCCTGAAGTACGTGATATATTCGTTAAAAGGAACAAGATCATTTCAATAATGCGGTCGTTTTTTAATGAGAGCGACTATCTAGAGGTTGAAACCCCTATTCTTCAACCTATCCCCGGAGGTGCTGCTGCAAGGCCTTTCATTACACATCACAATGCGCTTGATATGCCATTGTACCTTCGCATTGCCAACGAACTTTATTTGAAGAAACTAATTGTTGGTGGTTTTGAAGGAGTGTATGAATTTGCAAAGGATTTCCGTAATGAAGGTATGGACCGCACTCATAACCCTGAATTTACAGTGCTGGAGATATACGTTGCCTATAAGGATTACTTCTGGATGATGGAATACGTGGAGCAAATGCTTGAACGCGTTGCACTTGGTTTACATAAACAAACTGAGGTAACCGTCGGTAATCATAAGATCGACTTCAAGAGCCCTTTCAGGCGACTAACCATGAAAGATGCAATACAGGAGTATGCAGGGGTTGATATTTCAGGGAAAACAGAAAAGGAATTAGCTGATATCTGCAAGAGTATGAACATTGCCATTGACCCGTCAATGGGCAAAGGCAAACTTATTGATGCTATCTTCGGGGAGAAATGCGAGCATCACCTTATTCAGCCTACTTTTATAATGGACTACCCTATTGAAATGTCGCCGCTGTGTAAGAGGCATCGCACCAACCCTGAATTAACTGAGCGATTTGAATTGTTTGTTAATGGCAAGGAACTATGTAACGCATATTCTGAACTTAATGATCCTATTGATCAGCTCAACCGTTTTCAGGATCAGCTCACATTATCGCAGAAAGGTGATGACGAAGCAATGTTTATTGATATGGACTTTGTAAGGGCACTAGAATATGGTATGCCAACCTGCTCTGGTATGGGTATAGGAATTGACAGACTAACCATGTTCATGACAAACCAGCCATCCATTCAGGATGTACTGTTGTTCCCACAAATGCGACCTGAAAAGAAATCAATGCCAACAGGTGATCCTGATGAAGCATTTGTAAAGATAGGAGTGCCTGAGTCATGGGTTGATGTGCTTCGTAAGCAGGGATTCAAAACTACTGCCCAGTTGAAAGAAGCTAATCCCAACAAACTACTTAATGACCTTGGAGGAATACGTAAGAAAATGAAGCTCGATATCCCTGCTCTTAAACTTGAAGATATCAAAGCTTGGATTGAAGCTTAAAACATATCGCCTTCACCATCATCACCACGTTCTCCGTTTTCGCGGTTACCCTTTTTATTGAAGTTGTTGATCTGGTATTGTATTCCAAAATACAATACCCTCGATTCACGTTTTCTATTTGTAGTTATAGTAAATTGCTCACCGTACACAATATCATTGAACACCCTGGTATTAAATATATCAGTAAGTCGTAATGATAAAGAAAGCTTCTTTTTCATAAGGTCCTGCCTGAACGACATGTCAGCAAAATACCGTGCTTCGTCGTATTCCTGCAAGGTACGGCGGGGCGAACTGTAGTTACCGTTAAGTTGGAAAGATCCTTCTTTCCATACCGCGAAATTAAGATTGAGCCTTGCACTCCATGAAAAGCGCTCGCTTCCCTCAATACCGTATTCAGGTAGTGCACTCATTATTGCCCTGTAGAATGAAACATTACCATTTGCACGAAGCCACTTAGCCGGGTTGGCAGTACCTACCAATTCAAGGCCATAATTAGTTTCCTTGTTAATATTCACCGGTTTGGTTATAGTAATACCATCACTTCCTTCAATCAGGGAGGTAATATCCTCAACCACATCGTTGGTATTACGGTAAAATAGTGATGTTGTTAGTGAATTTGTATTCCAATATTGAAGTATTCCCAACTCAATTGAATTAGTGAACTCAGGTCGTAATTCAGGATTTCCGGTTCGAAGATTTAATGAATCAGAAAAATCTACATAAGGATTCATTTCACGAGGCGATGGGCGATTAACCCTGCGGCTGTAACTAAGTTGAAGTTCTTTCTGCTTGCCTAAATCAAACTGCGTATGAAATGAAGGGTAAAAACTTGTGTACTGTGTTTTAAAGGAAGTATCAGCCTGGTCAATTACTGAATTTGTAAATACTTGCTCAGCTCTTAGCCCTGCCTGGTACTTTAGCTTTTTATAACTATTTGCATATATTCCATAAACAGCGTAAATCTGTTCATCGTATTCATACCTGTTTCTAAGTTCTTCAATACTCTGCCATTCACCATCCGAAGGGTTCATGTTTTTGTAATCGTATGACATAAGAATATCCCTGATGTCAGCCTTGTAACCTGCTTCAAGCCTACTGCCATTAGCCATTGGGTTAACGTAGTTTCCCTGAAAAGTAATCACATCATTTGAATGATCGCTTACATTCCATTGCTTTGTAGAATCTCCTGATGGGAGGGATGATGAAATATCATAAGCCTGCTGGTTTATAAAAGAATTATGATTCATCTCATTGTCATTAAAGATGATATCGTTGGTAAACTCACGGCCTTTTTCAGGAAAGATGTGCTTGTATGATAGGGTGTAAGTGTACCCCATAAAGTCGCGGTTTGAGTTGCTATTCCTGTTAAACAGCCTGTTTAAAGTATCATTGGTGATTGACCTTGTTAAAAGATCATTATGCATACCGAAACTCATGTCTCTTCTCGATGCACTTAGGGTTAAATTATTGCGAGTGTTAATGAGATAATCGAAACCACCACTGATCTGTGTATTGTCCCTGTTCATATCTCCCTTCTCTGATTGATCAAGGATGCTGTTCATTCCATCACTGCCTGAAGTCCTGATACTTTCGCTGCTTCGGTCCATATTAAACTTACGCCCATCATAGTTAATAAAAGCATTGAACTTATCATGTCTGTAATTCAATACGAGTGAACCACTGTATTTATCACCTGTTCCAACATTAGCTGAAGCCAGTCCATTAAATCCTTGCAGTGTTTTCTTCTTCAAAACAATATTAATGATACCAGTTGTTCCATCAGGATCGTACCTTACTGAGGGATTTGTTATCACTTCAATACTTTCAATTGAACTGGCCGGTATTTGATTTAGCAGATCGCTTGAAGCAATACCTGCCTGGCTTGCGGGTTTTCCATCAATCAGAAGCGTAATATTTGAACTTCCGCGTAAGCTAATATTCCCTTCAACGTCCACATTCACTGATGGCACATTCTCCATCACCTCACTTGCTGTCCCACCCCCGAGGGCCATATTTTTATCAACTGTAATAACTTTCTTATCAAGATTGTTGGTAATAAGTGACTTTTCTGATGTTATCTCAACGCCCTGCAATACCGATGATTTAGGTTTTAAATTAATATCAGTTAACCTGATATCTGCACTACGTGGTGATATAACCACATCCGATATGTCAGTGTTCTCATAGCCAATAAACTGTACCCTGAGGTAGTACCTGCCAGGGTTAATAGAATTTAATATGAATTTACCCTTGCCATCTGTAATAGTACCGGTAACCATTGTTGAATCCTTCTGACTAAAAAGAATAACGTTAGCGTATTCAACATGCTGAGCAGTGGTTTCATCATGTACCGTACCTGAAATTACACCATAAGGCTGACCCCCATTTCCTGCATTTCCCCTTCGGTTCTGTTGGTTATTTTCCTGTGCGGTAAGTGTAAGTGTTGACAGAATGAACACTATGATGATCAATAAGTAGCGGGTAGACATTTAATGTAGAATTTACCTGATTTTAAAATAGCCTGCAAAGTTAACTCAATTGTGCTGATGATGCTTGTGAATAACCTTTTTTAACAAATACCGCAAGCATCTGAGTATTAGTAACAATTAATGAGGAAAAATTGCGGCATACTTGCTAAAGAGCATAAGATTTCGTATTTTTACGTTTCCGGATTCCAAATTAAGCGCTATGGAAAACTCATCAATTGAGCGATTTGGATGCCTCGAGAAAGAGGAATCGCTCAGGTGCCTTGAAAGCGATAAGCTAGATCAAAATGTGTGTATACTGGAATCAGAAACCCCTTTCAGGGGGTACTATGATAGGTATACTTACCAATCGAAACCATTGTATTTTTACTTGGTTCTCGAAGACCACTATTCACTTGAAAAAATATGGCGGATAATTCTGAAGGTAAGAAAACTTTTCGGCCGTCGTTTAGATGCCGTACCCGGTACACTGGAGTTATTTGATTTGCGAAAGCAGATTATCAGACTTCGAAATCTCGATAAATATGATGACATATATGAACTCGAGCACCTTTTTGCATCGGAGGGGATGATATTTCACAAAAAGCTGAAAAAACGTCATGATTACAATGGAATTATCAGGTTAGAAAAGTCTTTCTTCCTGGAGCCCATTGGTGATATGATGTATATGGACGCCAGTGAACCTCACCACGGTTACTTTATTATCCCAGGTCACTTCTCATGGACCCGGTTCAAAGAAATAACCCAGGAAGTACAATACGATGTTAACCTTCTTTACTTTGATGCCGCAAATGCTTTCTTCTACGAAAACCATGGTATCATTGACATGGTGCGAATATACCGGGAGGAACTTACAAGAGAAAAGCTTTTCGCTATCCGAAACGGTTACTATCATGTAATTAACAATCAGGTACTTGCACCAGGAGAACTATAGGTGCTGATGTTATTGAATGTACGAATGATTATACATGCATAATAACACGAATACTTTACATCCAACCTCATATTTCTAAGGAGATAATTGTAATTATTATTTCTATTCATTGGTGTGAATGCATTAATTGCATTGAAATGCCAAATGAAGTTCCTGTGACTTAAAGACATTAAGCTGCATGATTTTGAAGTTAATATTCATTACATTCTACCAAATTACAAGTATGTATCAACTTAAGTCCAACAATGTATAATATACAATGTATATATTAGGTTGGTGCAAGGTTGCTATAAGGTTGTAATAAGGTTGAATGTAATGAATCCACAATGAATGTTCAAAGCTGACTTCACATCACTGAAATTGAATTCCATTCGAACGGAAAACTTTTTCTTACTTTTGCAATCTCTAAATGTGTCAGGACTATGTCAGACCAATTTTTTAAGCGCGTTACCGACGTTTACCATCCAAAGATTTTTACTACCCTAAAAGGATACAATACCAAAACGTTTTTCAGTGATCTGATTGCAGGTATTATTGTGGGTATTGTGGCTCTACCACTGGCAATTGCTTTTGGAATTGCTTCTGGTGTTTCACCTGAAAAAGGCTTGATTACTGCAGTAATTGCAGGGTTCCTGATTTCTGCGCTGGGAGGGAGCAGAGTACAGATTGGCGGTCCAACGGGGGCTTTTATAGTTATTGTTTATGGTATAGTTGAGAAGTTTGGCGTTGAAGGGCTGATTATTGCCACGCTAATGGCAGGGGTTATGCTAATTGCCATGGGGTTGCTTCAGTTGGGTACCATTATTAAGTTTATGCCTTATCCTATTGTGGTGGGGTTTACCAGTGGTATTGCTGTAGTGATCTTCTCTTCGCAGGTTAAAGATTTTTTCGGACTCAGGGTTGAGCAGGCTGTACCTGCTGATTTTATTGAGAAGTGGCAATTTTACTTCGCACATTTCAGCGATATTAATTTGTATGCATTGGCTATTGGAGGTGCAACCATATTTATCACCTTCTTATGGCCTTATATTAACAAAAGGGTGCCCGGCACACTGATAGCACTGCTTTTAACTACAATAGCCGTTACATTCATGAACCTACCGGTGGAAACAATTGGAAGCAGGTTTGGTGAAATACCTTCAACTTTCAATCTTCCCTTTATACCAACCGTTGATTATGCAACGTTCAGACTGTTGCTGGCACCGGCATTTACTATTGCTATCCTTGGCGCTATTGAATCATTGCTTTCAGCAATGGTTGCTGATGGAGCAACAGGTGGAAGACACCGATCAAATACTGAATTAATAGGGCAGGGGATTGCAAACCTGATTACTCCACTTTTTGGCGGTATTCCCGCAACCGGAGCTATTGCGCGAACCATGACCAACATACGTAACGGTGGTAGGACACCTGTTGCAGGTATGATTCATGCTGTTGTACTGTTGCTGATTTTACTTTTTTTTGGCAAATGGGCAAAACTTATACCTATGAGCTGCCTTGCCGGCATACTGATAGTTGTGGCCTACAATATGAGCGAATGGCGTTCATTTAAAGGGCTTTTCCGGAATAGTAAAAGTGATATTACTGTATTGCTGGTAACCTTTTTACTCACGGTACTTATTGATCTTACAGTGGCCATTCAATTCGGCCTTTTACTGGCAGTACTGATGTTCTTACGCCGTATGATTGAAACAAGCGGGGTGGAAGTTATAAACCTTGCCGTTGATGATGAAACCGGAGGCATAGCCGAGGATGCTGACCAGTTGGTAATACCTAAAGGTATTGAAATATTTGAAGTAAGTGGGCCGTTCTTTTTTGGTGTGGCTAATAAATTTGAAGAGGCCGAAAAACAGGTAAAAAGCAAACCACGGGTACTTATAATACGTTTGCGAAGGGTGCCTTTTATTGATTCTACAGGCATCAATAACCTGCGAAATTTCATAATTCGAAACCGCCGGTCGGGCATTAAAGTTATACTTTCAGGCCCTGTGAAATCGGTTTATGAGTCCTTACAGAAAAATGGCGTTGTAGAAATGATCGGTCCTGAAAACGTTTGTGCTGAAATCAATGCTGCACTTGCAAGAGCCCGCGAAGTCAATAAAGAAACCGCCGCCTAGCTTATGGTCTTTAAATAAAGAAAGCGCCGGCTAACCGGCGCTTTCTTTATTTAAATCATCACATTAGTTCAAGCCTCTCTTAGCGAGCAGCGCATCGATAGTAGGTTCCTGTTTTCTGAATTTTACATACTGGGTCATTCCTTCGTCATTACCACATTCAGTAAGGCAGTGCTTCCTGAAATCGGCTGCAAGTTCCTGGTTGAAGATATCACCCGATTCCTTAAAGTATGCGAAAGCATCTGCGTCAAGCACTGCTGCCCACAAATAAACATAATATCCGGCTGCATAACCACCATCAAAAATATGGGCAAAATAGGTGGAACGATAACGTGGCCATATCTCATTTAATAGACCTGTTTTTGCCATTGCCTCTTGCTCAAATGCCACCAGGTCAGTAATTTCAGCGGGAGCTGCAAGTTTATGAAGCTCCATGTCAAGTATAGAAGCAGCAATGTACTCGCTATTATCAAAACCCTGATTGAATAAACCGCTGTTTTGAATCTTTGTAATTAATTCTTCAGGAATTACTTCGCCGGTTTCATAGTGCTTGGCATACATCCTGAGTACTTCAGGCTCGCTTGCCCAATTTTCCATTATCTGTGAAGGTAGTTCAACATAATCAGTTGGAACCATACCTGCTGTGCGGGTGTATTTCCCTTCAGTAAATAAGCCATGAAGTGCATGACCGAATTCGTGGAATAATGTTTCTGTTTCATCCCAGTTGAGTAGTGATGGAGTATCACCTGAAGGAGGAGTGAAATTACATACTATAGAAATGATAGGATCAACTTTCTTTCCGTCTTCAAATCCTGCCGACCTGAAGTCAGTGCACCAGGCGCCGCCATCCTTTGATGGACGTGGGAAATAATCCAAATAAAGTATGCCAAGATGTGAACCATCAGTATTGTTTACCTGGTATGTTTCAACATCTTTGTGGTAAACTGGAAGATTGTCAATCCTCTTGAATGAAATGCCGTATAGTCTTGTTGCAACAGCAAACATACCATTACGAACAGTTTGCAGGCTGAAATAAGGTTTTAGCTCATTTTGATCAAGATCGTACTTTTGCTTGCGAAGTTTTTCTGCATAATACCACCAATCCCAGGAAGCGAGCTTGAAATTGTTGCCTTCAGCATCTGAAAGTGCCTGCATTTCGGCTAGTTCTTTCTGTGCAACCGGAGTAGCTGCTGCCATCAGCTTGTTGAGGAAATTATCCACGCTTTCGGGAGTTTTGGCCATATTATCATCAATAACGTAAGCAGCGTAATTGGGGAAGTTTAACAATTGTGCTTTCTCAGCGCGTAAACGTACCATATCAGTTACAAGCTGTTTGTTGTCATTTGCATTGTTGTTGTTGCCACGCATAAAATATCCGGTGTACAACTTTTCCCTTAAGTCGCGGTTATCAGCATATTGCAGGAATGGAATCATGCTGGGTTTGTTGAGTTTAAAAACCCATTTGCCTTCTTTACCTTCAGCCTTGGCAGTTTCTGCAGCAGCAGTTTTAACACTTTCAGGTAATCCTGCAAGGTCACTTTCGTTATCTATAACCATGCTGAAGTTCTGGTTGGTTTCAGCAAGTTGGTTTTCACCAAATTTAACAGACAACATTGCAAGCTTTTCATTAATCTCCCTTAGTTTGTCCTGCTTGTCCTTAGGCAGATTTGCTCCCTGACGTTCAAAATCACGATAGTACTTTTCAACCACGCGTTTTTGCTGATCATCTAAACCTAAAGTTTCACGGGCATCATAGATAGCTTTGATGCGTGCAAATAATTTTTCATTAAGAGCAATATCATCCTGGTGTTTGGAGAGCAGAGGCGTAACTTCCTGTGCTATCTGCTGCATTTTTTCAGAGGTGTTTGCACCTTTAACGTTGAAGAACACCCTGCTAACATTGGTTAACAGCTTACCCGATTTATCAAAGGCAAGTATAGTATTATCAAAAGTAGGAGCCTCACTGTTTTCAGTGATCTTGTTAATTTCAGCAGCGTGTTGCTTAATGCCTTCAATAAAAGCAGGCATATAGTGTGACGAATCGATCTTATCAAAAGGTGGCACCTGGTAAGGTGTGGTGTATTCGGTAAGGAACGGGTTGTTGGAATTTTGATTATTCTTACAAGAGAAGAACACGGGCACTGATAGCATAATTAAATAAATTAATCTTTTCATAGACGTTGAAATAGGTTGTGAAATGATAGGGAAAAATCAGGAACAAATGTATGGAATTTTATAGGAATACAAACACAACTAAGTGACAGGGTTTGGCTGGTGCAAATTAATCCTATGCCACAACACTAAAACTACCCTTATGATGGAATAATATTCTCTGAACTACCATTCAAAAATACTCTGCGTGCAGCTCTTCCCATTGCATCAGTTGCAATAATATCAATGCTTCCACCAATTAATCCACCTGCCAATGGTACAACTTTGCTCAGTTTTACTATTCCATGGCCACCTGATTTAGTGAGTAAAACGAACCCCACCTTTTGATTAACGGCAATAAGACTTTTTTCAGAAATACTGTTAATAAGTCGCTGTGTTAATCGGGTTCCGGCACTTATACCTATTTCCTGTAATATATCTTTGATGGCATTGCCAGCCATGCACGTAAAAACCATTGAACGCACTTTTTTGTCCTCGATGTCATAACCACCCATATAGGCAATTGCAGCTATCATCCTGAGTTGGATAAATACTACACTTACCATGTTGGCAGGTATTGCTACCGGTAATGACATAAAGCCTCCTAGTCCGGTAATGAAACCACTACTGCCAGCTAGAATTCTCTGTCGTTTAATTAACGCATGAGCCTGTTGATCAAGGGTCAAACCTGTTCCGCTGTATTTTAAAGCAAGTTCCGAAGCTTTGTCAATGCCCCTGGTTCCTGAAAGTACTCTATCATAAGCTAAATCTAATAAGTTTACCCAGATATTATGCGGAATACGAATGGCCATTTTGCTGTTTTACAACCAGATATATCAAATACCTTGCCATGTAATAACAGGGGTGAAACGAATATTATTTCAATTTGATACGATGAGAAATCATCAGGTTTGCAATGGCGTTACTATCTAACTTTAACAGGTTCAACCTCTGCATGACTTGCATGAATTTCAAAATACAGGGTAAAACTGAGGAATATAGCACCAATAATGAAAAATATTGCAATAGCAGCTACTGAGTATCGCATGCTTCCGGTGAGAGCTTCAATAAGTCCGAAAGTGAAAGTGCCTGCAACAGAAGCCAGTTTTTCCATTACATCATAGAAACTGAAGTAGCTGGTGTGCTCGGTGGAATTTGTTGGAATCATCTTGCTGTATGTTGATCTTGCCAGCGATTGAGTGCCACCCATCACGATACCGATAAAGAAGGCCGCAACAATAAATTCAGTGGCATTGACTATTGCCGAAGCACCTGAGCAGACAAGAATCCAGATGGTCACGGAAATAATTAGGGCTTTGAGGTTACCAATTTTGGCTGATAATCTTGAGAAAAACCATGCACCTGCCATTCCAATTAGTTGGATTCCTATTAGGATAGGAATGAGGGTATCCTGAGCAATTCCTATCTCCTTATCGGCATAAGTAGGTGCCATAAACATGGTAGTGATCAGCCCCATCATTATAAAAAAGAAACCTAAAAGGAATGTAGTCAACCTACGTGATTTGCGTACTTTCTGAAACACTTTATTCAATTCAGCGTATCCTTCGAAGAAAATGTTGGTCTCTTTGTCTTTACGCCTTTTCCTGAAGGTATATTTTGGAAGTTTGTTAAAAGTTATCTGTGCGAAGCCTATCCACCATAAGCCAACAGTAACAAAGGAAATCTTAGCAGGAAGTGTTGAACTTGTAATGCCAAATAGATCAGGTTTCATCACCATCAGCAAATTAAACATAAGGAGAACTACGCCACCCAGATAACCAAGCGAATATCCCCGGGCACTTATTTTATCCTGCTCTTTCTTTTCAGCTATAACCGGGAGAAACGAGTTATAATATACCAAACTTCCCCCATAACCTAGTGTGGCAAGTGTGAAGCCAATTATTCCTATTTCAATGAAATCAGAATCAAAGAAAAAGAGTGAACCGCATGAGAGGGCACCCAGCCATGTAAAGAACTTCATGAAGCTTTTTCTTCTTCCGGTATAATCGGCAAGGGAGGATAATAGCGGGGTTAAACCTGCAACAAGAAAATATGCCATGGCAACAGACCATGAATAAATAACTGAATTTATAACTTCATGGCCAAAGAAGGTTATAACATCATTTGATCCTACGGTAGTTACACTAAGAAAGTAAAACGGGAATATAACCGTTGCTATGGTTAATTGGTAAGCCGAATTGGCCCAGTCATAAATAACCCAGCCGCGAATGACCTTCTTGTCGCCTTTCAGGGAAGCGGCATTTCTGAAGTCTTTTTTCACTTTCCTTTTTTTAGCTAAATTAATTATTTTCGGTGTTAGTGCCAATTGAAAACCAAATAATAGTAAATACTTTGCAAATTTTTCTTTTGTTTTAGACGATGAATGTATTTATGTATTGCTCCTGGTTTTTTGAATTGAATATTGATTACATTCGTGTTCAAAAAATCAGATATGAGGACATTTGTACTTTTAATTTTGTTGGCATTTTTATTTGTTGCAAATAGCTTGTTTGCACAAACCAATGATACTATCACAAAGGTAAAACGACATAGCTTTGTTCCCTTGCCAGCTGTTTCATTTGATTCTGATCTTGGGTTTCAGTACGGCTTGCTGGGCAGCTATAATTATTATGGTGATGGATCAGTCTATCCTGATTATAAAATGAACATATATGGTGAGTGGTCACGATATACTAAAGGTAGTGGAACCAATCAACTGTTCCTTGATTCAAAGTATATAATGCCTTTTGGTATAAGGGTGACTGCTGATTTCAGTCTGCTCACTGAGAAAGCACTTGATTTCTATGGATTCAATGGTTTTGAGGCAGCGTATCACCCGGAATATGAAGACGATGACGAGAACAATCCGGAGTATATTTCCAGAATGTTCTACCGTGTAGAAAGAAGGTTAATAAGATTATCTGCAGATTTCCAGAAGCCATTGTCAAATAAGAATCTTAGAGGATTAATTGGATATGGCTTTTTCAAAAATGAGATTGGAGTTGTAGATATTAATAAAATGAATGAAGGGCTTGATGAAGCTGATAAACTTCCTGCGGTTGATGGCTTGTACCAAAGATATGTTAACTGGGGGATTATAAATGCAGAGGAAGCAAATGGGGGATCTATCAATAGTATCAAGCTTGGTTTAGTTTACGATACACGTGATTATGAGCCTGATCCACAAAAAGGACTATGGGCTGAGGCACTTGTTATGACTGCCCCTTCATTTCTGGGAAATGATGAAGCCGCTTACACCAAATTAGCGCTAATATTCAGGCATTATGTGCCGATTGTCCAGAAAAAGTTATTATTTGCATACCGACTAGGATGGCAGGGAACAATTGATGGTGAAGCCCCGTTTTATATGCAATCATATATGGTTACTAGTAACCTTAAAGTTACCAAAAATGATATGCTGGGTGGTGCAAAATCACTCAGGGGCATACTGCGAAACAGGGTTGTTGGTGATGCTGTGTTATACGCAAACCTCGAATTAAGATACAGAGTGCTTCAAACCCGGGTTGCTGGTACCGAACTTGGTATTACTGTAAGTGCATTCAATGATTTCGGGAAGGTAACCAACCCAATTGAGATAAATCCAGCCTTGTTGCCAGGCCCTGTTCCATTAACTGACTACTTCGACCAACAAAAGGATGGGTTGCATTACTCATATGGATTGGGAGTTCATTTTGATATAGCCCGTAACTTGCTGTTAACCGTTAATTATGGTCTCGCTTCTGATAAACGTGATGGTGACAGTGGATTATATATTGGTATAGGATTCCTCTTTTAAATTATAATGAGATTTCCGCAGGAAAGAATATCCTGATCCTATCAGAATAATGCCCGGGGGCTGCCCGTTATTGGATGCCAATTATAAGCCTTTTATGAGCTTAAACGTTTTCTGAGTGTTCGCACCGGTAACCTTAATCATATATACACCCTGAGGGAATTGGTCTGCAGCAATAGTTTTTTGGTGAGGACCTCTGCCTATGGCTTCTGTTGAACTATGTACCAGTAAACCACTACTATTGAATACTTCTATAACGAGGTTATCAGCCTGTAAAAGTTCGAAGGTTAGCTTTAATTCAGTAGAGAAAGGATTTGGATTTACTTCAATCCTGTCGGCAACCAATGATTCGTTTCCTGATGCAGTGTTAACTGTAACAGTCAGGTTCACCGGTATGATTATTTCGGACTGATCAGGGTCGTTTGAAAATACTGTTAACCTACCCTGGTAAGTCCCATATGCCATATTCTGAGCGTTGGCAGTTACCATAATATCTGCTGATGAACCAACAGGTATTACACCAGTTGAACTAGCAACACTTAGCCAGTTTCCCATAGGGTTGTCTTTAACTATTTTCACGTTAACGTTAGTTGCAGTATGTCCACCATCTCCTCTTGAGTCTTGAATCCATAACTTCCAGTTGCCATTCATGGGCTCTCCGGCAAATATCGGGCATGCTACACTGTAATATCCATCCATTTGTTCGCTAAATGCCTTATAGGATGTACCTGAGGGTGATTCTATCCAAAGGGAGCCTTCAGTATAGTATTCATCAGTATCCCATTGAAAGTTGATAACCACATTCTGAATGTCTGTCTGTTCAGAAACTGTAAAAGTTGACCATCCACTTTCTGTTAAGGTATTCGTGCTGTATGCAGTGGCAGATGGACTATTTGCAAGAGAAAAAATAACTGTGTCATTAACACTAGTAGTAAGTGCTAAAGTGTAATTTAGGCCTGTTTCACCTGTATTGCTGATATTTAGCGGCAATTCTCCAGAAGTGTCTTTCATCACAGTGAAATTAAGACTTAAAGGAGTAATTGAAGCCTGAGCATTCATTTGGCTGCCAACATAAAATTTGTACGCGTCAGCTGCGCCAATAAATGGTTGGAATTCTCTCCTGCCTGATTGGTCAACTGCCAGCATGTAATATTCAATGGTTGAGCCTTCCTGTGGAGCTGTAATGCTCGCTGACCATGAAGTACCACCCATAGTATTTGTCATATTTACTGCAGTATATGGTGTTAAGGCATTTGGGTTTACTCTGTAGTATAGAATCACAGAGTCAGCTATAACCTGCTGTCCACTATGTGGTTTAGCGTGAAGAACAAAATTGTATGTGCCTTGCACAGGTTTATTACCTATATGGGGAATATGCTTTAGATAGAGCATACCAAGGTCGGCCATCTCATGAACCCTGCAATGGAGGGCATCAGTTGGTTGCCAGGGGGTATCAGATTTGCCAAGAACTCCATATATTTTATATCCCGGCATTGCATCACGGTATGCTTGTAATGCCTGAGCATCATATTGCGAGTTCATTATGGGTACAAATACTTTGTTGTTCAGAATATATGAATTGGTGTAAGGTTGATTTTGTGGGGTATTAACCCTGTAAACCTGGTATGGGGTACCGTATATACTTGTTTTGTTTGCATAATAGGCTGCAGTAGCTTCAATTTCATCATATTGAGGATGGCTTGTTGGTACTGACCGTATCAACACTTTATTGGGAGCGAGGTACTTACCCCAGCAATCAATATGATCAATGTAAGTGTTGTTGGGATCTTCAAGAACTGAATGATCATCGATACCCAAATAGCTCTGCATGTACTGGTCAACCTGTGCATTGGTTATATCAGGGTTTTCAGTGTACACAATGGTTGTAGATGAAGCAAAGCCGTAACCATCAGTCATATAATTACCCCCCGTGTGTGTAACAGGCATACCAAACCAGCTAATGCCTAAAGCATCAGCAATAGAACGTGGTGCATCATCATCATTTGGACGTGGGCGATTATATGGAAAATCAACAATGCCTATTTCATTATTGCCATATGATATAAAGAGTGGTCCGAAATCACGTGTCCAATAGCTATTTGTTGGAACGATGAGAAACTCACAGTTATCAAGGTTTATCCTTGCTGCGGCATATTGATTTCTAACTGTTGTTTCTACCTGGGCACTAGGTACCAGTGTTGTAACAACATCATCTTTGGCCATTTCCCTAATTAATGACATAGGAATGCCAAATCCATCAGCATATGATACCAATGCTCCTGAAGCCCTTTCAAATTCAGCAATACTTGTTATTTCTCCGGAAGGCGGATCAGTAAGTATGAATTGGCGACCAATATCATCAATGCGCAAATATTCCTCAGGAGTCATCTCATGAGTGAGTGGAGAGCGCCGCTGTTGTATTGGGGTATCTTGTGATTTTAGTGCTGTAGTAAATAGAAGTAATGTAGTTAGGAGGGTCAATCCGTATAAGTTTGATTTCATTTGGTCAGTATGATTAAGTTAGTCCAGGTTTACTTTTTTATAGTTTTCAGCGTTACTGTACCGAATTTATCAGTAACAACTATAAAATAGAGACCCGGATTAACTGGTTGATTAGCGTTGTTTTGTCCATTCCAGTTGATTGTATGGCTGCCTTGAGCAAGAAAGCCTTTATGAAGAATAGCTATCTCCTTGCCTTGCAGGTTGACCACCTTAATAGAAACGTCAGATGCATGCTTAAGGTTTAGTAAGATCTGCTGTAAATTCTCGAATGGATTTGGGGCAAGGGAAATGGAAGCATTGGTGGTAATCTCCCTCACAGGAATTGTCCTGTCAACTTTCAGGGTAACCGGTACAACCAATTGGTTTAGGAAATAATCATTAACTGAAATATTTACAGCATAATTTCCTTCAGCCATACCTGCTGTGTTTATGGTTACATTAACGAATTGTGGTACACCCGGCATTAGAACTCCCTGGGTTATGTTAGTGGAGATCCAGTTTGTGTCAGGAGGTAGAGATATTATGTAAGAATTGGGTTCAGATGCAGTGGAGGACAATTGCAGGGTAATAGTTTCAGTTGAATCAGGTTTTAGGGCGAGGGTGATGGATGCAGGTGCTGATACAACCATTGGAGGGGTTGCTGCCATCATTATTGCGTTCAAAAGATTGAGCCTTCCACCACTAACAGATTTTCCAACTAAAGAGGGTATGCTATCAACTGTTGCAATCATGTACCTTTTAAAACGCGAAACAGCAAGTGAGGGGAATTCTTTATATTCGGTAAGTTTTGTAGAATCAGTAGCAGCATAAAGAAGTGCAATGGCACCTGATACCATTGGTGATGCCATTGATGTTCCTGTTTTTGTGCCGTATAAATTTCCCTGTCTGGTTGAGTAAATATCTGTTCCGGGTGCACCCAGGTCAATGCTGTTCAAACCCCAGCCAGCCTGTGTATTCAATACGTCTCTATTGGTGGTATTAGTAACTGCAACTATTGATTCATTAGTCATAGAGGTAGGAATATCACCCTGAATATCAATATCCCAACCTCTGTTGGCTGTTGATCCAACATTTAAGATGCCTACCATTCCCATTGAATCATACATAGCACCCCACAGAGGGTAATTAGCTGGGTTACCTGCATCTATACCAAACGATGAATTTGAAGCAACAATAAAGGCTCCGGCAGCACCATTTGTTTCATTATAAAGTTTACGCATAGTATACACATAATCGTATGCTGAAACTACTAATACTTCATTAGTGCCTGAACCCGCAATAGGTAATACTTTTGAATTATATGATACACCTGATATGCCAATCCCATTGTTTGTTTTGGCTGCAGCTATTCCTGTAACGTGCGTACCATGATCATGACCAACCACATTACCGCTATTTGAATAGGCATTCCATCCGTGGAAGTCATCTACGTATCCATTGTTATCATCATCTATCTGATTCAAAGGAATTTCGTTCCAGTTTTTTTTGAGATTAAGGTCGCTATGATTTAAATCAACACCCCCATCTACAACAGCAATTACGATGGTATCACCATGCGCGGTTAACCCGTTAGTTGTGATATCCCATGCCTGAGTTGCCTTGATATCTGAACCGGCAATACCATTCGACTGACCAGTATTTAAAAGTGCCCAGAGTTGATTGAAAGATGGATCATTAGGGAGTGAACGTTCCTGTACTTTGTGATTAAACTGTGCCAGTTCAACGGCAGGATGTGCTTTAATTTGTTGCAGCACTTTTTCAGGTATACTCACTTCCTCATTGAAACGAAAAAGCCAGATGTTAAAAGTACGTGTGATCTTATAATCGACCACCACACCTCTTGCCTCAAACTCAGCTTTTAATTCAGGATTTTTTAAGGGATTAAAGTTTTTCTTTAACATTACCAGCAATTCGCCTTGTTCCCTTTCAGTAGTGCCAGTTTTATTTTGTGAAAAACCGGTTGCAATAGTGATTAAAAGCAACACCACCAATGAAGTAAGTATTTTCATGTTCTGATTTATGTATTAGGCCATCACAATAACACATAAGTTTAACTATCTGTTCACTATATGATGGTATCGTAAAGCCCTGATTGCTATAAAATTGATTGCTGTGAATAAGGATGTGAAAATACTAATAATTAAAATATGATGGGTGAGGTTACAAAAAAAAGCCTGCGGCCATTATTAATAATGTCACAGGCTTGGGTAAGCGGGGGATCGTAATTATATCTTAATAAACCGGCCGGTTGAAACAGTGCCGTTGCTTTCGGTGCGGATTATGTACATACCCTGTTTTAAGTGACTAACCTGAACCGCTGTTCCATTCAGATTATCTATATGGAAATTTTCTACCATTAAACCTTCAGTACTGAAGATACTTACAGCCGTAGCTCCATCGCCCGCAGGATTGTTAATCTTAACCCATTCGGATGTTGGATTAGGATATACAGTAAGAACATTATCGTTAGGTCTGTTACTGCCAATAACATTAATGCTGAACTGTTTGGTACTGGTACAACCATGATTGTTTTCTGCAATTAATGTAATGTTGTTGAGGCCTGTTATTAAATTATTGGAGTTTATTTCTAAGGAAGGTTGAATAGAGCCATTCACAAACAACTGATACATGATCTCTGATTCTTCATTCTGTTCAATGGTCATTGTTTCATTCAAGTAAAGTACAGTGTCATTAATCATTGTTATTTGAGGTAAGGAATTCTGTAAAATGGAATATTCATAAATTACAGCATCACAAAAATCATTTGTAGTAACTATCAGGTTTAGATTGATTTTATCCAATATAAGTTCTTCATCCGATGGATAATATATTGCATCCATTCTTGAAGGATCATCAAAATGACCTGTTCCTCTTGATTCCCATCTTATTGAGGAATAACCCGAAACTTCTGTTTCAAGTTGGATTGCACTTGCCGGGCATGTTTGCATAGTGGTTGAAGCAACAGTAACCGGTTCGTTGATAGGAAGATAGATGTTATCAAGCCATGCAGCTGAATGCTTGCCTGTACTATCGTTTAAATCTAAAAACCTCCATTCAAACGAATGAGTACCTGGTTCTACCTGATAAGTCACATTTGTCCAGTCAATTGTCTCTGACCAGTTATTGATTAAATTACCGTCCAGGTAAAATTCTATACTCGCTCCTGACCTCAAAATATCAAGTTTTAGCTCAAAGGAAATGTAATCGCATGTTAAGGTTTCACAATCAAAGAATAGTGAGCTACTTTCCCTTGAAACGGTGCTACCGGAGTGTAGGGAATAGTTACCTTCGAACGCTTCTGAATTATCAACGTACCATTCGTGTGTGTTAATCCAGTTACTCCTGGGAAATCCCGACTGCTCAAAGTCTTCATCCGGGCGGTCAATGGTCTTAAATCTGAAAACTTCACTTTCAACCTGACCCTTTGCATTTATTGATATTACTTTCCATTCATAGGATGTTAGGTAATCAAGCTTCGGCAGATTTAGTGAGTCAGCTGATTTAACTGTGTACATCTCCCACAAAGTGGCACCTGTTTCCCTTAAACATACAGTGTATGATTCAGGCACACAACCAGCATTCAGATCCCACATAAGATTCTGGGTAGTTGAAACTTTCATTGAATTGTTAACGGGAACCGGATTAACTGCCACCGCTGGAAGGTTGGTAATTTCTATTTCACTTATGTAGGGAATGAAGTTACTGCCTGTAATGGTTAGGGTTAATTTACTTTGATCAGATATTGAAGGCAGGTTTATGGTTGCTGTTTCTGATTCAACTTTCATTGTAGTGATTATGCTTCCTTCGGATGAAAGGCAAATGAAAGCATTGGGTTCAACATTAATTACTTCAAAGCTAAACGCATCATTTCCTATCATTATTGAATGTTGAGGTTTGAAGGTTTTTGGCGCAGATGTGCGTAGTTCAACTGACGGGTCTCCAAAAAGTATCCAGTTATCAGTTACTATATAAGCGCCTTTGCCGTATTTATCATTCATCTTCATACAACCACTCAAAGAAATACCACCAAAAGTTGATGAAGAATTATTTGCTTTATTCCCACTCAAAATGAGAGCTATTTCATCCTGTGCTTCCATTGGAGGGTACCAGCTTTGATTGGCTGATGACATCAGTGTAGCAACAGCTCCAGTAGGTTTACCATTATTCTCTGCTCTAAGAAAAACTTCAGCCAGGCATGTTGTATTAGTAAAACTACCATTGTTGCATCCTGCTGCCCATATAAATGGATGGGTATCAGAGTTAGTAAGCTTCATGGCATCAATTGTTGAGAAGCCGGTAGTTAGCCAGCTATTGGCACTGCCGTGGCCTATGTACATAATAGCACCTTGTCCTTCATTAATAGCATCAGCGGCCATTTTAGCTGTGGGATTACCGTTCAGGTCCTTGCCTCCACGCGATCCGTCAAACAATTCAACTTGCCTGGGATACATCTTTGAACCAAGTAATGTTCCTATATTACGAATATGTTCAAAATCAAGCTCAGTATCATCACCAGGGCCTAAGCCACTGCCTATGCCCAGAAAAGTATTGAAAGCAGCATTTGAAGAGGGTTTCTTTTCATAATTAATGGTTCGGTTAACCATTGTTTGGCATTCTTCAGATGTTTCACATGGGAATCTGCCAACCAGAACCTCAGGATAGTGATCATCACCTGCAATATACCCATACATATTATCACTTACACCTTTTTCTGCATCATTGGAAGGTACATAAGCTGCATCACCAACTAGTAGCAAGTATGTTAGTCCTTTTGAATAATAGTATTCGCTGATATAATTCCTTATGGCTGCAGCCCTGTCAATTTCAGTTCCAATTGTTGTAACATCAATCATCTCACAGCTAATACCCTTCTGGTTTTTCCAATTGATAAAGGGCATCATTGCTTCAGTAAACTTAGGATGAACAATGACCAGCATATTACCTTGTTCTTCAGGAGCATCGTATCTGGCTGATGAATTTTCTGTTGAATTTTCTAATGCATTGCCAGACGCATTGCCAGACGCATTACTGAAATTTGAACGGCTAATCGATTCCAGAGTTGTATTGTAACCACCACTGTATCTTATCAGCTCATTTACACCTGGTTCATTTACTGCCTTAACTGATAATTTGATGTAGTGGTAAACTCTCAATACCTTGTTACTGGGATTCCATTGTAATGGGAATAGCTGAATTGACTGCCCGCGAATATTACCAAGGATGTAAGGATCATGTGCTTGTACTACTTCGGCAGGGAAGAATGCATTTTGTCCGTATACAGCAGTATCATAATAATAGGTGTTGATATCCTGACCAAATAAACCGGGGTCACCGTTTGAAGGAGTAATGTTAAAGAAAGGGTGGTCGATATACTCTGATGAATCAATTCTAATTACAGTTTTCCCAGTGTTAGGTATCATGATGCTGGTACTTAGATGCATGAGATCTGGTTTTCCCCTCTCCATCTCATTTATACCACCTGGTAATATAAGCCTTTCAGCTGTTCCTTCGGCAGTATTAACCTGAAAAGATTGGAAACTCTCGATACTCATCTCGATTTGAATACCTTCAGTTTGATTGCTTACACTAATCACAGGATTGGTCGAACCGTTTCCTTTAATATCATATACCTGATACTCCTGGGCAGTTGCCTGCGAGAAGAATAACAGTGAAAGTGCAAAAAGTAAAAGTTGTTTCATAACCGTTGCTTTTATAAGCTGAGGCAACGGCACAGGCAAGCAGTATGCCTGTTTTCAATTTAGCAAGAATACTAGTGTTATAGTAAACTATAATACTCAGTAAATCAACGTTATAAGGTTATGAAGAAATAAGGATTATTTTTTTTGAAAGTATAGTACTCTTTCAAAAACACACACATTTGCGCACATTTGTGCGGGTTGCAGCTTAAACCTGCACACTCATCTAGCAGTATGCAGATAACCCAATGCACTCAATCAGCAGAATGCAGATTACCCAATACACTCAAGTAGCAGAATACAGATTACCCAATTCACTCATTTGTGCTGGCTGAAAGATTAGACCTGTGCCGCTGATTGCCATGTTGAGAGATTAAAGCTGTGCACCTGATTGCTATGTTGCAGATTAAACCTGCCCACCTGTATGCTATGTTGCAGATTAAACCTGCTCGCGAACTACTTTAATATTGTACTTCTTCATGCGCCTAATCAGAGAGTCGCGTGATATACCCAACATTTTGGCAGTTAGGATCTGGTTATAACCACACTCATTCAATGCATGAAGTATCAGGTTTTGCTCTTGTTCTTCGAGGTTGAGTGCAACAGGGGCATTGCCACCGGGTTTGTTTGTACTTAACAACTGGAAGTCGATGGTGCTTAATGTTGAGGTGTTACAGAAAATCATTGCACGTTCAATCATATTTCGGAGTTCCCTTACATTGCCTGAAAATTCATAACGTGTAAGCGCTTCCACCAATTGGGCATTGATTTTCGGTACCGGTTTTTTTAGGCGCTCGGCAAAGTACGACACAAAGTACTTTAGCAGTGGCTCAATATCTTCAGGACGTTCTCGTAGAGGTGGTATGTTGATGGTTATAGTGTTAAGGCGGTGGAAGAGGTCAAGCCTAAAGAGTTTGTTCTTAATTAGATGCTCCACATCGTGATTAGTAGCAGATATAATGCGAAAATCTACCTGAATCTCGTCGGTACCTCCAACACGTTTAATCTTTTTTTCTTCAATTGCTCTTAGCAATTTGGCCTGCAAAGCAAAAGGCATATCGGCAATTTCATCCAGAAACAGGGTGCCTCCATTGGCAACTTCAAAATACCCGCGTTTATCTGCAATAGCTCCCGTGAAACTCCCTTTAACGTGACCGAAGAACTCGCTTTCAAGTAAGGAATCAGTAACCGCACTACTGTTTACTGGCACAAAAGGATTATGTTTTTGGTCACTTGCGTAGTGAATGATGCGGGCAATGATTTCTTTTCCTGTGCCACTTTCCCCGGTAATAAGTACATTGGTGTTATTGTATCTCGATGCAGTACTTGCAAGATCAAGTACCTGCTTAATGGCATGGCTTTCTCCAATGAAATTACGGTCGATTAACCGTTCAAGTTCAGAAGATATCAAAGAATTGCGATTCTCCATTTCTTTGAACTGATGGTACATCCGAAGATATTTTTCTGTTCGCTCAATGGCAAGCTGAATATCGATATGTCGGAAAGGCTTACGCAGGTAATCAATTGCGCCCTCACGCAATGCTTCAATAACCGTATCAATATCACCGTGGCCTGAAATTATGATAACCTCCATTGAAGGATACAATTTCCTAACCTGTTTCAGGATATCAATCCCGCTCATGCCGGGCAGTCGAACATCTAGTATCAACAGATCATAAGGCCTTCTGCGCATACTTGCAAATCCATCACCTGGGGTAGCAGCCGTATATACTTCGAAATTTCTTAGTTGCAGATATTCCTGCAATTCCTGTGCGAAGTCTGTTTCATCATCAAGTATTAATACCGACAGTTTCTTGCTCATTAAATCTATACTAATGGGGTTAGTTTACTTCAAATCAGCTATGAATTGTGACAATGATTCTACTTTTAATCCTCTTGTATTCAGTTCCTTAATAGAGTCATGTCATTTCTTTACTAAAGTACCAATATTTCCGTAAGATTCTAATAACTTCCTGAGTTGTTCTTCAATATTAAGCTAGTACTTCTAACTTATTTTAAGTTCCTTTAATGCAACAGGTATTTCTATTCTCACTGTTGTGCCTTCATTAGGGACACTGCTGAATGACAGAGTGCCGTTATGTTCTGCAATTATCTTTTGTGAAATGGCCAGACCTAAACCGGTTCCTTTGCCGGGTGCCTTGCCTGTAACAAAAGGCTTGGTTATGGTCTTCAATTGTGAAGGAGTCATTCCCATGCCATTGTCTGATACAGTTAGAATTAATCGCTCTTTTTCTATCAAAGCTTTTATTGATAATTTTGGTTGATATGCGGTTCCAACAGGTGTTTTCTTCTCTTCCATTGTATCACGTGCATTAGAGAGGATGTTAAGCAACACCTGTTCAATCTTGTATGTGTTGCCATGCACGGAAGCGTTGGCAGTGTTGGGATCGATATTCTTCTCTATTTCAATGCCGTGGTTTCTTAGCTGCTCTGTGAAAAGTGATAGCGCATTTTCAATAGGTTCAGTAACAGCGAATGATGAAAGGATAACATCATCATTTCCCCGTGCGAAATTACGAACGTGGTCAATGATATTCCGCATCCGGTGGATACTATCAAATATCTTGTGCGATTTTTCTTTTACATAGTTAGCATCAGCCTTATTAGTAGATAATGCTTCAAAAAGATTGTCAATTCCAAAGGATATGGTGTTGAGTGGTTGGTTAATCTCATGCGCTATACCTGTTGCCATTTCGCCAATTGCAACCATACGCTCAGTTTGAATAATATGTTTCTCCAGTTCTCGCTCATTAGTGACATTTGTACAGAATATAAGGTATTGCTTGCCTGGAAGCTTAACACTCTGTGCCTTCACAAGCATATTGGTGTCACCGGTATTCACAATGAACTCAGCAATGGAGAACTTACCATTCAGTAAGTTTAAATTAGCGGGCGTGTGACCGGTAACCACCTGATTATTTAAGAGGTTTAGTATGTTGACTTCTTCTTGCGTCATGTGCTCACTGAACATCTGACTAAATGCCGGATTGTACTCAAGTATTACTCCAGTATTTGAAGTGATCACTATACCTTCAGGTGCATTCTCAATATAACTCCTGTAACGCATTTCACTATCAATCAACTCTTGCCGGGTCTCATGGCGTTCAAGTGCATTGCCTGTTATTGTTCCGAAAATGGATATCGCGTTAAGTTCTGAAGCTTCCCAGCTTGATATTGCCGTACAATTGTGGATGATGAGATGCCCGTACTGTTTTTCACCAGAAGCAACGTTAACAGCTACCGTAACTGACTTTTCTTTTGCATCGTCCTGTTTGTAGGGTAAAAACCACGGACCTGAAGTGTCATTGTTACTGAATAGAATTACGTCGTGGTAATGGCTAAACGCTTTGTTAAGCATAGCTTTTAGTCCGGCACGAGCTTCATTACTGCTTGAGGTTGAATTACTTCCATCAACATATCCTACGGGTTCACTTTTATCTGCAGGCAGGAAAATTGCTGATGAGGAGCCACAAACATTGGCTATATCACGCAACATGAAGTGAATTGAATTATTAAGATCAAAATTACCTGAGAACCTTGCTGATGCTAGTGATACTGCCTTTTGTAGCTGCAACCTAAGCTTCAGAGTTTCCTGCACAGCTTTGTAACGGTTATTGCTTTCCTGTAATATAATGCTCTGATGTTGTAACTCCTGTTTCTGATTGTATAATTGAAGAAATACCCTAACCTTACTTAACAGAATTTCATGATGGTAAGGCTTTGAAATGTAATCAACAGCACCTGAACGGTAACCTTGCGACACACTGAATTCGTCGAATAATATAGCAGAGATAAATATAATGGGCGTTAAGGAGTTTAATGGCTGTTTGCGTATATATTCTGCAAGTTCAAAGCCATTCATTACAGGCATGGAAACATCAAGGATTATTAGAGCAAACTCAGTCTTTTCAGTAATCTCCAATGCCTCATGTCCGCTTGTTGCCTTGAATATTTTTGCATGCTCCTTGCGTAAGGCAGTTTCAAGCAATATCAGGTTAACTTCTATGTCGTCAACTATCAGAATATTAGGTAGGGAAGGTATCATCTATATATTTATCTTTTCAACAAAACAAGAGGTTACAGGCTTTAAAAATAGTGTTTATTTTTAATAATACACACTCAAAGCTAACCTTTTAGGGCTAGCTTTTTATTAATCACATAAAAACCTAAAAGGTCATATTCATTTTCATCAATTTGACCCTAAACATTGTATTAATGGTGAAATAAGTAAAGTGGAGGTCGTGAAATCGACTTCCTGACTTTTAAGTTGCAATGATTATAGTGTTTCGTTGTAATAATTATACGGTCGGGTTGTAATGGTTAAAGGCTCAGGTGGTGATTATTAAAGGGTCGGGTTGTAATGTTTAAAGGATCTGGTTGTAATAGTTAAAGTATCAGGTTGTAATGCATTAAGGATCTGGTTGTAATGGTTAAAGCATTAGGTTGTGATTATTTAAGGGTCGGGTTGTAATGGTTAAAGGATCAGGTTGTAATGGTTAAAGGGTCGGGTTGTAATGGTTAAAGGCTCAGGTTGTAATGATTATAGGCTTGGGGGAATTTTGAGATAAAAAAATAGGAGGAAATTTTTCATTTCCTCCTATTTTGTATCAATTCAATTAGTTAAGTACTGTTACTTATTTGCGCCAATTACTTTTACTTGTTTGTGTTCAGTAATTACAGGCAAAGCGTCAACTACTTGATCACCAGTTTCTGTATTGAACTTCCGTTCCTGGTTTCAACCCTTATAAAGTATAAACCTCTGTTAAGTTCAGAAACATTGAAGCTTTCAGTTTGCTGTGACTGGCTGATAGTAATCTGCTTGCTATATAGCATTGAACCAGTGGTGCTTAGAATGCTTACAAGTGCGTCACCTTTCAGTGTTTCACTGAATAAGATGCTGAATTCACCAGTGTTAGGGTTAGGATATAGTGTAAATGCATTGCTCAGGAGGTTTTCAGTTAAACCTGCGCAACTTTCAGCTGTAACTTCTACTGATTTCTCTGAAGTACATCCAGAAGCATCTGAAACTGTAACCTGATATGTAACGCTGTTCCCTGCTCCAATTGTTGCTCCACTGATATCTATACTAGATGTTGTAGCACCTGTTGACCATAAATATGATGCAAATCCTTCCTCTACACCAAGGTTTATTGTATTACTTATACAGATGGTTGTGTCAGCAACAAGAGTTATTACCGGGGAAGCAATATTTACAGAATATTCAAGAGTTGATGAACACTCATTATAATTTGTTTCAACTAAGCTGATTGTTCCTGTTCCGTTGCCATCCCAATTAATGGTAAGCTCATTACTGTTATTACCTGAAGCAATGGTTCCACCAGTTACATTCCATGAGTATGTATTGCCTTCATTAAGCGGAGTTGAGTAAACTATGTCTGTTGCATTAGCACAAACTGCTGAACTACCTGTGATAACCGGCTGTGGTGCTTCAATTAATGCAACTTCAAACGATGAAGAAACAAAGCAACCAAACTCATTAGTAACCTGAACACTTAAAAAAGCTAATGGCTCGGAACCTAAATCAACAGTTACTGCATTTGAAGTTGCTCCTGATGTAATACTGCCACCAATAACGCTCCATTCATATTCGTAATTTTCACCTGTGGCATTATAAACCAAACCTGTTTGATTTTGACAAGCCTCTGTTGCACCTGATATACTTGTTTCAGGATTAGGATTGATAACTACCGGTACAGCTGCTGTGCGCACATCGCATATTCCGTTAGAAACGTTAAGGGTTAGAATCACATTGCCGTTTAGTATATCTTCTGCACTTGGTGTATAACGAGGATTTATTGAGTTGATGTCAGAAAATTCACCTGAACCACTTGTTGACCAATACAGTTCAGTATAATTTTCTGCAGTAGCTTCTGATGCTGAGTAATTGTCACCAACACAAATATTTGCGTCAGTTCCTGCAAATACAACCGGAGCTGGTACAAGTGTAATAACTACATTATCAGTTGAATCACTAATGCCGGTTTTACTGGCTGTTAATGATAAAGTTACATTTCCAGCTGTTATATCAGCATTACCTGGGGTATAAACCGGGGTGAGAATAGTTGCATCATCAAAACTACCATCACCGCTGGTTTCCCATAATAATGACTGATAGTTGGTTGCAGAACCTTGTAATTGAACTGACTGGTCAGCGCAATGAGTGGCATCATCACCTGCATTTGCAGCAGTTACATCAGCAACAACAGTGATATAACCTTCATACCTGTTACAATTTGGTTTAGTGATTGTAAGCTTTAAAACAGTTCCTTCAAACTGCTGAGGTATCGTGAATGTAACTGTTGTGTTCATTGATGTTGACGCAGTTGCAAGAATGTTGCCATAAGCTGACAAACAAAGTTTTGCATTAGCTGCAGTAACAACAGTAACTTCAGTTTCACTTTCGTAAATAGTAGGATTGAATGTAGCAGCAATATTTTGTGGTACTTCGGTACATACTCTAAGGAAAGCATCACCATGATGGTGAAATAAATGATAGGTTACTTCTTTATTACTTGTGTTATATGGCCAGCTTGACTGTTGGAGGAAATATTTACCGGCATTATTTGCAAAAGCTGGCAATACACCGCGCGATGCAGGATTAGATCCATATTGTGGCATGAATTGTGGCCACATATTATCCATTAAACCCCATACATAGGTATCATTAACAAATGAATATGATGTTTCCGATGCTGCTGTTAACCCAAGAGCACCCGCTGGTTGTGAATTGTAAGTATGACGGTGGAATTTTTCTGTGAAACTTTCACTTGACCAGTTATATTTACCGGTTAAACAGTTAATTGATAGAATCCAGCTTAAGTCAGTATTTTGCAATCCATTGATATTACCATTCTGGTATGAAGGTTCTCCCCAGCCTGTTTCATTTCCATGATCGCGGTGCATTAGCATAAATGATCCCGCATTTAATGCATTGTTAACCATGGTTGCATTTCCACCATCCCATCCGCCAAGTGTAGCAGGTGATTGTGGAATATAACCCAATCCACTTGGACCAAATACGCCAACAACGGTGTTTGTATTTTGGGCTGTTGACCATACTGATCCGGGTGTGCCTTCATATACCTTATTTATACGTACAGGTGTCTTTCCAAGTGAGTTCTTCCAGAATCCACCAACGGTTTCTGAACAAATCTGGAACCAGCGTACTGTTTGCCAACCTAATGCTGTAATAGGATTGGCATAAAAACCTGGGTTAGTTGGAGGAGTACGTTCATATTTCATAAAGCGGCCAACCATTGACTCGAGTTGTGCAGCATTGTTGGCTGTTATCCTTGCAAATACGATGTCGGGCATGTGGTCATTGTTAACATCAGCAAGGATATTGTCCGATACACAATAGTTGTCGTAAATTGGTGAAGTGATTGAATTGGCATTGGCTGTTGCCTGGCCGTAATCTCCGAGTAATAATACTGCTGTTGGTGGTATGTCCCAGGTATTATAGGCATTATTGATATATATTTCAAGTGCTGAGGCTGATACGTTTGTACCTATATCTGATAATTTTACAACACCTGTGTAAATACCTTCTTCATTACGGAAATTCTTGATTGAGTCAGCCCATTGACTGAAAATAGGGTCGTTTGGAACAATGATGAGGTACTCATATCCTGTTGAGCGGCTTCTATTAGCAGCTTGCTCATCGTAATCAATAACCGGCAAACTTGAATAGTTAAAGATGATATCCTCGAGTATCTGGTCCCAATGGGCACTGCGGTATCTTGTGTCACCAAAATTACGGCTGCCACCTTCGTAAGTAATGCTGATTTCAATATCACGATACACAATAAGTTCCTTGGTAACTGGATTATATTGGTAAGGGACTATGTTCAACATGCAAACATCTACTCCGCGAATCTGTGTAAAGTTATCAAGCATCACAGGCTGTGCTGGGAAGTATGCATCCTTGTTATAGATCTGTGGGTTTTTTGAATATTCAAGTGGACCTGTTTCAGTATCAAGAGGGATACGTGGGGCAGGTGCAATTTCAATATTGGTAAACCTCTCAGTACGCATGCTTACAATTTCAAGAACTGGTGTTGCACCTTGTGGTATTGCTATGTACCTTCCAAAGCCCGGCAGATCAGGGTTGCCCTCAAGGTTTGGCAATAATGATTCGGAGAAAGAGATCGCCTTCATGATACTGCCGTTAACCTCGCGATCTTCAAATGCAAAGTGTTGCATGGAGAAATTGAGGCTAATTCCGTCTGATGATTGCCTTTTTGTGCTCAATCCCTGTGTACCCCAGCTATCGCTGTAACGGTACTCAGTTGCGAAGCTAAATACTGATCCCATAGTTAAAATCAACGCAAGTAGTACTTGCATTAATTTATGGCTCAGATTAATGCGTAGTAGTTGTTTTTTCATAAGTGGTTCAATGATTTGATTTTATAAAAATGTTGACATGAGGTTACTCAGAAAATGCTTCACGGAAAAATATGGATTCACAAAAATAACTAAAAATAAATAGGATGTACAGTCATATTGACAATACATCCTATTTATAAGCATTCTAAATTAGGCTTTTGCCCATCATATTAAGAAATCTGAACAACGGCGCACCTTTTTTGTGTGGTGCACATTCAAATGTTATAATTACTTCCTGATAATTATTTTGGTTGATAAAACACCACTTTCGTTTTTCAGGTACAATTTGTATACTCCGTCACTCAATCCAGAAACATTCATATTGTATTTATCGGAAGATCCGATAGTTACTTCGGGCTGAGCATAAACAAGCTTATTACTCATGTCATAAACTTCAACCAGATAGGTTTCCCTGCTGTTAGTGTTGAGCTTAAGCGTAAATGTTCCTTTTGAAGGATTAGGATAAATTACCAGGTTAGATGACAACATTTCATCAAGACCTGTGCAATCCTGGAAGGTTACAGTGGTTGATGCTGTTTTGCTGCAGCCTTCCGGAGTGGTCACTTCAACAGTAAAGGTTTTTGCACCTAAACCATTTCCTGTAGTGTCAACGGTTATTGATGGAGTTACCTGGTTTCCGGGGCTCCACTGGTAGGTTACTTCACCTTCAGCCTTAGCTGTAATTGTGTATGAAGTACCTGCACAAAGTGTTGAATCTTCTGAAATTATTACTACAGGCAGCTCATTCACTACAACGGTAAAGGTTCCCTCAACAGTGTTCTGACAACCAACGGCATCAGTGATTGTGTTGATTGAATAACTTGTAGTTTCAGAAGGATTAACTGATAGGTTATAAGGATTTTCACTGGTTTCAACTAAACCAATGCCATTTGATACATTAAATGACCATGGTGCAGTTCCGGTAAGTATGATTTGTCCATTTGCTGTTTCACCGGCGCATATTGCTGCACCTGTTGGTAATTGTGCAGTTGGTAATGGCAAGAAGGTTACATTAACATCCCTGGTAATATTTCCACATGGCGACTGAGATGCAGCAACAAGTGAAATCGTAATATTACCAGCTTCATAGTCAGCTGCTGAAGGTTGGTAAGTAGTTGTTAAGGCGGTAGGATCAGTAAAGGTTCCAGTGCCAGTGCTCGTCCAGTTTAATGAAGCGTAGTTTTGCGCAACTGCATTTAAATTAACACTCAAACCATTGCAAACAGCAATATCGGCAATATCTTGAATTATAGCCTGGCTTGAGATGGTCAACGACAAATTATCTGTCTTTACTTCACCTTCTGGTCCATTTACTGTAAGTGTTAAAATAGCATTTCCGCTTGATATATCAGCACCTCCGGGTGTATAGAAACAATTCAATTCAGTAGGATTATCAAAAGAACCATCACCTGAGCTAGTCCACTGGGCGCTAACAAAATTATTAGCAGCACCTGAAAGCATGAATGATTCGCGCTCACATGTTATTCCATCAGCACCCGCATAAGCTGTTGTTTGAAGGAGTGGAGGAAATACAATAAAATCAACCCAGGCTTTATCAAGTCCTGAAGTTATAGTGCCATTCTTTGAATATACCCATTTGAAAGTCTGAGGTCCTGCTGAAACAGGAAATACTACCCTCTGCCAGTTTTGAACTCCCGACCATTGACCAACCAGATCATTGTCGATATAGAATTTCAAATAGTCAAAATTTAGTTCTGATGATACCTTCACATAAAATGAAATTGAATCATCCTGCAATACATTATAATCGATATTCAACTCTGAGGTTTGATTGTGAGAAATTGTACCTGAAACCGCACCGTAAGTGCCTTCAAATTTTTCGAGGTTTGTTATCTGCCAGGTTGATGTACCTCCAAAATTCCATTCAAAGTTTGTAAAATTCCCAACTTCCCAATCTTCGATAATCATACCTACCGGATAACTGAATTGCTTGGTTGCCTGATGATACTGTGAATTTATCTGGTATGTGAACTCTGCATAATGACCCACCGGAGTTTCGGGTGCTACTGATATGTTAAATACCGGAAGCACAGCATTCATGGGACCTGGCATTATACTGTCCCAACTAAATGATGAATTACTGATAGTAATATATGGACTGGCAGTTGTTAGCATACCGGTTACATCGTATGCCTTGTAATCCCCTGAATTAATAGTGGAAATCCTAATAGTTGCAGTTTCACCTGCATCAAGGCGGTTATTACCGTTTCCAGTAACTTCAGTCAATGCAATTAACCCTGTTCTGAATCCTGGTGCATGTGCTTCTATATTAAAGTTACTGTAGTAAGTACTATCGTTTGCGTCAGTAGCAGCAATTGTAAAAGTCACTAGTTCAGCATCAGGTATGTCATTGGCCACGCTGAAAGCAAATGCATCCTCCACAGTAATGATTGCATCACTTGGTATGTTTCCGAATGAAGCGCTATTGTCAGTTATTGTAATGTATGGGTTATCAGTTGTTAGTATAACATTTACATTTGATGCAGGCTGTCCACCCTGGTTTTCAATTGACAAGTCCAACAATGTTGATTCGCCAAAATCCATCAGTCCATTGCCATTTCCTTGGGCATCATTGAGCGCATTGTCATAATACATGAGCCAAGGTTGATTTTGTGGAGGGCCTATTACAAACGGAGATACAAAACTCATCACATATCCCAGCCTGTTGTCAGCCCATACAGGATAAACCCAACCATCACGTGCCTGTATTGCAAGATAATCGCCCATATACCCACTGGCAAGACCCGGTATTGGTGATGGTGTAAAAGCAACGTCACTTACCTTAACATCCCACCAAGTAGCTGCTCCGTCAATTGAATTGGAAACATATACTTCACATTGCGTAGAACTAACATTGCGGTCATCATAATAGATAACACTTAAATTACCATTGATCGGGTCACATGTGATCCATGGAAAATAATGTTTCTTTCCAAGACCTGATGGGTCTTGATTTACCTTAACCGGTGTACCCCAGGTTGTACCGCCATCAGTTGATTTCATAACGTAGGCATCAGCATCGTTGCCTGAATTAATTCCAGGTGTTCCAATGTTGGTCCAGGATACGTAAATATTACCTCTGAAAGGACCATCACTAATATCTACAGCCATGGTTGGGAAACCATTAACCCTCATGTTCTTACCAACTCCGGTGTTTCTGATACCCCTGATATTGTTGTGTATTCTAACTGCTGGTTCCCATGTAACACCACCATCAAGTGATTTTGCCAAAGCAAGTGCTTTTTCATCCGAAGGCCAATTGTCATATAAGATCCATAAAACATAAACTTCTCCATTAGGTCCGGTTTGTATATTAACACCCTGGTTATGGCTGCCGGCATTCACCGCACTGCTTATATTAACGGGAGTAGACCATGTTAACCCTTCATCAGTTGACCTTGATATTTCTATCTGCGAATCATTTGTACCACCAAAATTGGTCCAGGCATTGTAGAGATTACCTTCATACGGGCTGGTGGGACTATTGTCAATCCACATGTGGTTTTTATCGAGCAGGGAATTAAAACCCGGAGGGCCTGGTGCAACCAATACCGGAGTCCATGTTTGGCCTTGATTGGTGCTGTATGATACTCCCTGCCCACCATTGCTATGAATGTAACCAACATAATACCGGCCTGTAAGACTTATGGCTGTTGTAGGGTCGCCACTGTTTGATCCACCGGCTCCTAATAATGAACCGCCCCATGTTACACCAGCATCATCAGACATAAAGCTGTTTGCTCCGTATATGGTTGAAAATGGTTGGGTTGTGCTGTTGTTTGACTGTAAAACCACCTCAGCATTCATAGGATTTATGAATATGGAGTTTTCACTTTGTGTGGAAGTCTGGTTAGTAACAGGTACATCAGGTGAATCTTCAGTCATTATATACCTGCCAACTAATTTTGATGTTCCATAAACTGCACTGGGTATATTGGTTTTCTGTTGTACAGGAACAAGTCCCAATGAAGCCATACGGCGCCAGTATGACATGTTATCAACCCTGTCGTCCACCTGTAAACTTGGCGGAACTGGAGCATTTGGTGTGTACAACTGTTTTTTGGGTTTCTGCGCATTCACTGAGGGTAACATCAGCATTGGCAGTACCAGCAGTATGAGTAGTTTTCGCATCACTTTGAAATGTTTATATTTATAAATTGGTTGAGTTACTGTATGATAATTTTTGTTACTCCTGCATTTGAAGAATTTGAAAAGTGCAGGAAGTAAATACCTGGCCTGATATCTTCAGTAGGTATCTTAAGTTTTGACTTGGCTGATGAATAAGTGATTTCCTTTACTTTTTTGCCTGCCATATTTGTGATTACAACTTTATCAATATTGTATCCGTCAAGTGAGAGATTTATAAAATCATCAGACGGATTTGGATAAATACTGAAGTTTGCCGTAGGAATATTGGTAACAGTGGTAGTTCCTGAAAACTGCACTGCATAAGCTGTAGCCTTGCAGTTATATCCTGAAATAATAATCTCACCCGGGCCTGTAACTGTAATTAATGAGTCGAGCATTACCTCCGCAATTCCGGCCTGGTTGGTTATACCCTTTCCAATAAGAGTCCCATCCTTTACTGCTGCAACTGTTAGCCCAGATGCAGGCATTCCCTGGTTTAATACACTTACTTCAAATGAAGTACTTGTAGCAGAGATAGTAGCCGGGTAAGTGGCAGCTACAGGAATAGGTTCATTGGTCCACACTGCCATTGCAGGATCTCCCAATACATTGCAATCATAGAAACACCATCTTAGAGCACCTTCTTCCCATTGCCCCGGTGCATTTACCCATGGCGCAGTTGCTATTTTTGATTCCATATGAGCGCTGCCTATTCTATTTAGACTATCACTAAAGAGTGCATCAATAAATTCCCTGTGAAGATGGGCTGATGGCCCTTCAGTTTGCCCTTCGTTAAACCATCCATATCTTGAATTACCTACAAAAGCTGATGCGAAATTGTCAATTGCTACCATTCGTTCACCAATGCAGTCATTGGCATCAAAAGAACCACAAATGCACCCATGTGTATAAATTATCGGGAAATTATGCGTTGTGCCGTTTACGCCGGCAAAATTACTGTTGGTAATATCCCAATTGTATAGTTTCATTGTGTAGTTCTCATTGGCATGTCCTGCATGATTAATGAATGAACGACCTGCATTAATGGCAGTCATGAGGTCTTGTGGTGACCATTGTGAGGTTTCATCATACATTCTAACAATAGGGTAAGAGGCTGGGATTCCGGTTGTTGTATAGCCGTTTTCAGTTTGAGTGCCAATAAGCAATTCCAGATAATCTGATCCCCAGGTATCAGGATTGTAATAAAGGTTTTCACCGGCAAGCAAATGATTCCTAAGCTCGCCTTCTACCGGATGATTTTGATACAAAAAAGTCTTATTTATCATTGATGCCAGTTCAGTGGAAGTGCTGAACGACATTCTACCTACTGATATTTCGGGCAATAGGTCATCTTCACCTATTTCACCCCACATTTGGTTGCCGTTGGTATTCCAATTGCCATCAAGTGCTGAAAAATACAAGTCAGAAGGAATATTATTGTCTTCATAAAGGGTTGATGATTGAGCGGCACAGTAAAATCCCCTGTACGTAACATGCTCAACATCACCACCCAGAATTACCTGGCTGATACCGTAATTCTGGTATTCATGAATTATCAGGTTACGGATTTTATCAGCCATATCTGATCCTTCAATATGCAAATTTATAAACTGGGTAGTCGTGATATTCGTTTTTAATCCCTGATGATGGTATAAATCAACCAGAGTATGCATCTGACCGCTGAAAGCTTCAGGGGTTATGATCAGGATATCATAGCTGTCAACTGACCTTGATGCTGATGGGTAATAGTCAATGGCTTCAGGATTTTGCGCAAACTCACGGCAACGTTGAATTGTGTGATCATCGTCAGCAAGGTTGCATAATGCGGCTGATGCTCTTGTTGTTGGCTGGGTTTCAATAGTAATTGTAACTGATGTGTACCAGCTAACTATTCCTTGCATTGGATTATATTCTGCAGGAGTAAAAGTGCATAGAGCGTATGAATAACCGTTCATGAAATGCGTAGAAAGCTGGCCGGTGGCAGCATCAGGATAGGTTGTTGCTGCTTTGTATAATCCATCGTTCATTGTAAAAGCTTTCGGTGTATTATCTGAAAGCGGACGAGATAGTTGAATTGGATACAATTTCAAATTCCCTTCAAGTTGAACTTTGTTCTTTCCCTCAAATGAAATGCTTACAGCTTCATGTCCGGGAGGCAGAAGTATTTGCACACTTTTATACGGTAGTCCGGGTTCACCTACCTTGCCGGTTACCAGCATTCCTTCACTCGATAGTGTATGAAAACCGTTTGCAACACTTATAGTTGGCACTGACGTGTTGTAAGTCTTCCTGATTGTTTCAGATTGAGCAGAGAAGAAGAAAAGAACTAACAAGGTAATCGTAAAGATTTTTTTCATCTATTCACGTGGTTTGGTTGATTAATTATAGCAATACTTCATTAGCGACTAATTAAAAACTTTAAAGTGGATTCATTATATCCTTCATTTATACGCATAAAATATAAGCCCGGCAATAGCCTGCTTGTATCATATTTGTAACCGGTGGATGTTATTTCAATTATGGAATCGTCAAGCTTGAAACCCTGTGTGTTGTATACCTGCAAAACATAATCACCTATTGGTCCTGCCAAAGTTAAGTAATCATTTGCAGGAACAGGATAAAGAGAGAAACCTTTTTCATTCTGGTTGAAGCTGATTGATTCTGTTAAGCTCAGGTAGAAGCTGTGCATTAATGTGTCACCTAATGTAACGGTCACGGTATCAATTCCAAAATAATAAGGGGCTATCCCTGAAAGCTCAAAAGTTCCTGGTACACATGCTATTATGAATTCACCATTTTCGTTGCTTACAACCTCATTATCATTAAGCATCACAGTTGCACCCTGAATAATGAAAAAAGGCACCTGATCATTATAGGTTATGCCTGAAACCCATCCTACAGTTAATGTATCGGGATGTAGGTTTTCAATTGCATCTAAATCAAAACCTGCATCAGCAACCTGCGATGAACCATCACCGTCATCTGCTATCTTAATGTACCTGGCACTATTTAAAAGTGTATAGGATAAATCGAAGGAGTTTGTTCCACTGCTGATACCCAGCAATGACCATGGACCAAGCGGATTAATTGATGCATAAGCCCTATATCCTTCCGGTGTAGCATCGTTTTCAATTACACGTAAATCATAGCCTGTCCTGTTGAGAACAGAAGTACCAAGGTCAACAACAACAAAGCCATTCCGGCCAATAGAATAGGCAATAGAGTCAGGCTTTCCAATCACGGCGGGTGTGTTCCCTTCATCTTCCGGGTTATTGTTGGGTATTTGACATGAAACCAACCTTTGGGCAAAATAACCGCCACCGCGAATCATTTGCACGTTGATGGTGGTTTGCTGTCCCTGATTAACTGTGAAGTCCGATATTGTTTGGGTAAGATAGCCGTTTGCCTCCACACGCAGGGTATAAGTTCCTGGAACGAGGAATTTGTGATAATCACCGGTTGAACCTGATGTATGAACCGGGAACAAATCACTTACAAAAACACTGGCAGCCAATGGTTCACCGGTTATTGAGTCAGTGATCATTCCATTAACTCCCTGGTTGATTGCATGGTTAACCAATGAAAGCATCGCACTCTTATTGTTAAGGTAAAACATTCCAATTTGTGATGCCGGAGGTTGCTTATTCATTGAAATTTCAACTGACCAGCTTATGGCCCCTGTTGCCCCGTAACCAAAGTCTTTGGTGCTACCGTTGATGGCATACATACCTGAGAATCCCGGTCCGTAAGGAAGGTTCAGGTAACCTGAATTAATTGAATATTGTTGTGCAAGATAACTATGGTTGGCATCATCGGGCGTAAGCGTTTGCCTGTAGCTCCATGGATAACTAACGAATTCAATACCGCTGTGCAGACTATTATGGATAACAAACTGGTGTTCAGTAAGTACATTTCTTAAAATCTTTGTTTCAGGCTGTGAGAAGAGAGCGAGGCTATTTCCCGAGCTATTCCACATATATCCGCAATCACGGTTCAGGTCTATAAAGTTGGCATTGTAACGTGTCATGTTCTCACGACCATAAGGGTTCAGGCAGTAAATTATCCAGATTTCAGCACTATCAACCGCAAATGACATTTCCTGGTCAATACCATAACCAACGCAAAGGTCTCTGGCAAACCGTATCAGGTTTTCGGGCCCGCCTATTTCATCTCCATGTATTCCACCATCAAAAAGGAGTTCAGGTTCATTTTCATCTATTGCTGAATTGTCACTTATTTTGAGGGCAAATAACTGATGATTGGCACTGCCCGTGCCAATCAGGTGTTTAGTGCAGATTTCAGGAAAGTTTGTTGCCAAACTATCAGCAATCTGATTCAGTTCAGCCACTGTATAGTACCCCGTAGGCACTCCGCGCGGACCAAAGGAAGCAGAGTGTTTATTCAGATCATCAATTTCGATTTCTAATTTGAGGCCTTGTTCCCTCAAAAAGTTTAACTCTTCAGAAGTCACATAGCATCTTATAAATCCATTTGATTCTTCATAGCTGATACTTAAGCCTGCATTATAAGATGCCTTTAGCACCTGCATAGCATATTCAGCTTTTTCAGTATCCCCATCTGTAACAATCCTGATCTGTTGTTCTTCAGGGCGCCATGGCTGATGAGATTGTGCTGTGACAAGATGCGTGAGGAGAATTAAAGAAATAACGATAAATGTAAAGAGTTTATTCATAAGGTCATTTTATCCCGGAACTTAGTAATGACAAAACAAGCTGTAAACGTATAAAAAAAATTAATAGGTTGCCTAAAAATGAGGAGTTTAATTAAAAAAACATCGTGATAATTATTTATGAAGTAGTTAAATGAAAATAGAAATTTTTTGTGAAGAAGGGTATGATATTCATTAAATTCAACCAAATATAAACCATGTATTAATCATGTCTTAACAATGTATAATGTACATTGTTAATATAAGGTTGATACAAGGTTGCTATAAGGTTAATACATGGGTGAATAAAACAGATCACAACTGTTAATTCACATTTGTGCTTCTATTTGTGGCGAAAAAAGAGAGAGACAGGTAATTAACCTGTCTCTCGAAAAATTTAAATTAAATAATTGGTTACATTTCCTGAAAAGAAGTGTAATCTGAAATTATCGCTTGAATTATTTCTTGTCGAGTTTATTCAATGCATAAGCATAGGCACCAATGGCAACTGCTTTGGATGTGCCCAAACGGCTTATTCCAACACCAACTCTTTTCAAAGAATCATACTTTATCCTGCGATCACTGAAAGGAACTTTAATCTCTGAAGTATTACCTTCATAGAAACGTGCAAATTCCTTATCATCTTCAAGGTTGAATACTTTGATCTCGAGCCTGTCAACCGCAGTGCCTATCATTGTGGTAAAATTGGCGTTCATTTCATCCACCAGATGTTGCAGGAACAAAGGATATGCACCGGCAAGGCCTCCACCAATAACTACCAGTCCGTCAACGAGTGTTACTGCATTTGCAATAGAATCTCCAGCAACTTCAGCCATGCGGTGGAATGCTTTTATAGCAGCATCCTTATTTCCTTCACGCAATCCCATTCCAATTTCATAGATCTCCCGAGGCTCAGGGCATGTATGTGGCGGAATATTTGCTTCCCTGCAGTATATGCGTTTGATGCCTCGAATACTAACATTCTCTTCAACGGTTGCATTGGTATGAAGCTTATTACGCATCCTGTTTATTTCACCCTGTGCTGAATTGTCACCTACAAACAATTCACCACGACTAACTATTCCACCCCCGTAACCGGTGCCGAAGGTAACACCAAGAAGGTTTTGGAAAGTTTTCGGACTGTTGCTGCTTTCCATTCTCTGGTTGATTTCAGGCAGTAAACCGGCAATAGCTTCTCCGTATGCAAACAAGTCGCCATCATTATTTATAAATACCGGTATGTTAAAGATTTCCTCAAGCATTGGACCTAACGCAACTCCACCTCTAAAAGCAGGCAGGTTTTCAAGGTCACCTATTATACCGAGTTCATATTCTGCAGGCCCGGGAAAACAGAAGCTGATAGCAACAGGGTTGCTTTTGAGTTTAGCTTTTACTTCTTCAAATCCCTGAATGATCTTCTTCAGAACAATTTCAAGCGTTGCTCCTTCAGCGGGAATTATGATCTGGTCAATAATTTCCTGTTCACCCTGAACTGCAGAAAAAACAAAATTGGTACCGCCTGCATCAAGCACCATTACTATACGGTTATCATTTTTAAAGCGCATATTGTTGAAGATTAAGGTTAAGTCTTTTATATCTATTTAATCAATTAAATTCTATTGAGTATTCAGGCTATAATATTCGGTTTCCCATTGTCTAAAATTAGAAAAAAAGGTTCATTAATGAGCTTCGAGCCAGTTATTTCCTGTACTTATTTCAATTTCAACCGGCACACTTAAAGGTATTGCATTCTTCATTTTATTCTCAATAATACCTTTGACTGTATCAAGTTCTTCAGTGAGTACATCAAAAACCAATTCATCATGTACCTGCATAATCATCTTTGAATGCAGGTTCAGGCGATTAAATTCTTTGTTAATACTGATCATTGCTATCTTGATCATATCGGCCGATGAGCCTTGGATAGGAGCATTTATAGCATTCCTTTCTGCAAAATTACGTATGATTGCATTTGCCGAATTAATATCCCGAAGGTACCTGCGTCTTTTCATAATGGTTTCTACATACCCCTGTTCACGGGCTTTAAGAATGCTTTCATCCATATACTTCCTGATCCCGCTGAACCGGTCAAAGTACTGTGCTATGATATCTGCTGCTTCCCTGCGTGGGATGTTAAGCCTTTCTGATAAGCCAAATGCTGAGATACCGTAAATAATACCAAAGTTAACTGTCTTTGCATTTCTACGCATATCACGTGTAACGTTGTCAATATCAACATTGTATATTCTTGCTGCTGTGACCGTATGAATATCAACCCCCTGCCTGAAAGCATCTTGCATTGCTTTATCACCACTTAACTCAGCAATAATCCTCAGTTCTATCTGAGAATAGTCGGCTGCTACAAGTATATGTTTTGGACTGCGGGGCACGAAGGCTTTGCGTATTTCACGTCCTCTTTCAGTGCGGATAGGGATATTTTGAAGGTTTGGGTTGTTTGAACTCAATCGCCCGGTTGCAGCAACAGCTTGATTGTATGAAGTATGTATTCGGCCAGTACGTGGGTTTACCAGCAGGGGCAAAGTGTCAATGTAGGTAGATTTAAGTTTTGTGAGTGAGCGATAATCGAGTATCTGTTGAATGATAGCGTGTTTGTTGATAAGCTTCTGCAGAATATCCTCACCGGTAGAATGTTGTTTCGTTTTTGTTTGTTTCGGATTATCGGATATCTTCATCTTATCAAACAATATTTCTCCCAACTGACGAGGTGATCCTATATTAAATGTAGTACCCGCCATTTGGTATATATCTTTCTCAACAGTTGCTATTTCAACTGCTAGATCGGCAGAATATGCTTTTAAAACATCAATATCAATTTTAACCCCTTCAGCCTCCATTGATGCCAGCACAGGTACCAATGGCATTTCAATATCATAAAACAGGCTTTCTATTCCCGCTTCCTTAAGCATTGGTTCAAATAAATAGCGCATCTTCAAAGTAACATCAGCATCCTCACAGGCATAATCAACAACATTTGCCACAGGGACCTCACGCAAGGTTAATTGCGCCCTGCCTTTTTTTCCTATCAAATTTTCAATAGGTATTGGTTGGTATTTGAGATAAATACATGAAAGATAATCCATGTTATGCCTCATGTCAGGCTCTATGAGATAATGAGCGATCATTGTGTCAAAGAGCTTTCCTTTGATGGTAGCTTCGTACCATGTAAGGACTGCAATATCATACTTTAAGTTGTGGCCTGTTTTTTCTATGGTTTCATCGGCATAAAGGTGGGCGAACTCCTTAATTATCTCCACTGCTTCACCATACACCGGCGGGATGGGAACATACCATGCCTCACCCGGTTCTATACAAAATGATATACCTACCAGTTCAACATTATTGGCATCGCGACCTGTAGTTTCAGTATCAAAGCTAATATTCTTCGCCTTTTCAAGGATACTTACCAGAGCTTTACGCTTTTCAGGTGTATCAGCCAGATGGTACTTGTGAGGGGTGTTAATTAATGAGGCCATACCTTCCCTCACCTCTTCCAAAGCATTATCCTGACTAAAAAGATCAGGAGCGCTTGTTGGTTTTGAAGTGGTGAAATCAGGTTTTGTAGCCCGTTCCATATCTTTAAGCACACGTTCACCAAATGCCCTGAATTCAAGCTCTTCTAACAAAGGCTTGAGTTTTGTGAAATCAGGTGCAGTTAATTTGAGTGTTTCTTCATTGAAAGCTATAGGAACATCAAGGATAATTGTTGCCAACTGCTTCGACATAAGAGCCTGCTGACCAAACTCCACTATCTTATCCCGCATTTTAGCGTTGTCAATATTAAGTGCGTTCTCAATAAGATTCTCAACACTATCATACTGTTCAATTAATTTTCGTGCGGTTACTTCACCCACACCCGGAATTCCGGGGATATTATCCGATGCATCACCCCACAAGCCAAGCAAATCCTTAACCTGTTCAGGGCGCTTTATACAATAACGGGCACAAACTTCAGGTACCCCCATCACTACAGCTTTCTCGCCGGGTTTTCCAGGCTTATAAATGAATACATTTTCAGTTACCAGTTGCGCGAAGTCTTTATCGGGTGTCATCATAAATACCTGATGACCTGCCTTGCCAGCCTGAGTGGCCAGTGTACCTATTACATCATCAGCCTCAAACCCATCTACTGCTAGTATGGGAATGTTGAAGGCTGAAATCAGTTGCTGAATATAGGGTATAGCCTTGAGGATATCCTCAGGTACTGCTTCCCTCTTACTTTTGTATTCCACGTAATCAATATGCCGCTGGGTAGGAGCATGAGTGTCAAAAGCAACACCTATATAGTCAGGTTTTTCGTTTTTAATAACTTCATAAAGCGTATTAGCAAATCCCAAAATTGCAGAAGTATTCAAGCCTTTTGAGGTAATCCGTGGATTTTTATTTAAAGCATAATAGGCTCTGTAAATCAGAGCCATGGCATCTAACAGGAATAATTTTCCCGGTTTATGTGGCATATTGTGATTGTTAATTTAACGAGTATCTTAGTGTTAATAGACACAAAGATAAGCAACTTATTAAGGACAGTGAAGAGGTACTTGCGCGTTTACTTTATCTCCCTTTGAACAAGCATGAAGAAGTCATTTTCTAGAGGTAGATATCCGTATTCATAAACAAACTTGTAGGTACTACCTTTCTGAGTAACATACACATGAGTATAATAGGTGAAATTGAAGCCGTGTTCTATAAGCTTATCCTTATGAACGGTAGTTTTACCTGAAGGGTTAAGATCACACAGAATGCGACGGTTTTTCTTAAGGAAATTATTAACTTTCCTTACTACCGCACTGTTATCACTGTTTAATCTGTTGTTGTAGTTATTGCGGCACTGATCGTGACAAAACTTCTTATCAGCACGCCCAATTAACGGTTCACCGCAATCAAGACACACTTTCTCCATATTATAGAACCTAAGATAGAAGGCAAGAGGAAATGAAAAGCCGGGTTAGCAACTTTATGCTTTAGCCTTTTTCTCTTTTTTCTCGAGTCTCTTTTCTTTCAGAGTCTTAGTAGGTTCTTTTTTGGTTTCCTTTTTTGCGTCCTTACTTTTTGCCATGGCTTTGAATCTATTATGGATTAATAATACATACTGCTCTCAACCAACAAGGTTTTAGCTTGTCAAATATAGTAATTATTTCACTGAGAGCAATTCAAATACTTAAAAACAGTGTTTGACATATCATTCTTTAATAGGATGCCATTTATCATCATCACCCTTTTCGTATTTTTTCTTCACTGCAGCCCATGCAACTTTATGTGAAGTTTCTTCATGGGATGCATCCCCTTCCCTGTCTTTAGGATTCTTATACTCATCCCATGCGCTATTATAGGCAGCAAGGTAAATTTCCTGTGCATGCTTCGGCAGGTTATCCCTCACCCTGTCGGGCAGATCTTTAATGTCTTTATATGGCATGATCTAGGAGTTTATAATGATTAGTAAAAATTAAAACAGCAGTGATAACGCTAAAGTTTTTCAGGTTTATTCTAAAAAGTGCTATTTGCTAAATGCCTAAAATACAGAAACAAAAACGTTTTTAACCGTTTATAAGTAACTACATTCGATTGTAAATAGTTAATAACCGACTCAGGGAAAAAGCTGATAGTACATTTGCTTCATCGTTCAGACATACACAGATAAGTTTGGAGAAAGTTAAGTAAGGTAAAATGTTGAACCGCCCAAAAGGCACAAAAAACAAAAAGTGATGAAAGCATTAAACAATCGCGTACAGTTAATCGGGTATCTGGGTTCTGATCCTGTTATGAGAACTTTTGATGATGGAAAAGTAATGGCAAGGTTATCATTAGCAACAAATGAGCCTACCATTGAAAAAGGTAAAAAGGGTATTAAGACCCAATGGCATCAGTTGGTAGTTTGGGGAAAATTGGCAGAAATCTGTGGTAAATACCTGCAAAAGGGGGGTGAAATAGCCATTGATGGCCGACTGGCTTACCGTGCCTACACAGATAAGGAAGGATCCAGCAGGCTGAACACTGAAATTACAGTGAACGATCTTCTGATGATCTCAGGACGTCAAGCTGTATAGTAGAAACATTAAAGATTAATAGTGATCCAATTAAAGAATTATCAATAAACAATAAAATTTTAACCTCAATTTTTAAAGTCATGAACAGTTTAAGAAACAGAGTAACCTTGATAGGTAGATTAGGTAAAGAGCCGGAAGTAAGAACATTGGAAGGAAACAAGAAAATGGTACGGATGACTCTGGCTACAAATGATGTGTATTTTGACAAAGAGGGTCAGAAAGTTAAAGATACACAATGGCATAACCTGGTGGTATGGGGCAACCTTTCTGAAACTTGTGAGAAATATCTTACTAAAGGAAAGGAAGTGGCTGTTGAAGGTAAAATAACTTATAGATATTGGGACGATAAAGAAGGCAGAACACACAACATGACCGAGATAAATGTGAGTGACCTCGTTATTGTCGGTAACAAGGAGAACTGATAAATATAAGCAATAAATCAACTAAGGCTGTCGTTCGACAGCCTTTTTTATTAACAACTCCTGATTCTTCACACAGATATTAGCTTTAAATTGTTAATATAATTTTAACGGATGGTCGCAATATTTATCTTTTTAATTCTATTTTTACAGTGATGCTGAAATAAGTAGGATAGGATTTACAAGTATAAGAACCGGCCGAAGGGTTGTAAGCCGGTTTCATGAAAAGTAAGGTAAAAATTCTATTATGGCTGTAACAAAAAAAACTCGTGCCAAAACAAACAAAGACTCGAAATCAGACGGTGCTTTACTAAGCAAAAAGGAAACTAAACCGCGGGAAAGTATTAAGCAATCTGAACCAAAGAGCGAAAACCCAAAGAAGATCATTTCTCTTGTTGATAAAACAAAAGTTGCCAAAGCAACCAAAACGTTAAAAGCCAATTCAGGTAGTGCAGATCAGAAAGTACTGCAAAAGCCAGCTGCAATGAAGAAAATATTCGTGCTGGATACATCTGTAATACTTTATAATCATGATTGTATAAAGACATTCGATGACAATGATGTTGCACTTCCGATTACTGTGCTTGAAGAGCTCGATAATTTCAAGAAGGGTAATGATACCATTAACTTCGAAGCACGTGAATTTATCCGTATAATTGATAACATGTCGGACCATTCAACGCTTACTGACTGGATACCCCTGGAAAAAACCAAGGGAGGCAGGTTTAAGGTAATAATGAATGAAAAGAGCATGCTTGATGCGAGGTTGATATTTGATGATAACAAGCCTGATCACCGTATTTTGAATGCGGCACTTTCAGTTGCACAGGAATATCCTGACCGTAAGGTTATTCTTGTTAGTAAGGACATCAACCTTCGGCTAAAAGCGAAGTCACTAAACATCACGGCTGAGGATTACCTTACCGGCAAAGTTAAGAATGTTGAAGGGTTATATACCGGAATATCAACCATTACAGGTTTGTCAACCAGTATTATTGATAAACTATACAGTACCGGTTGGTGTAAACCCAAGGAGATAGGTGTGAAAAACCCAACGCCTAATCATTACTTCATTCTTAAGAATACCACCATTTCAGCTTTGGCTTATTATAATGCAATAACTGAGCGTATTGAGCGAATAGAAAAGAAGACAGCATTCAGGATAGTTCCTCGTAACGCAGAGCAGGTATTTGCCATGCATGCAATTCTGAATCCCGACATAAAGCTTGTAACGTTGCAGGGTGTTGCAGGTACCGGTAAAACTCTTATTGCACTGGCAGCAGCGCTTGAACAAAAGCGCAATTTCAAGCAAGTTTTCCTTGCCAGGCCTATAGTTCCACTGAGCAATAAGGACCTTGGATTTTTGCCCGGCGACATAAAATCAAAGATCAATCCTTACATGGAACCGCTCAACGATAATCTTAAATTTATCCAAAGCCAGTTCAGTGAGAAGGATAAGGAGTATAAAAATATAACTGACTCACTTGAAAATGAGAAGATCGTAGTTCAGCCACTGGCATATATTAGAGGCCGTAGTATCTCAAATGTGTGTTTTATTGTTGATGAGGCTCAAAACCTTACCCCTCATGAGATCAAAACCATTATAACACGGGCAGGACAAAACACTAAGATCATTTTTACCGGTGATATATACCAGATTGACACACCTTATCTTGATGCACAAAGTAATGGATTGTCATACCTTATTGACAAGATAAAACACCATGCAATCTATGCACATGTTAGGCTTGAAAAAGGTGAGAGATCTGAACTTGCGAATTTGGCTAATGATCTATTGTAAGACTAATTGATCAGGTTACTTAATAATTTATTGGAATACTAAGCCTTTCCAACCAGTTTATCATATTGTTGATTGCTCAGGCTGCTTCGTAAACTACAGTTACAACTGTTTGGCCCACGCCTTTGAGGGTTTCTTTGCTTATATTGTCCATGTCATCGTTGATAGTATGCCAATGGTCAAAGAAGCCTTTTTCACGGTCGTCCTGGTAGTCAATTATGTCAATAGTTGGGATGCGGAGGTTCTCATTAACATAAACATGATCATCGGTGATACGTCCGGAATTCCTGTTAACGAACAGGTTTCCATATCCTATCCTCTCAGCAGTTTGCCATACTTTCCTTACAATATTGGGGGCATAATACCTTGAATACTGTTCCTGGGTAAAAACAGCATCTTTAGCGCCTACCATGTCAAGTAAAATGCCAAAACGTGCTGAGTATCCTGCAACATGTGGGTTCTTTGACCAGTGCTGTGATCCAAGGGCCCAGGCATGTTCATAACTTCCCTGCATATCCTGTGGTTCACCATAATCCTCGGCATCAAAAAAGACGATATCCACACCCAAACCCGGGTTATTGATACTCATTAGGCGGGCAATTTCAAGTAACACCCCAACTCCGCTGGCACCATCGTTTGCTCCAGGTACGGGTTTTCTTAAATTAGCTTCATCTGTATCATGGTCAGCCCACGGACGTGAGTCCCAGTGTGCACATAGCAGAATTCTTGATTTAGAATCGGGATTGTAACTGCCAATTATATTGCGGGCATCAAGCATAGTTCCATCAAAGGCCCTGAGCTTGGCTTTTTGTTCAACTACCACAGCACTATAACTTTTAAGTGTTGATACCAACCAATCACCACATTCACGGTGTGCTGGTGTGTTTGGAACCCTCGGACCAAATGCAACTTGTTTCTCAATAAACATATAAGCTGAGTCAGCGTTAAAATCAGGCACATTTACTGTTTTAATTGTAGCCTTTTCATCATTCTGCTTTTCAGTCTTTATATTCTGGGAGCATGATGTGGTGATCAGAGTCATGATAAGTAGGAAATGTAATCCTGTATTATTTATGAAATTCAACATTATTTCTGCTTTTATCCTTTGTTGTTAATGTAGTATCTGCAAAATCTAATTTACTTATCTTTTTAATCTACTTGGCGCATCCTAATAATCTTAATTAGTCATCTATATCATCTTCATTACGGGCTTTCTATACCTTATAATGTATTAAAAATTAAGCCTGAATACTGAGCCTTCTCCCGGCTTAGATTTCACCGATATGGAACCCTTATGTAGATGCATAATTTGTCGGGAAAGGCTCAACCCAATTCCCGATCCTTCTTTTTTAGATGTAAAGAACGGCATAAAGATCTTATCGAGTATATCAGGCTTAATTCCATGTCCATTATCTGCAAAGTCAATGGTAATCCTATCGCCGGAACTTATTGATGCTACTACTTCTATTTGTGGATTTGCTGATCCCTTCACTGCATCAATAGCGTTAAGCAGCAGGTTAATAAAAACCTGGTCAATCAAATCAGGGTCGGCGGTAATCATCAAATCGTTTGGAAACATTCTTTTCGTGCATGTTATACCGTAAGCATCCATTTTTGGCTTTAAAAGGACATGAGCACGATCAAAAAGATCGCTAACAGCGAAATACCTGAAATTAGGCCTTGGAATGCGTGTAAGGTTACGGTAGTTTTCAACAAAAGTCAACAGGCCGTGTCCTCTGTTCCTTATTGTAACCAGCGCCTCATTCACACTTTGTATCTCATCATCATCAAGCTCTTTTAAATGAACCGATTCACTATTGGGGTCATCTTCAAATAAAATATCCTCAACCGTTGAAGCTAGTGATGATATTGGTGTTATGGAGTTCATAATCTCATGAGTGAGCACTCTGATGAGATTCTGCCATGATTCAATTTCTTTTTCATCTAATTCAGTGGTAATGTTTTGAAGTGAAACCAACAGAAACTCTTCACCTCTCATTCTGAATTCAGTTGCGTAAATAGCCAACTGTATGATATCATCTTCAAATGCCAGTTTCACCAAATGCCTGTCGCCTGCTTTCATGCCCAATAGAAGTTCAGGTAACTCGGGTTTTATGTTAATAAGCTCCTGGATGTATTGAATGTTATTGATCTTCAGGATCCTTTTGGTAGCATTGTTGAATATATCAACCTTTCCATCTTTTTTAAAGGCAAGAATTCCTATGTTAACATGCTGCACCACGGTGAGCAGGTAGTTATAATGCTCTTCTTTTTCTGCCCTATTTTTCCTGAATTCAGTGATTACCTCATTAAAAGCCCGGTTGAGACCTTCAAAAGACCCGCCGAGTGCCCTGTCGCTAAATGAAGTGCTGAAGTCTGAATGCCTGATGCTTTCAAGAAAATGAGTAAGCTTTCGGTTAGTGCGTTCAACAAAATAGATAAGACTATAAATCTGGGCAATTAAAATAGCACCTGCAATGAATGAAGTTATTTGATGCTGACTACTTTGAATGAGCAATATCAGCACAACCAGGTTAACTGTGATAAGCAGAATCCTGGCAGTTACCCAGATCCGGAATTTCTTAAAGACCATGTTTCTCTATTCTTCTGTACAATGAAGCCCTGGTTAGTCCTAGTTCCTTGGCCGCTTTGCTGATATTTCCGCCATGCTTATCAATAACTTTCCTGATAAGGAGTTTTTCCCTCTCCTCAAGATTGGTAACTTTTTCAGCTTCTTCATGTTGATCATTATCATCAAGTTGAGAAAGGAAAAAGTCCTGGGGTTGAAGTATATTGCTTTCGCTCATAATTACAGCACGTTCAACTGAGTGTTGTAATTCGCGGATGTTTCCTGGCCAGGTATGTTTCTCAAGCCTGCGAATTGTTGATGGATTAATCCTCTTCATAGGCATCTTGTATTTCTTGCAATAAATCGCGAGAAAATGCTCAACAAGAGGCTGGATATCTTCCAATCTATCGCGCAAAGGCGGTAATAACACTTCAACTGTATTGATTCGATATAACAAATCCTGTCTGAATTTCCCTTCATTTACCATTTGGTATAAAGGCATGTTGGTAGCACAAATCAACCTCACATCAATGGGGATCTCACGATTAGTACCCAGTCTTACCACTTTGCGGTTTTGGATAACACTTAGCAACTTCGACTGCAGGGCAAAAGTAAGATTTCCAATTTCATCCAGAAATATAGTACCTCTGTTAGCCGCTTCAAACCGGCCTGCCCTGTCTTCTTTCGCATCGGTAAAGGCGCCTTTCTTAAATCCGAATAATTCACTTTCAAACAAAGTTTCACTTATGGCGCCCAGGTCAACACTAATAAACACTTCATTCCTTCGGGACGAGGCTTTGTGAATAGCCCTTGCTATTAATTCTTTACCAGTACCATTTTCGCCCAATATCAAAACATTGGCTTCTGTTTTAGCAACTTTCTCAACAGTAGCCATTACTTTCAGCATTGGTGGTGACTGACCAATAAGATTGGTATATCCCTGTTCCTGATCAGCTATCAGTACCTTTTGTTTACTCCGCAAATCATCAATGATCTCATTTGAGTGTCTGACTTTCAAATTGGCAGTAATTGTTGCAAGCAGTTTCCTGTTATCCCATGGCTTCAGGATAAAATTGGTAGCACCCTCTTTGATCCCCTGCACCGCCAGCTCAATATCACCATATCCTGTAACAAATATTACAACGGCCAAAGGGTCAATCTCAATGATCTTATTAAGCCAATGAAATCCCTCTTTCCCACTGGTGGCATCCCGTGAAAAGTTCATATCAAGCAAGATCAGGTCATAGTTCTCTGATTTGAGTAATGATGGAATGTTTTCCGGATTCTTTTCCGTGTGAACTATTGTTACATGTTGCTTCAGGAAGAGTTTAGCTGCCAGCAAAACATCGGTATCATCATCAACTATAAGGATTTTGGCTTCAATCTTACTCATCGGATTTGAATTTTTATGTACTTTGTCTGGGTATCTTATAATCTAATTGATGCTGCTAAGATACAATTTTCTGTTCGGAAACGTACAATGTTGGTTCGTCAATGAACAATATTTATGCCATCATATGATGGAAAGCTGCCAAAAGCCTTGCTAATCAACAAAAATCGTATATTGGCACAGTATTTGGCTTTATAGCATTAATTGCTAAACAAAATTTGAATGGACCGAGCAATCGAAAAGAAAACATGGACAACGGGTCGCATACTCACTTTATCCGGCGCTGTTGTTTTAACTGGAATAATCATTTGGATGTTTTTTATCAGGGATAATCGCAGCAAGCTATATATTCAAAAGCAACAAGTGACTATTGCTGAAGTGGTAGAAAGTAAATTCCAGGAATTCATTCCGGTGGATGGTGTATTACTTCCCCGAAATACAGTTTATATTGATGCTGTTCAAGGTGGTGTGGTTGAGGAGGTTTATGTTGAGGACGGTGCAATGCTCAAAAAGGGCGACCCTATCCTCAAACTTACCAATGCCAACATGGAACTTAGCTACATGGATCAGGAAACCCGCATGTATGATGCTATCAACAATCTGGCTAATACGCTTATTAATATTGAACAGCTGAAGTATACCAGGCAAAAGGAAATAACGGAACTTACCTACCAGATTGACAAGCTCAAAACAGATTTCACCCGAAAAGAGATGTTCTTTAATGATAAACTCATATCGGCCAAAGAATTCGAAGATGCTAAGCGTGATTATGAACATGCAATGAATCAGCTAAACATTTCCCTCAAATTAAAAAGACTAGATTCAATATCCGGAGTAAGGCAAAGCACCCAAATTAGTTCATCGATGGCACGTATGCAAAACAATCTAGAATTGTTGAAGCGTAATATGGATAATATGACTGTTAAGGCCCCTGGTGAAGGGAAGCTTTCATCATTTAATGTTGAGATAGGTGAAACAAAAACCGCAGGTCAACATCTTGGTCAAATTGATATACCCGGTGGGTTTAAGGTAAGAGCTAATGTTGACGAAAGGTACATATCCAGGATATTTGAAGGACAGGAAGCCGAATTTGATATGGGAAATAAGGTTTATCAGTTAATGATCCAAAAGATTTACACCAACGTAGCAAATGGCTCATTTCAAATTGACCTTGTATTTACCGGTGATGAGCCCGAGAATATTAAACGCGGCCAAACGTTGCAATTAAGGATCAGGTTCTCTGGTGAGACTGACGCAATTACAATTCGTCGTGGAGGGTTCTATCAGGAAACTGGTGGTAACTGGATCTATGTTATAAGTCCGGATGGTTCTTCAGCTCAAAAAAGAAATATTAAGATTGGTCGTCAGAACATATACTCGTATGAAGTTCTTGAAGGGCTAACCCCAGGTGAAAAAGTAATTGTTTCATCGTACGAACCATTCGGTAATAAGGAAAAATTGATTTTCAACTGATAATACAGAAAACCTTTAAAATAAATCGCACATGAACACAACAATGCTAAAAACAGTAAATCTAACTAAGATATTCAGAACTGATGAGGTAGAAACTACTGCGCTGCACAATGTTTCTTTTCAGATACAAACAGGAGAATTTGTTGCAATCATGGGCCCCTCGGGTTGTGGGAAATCAACACTTTTAAACATAATCGGTTTACTCGACAATCCATCAGGAGGTGATTATTACTTTCTCGGGCAGGAAGTGTCGAAGTTTACTGAAAAGATGAGAGCTAATTTGAGGAAGAAAAACATTGGTTTTGTGTTTCAGAACTTCAACCTCATTGATGAGCTTAATGTATATGAAAACGTGGAGTTGCCTCTTATTTATCTTGGCATGAGCTCATCAGAGCGTAAAAAAAGGGTAGAGGCCACCCTTGAACAAATGCAGATCATGCATCGCCGTAAGCACTTCCCACTGCAACTATCAGGTGGCCAACAGCAGCGTGTTGCTGTAGCAAGGGCTGTTGTTGCAAATCCACATCTTATTTTAGCAGATGAGCCTACCGGAAACCTTGATTCCGCGCATGGTGAGGAAGTAATGAATTTGCTCGCACAATTAAATCAAAACGGTACTACCATAATTATGGTAACCCATTCACAACATGATGCTGAATTCAGTCAGCGCATCATACGCTTATTTGACGGACAAATAGTTAATGAAAACATAATGAATGTTAAGCCTGGGATATCTACCCAGAACGCACTATGATTCTGTTTAGTTACTTCACATCGGCCATAAGAGGGCTGTTACGCCAAAAAAGGTACCTGTTTATTAACCTTATGGGACTTTCTGTTGGTATAGCCGCTTACATGGTTATAATGCTCTATGTGACTCATGAAAGAGGATACGACAAACATATTGAGCAGCGTGACAACATGTTCAGGGTTGTTGAGGTACAGAATGAACCAGGTGTTGGCAATCAGCATGTAGCAATTACAATGGCTCCTCTTGCAAGTGAAATGAAGAGCTATTTCCCATCAATAAAGGAAACAGTAAGAATATTGCCCGCCTATAATATTGCCTCAGTTGGGTATGGTGATAAATTGTTCAGGGAAACAAGAATGGTATTTGCCGATCCTAGCATTGTTGACCTGTTTTCAGTAAAATTTCTAAGGGGCAATCAGAGCCTTGCGTTAAAGAATCCTAAAACAATTGTAGTTTCTGAGGATATTGCGAAAAAGTACTTTGGAACTGTAGATAGAGCATATAATTCTGTATTGCTTCTTGATAATGTTTCCTATCGTATTGAAGGAGTCATGGAAAATCAACCCAGGAACTCTCATATATACTTTGAGGTGATCATATCACTTTCATCAATTGAAGGCACTCCTGAATATGAGTGGATGAACTCATGGGGTAACAATTCTCTGGTAACATACATTTTGTTGGATGATAAATCAAATGAGGCACAAATTGAGGCAGGTTTTGAAAAATTTGTGAAAGATAAAGTCTTTAGCTCTGACAATGATTATGGATATTTGGAGATGTATCTGCAACCTTTTAATGAAATATACCTGAAGTCAAACCATATCAAATTCCAAATAGTAGAAGCAACAGGTGATTCCAAAACTATTACGATTTTTGCCATTATTGCTGCATTAATTCTCCTCATAGCATGTGTCAACTATATCAACATCTCCCTAGCCCGCTCAGTTAAGCAGTCAAAGGAAGTAGGCATGCGCAAGGTACTGGGGGCTGATAGAATGAGTTTGGTTCACAGGTTTATTAGTGAGTCATTTCTAATAACCCTGATTGCAATTCTGTTTTCCATTGGATTACTCGAATTAGTACTGCCTGAGATCAACTCAATGTTAGGCACTGACTTTGTTCTTGATTTTAATGAGCCACTCTTTAACATAGGTCTGGTAATCCTATTGATTGGAATAAGCCTCGTGTCAGGCTCATATCCTGCTTTTTACTTATCCAGATATCAACCTATAAGTGTATTGAAAGGTAATTTTGTATCGGGCGGTAAATCAGGTATTCTGAGCAAAAGTTTAATGGTTTTCCAGTTTGCAATCAGTATCGGATTGATCTTTGCTATTCTGATGATCAACGATCAAATAAAATATATCCAAAAGAAAGATCTTGGAATCAATTACAGCAATTCACTTTTTGTATTCTTTGGTCCTGATGATTACAGGAAACTGGATGTGCTAAAACAAGCTTTAATGCAAAACCCTGCAATTAAAAGTGTTTCAGGTGCGTCATTTTTGAATGGAGTGAGTGGTTCACAAGGTCCTATATATATTGATGATTCAGTGAGAACCAAATTGACAGTAAGGTACGGTTATGTTGATCATGATTTTTTCACTTCAATGGATGTTAAGTTGGTTGATGGGCGTGATTTTGATCCTACCCGGTATAATGACAGTGCCGGTGCTGTTATTCTAAACCAAAGCGCCATTAGCAAACTTGGCTGGGATAATTTTGCAGGCAAAAGACTCGGTGCTGTTTCTGATGATACAACAAGGAAACCAGTTGTTATAGGTGTGATTCAGGACTATCATTACTATTCTCTTAAAACAATAATTGAGCCTGCCGCTTATTTTTACGATCCATCGCGGTTTAACGGTGTAACCATAAAATACTCTTCCCAAACTGAGCAATCAGAAATCGACAATTATATTGAAACTGAATGGAAAGAGCTGTTTCCCAGAACACCTTACAGGTCAATTTCAGATGACAAGTATTTAGCTGATAGTTATACAAATGATCTTAAAATAAGGACCCTTTTTGTTTATTTTGCTATTATCAGCTTATTCCTGTCATGTCTCGGATTGTACGGGCTCACATCTTTGTTAATTGAGCAGAAAACCAAGATTATAGGAATAAGGAAGGTTCTGGGTAGCCCAGTACATTCTATCATTGTCAATCTCATCAAAGAGTATATGATACTGGTTTCTGTGGCAGGAATTATTGCTATTCCATTGTCGCTCTTCTTTATACAGCGTTTCCTTAATACTTACCCATACAGAGTTGAAATAAGCCTTTACAATGTGCTGGTTGCAATTATAAGTGCTTTAATAATTGCTTTTATCACTGTTATATTCAAAGCTGGTAAGACAGCAAATTCCAACCCACTCGAAGCACTGAAGTACGAATAGAACACCACTCTGTTAAAATTATACAAGAACCTTCTAGTGCGTAATTGTGCCCTCTTATTGGGGATATACTGGCTTAAAATGGTTCATGAAATTAATTTGATTAGAGTAAAGGGTAATTAAAAATAATGGGAAATCCGAGTAAGCTGGATTGGGAAAAAAAATATAATGTAACTCACCCGGAAAATAAATTGGCATAATTTCTGATTCAGTCCGATTAAGTATTAAATTTGCAATCCCTAATCCCTAAAAATCTGTTTATCTGAGATGAAGAACAAATATAGTGACCTTATTGAGCAGACTTTTGATTTTCCGCAGGATGAATTCCATGTTGAAGACAATGAACTGCATTTTCATAATATACCCTTAATGGATCTCATAAAGCAATATGGAACTCCATTGAAGATCACTTATTTGCCTAAGATATCATCACAAATACAAAAGGCTAAGAAGATGTTTAATGTGGCAATTGCCAAGGCTGACTACCAGGGTGATTATCATTATTGCTATTGTACTAAGAGCTCACATTTCTCTTTTGTAATGGAAGAAGTACTTAAAAATGAGGTTCATTTGGAAACTTCTTCTGCATTTGATATCTTTCTTCTGGAAACCTTGCATGAGCAGGGAATGATTAATAAGGATAGTTACATCATCTGTAATGGATTTAAACGCCCTCAGTACATTGAAAACATTGCTACATTAGTAAATGAAGGGTTTGAGAATACTATTCCTATACTGGACAATAAGTTTGAGCTTGATCAACTTGACAGGAATATTACCCGTAAGTGCAAAATTGGAATACGAATTGCATCGGAAGAAGAACCTAAGTTTGAATTCTATACATCACGACTTGGTATCAGATACAATGATATTATCTCATACTACGAAGAGAAAATAAAGAATAATCCAAAGTTCCAATTGAAGATGCTGCATTTCTTCATCAATACCGGTATTAAGGATTCAGCTTATTACTGGAATGAGCTTTCAAAATGTGTTAACTTATATTGCCAGTTAAAGAGCATTTGTCCTGAGCTTGATTCTCTGAACATTGGTGGGGGATTCCCCATAAAGAATTCCCTGTCATTTGATTACGACTATGAGTATATGGCTGAGGAGATCATTGCACAGATAAAGATGATATGTCAGCGTAACAATACTGTTGAACCTGATATCTTTACCGAGTTCGGTTCATACACAGTTGGTGAAAGCGGGGCAACACTATATTCTATTATTGACCAGAAGCAACAGAATGACCGGGAGTTATGGAATATGATTGATTCTTCATTCATGACTACACTTCCTGATACATGGGCATTAAACCAGCGTTTTATACTGCTTGGTATTAATAAATGGGATTCAGAATATGAGCGCGTTTTCCTTGGGGGCTTAACCTGTGATAGTGAAGATTATTACAACGCCGAGGCTCATGCGAATGCTATATTCCTGCCAAAACTTGACAATGATGAGCCTTTATATATAGGACTGTTCCACACAGGTGCATATCAGGAATCTATTGGTGGATATGGCGGTATACAGCATTGTTTGATCCCTGCCCCTAAGCATATAATCATTGATCTAGACGAAGAAGGCGAGTATACTACGAAGCTTTTTGCCAAGGAACAGTCGCACAAATCCATGCTGCGTATTCTTGGTTATTGATTTTCGGTCATTAATGCACTAACTTAGCGGAGTATTTGATGAGGTAAACGTTTATCTGGAATAAGCGTTACTAGTTATCTTTCAGTATTCATAAAACCCGGGGATTATGAAACACAAGAATTTTGGTGGCTTAACTGACCAATACTCAAAGTTTGAGAATTCAAAAGTAGTGATCGTGCCAGTGCCATATGATGGTACTTCCACATGGATAAAGGGTGCTGATAAGGGCCCGGATGCTATCATTGAAGCGTCACAAAACATGGAACTTTATGACATTGTAGCCGATAATGAGGTTTATAAGATAGGCATACATACTACTGATCCTGTTAAAGAACGTCGGTCGCCTGAGCGTGTTGTTAAAGAGGTTGAATCAAAAATATCCCAGTTACTTAAAAAGAAAAAGTTTCCGGTTATAATTGGAGGTGAACACTCTGTAAGCATTGGTGCATTCAGAGCTTTCGCTGAATTTTATAAAGGTGCAGATTTTACCATATTGCAGTTTGATGCTCATGCTGACCTCAGGCAGGAATATGAAGGAAGCAGATACAACCATGCCTGCGTTATGGCACGTGCTGCTGAGCTTGCACCCATTTTGCAGGTTGGTGTACGAAGCATGAGTTTTGAAGAACGTGCTGATGTTGCACCTGAAAGGGTTTTTTATGCTGATTACATCCTTGATTCAAACAATACAACATGGATGTATGATCTCATGAACAAAACAGGAAAAAATGTTTATATAACTATTGACCTTGATGTATTTGATCCATCAATTATGCCTGCCACAGGAACTCCTGAACCTGGTGGAATGGCTTGGTATACGATGCTTGATATCTTAAGCAAGATTAACCAAAAAACCAATATCGTTGGCTTTGATGTTGTTGAACTGGCACCTATGAAATACAACAAAGCGCCGAATTTCATGGCAGCTAAGCTGATATATCAGTTGCTGACCTACAAGTTTAGCAGCACTTTAAAGTAGATTACACCTATAAGCTTAATAGAAAAAATAACCGGTGATGCTAAACGCAATCACCGGTATAAGTTATTGTTACTGATAATATTACCAACCCAGAATCCATGCAAACATTAGCGGGGCAACAATAGTAGCATCGCTTTCTACAATGAATTTGGGAGTATTGATATCAAGTTTTCCCCACGTAATCTTTTCATTGGGTACTGCGCCTGAATAACTACCATAAGAGGTAGTTGAGTCGCTTATCTGGCAGAAGTACGACCAAAATGGTACATCATGCCACTCAAGGTCCTGATACATCATAGGTACCACACATATTGGGAAGTCACCAGCAATTCCACCACCAATCTGGAAGAAGCCAACTCCTTTACCTGATGAGTTCTGACGATACCATTGTGATAACCATACCATGTATTCAATCCCTGATTTCATGGTTGATGGTTTCAGTTCACCTTTTATGCAATAGGAGGCAAATATGTTACCCATAGTGCTGTCCTCCCATCCGGGCACAATGATAGGAAGGTTCTTCTCAGCTGCTGCAATCATCCATGAGTCTTTGGCATCAATCTCATAATCAGCTTCCATTACCCGGCTATTGAGCAGCTTATACATATATTCATGAGGGAAGTATCGTTCACCGGCAGCTTCGGCATCTTTCCATATCTTTTCAATGTGATGTTGGATCTTACGGAAAGCCTCTTCCTCAGGAATGCAAGTGTCAGTAACCCTATTCAGCCCTTTCTCGAGCAACTCATACTCCTGTTCGGGCGTCAGGTCACGGTAATTAGGCACACGCTTGTAATGCGAATGTGCTACCAGATTCATGATATCTTCCTCAAGGTTGGCGCCTGTACATGATATGATCTGCACTTTATCCTGCCTGATCATTTCAGCCAGTGATATACCCAACTCAGCAGTACTCATAGCACCGGCAAGGGTAATCATCATTTTTCCGCCCTCATTTAGATGGGCTTCATAAGCTTTAGATGCATCCACCAAAGCGGCCGAATTGAAATGTCTGTAATGATGTTCTACGAACTTTGAAATAGGACCTTTATTCATTATGATAAAATTTTGGCAAAGATACGGAACAAAATAGTTTTTTTTCTCATAAAATGCTATCTTTCAGCCCAAAATATTGAGGTGGTAGCAGGTCAGATATATTACAAGTAATCAGTTAGTTTGGCACTGTGATTGATGCTCGTTTGCAAATTTGTTGCTCTTTATGGTTAGTAATTTACCGACTTGTGTACAAGAATTTTCAATTGTTCCTAAAAGCAATTCAACACCGGTCTGTAAACTTTACAAGGTAAAGCAAACCATATTGTTTTTACTATTACCGGTTATTTCACTCCTAATTATCTTTCCTAACCAATCTTATGCTCAGCGCATTGTTGAAGGGCCTGTGGTTTCTGAGATACTGGGCGACAAATATTATGATGCATTAGAGTACCTGGAACGCAACACCTGGATTTATGATACTCTGGTAAAGGCCAATATTCCACCTGAACTTGCTTATTCAGTGGTATTCCCTAGCCTTACACGCTATTCAGCGTTAAAAGATATCATGGAAACCAGTGGCATGAAAACCTTGTATGTTCAGTCAGGCCGAAAATATTCTAAGTATGCAATTGGTAGATTCCAAATGTCGCCTTCGTTTGCTGAACTGGTTGAACGCAATGTAATCAGGTACAAGTTATGGGACTATAAATTCAAGATCACTAATAATGCCAAAGCAAGAAGTGAACGATCAAAACGACTTGATTCACCCGATTGGCAGGTTCAGTATCTGATACTTTACCTCAAAATTATGGATAAGCGTTTTTCACATCTCAAGTGGAAAACACCCGAAGATAAAGTGCGATTTTATGCAACCGCGTTTAATATTGGCTTCAACAAAAATGAACGCACCATAAAATACTTGATGTACAAAAGGACTCTATTAAGGAAGACTAAAAGTTACAAAGGGAAGCTTAGGCATGGCGATATTGCCGCATGGTTCTATGAAAACGATGGTCATCGGTTTAAGTCGGCAATTTCAATAATACCGCCTAAAGAGCCTGCGAGTAAAGAAGATGAGGAGTAAGCTTTACACTTATATCATTGTCCTCCCTGTCTTAAAACATTTTTCGCCCTGTCTAATAATATTTTTTGACATTTGCTAAGATTAGCAGAATGGTTAATTAATTAACGTGTAATCACTAATTTAGCTACACCCAGTGACATACCTCCACTTTGTAACCTTACAAAATACAACCCCGGTTTAAATTTTGTTACATCAAAATCAATGTTCTGTTCACCTTTTTGGAGTGCTGGATATGAAACAGAAGTTAGTACTTTGCCTGACAGGTCATTTACTAATAACTCGAATGGTACACCACTAATAGCTAAGAAACTGATTCGTACGGAGTTGCTTGCAGGATTGGGTGATATGCTGAGGTTTAAATATTCCCGGTCTTCAGGTATGCCGTTAGGATCAGGTTCAAAACCTATAGCTTCCAGCGCGGGTGCTATTTCTGGGTTGGCCATAAAGTTATCCCACAAGAGTGCGGAACGTGAATTTTCAATCATGTTTATAATTGGCCCCTGATCAATAGCCAGGTATGAATCGGCAAACCAGTTAAGTCGCAGGTTATAGGCATCATAAAAGCCCATTCTTCCCCATATCCTATCTCCCATTTCACGGTAAAAATATTTTAATGCACCCATCGATTCTTCGGGAGTATAAGGCATAGATGACAATGCAGCAGTTGGTGTAATAGTACCATTATCTCTTGAGCTTGTAGGTTCATGCACAGCATATCCACCCGGGTCATCACTTGCAGTAAGCCCCCAGGCATTCTCACCATATCCGGGATGATTCTTTGGATTGTCAATTGCATAAGCCCTATGGATCAAAGTATGGTTTCTGTTGAGGTTGAAGTAATTAGTGTATTGATCGCGTATGTTGCGTGGATCAAATCCCTGAAATGAATAGTGTGCAAAGAATAATGGGCCACCGTTGTCCCAGCCTACATCAAGTTTGTAGCCGTAAAAAGTTCCACCATTTCTGTAATATGGCATTCCCGCCCAGCCTGACTGCCATAGCGATGCATTAACCCCATGTGTGGGAGATGCAATTGCAAGAATATATATAATGGCTGCCTCGTTCCATCCGCGTATCTGCATGTTGATCTGCCAACCGTATTGTGGCGACCAGTGCCAGTAAAGTACACTGCTATTGCGGGCGTACCAGTCCCATTCAATTGTTTCCCATAGTTCATTTATACGGTTTCGTATCTCAATTTCCATTGGCTCATCACCACTGAAATATTGTCTGGCAGTTAGGAGCCCCTGGGCCAGGAAAGCTGTTTCAACCAGATCGCCACCATTGTCAATTTCACCGAATGGTACAACATCACCTGTGCTGCCATTCATCCAATGTGGCCACACGCCATGAAACCTGTTGGCAGTTGCAAGAAAGCCGGTGATCTTAAGCATACGGTCAATTCCTTGTTGCCTTGAAATAAATCCACGCTCGATGCCTGCAAGCAAGGCCATAACACCAAAGCCAGAGCCACCACTTGTAACAACATCGCCTGATGTGTTTCTTTCGCGAGCAAGCCCTGAAACAGGGTGTGCAAAATCATAAAAATACCTGAAAGTATATTGCTGCACCATGTCAAGCATTTCTTCATCAGTGAACGGCCTGGTTGAAGCTGAGACCGTATCAGAGTATTCTGAAACCTGGTTTGATGCGTTTACTGCTGCCACTTTATATACCAGCACTGCATCATGCCCCATCTCACGAACCCAGTCAATGTATCCACTGTCGGTTTTTGGTATTACTCCAATTGTATGGAATATTGCACCTTCATCAGTTGAACGTTGTATCTGATAACCGTTCAGATTCTCAGGTGGGTTAGCATTCCATGTAATTTCTATGTGACTGTCGTAACCTGTTGCAAGAACCCCTGTGGGTACCGGTGATGGTGGTGAAATACCCGATCCCTGATATACCCGCATATCATCAATAAGCACTGTATGTGTTACTCCATCGGCAGTGCCCTGTGCAAAACCTATTGTTTTGATTTGTGTGAAATCAACGGATCCTGGCGCATCAAGAAACAAACTCATTGGAATTGTGATCCTTGTCCACATTCCTGCAATCAGATCAGGACTATATGCCTGAAATGAATGGAAAGTTGTTTTGGTGTTATCAACATCCTCCATAAAGATGCGGGGCAGTAGGTTTTTACTGAGGCCTTCTGGGGCATACAGTAAAAAGTGAAGGGTATCAGTATCGGTGAGATCGTATGCTGTCCAGTCAAGCCCTGCAGCAATAGCAAGCCAGTTACCTCCGGCCACTGATTTCCATTTCAATCTTAAACTATTCAGACCTTGGGCCGCATCAATTTCATCTTCAACAGGGAATTTTCTGAGTTCACTGCCCAGCCGCTCAAGCTCACTTGGTGCTGTGCGCTCCATCCAGCTATAGTCATACATTAGAGGGGTGGGGCTATCCTGAAAGAACAGATACGTTTGGGAAGATAAAGAAGAACCTGATGCCAGTGCAACAAGTATAAATAAAAACCGGATGTGGAATAGGTGCTTCATGATCTTTAAGTTTTATCAGTCAATAACTTATGATGATGTTGCTTTAATCCACAACCGGCTTTTTTCTCACTGATTATATAGTTTGATAAGCATGAAAATCCGGCAAGGCAGTTATGCTACCTGATCGAACTTCCCTTTATTGCATAGTAGAAGATGTAGAGGTAACAAATTGCAGGAACAATAAATGCCCATGTGTAACCATAGCTGTCAGCAACTATACCCATAACAGGAGGAATAATAGCGCCACCAAATATCATCGTATTAATAACCCCTGATGCGGTACTAAGTTCACCTGAATCAAGATCCTTAACGGCAAGTGTAAAGATGTTGGGGAACATAATGGAATTGAACAGTCCTATAGATACGATAGTCCATAAAGCAACTTGTCCTGAACCAAAAGTTGTGGCGATATCCAACAAAGCAGCAACCAGCGCAAATACTGCAAGTGTGCGGGCTGCTTTACCGGTACCAACCTGCATGATAATGAAGTTGAGAACTGAGATACCGAGGAATATCAAACCGATGTTCCAATCCCAGTCGGTTACAAATGAACCTGAAACAAGGGCCAGGATTAACACTGGAATTGCATAGGTAATCTTCTTGGTGAAGCTGATACCTGAAAACATAAATGACCCAAAGAAACGGCCTACCATTGCACCTCCCCAATAAATAGCTACATACTTTGAAGCATCTGATTCTTCAAATCCCAGTGTGTTAACAAAATAGTTGATCATTAAACTACCGTTACCTACTTCAGCACCAACGTAGAAGAATATTGCCAGGGCTCCCAGCAATACATGGGGATATTTCCACACGCTCTTTCGCTCTGATGAAGTTTTTTGGATTTCAGGTAGCTTAATCGCCATGATCAGCAATGCTATCAATAAAATAATTGATGCCATAATAATGAAAGGCATTTGAACCGTTTCAGCTTTTTCAGCAGCAGAAAGCATGTCAGAAGCTCCTTTGAAGATAAAGATGGCAATGATCCACGGTGCAAGCATTGTGGCAATAGAGTTGAGCGCCTGAGTAAGATTTAGGCGGCTTGAAGCTGTTACTTCCGGACCTAGTGCAGTAACATAAGGATTGGCCGCAGTTTGCAGGAATACTACTCCGGCAGCCAATACAAAGGTTGATACCAGGAACAGGGGAAATGAAGGGATACTGGCTGAAGGGAAGAAAAGGAAGGCACCTAAAGCCATCAGGAACAAACCGATAACCAGTGCGCTTTTGTATCCTATCTTCTTAATGTATAAACCAATGGGAATCGAAATAAATGCATAAGTGATAAAGAAAGCAAAATTCAGTAGCTGTGCCTCAAATTCACTAAGCTCAAAAATATCCTTGACTTTTGCGCTTAAGGTAATGATGAAAGTTGTTGCAAAACCGAATATGAAAAAGATGGAGCCAATAACTGACATGCCCACTTTGTAACTATTCGAATTCTGGTTGGAATTCTCAATTTGGTTAGCCATTTTGTTGCCTGGGTTAAGTGAATACTATACCTGTGATTTGAAAAATTTGAATGTAAAGGTATAATAACACAAAACTAAATCCAAAAATATTATGCAAACCCGCATTTATGCTTGTAAACCAAGAGATTAGCAGCCTCAGTATAAGGCATTACTAACCGGGCTAACCGCTAATAAAGTGTGCATCTCCTTTGCCGAAACGCAGATAATCTAGCATCAACGCAATTTCACTCTGATCAATGCCATTGGTTAGCAAATGCTTACGGTCCTTATTGAAGCTCTTGACAAATGATTTGATATCATCCTTCCGGGTCACGATGCTGTTTTGGTAATGCCTGATGGCCTCTTCTTTTTGCCCAAGAGCAAAAGCTACATGGCCTGCATTCATGAAATCATAAGTATTTGGCTCGGAATCTAAAAGCTGTTTGTAGTAGTCGTCAGCCTCAGTGTTTCGGTTAAGCAGGAACAGGCACCAGGCCACTGGCCGCATTGCTGCGGAAGAGCCGGGGTTTGCGAACTCTAAACGATAGAAGTACTCGAGTGCATCAGATGGTTTACTCATATTGAGGTAGCAGGTGCCAATGGATGCATTTATTTTTTGATTCTCTGGCTCAAGCTGCAATAATTCAAGGTAACAGTCAAGTGCATCTTCCCATTCACCTAATGACATGTGGCACTGGGCAATTTTACGTAACAACCAGTTGTGGTTTGTATCAAACAAGTCAGCCTTCTGATAATAAGTTATTGCTTCAGGATACAACCCCAGTTGTTGTTTGCAATAGCCGGCCTTTTCATAGAGCTCAGCATAGTTTTCCCCTTTTTCAATAATGTGGATGAGAACTTTTAGTGCTTCCTCAAAGTTATCATTGTCAAAATGGAAGTTTGCTATAGCGCGGTAGAAGTCAGGATCAGCAATCAACTCTTCAAGTTTCCCTGATTCCTCTATATCAAGCCGTTTACTGAAAATATCGCCTATTTCACCGCGTAAAGGATGGAGCTTAAAGAATCGGTACATATCCTGAATATACTGGATCACTATTCGCTTTTTGTTGAGGTCAGGATCTGATAATTCTTCATTCTTAAGCTCGGCAAGTTGTTCACCTTCACTTTCAAACATTTGAACCATGAGGCTTTTCTGCTGTGAAGGCATGTACTTTAGATTAAATACAAATGAAAATTTGTCGGAATTGCACATATACATTGAGAGATCAAGTCCTTTGAGGAAAGCATCTTTGAATGTTTCGGTTTCATCGGAAAGGGCATCCTGCACTGCATAATTCTCCGGATAAAAAGGCAAAAGCCAATTCGATAATTCACTAAAGAAAGGGAAAGACTTAAGTGTTGCAAAAGCGCCTAAGAACACATCAACACCTTCCATCTGCATGTTGGTAAGTTCTTCAAGTTTTCGCACCAGGCCAGGCTGGTTATCGAAATACTTCTCCCAGTCGGGGTTCTTATCAAGCGATTCACCTGACTGAAGCAACTGCTCAAGATCGAGCTTTTCGTTTAAGTCCTCGTTAAACTTAATAACCTGAGGAAGTAATTCATCGCGGAATTTTCGGGTAATCTTTTCAGTATCCTTAGCCCTGATAAACTGAGTAAGCATGCTAAGTGAATCATCACGAAACGATTGCTGTACCTTTAAACTGAATAATTTATCGTTGAGTTTAGGATAATACTGGAATCTTTTATCATACATCAATATGGAGATCAGCACACCAAAGAGTGCCCGTTGTGATATTTGTGCATCAGGGTGATCATATAAGTCAATAAGCATGTTGATCCTTCTGGGGTCGAAAGTACGTAAAGTGCCGAGTGTAAGCGCACTAACCATCATCGACTTCTCAAACCATGGTATTGATGAACTATTAAAGATATTGCTTATTACTTGCTCATCATTTTCAGTGTACTTATCTGTAAGCCAGAGATTATAGAAGGCGCGTGATATTGCTTTACGGTGATTACGGGCAGTATCACTTTCCGATTCATCATCAAAAAGTGATGCCGATCGAAGAATATCCTGTAACTCATTATCAAAGGTTAGACCCATAAGATTTTCTGTAAGGTCCTCATTCTCACGCAGTGCCTGCCGTTCAATATCAGCTTTTATGGCAGCAAGCCTGCTACCTGATGTAGCTATGAAATGCAGCTTCATCCTGTCGGACAACTCATAAAGAGATACCATCAGTTTTGAATAAATCTCCTGTCCCATAGGATCATTAATGCCTTTACCGGTATAAGTTAAGATGTTGCTGTATGTATACCTTGCATCCTCAATGCCCGGCTGAAACCGCTCAATTGATTGTTTACCAAGCTGTTCAATAGCCTCGTGTACCCGCTGCTGCCTGAGTAATTCAATTACTTTTCCGTGCCACTGCTCAATTTCAAATAATGTCATTGCGTTTGTATTAATGACCGTGATACTAAATAAAATGAGCAGCCAAATAGTGCCCCCTCAATTCATTTAACAATTGGTTAGTAAAGTATCCCTCAAAAATCATGCTTCTTTAAATTTACTGACAAAATTGCAGTTTAGTAAACCCATTTTGAAAAATACCTGCATCATAAATGCCTCATAAATAAACTTCCCAGGCTGATCTTTGGGGATCAGCCTACAACTTACTTGGGGCATACCTGCATCATAAAAGGAATAAGTAAAACGTTAAGATAAGGATTGCTTAACTCAAATTTCCAGAAAACCCAGTAGCAGTAAAGGATTTTCGTTTCCATTATTGTTAGTAAAAAAGACTTCCGATTTCAGTGATTTATTGTAACCTTTTAATTTTCAAATCGTCTAACAGAATATCCAAAAACTTAAATGCAGCGCTATGTTCAGGAACTATCTGCAAACCGCCGTTCGCAACTTCAAAAAGAACAAGTTTTACTCTTTTATAAACATTCTCGGTTTATCCTTAGGCATTACGGCAAGTGCCTTTATATTATTGTATATCAGTGAAGAGCTGGGTTATGATAAGCACTTTGAGGATTACGAAACTATTTACAGGCTTGAAAGTGATTTCTCAATCAACAACAAGCATGATAAGTTTGCTCTTACCTCTATGCCTCTGGGTCCTGCTTTAAAGCTGGAAGTTCCTGAGATTCAATCATACGCACGGTTCATCAATAACGACAATGTTGTACTCAGATATAACGACAAGGAATTTTATGAGAAAAAGGTCTTCTTTGCCGATTCAACAGCCCCGGTAATGTTTACGCTTAATTTTGTTGAAGGCACTGCAGCGGGTTCATTGACAGATCCGTTCACGATTGTATTAGCGCAGTCGGTTGCCAAAAAGTATTTTGGTGAACAGGAAGCTTATGGCAAGACCCTTACTAGTGGCGAGGGCAGGGGGTTCAGGGTTACCGGAGTGTTTGAAGACCTTCCTGCCAATACCCATATGTCATTTGATATACTAATGTCACTTGAATCGTTGGCAACTATTTTTGGCGAAGAGAATTTCAGAAGCATGGAACCGGGCAGATTCTGGAATGTGAATTCGTATACATTCGTGAAATTTGCCAGGCCTGAAGATAATGAGGTGTTACTGGCTAAATCGTCTGCTTTCTATGCAAAATACATGAAATCCGTTGGTGATCAGTTGAATGCTACTTTCAATCTAATGAGCACCCGACTTGATAGGATACATCATGAAACAAAACTAACCGGTGACTTTCCAGCCGGCAACAAGAGTTACCTTTATCTTATGGGTGTTGTTGGTTTGATGATTCTCATACTGGCAGCTATAAACTACATGAACCTTGCCACAGCACGTGCAACCAAAAGAGCCAGGGAGATCGGACTGCGTAAAGTATCAGGAGCCGACCGGCTTATGCTCACTTGGCAGTTTATAACTGAGAGCCTTGTACTTGCTACATTTTCACTGGTAATTTCATTTTTCCTGATCCAGATATTCCTCCCACTGTTTAACGATATGGCCGATAAACAGCTCGAACTGAGCTTTCTGAAAAATCAGCAAGTATACATTGTTATTGCAGGTATAGCACTACTAACAGGACTATTTTCAGGACTTTATCCCGCATTGTATTTATCGTCGTTCCAACCATCAAATGTGTTAAAAGGGAAGGTGAATATAGGTCGCCAAAGCGGATGGTTACGAAAAGGATTGGTTACGTTTCAGCTTATTATAACGGTTGTAATGATCACGGGAACAATTATCATTTACAATCAGTTGAACTACATGCGCAATGCTGACCTTGGTTTTGAGAAAGAGAATGTAATGGTACTTGAAATACAGGATACCACGTTCCTGAAACGGATTGATAGTTTCAGAGATGAGTTGAAAGCAAATCCTAATGTTGTAGCAACTGCTATGTCGCGTTCGGTGCCTGGTGAGGGGCAGAGCATTCAATTGATGAAAGTTGAAAAAGAAGGTAAAATGGAGGAGTTTGTACTCAATAATATACCATGCGATCATGAATTTGCCGATTTATTAAAGCTTGAGTTTGTGAAAGGCAGAAACTTTAACCGTGAAATGAAAACCGATGATACAACAGCGGTGATCATTAATGAGGCCGCTGCCAGAGCACTTGAATGGGGTGATGATGCATTGGGTAAAAAGATAAACCGCGACTTTGAATTAGATGGTACCGGTGGTCGCGACCTTAAAGTGATTGGTGTAGTGAAGGACTTCCACTTTACTTCTTTGCATAATAAAGTTGAGCCAATGATGCTGTTTATCCCGCAATTCCCCCTCAATATTCTGTCAATCAGATTAAAGGAAGGTGCCGGTATTCATACCATTGAAGATATACAGGCTAAGTGGGAGAGTTTTGGAAACAACAGGCCATTTGACTATTACTTCCTTGATGAGAGATTCGATAATAAGTATTCCGCTGAAGCCAAGCTAGGTAAGGTATTTGCCACCTTCGCTATGCTCTCAATCATTATAGCACTTATGGGTTTAATTGGTCTGGCTTCCTTTGTTACTGCGCAGCGTACAAAAGAAATCGGCGTTAGAAAGGTACTTGGTGCTTCTGTTGAAGGTATTGTTGCAATGCTATATAAAGAATCGCTGGTGCTTGTGCTGATTGCCTGCAGTGTTGCCTTGCCGCTGTCGTGGTACCTTATATCCGACTGGCTTGACAATTATGCGTATCACATATCCTTAAGCTTGGTAACTTTTTTAGTGGCAAGTTTAACGGCCATAATTGTATGCCTGGCATCAATTAGTTATCATACACTAACAGCAGCGAACTCAAATCCTGTTAAGTCAATTAAATACGAGTAAAGCTTGAAAAATCAGAACAACTTTGCTTAAACGGGTATGACTAGGTACTGCGGTTTAACTGAGCAGTATTTCAAGTTAAAGCTGAGTTGTAGCCTGAACTGTGCTCTTGCTTTTCTTGAATTCCCCTGCACGCTTACTGTAATATTTTAGCCCTTCTTCAGTTGCTATTCCTCTAATGAAGTTTTCAAACATCACTTCAAACAGGAGCTTGAACGAGAACTTTTCAGGGGGAAAGAATACCGCATTGTGGAGGTCAATCAGGCGGCTAATGTATAATCGTGAAAGTAACTCAATGCTCAGGTCGTCGCGGTACATCCCCTGGGCAATTCCCTTTTGAATGTTTATTTTAATCTTCTCAAATATAAAGTCAATCCGTTGCTCAATGTGCTGCTGATATACCTCAGGGTACATTGTTTGCAGTTCAAGCGTGAATGAAGGCGTGATCTCATTGAAGCGGTGGCTTACTTCGCTGCTAACAGTGAGCAGGATATCAATAGCATTGACCCCTTCAAAATTGTACTTATCAAAAATAGAGCTAAAAGTTTCTCTTTCAAACTCCAGCAATTTTTCCACTAATACCTGTTCTGTTGGTACGAACCTTTTCAGTTCATCTATATCAATCAACAGACTTTTGCAAATGTGCTCAAAGGAAAGACTACTTACTCCATTCTTAATTGATAAATCCCTGATTTTTAATAGTATATGGCGATTATCCATTCAGGTGTTTCTGGTTATTTAAGTTGTTTAAAAACGGTGCGAATTTACGAAAAAAGTGTTCATATCACTGATGTTGGAAGGTTATTAAGGTGTATAAATCACCTTCTTAGTTAGGATCTGATTATCGAGAACCAGTGCAAAGTAATATATTCCGGGATTGAGGCTATATCCTTCAGCCTCGATCATCCTGGAATATTTGCCCGGCTGCATCGTTTGATTGTTTATAAGTGTAATGACGTCACGGCCTGTAACATCTTTAACTGAAAGCGAAACATTAGAAGTTCTGTTCAGCTTGAATGAATAGGCAGTGCTGTGTGTGAAAGGGTTAGGGGCAACCTGCGATTCAGCATATGGAATGCTCTCCACTAATTCAGTCCCTATTATCAAGGGATCAACAAAAGCGGTATGAATACTCATGGCCCCATTGTGAAGTCTGGTCCAGATTGGTCTTACTGTATCATTGTGTGCAGATATGTTGTTATAATCGCCAAAAAAGAATGATGAATTAGGGATAAAGGGTTCTTCGCTGACTTTAAAATTAGTGAAAGTGCTACCGCCATCTTCTGAAACGGCCATATATACATCGGTTGACCAGTCATCGTGTTCACGTCTGTCGTAAAAAACAAACCACAGTTTTCCGGTTATCTGGTCAACAGTCATCCAGGTAAAGAATTGTTGTTTTCCGGGGCCATCATCGTTTACCCTAACCGGCTCACTCCACGTATCACCCCCATTTGTTGACTTAGTTAACCAAACATCAGTATCATCAGCACCGTTGCGTTGGTCAGTGTAGTTAATATAAATTGTACCACGGTTCGGGCCATTGCTGCGGTCGCAATCAGTTACAGGGAAACCATTACACCTTGAAATACCCGGTATATCCTGGGCCCAACCACCTGCATGCCCGTATACAAATATGTCGTTTTCAAGCCAGGTATTTCCGCCGTCAAGCGATCGGTCGAATACAATGCCTGCCGGTCCTGACCATGATACATATATCTGTCCATCAGGGCCTACAGTTGGTACAGCTCCTTCGGTCGTGTTGTCATCATCAATACAATCACCTGCCACTTTACTTAGCCTAACTGCTTCGCTCCATGTTTCACCAAGGTCAGAAGATTTTGAAAACCTGATTATTGAACTGTCATTAGGGTTATTGCTTCCGTAGTTATCAAACTGAGTCCAGGTAACATATATCTCATTATTGTATGGATTAACAACTGCCCATTCTTTATCCTGTTGCTTGCCGGGAACATAACCTATGCTACTGCCCGATGTCCATGTTTGTCCCATATCATCAGTGCGCTGACATACAATCCTGTCAATCCAGCTTCCTGAAGGAGGGTTGCTAAGGTGAAAAAAGTAAAAGTTACCAAGAGTGTCAACTATAATACAAGGATCTCCCCATACGCCCAAAGTTGCTGAAGTCAGCCGGCCATACTGCCATGTCAATCCTCCATCTTCCGATGTGTGGTAATGCCATATATTGTTTGCAGCCATCATCCGCATTGGATTTTTTGGGTCAATCATTATTGATGGTTCATTAGGTTCACCTACTGTTGTTATCAACACATTAGGATGTTGCGCTGCAGCAGTTAGTACTATGAACAGCAATAAGATGGAGAGTATGGCATTTCGTTGCATGATAATGTGGTTTTAATATTCCAAAGGTACATTCTTTTATTTTCAGGCTATCAGGTTTGTGTGGTCAGATTTTAAGAAGTACATTTGCTTTAGTTCATTCAAATCAAATCGCTATTAGCTTACTACGAGCTAAAACATTTAAACCAGAACATTGATAACGTTACAAGTATGAGGAAAATTGAATTGCACTGGCAAATTTTAATAGCATTGGTATTAGGAGTGCTTACAGGAATTTTTGCCACAGCATACGTGCCATATATTAGCTGGATGGGCGACTTGTTTCTGCGTTTGCTAAAAATGATAATCATTCCGTTGATTATTAGCTCAATTATTACAGGAGTTGGAGGAATCGGCAATTCAGCCGGCATTGGAAGACTCGGGCTAAAGACCATTTTCTTATACATGTCAACAAGTTTGGTTGCTATTTTACTGGGTCTGTTAATAGTGAATATAGTGAAGCCTGGTGAGGGTCTCGACTTTTCCCTGATGCAGGAAGTGGATTCACTTGCAATTGCCGATTCGTCAATAGGAAGCCTTTTACTTAACAGCATCCCTGAAAATATTTTTAAAAGCATGGCAAATGGTGATATGTTACCAATAATACTATTCGCGATGATATTTGGGTTCTTCACAAACTTAGCCGATGAGCGGCACAGGAAACCAGTACTTAATTTCTTTGGTGCTGTTATGGAAATAATAATGAAGATCACCATGGCTATCATTAAGCTTACACCTCTGGGTGTGTTTGCAATTATGGCAACTGTAATTTCAAAGTATGCAGCTGATGCAGAATCTATCCAGCGGCTGGCTTCCGGACTCGGATTGTACATGTTGTGTGTTTTAGCAGCTTTATTTATTCATTCATTTGTAACATTAAATGGTCTCCTCTATTTTTTCGCCAGGGTAAATCCACTGAAGCATCTCCGAAATATGTCGGTGCCACTGCTCACTGCATTTTCAACTTCTTCATCAAGTGCTACCCTGCCCCTTACAATGGCTGCTGTTGAGAATAATGATGGAGTCTCAAATAAAGTAGCAAGTTTCACTTTACCACTGGGTGCTACCATTAATATGGATGGCACTGCTTTATATGAATGCATTGCAGTAATGTTTATTGCCCAGGTATATGGAATTGAATTGAGCTTTGCACAACAGGTAACAGTTGTTTTGACCGCACTTCTTGCTGCTATAGGTTCAGCTGGAATTCCTATGGCAGGATTGGTAATGATGACTATTGTACTAACTGCCGTGGGACTTCCGCTCGAAGGCGTTGGTTTGATCATTGCCGTTGACCGTTTGCTTGATATGTTTCGTACTACCGTAAATGTTTATGGTGATACCTGTGTTTCAGTTATGGTAGCCAGATCAGAAGGGGAAAAGCTTAACATTTAATTTCCGATATTTGCAAAATCAAAACTTAACCCCAATTTCTATAATCCAAACAAAGATCTCGATATGAGCAGAATAATAACCTCAATTGTAACTATACTTTGCATTGTTTTAAGCCTCTCCGTTGATGCACAGGACTGGAAAACCTATTACGAAAAATCAGGTTATACTGAAACACCCCGTTATGAAGAAACAGTTGATTTTTGCCAAAGACTTGATGCTGCATCACCTAATGTTAGCATCGCAAATTTAGGCAAGAGCCCTCAGGGCAGGGAAATACCTATGCTGATCATTGATAAGGATGGACTTTCAGATCCAAAAATGATTCGTAACAAAGGAAGGCTGATTGTGCTAATACAGTCGTGCATTCATCCCGGTGAGCCCGACGGAAAGGATGCATCCCTCATGCTGATCAGGGATATGGTAATCGATAAAAAGAACAGGAAACTCCTTGATGATGTCAGCATTTTAGTTATTCCAATCCTGAATGTTGACGGACATGAACGTTTTGGTCCCAATAACCGTATTAACCAAAACGGACCTAAGGAAATGGGCTGGCGTACAACAGCAACCAACCTTAATCTTAACAGGGACTTCCTTAAGGCTGAAGCTCCTGAAATGAAGCATTGGCTGAAAATGTATAATTCATGGTTACCTGATTTCTTCATCGACATCCATACAACTGACGGAGCTGACTACCAATATGAGTTAACCTATGACATTGAAAAGTATGGTAATCTTGATTCAGGCCTTACCCGATGGTTAAATGATATTTATGAGCCGCGTTTGGATAAGGGAATGGCTGATGAAGGTTTTAAAGTATTCCCTTATGTACAGTATAGGAAATGGCATGATCCAAGGAGTGGATTACGTAAAGGAGTGGCTCCTCCACTTGTGTCAACAGGATATGCTGCAACACAAAACCGTCCTGCCGTACTTGTTGAAACACATATGCTTAAGGATTATAAAACAAGAGTTTCTTCAGCTTATCAGTTGCTGGTAACAACACTTTCGATAGTTAATCACCAGAGCGAAACCCTCAAAACACTCATCAGCATGGCTGATAAATCAACCGCTTCACCAAATTTCAGGAAAGAGCAGTTGCCGGTATCGTTCACTACCAGTAAGAAAGATAGTATAATGGTTGATTTTAAAGGGTTTGACTATACCGTGAAGAAAAGTGATCTTACCGGTGGCGACTGGTTTGTATATGACAACAAGAAGCCTGTAACCATGAAAGTGCCCTTCTTCAATCGCAATGCGCCTGATAAAACCATTAAACTTCCTGCAGCTTATATAGTGCCTGTTGAATGGTCAGGTGTTATTGAAAAGCTTGAACTGCATGGTGTTAAAATGCATCCGCTCCATAAGGACAGCACCATCAATGTTACTATGCTGCACATCAGGGATTTCAAGATGCAAAATACACCAAATGAAGGTAAGTGCATGGTTTCAGTTACAACTGAAGAGAAAAAGGAAAAGAGACTATTCCATGCCGGCTCAATGGTAGTACCTACTGATCAGCGCACCGCCCGTGTTATAGCATATCTACTGGAGCCAACAGCTTCCGGATCATTGATGGAATGGGGTTTCTTTAATAGTATCCTTGAGCAAAAGGAATATGGCGAATCGTATGTGATGGAAGGACTTGCCAGAGAAATGATGGCAAAAGACCCACAACTAAAAAAGGAATTTGAAGAAACAGTTAAAAACAACCCTGATTATAAAGATAAACAATGGGAAATGTTAAACTGGTTCTATAACCGTTCAGCATTCCACGATATGAATTACAAGGTGTATCCTGTTGGTAAAATTACCGGCGAGAAGTAATTTATACCAAGTATTATTATCAGATCAGGAGATAGTTTACCCTGAACTGTTTTTAGACCAGAAGATAATCTACCATGAACTATTATTAGATAAAGAGTTAATACACAAGGTATTATTATCAGATCAGGAAATATATTGAGCGAAAAAATGCGGGTTAATAAACCCGAACCCTTAAGTACATCAACAGAGGTGGTCATCTATAAAAAGAGAATGGACCCGCAATATGCTGTTGATGCGCTTATTGAAGGTTACCGCGTGCTAATTGCTGACTTCTTCAGTAGCGGACTTGCGGTTTTGAACCAGTTAAAAGTATTTCTCGATAGCCAATTTCCTGATTCTACATTCGGGCAGCAAAGAGAAAAGCGGGCAGAATACCGTGAATTGTCGAATAATGTGTTGCTTAAGATAGCTAACGGCAAACTGCAAACACGAAAATCACCTGAAATCGGTTGGCTTGAAATACTGTATAGCGATCAAAAGGAGTTTCTACTGCCATTCCCGCAGGTACAAGGATTGAACAGCGCCTGGCAGTGGTACGTCAATGGCATCTACATCCCTGTACTTGGTCGTAAGATACACCCATGGTACGGTACTTACTTCCCGGTAAGGTTTGAACACCTCGAGTTGTTTGAGAACTGGCTTAAAAACTATAGAGGTGCAAAGAATTATGCCTTTGATATTGGTACCGGAAGCGGTGTGCTTACTTTGCAATTGTTGAAGCATGATTTTATTAAAGTGTATGCAACTGATAACAATCCGAACGCTATAATTGGGATTGAAGAGTACATTAGTATTAATGAAGAGAGCAAAATAGTACCGGTTCATGGTGATTTGTTTGCAGGAATTGACGAAAAGGTTGATTTGATTGTTTTTAATCCCCCATGGTTACAAGCAGCTCATGATACTGAAGGGTTAGAAAGTGCCATTTATTACGAAAAGAGTTTGTTTGAAAGGTTCTTCGAACAGGCCTTTGATCATCTGGCAGAAAACGGAAGGATTGTTATGCTCTTTTCAAACCTTCAACAGGTAATACAATCAGAAGCAGCCAATCAACAGCAGTTGAATCAAACAGGTGTTACAAACCCAATAGAGGCAGAGCTGGCAAGCGGTTTAAGGTTTCAAAAAGTGCAATTAATGGAAAAGCAAGTAAGGCCTGCATCTAAACGCACAAAAAGAAAGCATGATCAAAGGGCTTCTGAATCTGTTCAGTTGTGGGTTTTAAAAGCAAAGTAATCAAAACCCGTTCAATTCCATTGTAACTGTTGGAATAAGCAGCAGAAAGCCTAGGATTACCAGTATGATCATAAAAGGAGTAACCCACTTAAGCCAAAGGTTGTAAGGGATTTTGGCAACTCCCAGAGCTCCGATCAATACTCCTGATGTTGGTGTGATCATGTTTGTGAATCCATCACCAAACTGGAAGGCCATAACAGTTGCCTGTCGCGATAAGCCAATAAGATCAGAGAATTGCGACATGATAGGCATTGTTAAAGCAGCCTTGGCTGATCCCGATGGAATGAAAATGTTAATGGCAGTTTGCATTACGTACATTGTACCAACGGTTGCTATCTTGCCCATATCAGCCATAGCCCCTGAAATGCGATAGAGTAAAGTGTCAATGATCATTCCATTGGTTAAAATGATTATGATGCCCCCTGCCAATCCTACTACGAGTGCAGCACTCATGATATCTTTAACCCCTTCCAGGAAAAGCTTTGTAATGGTATTTGGACTGTAATTCATTGCAATGCCTGAAAATAAACCAAGTGCCATAAACAAGGTTGCTATCTCCATTACATACCAGCCGTAACCGAGTACACCAATTATGAGCATGAGTATGGTTATCATCAGCAGGGTCAGAATAAAGAAGTGAACTGATTTCCTGAGGGAAATGAAACCCATTAGAATAAACAGCACGGTAATTACCGGGAACACCGGCCATACAGCACTTGAATTGCCTATGGTTAGTACGGTGGTGGGTAGAACAATTGAAACATAAACAAATATTGCTGACAACAAACCATATGTGATCCAAGCTGATAGGGGCCTGTGGTAACTGATTTTTTCTGCAGCGCCGGTGTCGTGATGTGTACGCCAGTATTCATCAGATTCGTAAACCGGTGACTTTGAAGGATTTTTCTTTATTTTCTTCATGTAGGTAAGGATGTAAATAATACCAAACAAATTAATTACAACCCAGCAGAAGAATCTATATTCAATGCCTGAGAACAAAGGAAGATTTGAAAGTCCCTGTGCTATGCCAATCGTAAAAGGATTAAGCAATGCCCCTGCAAACCCAAGCGCAGCTGCAATAAAACACATATAGAGTCCGGTAATAGAGTCATAGCCCATCTTAATTGACAGGGGCACAAAGATTATAACAAAAGCAATGGTTTCCTCGCTCATCCCGAAAGTAGCGCCGAAAATGCTGAACATCAACACTATCAGGGTTACAATGATATTGTCAACGCCAAGTTTCCGTATTATGCTGTATTTCTCCAGTTTCCTCGCCAGACTAAGGAATGCCAGAATGCCTACATCAATTGCCTTACTGTGATTCATGATCCAGAAAGCTCCTCCAATCATCAGTATGAAAACTATAATATCAGCCCTGTCAACAAACCCATCGAAGAAAGCGGAGAATATCTGCCATGTTTGGGGGGCATTCTCTGTATAAGTAAACGAGTTTTCTACGATAACTTCACGCGGGGTTCCATTTACATCAACAGTGTGTCTTTGGAACTGACCACCAGGGATTACCCAGGTAAGTACTGCAGCAAGAACAACAAGATAAAATACTATTACATAGGTATGTGGGAAACGACGCTCTTTTGCCATATTGAAAATTTTCAAGGCAAAGTTATCAAATATAGGTCGTTTGACAGCTATTTAGTTACAGAAAAAAGGCTGCTTCACCACAAAGCAGCCTTTCCATGCAACACACTACACTGACTAAACATTACGTTTAGCCAAATAAAAATCTACCATCTCATAATCACTATTCTCTCTTTCTTTCATTGCGTCAACCGTGCGTGGAGGTGGTACAATAACTTTATCGCCGGGCTGCCAGTTCAATGGAAGCACAACACTGTGTTTCTCTGAGATCTGCATTGCCTTTAGCACTCTAAAAATCTCATCCATATTACGCCCAACATTGTGGGGATAATACATTATTAACTTAACCTTGCGTTTTGGATCAATAAAGAACACTGCCCTTACTGCTGAGGTTTCACTCTCATTAGGCTGCACCATTCCATATAGCTTCGCCACTTTCATGTCAATATCTGCTATGATAGGGAATTTCATCAGTATGCCCATGTTCTTTTGAACATTGTTAATCCATGCAAGATGTGAATGAATGCTATCTATACTCAGACCCAGCAGCTTGGTGTTTAGTTCAGTAAACTCATCCTCTCTCACCGCAAAGCCCGACATTTCTGTGGTACATACTGGTGTAAAGTCGGCCGGATGTGAAAACATCACTACCCAACTGTCCTTGGCCCATTCTGAGAATTTGATATTTCCTTGAGTTGTAACAGCTTCAAAATCAGGTGCAATATCCCCAATTCTAGGAACCTGCCGTACCTCCTGGTTGTTAATCTCCATATATTATATTTTCTTTTAAATTGTTAGTATTATCTGGATTTTACAAACCGGCGGACTATTGCTGATTGATTTGCGTATTTTAGTTCTACAAAGTAAATACCCGGATTTATATTACTAACAGGTAAATTAATGTTGTTAGTGCCATATTTTACTGATACTTCGCCGGTACTAACCTGATTTCCAAGCAGATCATAAACTGAAAGATGTCCTATAGAAGCTTCATCGGAATTAAAAACAAGTACTGCCCGATCTTTAGCAGGGTTAGGATACACTTTCACTGAACTCATATCAATACGATCACCAATGCCTAACGTACCAGTAGCAGTAAAGGAACCAACCATTCCTGCCGCAGCGTGAGGGGTACAAACGTAATTGTATGTGCCTTCAACAGTTACCACATAATCAAATGACGTTGTTGTTGCAGTTAACGGGCTATCCCATGCAGCTGCTCCTGTTGGTATTGTTGCAGAAGTTGTTGTATGGTCGCCTGATGTCCAAACCCAACGTATTGTATCACCAACAGTAACTGATACTGTTGCCGGATTGAATGTAAGATCCTGCTGGGTAATCACTACAATAGTCGCTTTAGCTGACAGGGTCGCTATCAGTAAAACTGCCGATATCATAATTAGTATATTTCGTTTCATAGAGCGCGGATTTTAAGATGATGGGGTTTCACTGAAAATTTAACAAAATCTACAGGGAAAAGTTTTTGAAAATGTGAAGTCATTACTATATAGTAACAACTGCTGTGTAAACATGTTACCTCCTGAAAACCTGCTATTTACAACTTCGTTATTAATTATTTCCCCGGCTATGCTTAGAACGTAAAAATGAACCCCAACGTAGGGTTTGAACTGCCAATTAAATAACTTAAATGAAAGCTGTATGTGGCTAATTGATTATTTACTGCTTGAACTTAATGGTAATCTCCACAATCTCAGGCCTGTTGCCAATTCTCACCGGTGGACCCCATGAGCCGAAGCCATTGGATACATAGAAATGTGAGTTTCCTTTTTTGAGATATCCGGCGCTCACTTCGTACATTGCCTGTGTGATGTAATTGAGTGGCCAAAGTTGCCCGTGATGGGTATGACCTGAGAACTGCACATCAACACCTGCAGCTTCAACCTCACCAAGGTTAAATGGCTGGTGGTCCATCATGATGATTGGCAGGCTGTGGTCAATGCCATTGATAATGGCGCTTATGTCCTTACGCTTGCTGCTGCTGTTCTTTGAACGGTCTTCCCGACCTGCCAGATAGAAGGCATCCGCTATTTTTATGGTTGTGTCGCGCACAAACGTAATGTTATGCTCTTCAAGGTACTTCACTGCTTTGGCAACCCCACCAATGTATTCATGGTTGCCTGTAATGGCGTAAACTCCCAATGGTGCCTGAAGTTTTACAAGAACCTGACCTAAATTCTGGCGTATCACCGGCTCCAAGTCTTCATCCACAACATCCCCTGCAAGCAATATAATGTCGGGCTTGATTTCCTGTATCTTGTTCACCAGTTTAGTCATGCGCCGGGGCCCTATAAGTGTGCCCATATGTATATCAGAAGCAAGTGCTATTTTTACTTCCTTCAAACCATTGGCGCTTTTATCAAGATCAATGGTCAATTTATTGACACGTGGGCTAATGGCATTTATGTGACCGGCTAATACAGTTATAAAAACCGCAGCTATTGAAACAAGAAGCAGAACTGATTTAAACTTTTCAGTATAGAATGAAGCAGGCATCCACCCAATGAAGTAATCACTTAACCTGAGGATGTCAATCACCAGCACTATCAGGAAAAAATAAAGCATTGCTGCCAGCCAGAATGACCCTATCCATGTGAGCACATCTGTGAAAACTGAAAGGTGGATTCGTTCAACAACACGACCCACAATAAATGAAGCAACTATTACCCAGAATGCAGTCTTAACCCATGGCCTCAGTGCCGAAGTGGCTGGTACCAGTTGGATACCCCTGCTGTATATGTAATAGTTTATGAAAAAGTATACTAGTAGAACTATGCTGAAGAATACCAAAAACATCCCGGTTCTCATTTTATAAAAATTAAGTTCACTTAACAGAGTCGTGATGCTTTTTGTTTAGCAATTTGCTTATCAACTGTCCACAAATCTGTATCCACTTAAAAAACGACCGGTGAACTTGCAATGTATTCACAAATTCACCGGTTAGTCTTGCCTGGAAGCATCACTTGCTAACCAGGTCAACTACAGTGACTATGTATGTCATAGCCTCTTTTTAAGAAAGTCAGTTCTACTTTCGTGAATCAATGTATTTCATCAATTCTTCTTTCGAACTGCTGAAACTGAAAGCATCAGCCACTCTGTAATAATTCTCCCTGTCAACCGTATAGTCCCAGGCAAACTTGGCAATTTCAAGCCTTCCACTTTCAAATGTGAACTCTGATACTATGTCTCTGATCTGGCCTGTAGTGAAACATGGCCTCGACTTAATGATATTCTTGGCAAGGGTTAGTTTGGTGCTGTTAAAGGTTTCCTTCTTAATGGAATTCAACATATCACTAAACTGATCAGGATGTATGGCGCAAGGCAATGGCATATTCCCATTGTGACCATTGTTATTGATAAGGTCGTTGTAAGCCACCCTGTTTGGTACATGTCCGAAAAGCTGTGTTCCAAAAGATAGATTAGCAACATCAAACACATTGTGCAATGCAGCCCTGAAGAAGGTTAGCCTGTTGTTTTCATTTTCAAGCAATGAAGCAAGTTTCATTAGCTGGGCAACAGTCATACAATTATTTTGAACCATCTGGGTAAAAAGCATTAGCCTGGTTTGCTCGTTGTCATTAAAGGCAAACTTCCGTGCCTGAATCATAAAATCGTTTTCTGAAATTGCGGGACTGCAATTTGATGGACCCTTATAGTTGCGTGCATCTGGGTAATCAAGAGATGCAAAGTTGATGTTCAGCGGAGGATCCTGAGGTGGTAAATAGTCATGAGGCCGGCTGTCAATTGACTGAATGTGGTCATGCAACATGAATACAGTGGAAATGTATGCAAACGCATCGTATACGAAATAGTAGTTTTCTTTGTCAAATGTGCTTTCGTAGGCATTTCGGGCAAATTCAAGCCTGCTAGTGTCATCAATAAACAACGATGCAATACTTTTAACCTGTTCAGCACTCAAACAATTATCGTAAACAGCATTATTTGCCACATCAAGTTTCTGTGCTTCACTACGTTGCATCATAACTGATTTATGTATTTGCCTGAAGATGTTCTCAGGTAGTGGCGAACGGCATCTTCCGGGTTGAGCTTCAGCGCCAATAGTCAAAACTACCAGAAAAAGGAAGGTGAAGATTGATTTCATACAAAATGAGGTTAAGGTGTTGGGTTTTTATTTTTGGTTTCTATTGTTTCATCCATTCAAAAAGTCTGTAATGCTCATCATTCATGCCCATACGCTTGTAAACTTCCCGGGCAGGCATGTTTGTGTTGTCAACGTAAAGGCGAATGCCGGCTACATCTTTATCCTGCAATACCTGCGATTTGATAAAAGTATACATCATGCTGAAAATACCGGCTTTGCGCATTTCAGGCAACACAAATACCGACTGTATCCACCATACCCAATTATTGCGCCAATCGCTCCACTCAGGTGTTACCATCAGGCAGGATACAGGTGTTCCGTCTGATTCGCCGATAATATAAAAACCTTTAAGCGAATCATCAAAAACCGACTGTACCCCAAGGGTTACTGTGAGCTTATCGAGTTTCATGTTTTCAGTTTCATAGGCCATTTTTATCTGGCAATCAACTATAAAACCCATGTCATCTGTATCAGCATGTCTGATTACTATATTTTCCATCTTTCAGTTTTTTATTCAATACAATTTTTATGCTGTATTGCTGGTATTGATGATGTTTACTTTTTCTTATTAAATGCCTCAAATCCGCAATTTTAACCGGGGTTTCTGATAGCAATAAAATGCTTAATTTTGCACTTCTTTTTTATGCAGTGAATTGAGTGACAAATATATCAGAATAATCTAAACATCCAAACTATATGAGTGAGCAGATTAAACATGAGTGCGGTATTGCGATGGTTCGATTACTTAAACCGCTGGAGCATTATCTGAAAACCTACGGTACTTCAACCTGGGGGCTCAATAAGCTGCATCTGCTCATGGAAAAGCAGCATAACCGGGGCCAGGATGGTGCGGGCATTGCTTCCATAAAACTTGACCCCATGCCGGGTTCGAAGTATATCGACAGGCACCGTTCAAACTCCAGCACTCCTATAGCCGATGTTTTCAATGCTGCTTACGCTGAGATCAACACCTATATTAAAGAAATCCCCGGAAGGGAAAATGATTTACAAGGACTTAAAAGAGCTGTAGGTTTTGCCGGTGAACTGTTTATGGGGCACCTGCGCTATGGCACTTTTGGCAAAAACAGTGTTCAATACCTGCACCCGGTGCATAGGGCAAATAACTGGATGACCCGTAACCTTGTGCTTGCAGGCAATTTTAACATGACCAATGTTGATGAACTTTTCAACAGACTGGTTGACCTCGGACAATATCCTGTGCAGACTTCTGATACGATTACCATCCTTGAGAAGATCGGCCATTTCCTTGATGAGGAGAATGAACTTCTGTATGAGCAATTTAAAGCTGAAGGTTTAAGCAAGAAGGAGATGACTCCGCGCATTGCTTCTTCAATGGATGTTAAGAGGATACTGCAGCATGCTTCTTATAGCTGGGATGGAGGTTATGCCATCGCCGGAATGATCGGCCATGGTGATGCTTTCGTTTTCCGCGATCCTGCCGGCATTCGCCCTGCATTCTACTATCAGGATGAAGAGGTTGTGATTGTTGCATCGGAACGTCCGGTGATACAAACTGCCATGAACATCCCTTTCAATAAAGTAAGGGAAGTAAAGCCCGGTCATGCTCTTATCATCCGCAAAGATGGCACTGTTGATCAACAGCAAATACTTGAGCCTGCCCCACTTAAGGCCTGTTCTTTTGAACGCATCTATTTCAGCCGGGGAACTGATGTTGATATTTATAAAGAGAGAAAAAGACTAGGTAAAGCGCTTACTCCGGCCATACTTGGTGCAGTTGGTCACGATATTAACAACACAGTATTTTCTTATATCCCAAATACTGCCGTTGATGCTTTCTACGGTTTGGTAGAGGAGTTAGGCAATTTCTGCGATGGTATAAAGAAGGATCAACTCCTGAAAGAATCAGCTAATCTTACACCGGCTCTCATTGATAAGATCATGAAGTTCAAGCCCAGGATAGAGAAAGTAGCTGTAAAGGATATCAAACTTCGTACTTTCATTACCCAGGACAATGCACGTGACGATCTTGTCGCCCATGTGTATGATGTTACCTATGGCGTTGTAAACCCGGGAACTGATAATCTCGTGGTTCTTGATGATTCTATTGTGAGAGGTACCACACTTAAGAAAAGTATTATAAGAATACTCGATCGACTGGGTCCTAAAAAGATAGTCATTGCCTCATCAGCTCCACAGATCAGGTACCCCGACTGTTATGGTATAGATATGGCCAAACTGGGTGATTTTATTGCTTTTAATGCGGCAATTGAACTGCTTAAAGAAACCAACCAGTCGCATATCATAAACGAGGTATACAGAAAAGCTAAGGAACAGGAAAATCTTCCTAAAGAACAAGTTATCAATCATGTGAAAGATATCTACCGACCATTTACTGCAAGCCAAATATCAGCTAAGATATCTCAACTTGTTACACCGGTGGGATGCAAAGCTGAAGTTGAAATAGTATTCCAAACCATTGAAGATCTGCATCAGGCAATCCCCAATAATACCGGCGACTGGTATTTCACAGGCAATTATCCTACTCCCGGCGGTAACAAGGTGGTGAACAGGAGCTTTATCAATTATATTGAAGGAAGAAACGAGAGAGCTTACTAGAAACTGATAGGATGCCCTGTAACCCAGTAGTAGAAAGCTACTAACTGCATCGCCCATAAAATTACCAATACTACATTTTTTAGTTTTAACTCATAAAACCAGTGCCCTAAAATTATAGTCAGGGGAAAGATCACTGATATATACCGGGGCATCGAGGCAACCGAGCCTGAAACCAGCGGCAGCATGAGGCTGAACCAGATAAAAACATTGAGGCTTAGCGGTAGTTTCTTCCAGATAAGTACACTGAAGATGATCACTGCAATGGTGTAAACCGAGTTAAACTGAGTTGCAAAATCACCATGCCTGAATAGCGAAAGCAACGGAAACATAAACTCCTTGTACCAGCCAGCCTGTGCAATACTGAAAGCCAGGTATTCACCTGTCATTCGCTCCTGATACATGCAGTATAGCAGAAAAGCAAGCGGACCGGTTATGAAGTACATCGACCTTGCAATGGTAATCTTTGAGAACGCTGCTTTAACATCTAATTGCACACCTTTAAGTATATACTCCCTTTCCAGAAAATACAGGTACATTGGCACCAAAGCAATGATACCAAACGGTCTTAACAACACCAGTGGAATTATTAGTAAAGGAATAAACACATATTTGCGACTGTGTATAGCAATGAAAGTAAAGATGAGAAATATGAAGAACGGTGCTTCAGTATACATCATAGAGAAGTAATAGTGGAATGGGAACAGCAGAAACACCATGGTGCAATACAGTGAAAACCTCTTATCACCCGTATATATCTCGCAAAAGATGTAAAATCCCCAGAAAGCAATGGTTGAAAATACAATTGATAATATCAGGGCACTGTATTTAAAGGGGACATTAAATAATTCCATTACCACACTGTTTATCCAGGGGTAGAAAGGGAAAAATGCCCACTCACTTTGTTTGAATTCAGCGCCTGCATTCCAACCAAGATCTCTTACATCAGTGATAAAAGGATACCAGTTTTCGGCTATCCGGGCATACCAACCAACATCATTGCGGTTAAGCAGATCAGCGTATCCGTTTATGGTAAGTACTCCGCTCTCACCAATAATGAGATACCCAAACAGCAAATAGGCAAGCTTCACTAAAAGTGATACTCCTAAAATGATTAGTAAGTTTTTGTACCTCATTTTATCGACTTACTATAAAATCAAAGTCTTTTTCTTATTGCTTGATTGTAACTGAATCCTTGCGGCAATTGGTTTCCTCAACAATAAAGGGAGGCCTTCTTTTTACATCGGTTGATATACGGCTGATGTACTCGCCTATAATACCAATACATAGCAACTGAATACCGCCGATGAACATTGAACTTATCATCAGTGATGTCCAGCCAGTAACTACTTCATTCATTACGAACTTTGAGAAAAGTGCATATAGAATGATCAGAAAGGCGATTAAAGAAAATACAAATCCAAGGAAGGTAGCAATTTGCAATGGGAAATTTGAAAATGCTGTAATACCGTCAAGGGCCAGGCGCATCATCTTCTTAAAGGTATATTTTGTTTCACCGGCTTTGCGTTCCTGGCGCTCAAATTCAACGCCTGTTTGACTAAAGCCAAGCCATGCAATTTGTCCCCTCAGGAACTTACTTCCTTCACCCATATTTATCAAATGATCAGCAACTTCGCGTGATATTAGTCTGAAGTCGCCGGTATCAACAGGTATATTGAAAGAAGTGATCTTCTTGAGCATCTTGTAAAACATCTTGGCAGTAAACTTCTTAAAAACTGTTTCACCTTTCCGCTGAATGCGCTTAGCGTAAACCACCTTGTACCCTTCAAGATATTTGTCATACATCTGAGGTATAAGCTCAGGTGGATCCTGAAGATCGCCATCAATCAGTACCACAGTCTCACCCCTGCTATAGGTAATTCCGGCCATAACTGCGTTCTGGTGACCAAAATTCCTGCTAAAGCTTATGAAATGTATGTGTTCATTTATGGCAGCGTATTCTTTTAGCTTCGCAAGTGAAGCATCTGCACTTCCATCGTTAACGAAAACCAATTCATAAGCTATTCCCATAGCATTGCAAGTGGCACTTAGCCTAGCTATCATTTCATCAATAGTAAGCTCCTCGTTGTAAACTGGAACAACTACGCTTAATTTTATTTTATCCTGTTGCTCATTCATGTTGATATGAGTTATTATTAGCTGGTTTGGCGTTTCAAAGGTATAAATTAGTTCAAGATTGTTCAAGATTGTTCAAGGTTGTTCAAGATTGTTCAAGGTGTTCAAGGTGTTCAAGATGTTCAAGGTGTTTAAGGTGTTTAAAAGTAATCCACTAACCCCTACACCCCTAACCCCTAACCCCTGTTAGCCTATAATATTTATCGCACAAATTTAATCTTATTCATTGCATAAGCAACCATCTTCAGCAGCAACCAACCATGCGAGAACCTTGAAATGTTGGTTTCACCGTATTGGCGTGCCCGGTATCTTATGGGTACCTCAACAAGCTTCAGGTTTAATTTAGCCGAACCAAAAATGAGATCGAAGTCACCGAAAGGATCGAAGTTGCCGAAATAAGACCTGTTGGCTTTAAGCTTCCTGTAATTGGCAGAGCTGAGCACCTTTGTTCCGCAGAGGGTATCTTTGATACGTTGGCCTAACAGCCAGGAGAACATTACTGAAAAGAACTTATTGCCCATGATATTAAGGGTTCGCATGGCTTCATCTTCCATTGGATACACTAACCGGGTTCCGTTTATATATTCTCCCTTCCCTGTAGCAATGGCATTATAAAATTTTGGGAGGTCTTCAGGTGGTACAGTAAGATCGGCATCCAGAATCATGAGTATGTCACCAATTGCATATTCAAAACCTAATCTTACAGCATCGCCCTTACCCTTGCCTGTTTGCACCATATACTTAACATCGCGCAAGGGTAGCCATTTTTCTATTACCCGCTTTATTTCATCGGGCGTATTGTCAGTTGAACCACCTTCCACAAAGATGATTTCTGTATGCCGCCCCATGTCAGGGATTCGCTTCACAGCATCTTCAATATTTCCTGCCTCATTCCTTGCCGGGATGATCACACTCACTGAAAACTCCCTGTTATCCGCGGGAAGCGTATCAGGTAAACGGGCTATTATATATCCGGTAAGGCAGAGACTGTTGAACAATGGCAGATTGGCAATGTACTTGTTGAAAAACCACGATATCAACGGAATATACACGGGCATCAGGTACCGCTTACCGGTTTTGATCACATCAAACCCTTCAAGGTTAAGCAGGTTGACGACATCAGCCCTGTTTAACCAATTCAATCTTTTGTGGGGCATTTTAAGTCTCAGACTTTGTGCCAGTTCAAGCAATGGCTCCCAGAAGAAGCTATGGTAATTTATTATTATCCGGGTGTCGGGGGTACATACTTTTTTAAGATTGGCAATCACTTTCTGAATATCCTCAAGGTAACCAAGCGTATCAGAAATTATAATATAATCGAACTGCTCATCAAGATCAAGCTGCTCAGCATCCTGATTATAAAAGTTAAGATGCGGGTACTTCTGCCTGGCAATTTCAACCATTGCACCAGATATATCAATGCCAACGCCATGCGCCGGATTCACTGCATTGAGCAAATACCCGGTACCCGATCCAATTTCCAGTACCCTTGAATTCTCAACTATATTAAACCTGAAGAAACGAACCAGGTTCTTATAATAATGCCTGCTCCTGCGTATATACTTATCCCGCTCAGGCGCTATAGAATCCATTTCAGCTGATAGTTGTACCTTGTTTTCGGAGGTGGAGGGCTTTACGTTGCTCATTTGTGTTGAAGTGATGTTGCAAAGATGCGAAAAAAAAATGCGCTGTGCGCGTTCAATGTTGTTCAAGGTTGTTCAATGTGGTTCAATGTGGTTCAATGTGGTTCAAGGTTGTTCAAGGTTGTTCAGTGTGAGACAATTCACTTAGGCTATTAAAATAAAGAGGCTCCACACCAGCAGTTCAAAACCAGACCGCCGGTGTGAAGTATATATAGAGTTGCAATTACACCCCGATTTCACATCGGGATGCAGCATTCTAACCAAGATGTCAAAGAACAAAAAAGTGCGCTGCGCGCTTTTAAAAGTTGTTCAAAGCTTCGCGTTCAAAGCTCTTCGCGCGTTCAAGGTTGTTCAATGTTGATAACTTCATACCTATTATGCGCTATGCGTAAAGCCCTCTGCCTTCCTATACAATTCCCATGCTACTTCGCCGAATTTTTGAAATTGTCCGTCGTTGTCCCCCCCCTTGTCAGTTTTTGGCAGTAAAACACCTGACATAGTCACTGTCACAGGGGGGACAACAGGGGACAAAACACCTGACAGAGGGGGGACAATAGTGGGCACATTACCGCGTTCCCGCACAGTTGATTTGTCCAAATACAATTTTGGGACTAACGTGCCAAGAAAAGAAAAATGATACCCAATGATACCCTGTGTCATGTTTTTTGGCAGTAATTAGACATGACACGAAAACTGACACAGGGTATCAAAAGGTATCAAAGGGTATCAAAAGGAATAGAAAGTGACATTCTGTCATAGAATAAAATAACCAAAAGGTAAGGTTATATTGCCGTTTTTGAATTCTGAACCGAAAGTTAAAATAATAAACAAATTTCTCCTACAGTTGTGAGAGAGTTGAATGTTTCCTATTTCTCTCACAGTTGTGAGAGATTTTGAATAAATTTGAGCATGATTAAATTATCAGTCATAGAACAGTTTTTTCACTGAAATAATCAACACGATTAATTCTGCGGATAGGAAAGTAGCCCGACGGATGAACAAATTATAAATGAAATACTCTTTGACTTATTTGGTATGATGCAAGAAGGATTTTTTCCTAATAAAGAAACTATTACCTTTGCAGAAACGTTTAAATAAGTGCAGACACCAAAATTCCTTGACAGTCTTGACGAGAAAGTGCGGTAGATTAGTAAGCATCCGATAATCCACATCTAATTTAGGCATTCTTTAGAAAGACACTTAAACATTTTGATAAAATGAGTGGTAATTTGTGTGGATTTACAATAATTGCGTCAATTTGTATGGATTTGACTCA
>JAEZDY010000004.1 GCA_023417935.1 Bacteroidota bacterium
CCATGAAAAAGTATTATCCATATAAGTGGTATAAGCGAACATTCTTCCATCATTGGTAAATTTTGGATCAATTATATAACCATCCGCCCACCGGTTACTAAATAATGGAAATTGTACCAGGGTATCAGTCAAAAAATTACCTAGAGTATCCATTTTTAGAAGCATTGGATGATAATTTTGATCAACATCAGATGCTCCTATAAAAATGCTTCCGCTTCCATTCTGAACCGAGTTATAAGCATCAGAATACTGACTGTCGTCATCTCTTTGAAAAATTGAAATCTGTTTTTCATCCCTGCTACTATCTGCAATTATCGTTATAGCTTTTAATCGTCCAACAATACTATCAGATGACCAATAACCTTGCCCTGTCATAAAGTAGTCCCCTTTTGCAGTTATAATCAGATCTGTCATGCTGTAGGGAAATAAATATGGATTATTCTCAGTGAGGGCATAGGGTTGAATCCATAAAAGTTCACCATTCGGGTCAAATCTGAAAAGATGTATTTTTTTATGATTCATATCACTATATTGATGGGTAAGCATAATGTACCCACCATTTGGCAATTCGTGAATCACTCTTCCCCAATCATAATTATTATCCGTTCTGAATGTTTTGCACCATTCAAGATTACCACAAGCATCCAGCTTAGTAACTCCAACATCGTTTGCAGTCCAGTTATCATGACTCCCACAAATAATCATGCCACCATCAGAAGTAGATTCAATGTGAGAAGGGTAACTTCCCTGAGGCATTCCTGTACCACTGCCAAGTATGAATTCGTACAATAAATTACCGTTGACATCGGTTTTTATAATCCAACCGCGGGTGTTAGGATAGAAGTAGCGGCCACCAGTCATCAAATAACCATGGTCATAGCTAGGATTTAAACATCGAATATCCTCTGAAACATTATTTAACCCATAAACTTTTTCCCACACTTGAGAATATGATGTAAATGAAGTGGGGATCAGCAAGTAAATTATTATGTAAAATGTTCTCATAAAAATTAAAACCAGGATCTCGTATGAGATCCTGGCAATTTTAAGTTAGTAGATAATAGTAAATCTTGCTGTGGAATGCTCCTTGTTGCCCGAAATCAGTTTGATAAAATAATTTCCTGCTTTCAGGTTTCGTGTGTCAACAATTAATTGGTCCCTCTGCTTGCTCAATGGAAGTGACTTAATCAGCTTGCCATTCTCATCAATAATTCTGATCGAACCGTTAACACCTGCTTCTTTTAGCTTATACTCAACTGTAACATAATCTCTAGTTGGGTTAGGGTACACTTTAATATATCGCTCTGAGATTATTTGCTTATACTGCTTTTCTTTTTTTACATCCGTGGTTTTAGTAAGATCAGGTACAAGATAAGGTTCTGAGTATTGCATTAAGTTATTGAAAATCATCAACACTCTTGCACAAGATGAAACATAAGCACTAGGACTGCTTAAGAAATAATTCAGGGCAACTGATTTGGTAGAATCAATTATTTGATTATTCACTAACCACTCCATGAAGGCTGATTGCTCAGCCAGTTCTAATGATTGCGAATTGGTTAATTGATTCGATACATTCATACTATCCAAAGTACTTAAAGCTTTTGTGGTGTCTCCATCCTCTAATTCAAACCATGCTTTCTTCATCTGCGAATGAAAACTATTGTCAAGATTGAGGATGTTAAAGATACTATCAATTGAGAATGTAGTATCGCTTAAAACATGGGATAACAACCTGTTTAAACCATACGTATAATTGCTGTGTCCGATTTGCATTTTTATCTCCATAAGCTCCTTGATTGATAAAGTATCCATTGCTTCAAGAATCTCATCCATTAAATACTCGGGCATTGGCTCCAGGCGATTACTTATGCCTTGCAAGACAACTTCAGATTTAGCGGTGTGTGGATTAGCAACAATCAGATTACGAACCATAGCATTATTGAAAATCTCTTCCCTGATAATAACTGTTTGAATTACAGTATCAGAAACGAATGGGGATGTGTTTAGAAGGTCGTTATGAATTTCTATATTCTCATCCGGCAATGAAGTGTTAATTGTAAACAATTTAACTTCTGTATTACCATCATCAATTAATTGAGAGAGTTCTGATTGAATTGAATCGGACATTTCCTCTTCTGCTAATAATTGCTGATCAATTGTACCTCCTCCCCCTGAAACATTGGAAGGACAACATGCTGGTGAGTATCGTAGACCAGAATTATTCAAATATACATTCAAAAGGGAGTAATTTGATGGCCTTACTCTCGAGTTACCTGTAGGGTCATGATGTGTATATTCAATCCGTTCACAATTGTTTAGTATGCCATAATAGCCTGTACTGGTTGGCAGGTTAGAAAATAAGTTACCTGCAGGCTTAGTACTATCCTCTGCTGAACCTTGGGCATAGGCAATTCCATAGCCTGAAATAATTTGAGATCTTGTGATGGCGATGTCAAATTTCGTTTGTTTGAAGTCATTACATTTTATTCTAAGTCCACGTGAACCATCTTTATTTCTATTAATATCCTGTGAACAAATTCCATATTCCAGGTTTTTGAAAGTGTTCTTATAGATATGATTGTCGAGATCACCGCTATTATTTATAACCATACCTCTTGTACCCATTTCAGGACTATCAGATAAAGAATATTCAAACTCGTTTTCCTCAATCACAAAATTAGTAGAATAATCCAGGTATAAGCCGGTTTTTTTTACACCAACCTTGCTTACCTTAAAGTGGTTAAACCTCACATCTATATTGCTGGTGTTTAATGAATAAATACCACAATCATTAGAATTAAAAATTGAGTTATTAACCTTGAAAGATTTTGTTCCGGTATTCGAAGTAGCATGTATCCCATAAACCAAATTTTCAAACTTACTTTTATACTCATCACCCTCGGGGCATGGCGTTGTTGGACACTGTCTGTCAACTACAAAATGTGAATTAACACTGTAAATGCCGTGTTTAGTTAGTGAATCGGAACTAAAAAGATTAATAGTGTTTTTGAATATACAAGCTCCAAAAAATAAGCCACCAATCTCATTTAATCTGACAAAGTATTTTTTAGGATAGCCGGGAAGTGCACTGCTTTCAGTTTCGAATATACAATTTCTAAAATTACTAATTGACCAAGTATACGTGTAGCGTTCAAATTGCACTGCAGTAATGTTATTCTTAAAGGTCGTATTATTTGCCATAACTATTCCACCGCCGGTTATCGGGTTGTATAAATCTCTATGATCTGTGGGATTTATACAATGCACCCCAATATTAGCATTTGCGATTGTAGCTCCGTTTTTAAGAAGCAATACTCCCTGGTATAATGGATTTTGTCCCCCGCTTGCTGTTCCAAAAACTCTAATGCCACTCCACGGTTCAGTTGAACAATAACTAGAAACTGTGCCTCCATCAACTGTAAGAAAAGCTCCTGGGCGCACAGTTATTGACTTATTGTATTTCATCTGAATCTTACCCTTAATTGTCAAATTCCCGCCGGGTAGTATTATAATATCAGCAGGTATCCTCAATGAGTCTTCCCACACTTTAATAGTATCTATATAGATAGTTGATTCAGCTGGACCTATCTCGCACAACTCTGCCCTATACATTCCTCTTCCGAAAGTTGATGCAATGAGTTGTCCGGTATAGTAGTTAATTTCAAGGTCACTTACCGGACAAACCGGCATTCCTCTTCCAAATTTAACCCACTTCTCAATAATATTATTATAGTAGTAAACGCCACAATCAGTTCCTGCAAACATTTCTTCAAAATCTGAACCTTCATAAATTTTTATACAATTTACAGGCACATTGGGTAACCCCTCAGACATGTTAGTCCAGGTTACAGTTGTGTCGTTTAAACCCCATTCTCCTTTATAGACTTTTTTATTAGCATTGAACCGATCCAGAGCAATATAAAATTTATTGTGCTTTTTTGGATCAATAGCTATATCAAAAATGCCTGCATCATCTAAAATATCTATCGGAGTGATATTATACCAGTATGCACCGCCGTTAAGAGTCAGATGAAGTCTTACTGTATTTATTGTGTCTCCCCAAATAGCATTCTGTCTGCCGGCAATAATAAAATTATCGGAGTTTTTTGCTACTCTGATAGTCTTAAAATAGGGGTAAATCTCTGAGAAATTAGAAATCTTATTAAAAACTAATTGACCATTAACCTTCCTTGACTTATACACTTGCTTACCGCCTACGAACAAGATAGATGGATCTCTTTTACTCATTTCTAAAGGACCGTCGTTTCTTCGGTACCAACCTTCATTGGGCATTCCAACTTCAAGGTAATCCCAGGATTGGCCATAATCTTTTGAGATTGTTAGGTAAGAGCTTCCACAAAAATGAATCATGTAAATATTGGCTGGATTATCATAATCAATAACAGCATCTCCTGCATCGCCGGTATCCCCGCGATTGTGCCAGCCTGCATTATCATGAATAAAAAGATTTCCATCTTGCGTACCACCAAGGTATAATTCTGGGACTGAGTCTGTAATACCTAATCCATAATACTGAGTAATATTTAACCCGGTTCCTGATATATCCTGCCATATCATTCCTGACTCAGTACACTCAACACCCTTTGTAATACCACCATCGTTTCCATGATACAACACATCTAAATAGCGTGAATCACCATTTGAGTCCTTGCCTTCAATGGCACGGGTTTCAAGATATCTAATGTCGACATGATAACCATAATTAAAATTATCAATATACAAATACACTTCATGATTATATAACCTTAGCTCATTGATCCAGATCCCCCCGATATAGCAGATATCAGTATGTACCTTTGACCATTCTAATTCTAATTTATCCTCGCTATAAAGTCCGGAAAACAGCGTATCTGCTGAAAAGGAGCACTTGGTAAATTCTCCTCCGCCGTCATTTGATAGATATATTTCGACAGGGCCATAGATAGATCCTGTCTTATTTTCTTTTTTCAGTGCTACCAATATCTTTCTAGGAATAGTTGGATGGAATGAGGTTGTAGCTCTGATAATCCTATATTGGGCCGTGTCGTAGGGTATTCTAGTGGTTATATCATGCCAACTTTCACCTTTATCATTAGATAGAACCACTCTCCTTCCGGAAGCCATTATACGGTTTGAATTTGTAGGATCCATTTCTATCTTTCGCAAATCTATATCCGACTGAATGTATTTTTCATCCCATGTCACTCCGGCATCTCCACTCTTTACAATTCTGGCATTTCTCCTATGTTCCTCCTGAACTATTGCATAAAAAGTTCCAGATGAATCAGGGTCAGCAATCATTCCTTTCACGGTAAAGGGACTACCATCTATAAAATTAGAATTAAGACCTGTTTCTTTCCATGTCAACCCATTATCCTCACTTTTTAAAATTCCTTTACCATACACTTTTCCCCAGGTGTCAAAACCAGTAGCGATATAAATTGTATCAGGGTCAATCTTGATAATTGACTCTATACCTGTTATGAGATATTTATCAGTGAGTGATCTCCATGTTGCACCTCCATTATTTGTTACAAATAATCCTGCTGTACCGGTGCCAGCATAAATATTTTGATCATCTATTACCAGAAGCGAAGTCACTATCCCCAATTCAGCCAATACGCCTGTAGTGCCGGTGACTGGGCCCAACGAGTTCCATTGCCCCGGTGTTCTATCATCATCTGTCAATAGAATATTTTCATATTCCTGCGCTAAATTTTGATGATAGGTTGCCAGTGTACCATTTTCATTAACACGCGACTCTAAAAATGTTTTCCATCTCTGGAAATGTTTAAAACCGTAAACGGAGTTTCTAATTCTGGAAGTGTCGGCACTGAAGAAGGCCTCCGTTGAATCCCTGATTAAATAATAATTGTCCAAATGCCCATAAGTTCTCATCCAGTACTGGGCTTGTGAAACCGTTGGACTTAAAGCCCAAATCATCACTAACGCAAAGAGAGCGATCTTTCCTCTGTTTTTTTTCAATTTATTCATGATAAATTAGTTTTGGTTATTATTAACTACTTCTAACAGCTAAAAGGGTAAGATCAAGTAAATGAAGTAGTTAATGTATGCAGAGTACTAATTGCGCAATGACTTCTCGCTTATAGAGCAGCCAAATATAAGGCGGAAAAATAATAATTCAACATTTAGCTAAAAATATTATTATGTATCTATACATTTATATGTTTAGGTGCATTCTATATTTTTTGCCTTTCAAAACAGAAGTAAAGTTAGCTGCACGAGTTCCTAACCCCGCCTTCAAAGACGGGGTTATTTTATTGATACAAACCAGCGCTTACCATGACCACGGGAAAAACCCCTTAAAACTATCTTGAACGCGCGAAGCGCTATTTGAACAACTTTTGAACGCGAAGCTTTGAACCACTATTTCTTTTCCCTTCGCTCGCACACCGTTCGCATACCGTTCGCATTTCGTTCGCATTTTGATCGGTTAAATGCGAACACAATGTGAGTAATATGCCTGTAAAATGCGTCTACAATCTTAATGAATCAAAAACCTTTCAGTAAAGATTTCGATGCCAAAAATTCTCATCCGCATCTTATTATCTTTGCGCGGTCAAATAGCAAAGTATGTCAAGGATCGTTAACGGCATAATTAACAGTTTCAAACGTTCAGCTCCCAAAGGGCTTAAAACCGCATGGTGGCTTATCAAGATCACTGTGCCTGTTTCGTTTGCTGTTATGCTTATGGATTACTTTGGAATTCTTACAGCTATTGCCGGAGTAACTGGTCCGTATTTTAAGTACCTCGGTTTACCTGGAGTTTCAGCTATTGTACTGATAACAAGCATCTTTACAAATATTTATTCGGTGGTTGCGGTGCTTACACTGCTTGATCTGCCTATGCGCGAAGGGATTATATTGGCCACAATGTGCCTGGTGTCGCATGGTTTTATTATTGAAACCGCTGTAATGAAAAGAACCGGTTCATCTGCAATAGGCATAAATGTTATACGTCTGCTCGGGAGTGTGGCAGTGGCAGTGATATTGAATTTAATTATGCCTGGAAGCCTGAGCGATGTTGATGCAGTTTACCAACAGGCCGACCTGCCATTTTATGTGGTTGTTACCGGATGGCTGACTTCCATAAGTGCTACTGTGCTAAAGATATTCATACTGGTAAACATGCTTCTTTTCCTGCAACAGATACTTGAAGAGTTTGGATGGATCAAAATATTCGAACGCCCGCTGGCACCGGCTATGTCAGTGATGGGATTGCCAAGAAGTACTACTTTTTCATGGGTGGTGGCTAATCTGGTGGGGCTTGCATACGGTTCAGCCATTATGATCGATCAACGTGAAAAGCAACGAATGACAAAAGAAGATGCCGATCTGCTGAATCACCATATTTCAATATCTCACTCGCAACTCGAGGACCCGTTGTTATTTGTAACCCTGGGATATACTCTGCATTGGCTCATCTGGCCACGCATTATTGTTGCCATAATTGCAGTATGGGGCAGACGTTTAATTCTGAAATTGAAACACCGCCAGGTGACTATACCGATACAGTCAGCAATAACACACAGCACTAACCTCTAAGTGTATACAATAGTCGGTGAACGTAATTCACATCGTTAATTAATTAACAAGAGGATGCCTGAATATTTGGCAGCTTGCAAAAATCTGCGTACTTTTGACGCTGATTATGGCATGCTGCCTGGGACTTAGATTGTGGACCTCTAAAATATAGGCTTGATTGCTGCTATTGACTGCACGAGTTATTACAGTATGAGTTATAGGTTCAATTGACTGCACACACTAACATAAAGAAAATCAGTATATGGAAAAGGTACTTATTAGGCTTCGTATGAGTTCACATGATGCTCACTACGGAGGAAATCTTGTTGATGGGGCAAAAATGCTTCAACTCTTTGGTGATGTTGCCACTGAACTTCTTATCAGGAATGATGGTGATGAAGGCCTGTTTAAGGCTTATGATATGGTTGAGTTCATGGCACCGGTATACGCAGGTGACTACATTGAAGCAACAGGAGAAATTACCGAGATAGGCAGGTCATCACGCAAAATGACCTTCGAAGCACGCAAGGTTATCGTTCCACGTACTGACATTTCAGAATCAGCAGCCGATTACCTTGAAGAGCCCATAGTTGTTTGCAGGGCAAGCGGTACCTGTGTGGTTCCGATGATACATCAACGAATTAAAAAATAATAACCTATGGAAAAACTGATCATCACTGCAGCCATAAGCGGAGCAGAAGTAATGAAAGAGCATAATCCTGCTGTGCCATATACAGTTGAGGAGTTTGTGCGTGAAGCAAAATCAGCCTACGATGCCGGTGCCAGTATTATTCACCTGCATGTAAGGCATGACGATGGTACACCCACCCAGGATAAGGACCGGTTTAAAGTAGTGATTGATGCAATCAGGGCGGTGATTCCCGATGTAATTATACAGCCCTCAACAGGAGGTGCCGTTGGTATGACTAACGATGAGCGTTTGCAACCAACTGAGTTGCAGCCCGAAATGGCAACCCTCGACTGCGGTACGCTTAACTTTGGTGGCGACGAAGTATTCTTTAATACTGAGAATACCATAAAGTACTTTGGTAAGCGCATGATTGAACTCGGCATAAAGCCTGAACTTGAAGTATTCGACAAGAGTATGATTGACATGGCTCTTCGTTTAGCTAAGAGGGGTTATATAAAAAGCCCTATGCACTTCGATCTCGTGATGGGTGTTAATGGCGGTATTACCGGTGAACTACGCGACTTTGTATTCCTGCGTGGAAGCCTTCCACATGATGCTACATATACCGTTGCAGGTGTTGGTCGCTTTGAATTCCCGCTTGCTATGGCTGCTATCATTGATGGTGGACATGTACGTGTTGGCCTCGAGGATAACGTGTACATATCAAAAGGTGTAATAGCCCAATCAAATGGCGAACTTGTTGCAAAGGTTGTACGTATGGCAAAAGAACTCGGCAGAGAAATAGCTACACCAGCTGAAGCACGTGAAATTCTAGGCCTTAAGCCTTTGGAAAATTAAGGCTAAAGGCTAACCTATCAAGGCTAAAGGCTAAAGGCTATAGTTTAAAGTATTAAAAAAGGACTAAAGGTTAAAAGGATTAAAGGAAAAAGATTGAAGGGATTAAAGATTAGAAGCATTAGAAAAAAAAAGGAATAAAGTTAAAGATTGAAGGGATAAAGGTAGAAAGCATTAAAGTTTTAAAGGATGAATATAAGCTAATAGCACTTAAACAACCTTTTAGGGAAGTAACCCACTTTTTACTTTAGCTTTTAGCCTTTAGCCTTTAGCCTTTTTAAAGCCCTTTATATTAAAGAAACACACAATAAATCTAGTACATAAATGAAAAAAGGAAACAAATACGGTGTACACCGTGTAATTGAACCTATCGGAGTTCTGCCACAACCAGCCAATAAAATTGACAATAACATGGATGAGATTTACGACAATGAGATTCTTATTGACGTGATCACTCTCAATGTTGACTCTGCCAGCTTTACCCAGATTAAAGAACAGGCCGGAGGAGATGAAAAGAAAATAGCTGAAATAATGCTCGACATAGTGGCTAAGCAAGGCAAGCACCGCAATCCGGTAACAGGATCTGGTGGAATGCTGCTTGGCACTGTTGAAAAGATTGGGACTGCCCTCGAAGGGAAAACCGATCTTAAAGTAGGTGATAAAATTGCTACACTTGTTTCATTATCACTCACTCCTTTGAGGATTGATAAAATTAAAGAGATCCGTAAGGAAGTTGACCAGGTTGATATTGATGGTAAGGCTATACTCTTTGAAAGCGGTATTTATGCTAAAATTCCGGCCGACATGCCTGAAAAATTGGCTCTATCAGCTCTCGACGTAGCAGGTGCACCCGCACAAACTGCTAAGCTTGTTAAACCTGGCGATATAGTGTTCATTATCGGTGCAGGTGGTAAATCAGGTATGTTATGCTGCTATGAAGCTAAAAAACGTGCAGGTGTCACAGGTATGGTTATCGGACTTACACATGGTGAAGCAAGCACAAAGAGGCTTGAAGCATTAGGCTTTTGTGATCATGTGTTCCAGGCAAATGCAACAAACCCAGTTCCGGTACTAGAAAAGATTGAAGAACTTACAGGCGGTAAACTCGCTGACATCACTATCAACAACGTTAACATCCCCGATACTGAAATGACCAGCATCCTTTGCACAAAAAATGACGGTTTGGTTTATTTCTTCTCCATGGCAACAAGCTTCACAAAAGCAGCCCTCGGCGCCGAAGGCGTTGGCAGTGATGTAACCATGATAGTAGGCAACGGCTACACCCGCGGTCATGCAGAGATTACACTTGAGCTGCTGAGGGAAAGTGATAAGTTGAGGAAGGTTTTTACAGAGCTTTACGCTTAAAAAATTAGTTCAAGATGGTTCAAGATTGTTCAATGTTGTTCAATATTGTTCAAGATGGTTCAAGATTGTTGTTAGGTAAAAGGTTTAATGTATTGAAGTTGTAATTTGCTGAAATATGACTATTGAGAGGTTTGAGGATCTTGAGATTTGGAAGTTTGCACATGAATTAACTAAACAAGTTTATGAGATCACCAAACTTGGTCAATTTAATAAAGATTATAAGTTTAGAGACCAGATCAGAGCTTCTTCCGGTTCAATAATGGATAACATCGCTGAGGGATTTGAAAGAGGAGGTAATAAAGAGTTTACTCAGTTTCTTTTTGTAGCTAAAGGATCAAGCGGTGAGATGAGATCACAATTACACAGGGCTTATCTCTTCGAATACATAGACAAAGAAACACTTGATAACATGATTGATAAATCCATGAAGTTAAATACAAAGATCTCAAACATGATAACCTATCTTAAAAACTCAGAATACAAAGGCACTAAATATCATTAACACAGTATAAATATTTCTTGGACAACATTAAACAACATTGAACTACATTGAACAACATTGAACTACATTGAACAATCTTGAACAACATTGAACTATCTTGAACAACATTGAACAAAAAAACATGATAACAGATAAATTAATTTCCCGCCGTCTCAAATTCTTCCCCTCCGCTACCGATGAGCAGTGGAATGATTGGAAGTGGCAGGTTAAGAACAGGATTGAAACGCTGGAGCAGCTTAAGCAATATCTTCCACTGAAACCTGATGAGGAAGAGGGTGTGAAGCAGTCGCTTACTACGCTTCGCATGGCAATTACACCGTATTACCTCTCCCTTATTAATCCTGACGATCCTAATTGTCCGGTAAGGAAACAGGCAGTGCCTACCGGAATGGAGACTGTTGTTTCTGCAGCTGATTTGCTCGATCCTTTGCATGAAGACGAGGATTCGCCGGTACCGGGACTCACACACCGGTATCCCGACAGGGTTTTGTTCCTGATAACCGACATGTGTTCGATGTATTGCAGGCATTGCACCAGGCGCAGGTTCGCCGGACAAACTGATGATGAGTCACCTTCTGAAAGGATTCAAAAAGGCATTGATTATATTGCCAGAACTCCTGAAGTGCGTGATGTGCTTTTGTCAGGTGGCGATGCTCTCATGGTAAGTGACCGTATGCTCGAGTCAATAATCATGCGCTTACGTGCTATTCCTCATGTGGAGATCATACGCATTGGAACCCGCACACCGGTTGTTTGTCCGCAACGTATAACTGACGATTTGGTGAATATGCTCAAGAAATATCATCCTATCTGGGTGAATACTCATTTCAATCATCCCAATGAAATAACACCTGAGTCTGCTGCTGCATGTGCCCGTATGGCTGATGCCGGTATTCCTTTAGGCAATCAGTCGGTATTACTGGCGGGCATTAACGATTGCGTGCATGTGATGAAGAAACTGGTGCATGGTTTGGTTAAGATCAGGGTACGCCCGTATTATATTTATCAGTGTGATCTTTCGATGGGTTTGCAGCATTTCCGTACACCTGTATCCAAGGGAATTGAGATTATAGAAAACCTCAGGGGACATACATCAGGCTATGCAGTGCCAACTTTTGTTGTTGATGCACCAGGTGGGGGTGGAAAAACTCCGGTAATGCCTACTTACATTATTTCGCAGGCTCCCGGCAAGGTAGTGCTTCGTAATTTTGAAGGTGTTATTACAACATACACTGAACCTGAGAATTATAAGAACGAATGCCACTGTGAGGACTGCACTTCCACTGAGGAAGGTGTTGCATCACTGCTCAGGGGCGACAGGTTATCACTTGAACCGGAAGGGTTGTCGCGTAAGAAGCGGCATCATTAAGATAAATGCCATTTGTTGATGAGATACTAAAGTATAAGAGCCTATCAATTGTTGGTCTCGCTAAAAATACCGGAAAAACAGAATGCCTCAATTATGTATTGAGACGGCTTGAAAGTTCCGGTCAAACACTTGCGCTCACTTCAATAGGTGTTGACGGCGAAATGACTGACCGGGTAACCGGCACTGCGAAGCCCGAAATAGAATTATACAAGGATCTCATCATTATTACATCTGAAAAGCATTTCAGGCAGAAAAGCATTAATGCCGAAATACTTGACATCAGCACAAAGTCAACTGCCCTGGGGAGACTGATTACAGCAAGAACATTGTCGCGGGGCAAGGTTATGTTGTCGGGCCCCGCTGATACTTTATGGCTTAAGCAGTTGATCGGACAGATGGATGCTTACGGAGTGACCACCACTATTGTTGATGGTGCCATTTCACGGTTGAGTCCGGGCTCTCCTGCTGTTACTGACAGTATGATCCTCAATACTGGAGCTGCTGTATCTGCAAATATTCCTAATCTTATCCGCCATACTATGTTTGTACATGAACTGATCAAATTGCCGGTAGCTGAATTTCCTGCTGGGAAGCACTATGAAATAGGTTCTGGTATGAAAAGTTCCATGGCAGGTGAAGGTGGATTGCTTGAACTCACTTCAGGATTGTATGCTATTGATGCGGAATTCAATATACATGATCTTAAAATTCCATCAGTGTTCCTTCTTAAAGACCCTGAGAAGAAACTGTTTGATCATGGCAATACGCTTTATGTAGCCGGGGCATTAACTGATAAGATGCTTGATTATATCAGAATGCAGAAGTCACTGAGCGACATAACTATTATTGTACGTGATTTCACAAGGATTTTTGTAAAGCCTGAAACTTTCAGGGCATTCATTGCCAGTGGACATCAGATAAAAGTACTACTAAGCACAAGGTTGCTGGCTATTTGTGTAAATCCGGTTTCGCCTGAAGGATATGTGCTTAATTCTAACGAACTTTGCACCGGATTATCTGAAGCACTGAAAGTTCCGGTTTACGATATCAAAAAACAATAAAGCATGTCACACTTCTCAAACGCTGTTAACAAGGTTCCGGGCCTTCGCTTTATTGCCGATGCTCTTGAGCTGCAGTCAGGGCTTGGAAGGCAACATCTGATGAAGCAGTCTTATATGCATATACCAGCTGAGATCAGTAGACAGCTTGATATGGTTGAGGCTTTCAGGGAACTATTAATAAAAGATGACAGTAAAATAATTACCGACTTAAAACATTCATTGTCGGAAGTTCACGATATCACAGGTACACTCAATAGCCTGAAGCCCGGCCTTGTTCTTGATGACATTGGCCTTTTTGAGATTAAACGCTTTGCCCTGATAACCAACAGGGTGAAACAAGCACTGCATCAAGTTGGCTTCACAGCCTTGGAGTTCAGGGATACTGATGAAGTGATACTGATACTTGATCCCGATAAACAACGGGTGCCGCACTTCTATATCTATGATTCATACAGTGAGCGACTTGCAAGGTTGCGTAAGAGATACGCTGACCTGGTATCGAACATCAAATCACAAACCGATCATGATGAGGCTGATGATGCTCGAATACAATGCATAGAAGAAGAAGATAGGGTAAGAGAAGATCTAAGTAGTGACTTGCTGAAACATAAAGTTGATTTACTTGAGAATCTGGCGCTGGTAGCTGATATTGACCTGTGGCTTGCAAAGGCTGGTTTGGCTGTTGAATTTAAGATGTGTAAGCCGGAGATTGATCTGGATAACAACAGCACCCGGTATATTCAACTCTTTAATCCTTCAATTGCTGAAGCTTTAAAGCAGCGAGGAAAAAAATATCAACATGTGGATATAGAATTTGGCAATGAACCTGTTTTAATAACCGGTGCCAATATGGGGGGTAAATCAGTTTTATTGAAGACTGTAGCTCTCGCACAATCTCTCTTTCAATTTGGGTTCTTTATACCTGCTGATCAAGCAGTGATTGTGCCGGTTGAACAGGTAATGACAAGTATGGGTGATGAACAGTCGGAACTGCAGGGACTCTCATCTTTTGCAGCTGAAATGTTAAAGATAAATAGTATAATAGAAGCAGCCAAAGCGGGGAAATCAATGCTTGCCCTGATAGATGAACCAGCAAGAACTACTAATCCGACAGAGGGACAGGCAATTGTTAATTCATTGATTGATATATTGGATTCCAATAATGTAAGAAGTCTGGTTACAACACATTATAGTGGAATCACCTCAACATGTCGCCGTTTAAAAGTGGCGGGTTTAAGGACTGAAGAATTTACATCAGCACCAACCATCAAAACTATCAATGACCACATGGACTATTCGCTTATAGAGCTTCAGCCTGTAACTGAAGGCGGTTTAAGCTATGAAGATGATGTGCCCCGTGAAGCTCTGCATATTGCTGCTATTCTTAATGTTGATACTGAGTTGCTTGAAAGGGCTGCTTGCTACATCACCAAGGAAAGAATATCGTCAAAACATTGAGTTGTGAATCATTTAACATGAAACTCTGGTAACAGAAACACAGAAACTGAATAAGCATAATTGTAACACTAATAAACAATAGATAATGCAAAAAAGTAAGCTTGGCCTGAACTTTCATAAGGTTGCAAAAGCACGGCAGATCGCAGGGAATATAGCCGGGGAAGTACAGAAGTTCGTTGGCCGGTACACTACAGTTGCCGTTGAACGTACACTTTGCCGGTTAATGGGAATTGATGGGATTGATGCAAACGAAGCACCACTGCCCAATGTAATGGTTGATGCCCTGATGAATAATGGAGTCCTCAACCAGGGGGTTCTGTATTATATAGGAAATGCAATACTTGATACTGGCCTTACGCCTCAGGAAATAGCTGTTAAGGTTTCAACCGGTGCCCTTGATATTGTTAAAGTTCAAACACATTCCGATAAAGAAATCCAAGCTGCGCTTCAGCCTTATATCGACGCAAGTATAGAAAGAATAAAAGCAAACCGTAAACGCAGGGAAGAGTTTATAGCAAACATTGGCGAGGGTGCGAAGCCTTACATTTATGTTATTGTTGCAACCGGCAACATCTATGAGGATGTGGTTCAGGCTCAGGCTGCTGCCAGGCAAGGTGCTGATATTATAGCCGTTATACGTACAACCGGGCAGAGTCTGCTCGATTATGTTCCTTATGGCGCAACTACTGAAGGCTTTGGAGGTACTTTTGCCACACAGGAAAACTTCAGAATAATGCGTACAGCCCTTAATGATGTGAGTGCTGAAGTGGGCAGGTATGTTCGTCTGTGTAATTACTGCTCAGGCCTCTGTATGCCTGAAATTGCAGTTATGGGTGCGCTTGAAGGTCTGGATGTTATGTTGAATGATGCCCTTTACGGGATTCTCTTCAGGGACATAAACATGCAGCGCACAATGGTTGACCAGTATTTCTCAAGGGTAATTAACGGTTTTGCCGGAGTTATCATCAATACAGGTGAGGACAATTACCTTACAACTGCCGATGCATTTGAAGAAGCCCGTACAGTTCTCGCCAGCGATCTTATCAATGAGCAGCTTGCCTTGCTTGCCGGATTACCGGAAGATCAAATGGGACTAGGTCATGCTTTTGAGATGAACCCTGATATGGAGAATGGTTTCCTGTATGAGCTTGCACAAGCACAGATGACACGTGAAATATTCCCCAAAGCGCCTCTGAAATACATGCCTCCTACCAAGTTTATGACAGGCAATATATTTAAAGGGCAGATACAGAATACACTCTTCAACGAGATCTCAATCTGGACAGGTCAGGGCATTCAATTGCTTGGTATGATCACTGAAGCGGTGCACACTCCCTTTATGTCCGACAGGTATCTTGCTATTGAAAACGCACGTTATGTATTCAGTAACATGAAGTCAATTGGCGATGAAGTCGAGTTTAAAGACGGTGGCATCATACAAAGTCGCGCCCAGCAGGTACTTGACCAGGCACTCGACCTTTTGATGCAAATTGAAAAGGAAGGACTCTTCAATGCACTTGAGAAAGGTATATTTGCCGATGTTAAACGTCCTAAAACAGGAGGAAAAGGTTTGAATGGAGTTGTTGAAAAAGGCACAAATTATCGAAATCCATTTATCGATCTGATGAAAGGAGGAAAGAAATAATGAGCATTATTATAGATTTACTAAAAGGAGAAGGACTGCTAAGCAACTTTACCAAACTGATGCAAGGAGGAAAGAAATAATGAGCAGCGGATTATACTCAATGAATAAGAGTGGTATTGACCAAACACTTGATCTTACAAAAGTAAAGCCTTACGGTGATACAATGAACGACGGCAAAACACAGTTAAGTTTTACACTGCCTGTGCCTTGTAACGATGAAGCCATTGAAGCAGCAAAACAACTAATGCGCAAGATGGGTTTTGAGAACCCCCAGGTAGTGTACTATAAAGAACTTACAAAAGGTTTTACTTTTTTTAACTGTTACGGTAGTTGTGTACATTCAGTGGATTATACAGCTATCCGTGTGCCAAAAGTAGAATCTACTGTAATGGATATGCATGAAACCGATGAGTTCATCAAAACACATATCGGCCGTAAGATAGTGGTAATAGGTGCAAGCACCGGCACTGATGCACACACCGTAGGTATTGATGCCATCATGAACATGAAAGGATATGCAGGTCACTATGGTCTTGAACGCTACGAAATGTTTGAGGCTCTTAACATGGGCAGCCAGGTATTGAATGAAGATTTTATCGCAAAAGCAATCGAATTAAAAGCTGATGCGTTATTAGTTTCTCAGACAGTTACACAGAAAGACGTTCACATACAGAACCTTACTGAACTGGTTGAGATGCTTGAAGCCGAAGGCCTTCGCGATAAGGTTATCCTTATTTGCGGTGGTCCTCGCCTATCACATGAGCTTGCCAAGGAATTAGGGTATGATGCAGGTTTCAGCATGAATTCTTATGCCGATGATGTAGCGTCGTATATTGCGCAGGAGATGGCGAATAGGAAGGCTAAAGGCTAACACCTCGATTGCGCTGCGCTTCACTCGGTGACCGAGGCTAAAGTAAAAAGTAAAGTAAAAAATAATAAAACGTTACTTCACCCTCTCATTGAGGAGAGGGCCGGGGTGAGGTGATAAACATAAATTTAAAAAGATGAAAGTATTTATCGTTGCAGCAAAAAGAACCGCTATTGGCAAATTTGGCGGGGCACTTAGTAACATGCATCCTGCCGATATGGCTGCGGAGGTTATGAAAAACATTATAGCTGAAACACGCGTTGACCCGGCTAAGATTGATGAAGTCATTGTTGGAAACATACTGGCTGCCGGACAAAAGCAGGGTATTGCGCGACAAGCTTCAATAAAAGCAGGCATTCCACAGGAAGTTCCTGCATGGGGATTGAATATGATTTGCGGAAGCGGCATGAAGTCTATCATCACTGCTTTCAACAACATCAGAGCCGGGGAAGCCAACCTTATAATGGCCGGTGGCACTGAAAACATGTCGTCGAGTTGTTATGTTTTGCCCGGCACTGTTCGCAATGGTGTTAAGATGGGTGATTTTAAAGCTGTTGATACCATGATTCTCGATGGGCTTACTGATGCATTTTCAGGTCAGCATATGGGCATTACAGCTGAGAACATCGCTGAAAAGCATAATATTTCACGCCAGGAACAGGATGAGTTTGCTTATAAATCCCAACAACGGGCGGCAACGGCAATAGATAGCGGTAAATTTAAACCTGAAATTGTCCCTGTTGTATTTACTACAAAGAAAGAAACCATCACTTTTGATACTGATGAATTTGTAAACCGTTCCACTAATCCTGAGAAACTTGCTTCACTCAGACCAGCTTTTAAAACTGACGGTACAGTGACTGCAGGTAGTGCATCGGGCATTAATGATGGCGCTTCATTTGTATTGGTGGCAAGTGAAGAAGCTGTTAAAGAATTTGATTTGACACCATTAGTTGAAATAGTGGCCATCGGACAAGGTGGTGTTGATCCTGCAGTTATGGGCTTAGGCCCTGTACCAGCTATCAGGAAGGTGTTGCAAAGAGCCAATATGAAGCTCACTGACATGGAGATAGTGGAATTAAATGAAGCTTTCGCCGCCCAGTCAATCGGTGTAATAAGAGAATTAAGTGCAGAGCATGGAGTTGATGCCGAATGGTTCGATCAAAACTGCAACGTTAATGGTGGTGCCATCGCATTAGGTCACCCAATAGGTGCTTCAGGCAACCGCATCACCGTAAGCCTCATACATGAGATGAAACGCACCGGAAAGAAACTCGGCTTAGCATCATTATGCATTGGTGGCGGTATGGGTACTGCGGTGATTTTGCGCAATGTTTAAACAATGACCCCGTAGGGACAGGTCGTGACCTGTCCATTATGCATTTCTTTTACAAAAGGTCATACATTTGTATAGATTTTCGCATTTCCTATACAAATGGTCGTACATTTGTATAAATTTTGTCAAAAACTATACAGATGACCTCCTGGAATTTATCAGTATTACCACTTGATTCTGACTTCGAAACTAAAAAAGTTTTGAAAGCCCTACCTTCAGCCCATGCGGCATTAGCTGAATTAAAAGGAATAGCTTCAACAATACCCAATCAACACATCTTGATAAATACATTAGGACTACAGGAAGCTAAAGATAGTTCAGCTATTGAAAACATCATTACTACTCACGATGAATTGTACAAATCAGGGTTACAATTAGACTTTAGATCAATCGAAGCAAAAGAAGTCCAAAACTATATTTCTGCTCTGAAAAAAGGTTTCGAGCTTACCAGTAAAGATGGGTTATTAACAACTAAAATGATTCTGCAAATACAGGAGGTACTTGAAAATAATAAGGCTGGGTTCCGGAAATTACCGGGAACTACTTTAAAAAATGCAACAACAGGTGAAACAATTTATACACCTCCCCAAGAGCATGCAGAGGTAGTAAAACTGATGTCGAATCTGGAAAAATATATCAACGATAATGAAATGCAAGATATAGATCCATTAGTAAAAATGGCTATAATTCATTTCCAATTCGAGAGTATTCACCCATTTTATGATGGCAATGGAAGAACAGGAAGAATCATCAATATTCTATACTTGATACTTTCTAAATTGCAAACTCTACCCATTTTATATCTTAGCAAGTACATTATACGAAATAAATCAGATTACTACAGATATCTTCAAAAGGTGAGAGATGAAGGGTCGTGGGAAGATTGGATACTTTTTATGATACGAGGAATAGAGGAAACTTCAAAGGATACAATTGAGCTTATAGGGAATATCAGAAGTTTAATGTTGGAATTTAAATACCGTATTAGGCAAGATTACAAATTTTATAGTCAGGAGTTATTAAATAATCTGTTTAAGCATCCGTATACTAAAATTGAATTCCTCGTAAATGACCTAAGCGTTTCCAGATTAACCGCTGCAAATTATCTAAATAAACTTGCAGAGGATAATTTATTAAGAAAAGAAAAGCTCGGAACGGCAAATTATTACATCAATCAACAGCTTTTTGATTTATTGACCAAACGATAATAATCTGAAGGGTATCTTTGAAATGGCAGAGACAGGGCATGGTCTTTCTCTGCAGTCGTTTTTAATCCACCACTTATGTAAAGATTTTTGCATTTCCTTTACAAAAGAAAAATCATCTGTATAGCTTTTGGCAAAAACTATACAGATGAGTTTTTCAATCTCCCGCAGTCACGACATGTCCATACATCGCTTCAATTACCCATAATGAACAGGTCACAACCTGTCCCTACACCGTTTTCTTATATACAATGGCCACAACCGTGCGGTCATCACCACCCATATTAATTGAAAGGGCGTATGGTTTATCGGCGGGGATGTTAATTTGTGCATCGCCTGCGCGACCGGTCAGTTGTTCCCAAACTGTAACTGCCTGGTGAACACCGGTTGCTCCTGTTGGATGCCCCCAGCCTATTAGTCCGCCGGTAGTGTTGATAGGTATTTTCCCAGTGCGGGAGGTATTACCTTCGAGTATGAAGTCAGCTCCCTTGCCGGGCTCTGCCAATCCTATGGATTCTAATGTAATCAGACCTGCTATTGAGAAGCAGTCGTGGGTTTCAATAGTTGCCAGTTGGTCAACAGTTATACCGGCATCTTTAAGTGCTATCTTAACTGCTTCCCTTATGGTTGACATTACGGTTGGATCTTCGGGATTGCTGGTAATATCATCAGTTGTATGTCCAACTGCTACTACTTCTACTGCATCTTCTAAAGGAATGCCTGCTTTCTTGAGACCTTCTTCTGATACAATTGCTATAGCTGATGCACCATCCGATACTTTTGAGCAATCAGTATAGTTAAGGAAATCAGTGAATGCCTTTGGATTTGGTTCTGCAATACCGGCTTCATCAAGATCATCAGTAACATTTGCGTATTCCTGGGCAGTGGTGCAAAGGCGCGCATTCTCAATTGCATTACGATACCAGCGTGCCATTGCTAAGCGGGTTTTTTCACGTCCATATTTCTGAAAGTAAGCACCCGCCCTGTCGCTAAACTGTCCGGGGAAGAAATATGCATGTCCATCCTTCCTGCGCTTGTTCCAGCCTGCAGTAGCAAGTATGTCAGCTCCGTAGATAGCTTTAACTGTATTCTGCACTTCAACACCAATTGCAAGCACAGTATCAGCCGATTCTGACAATACGGACTTTATTCCGGTAACCAATGCCAGTCCTCCTGATGCGCAGGCTCCTTCTACCCTTAACGATGGCTTATAGCGTAAACCCGGATCTATCATCGCCATGAAAGCTCCAAGATGACCCTGGTTATTAAAGCGTGCTGCCATAAAGTTGCCTACTACACCTTCATCCACATTTTTTGCTCCACCAATCTGGTGGAGGGTCCCCTGCCCTGCTTCTTTGAGGTATTCCTCAAGACCTGCGCGTTCTTTTTTAGGATTGAACTCCTTGCGGCCGGTACCCATTGATATGGTGTTATAACCGGCTACCATGTATATCTTTCTACGTGGTTTCATCTGATGTCTTTTAATTAATTAACGAATTCATTTACCGGACCATAGGCATGGAAGAAACCGGTTGCCAGTACTGTATTTACATCCTGTGCCGATGCAGCAACACCGGTATTTACCAATTGCAAGCCTATTTCACGTGAACGACGCGCATGTGCCAATGCGAGTTCAGCACCCTTGCTGTTCAACACTTTAAGACGAGCAAATGCCTCCATGGCAACTGCATCTTTATCGGCCATACGGATGATGTTCTTCCATGGCATTACTTCCTTTGGAAGTTCGCCTAACCATGCATCAGTCTTTGAGGCGAAGTCAGCAAAAGGAATATAATCCTTCTTGTCAAGACTATAAACTGCAACAGGTCTGCCTTTTTCATACTTCAGAATTCCGTCCTTCTGACTACCATCAGCAAACTGACCGCCCTTAATATCAAGGTCAAAGAGCCTGTCGAGCATATCACTGTGCAGGTTTTCGTCTGACATGTATGGATCCATAACATTCATAATGAACCTCACTACATCAACACCTACATAGTCAATCAGTTGGAAGATGCCCATAGGCCGCATCAGGAAATCCTGACTTACTTTATTAACTGCATAGATTGCTTCATGAAGCGGCATTTCTGATGATAGCTTTTCTGCTTGTTCAATGCTGTATAAAGCATCGCGCATAAAGTGGCCGTTACCAACAAAGCCTGCGATGTCATTGGATGGAACGATTATCTTCTTAAGGTTTTTCGCCAATTCATGGGCAAACTCCTTCATTCCATCAGGGTTTTCCTTGATTGTTATAAGCTCAACCAGTTTCTGGATTGCAGGAGGATTATAGAAATGGAATCCAAGAATGCGGCCATCTAAAGCAGCCTTTTCATTCAAGCCCGAGATAGGAACTGATGATGTGTTAGTGAAATACCATGGCTTAATGTTGCTATTTGTGTCAATCTGGTTAAACAGCTTCACTTTAAGCGCTGCATTTTCACTTACAGCCTCAAACACGAGTGTGCTTTCAAAAGCAGCTTCAAGCCTTGTACCTGGCCTTATGATGCTCATTACATCGTTGATATATTCTTCAATGATCTCCCCATTATCAACCAGATCAGCACGGTGAGCATAAAGCTTTCTGAGTATTACCACCTTCTTCTCTGCGGCTTTAAGCACCTGGGTTCTGATGTATTTCATAAGCCCCGGTAATGCGCCAGATGTAACATCAATGGCATTTAGCACATACGGCTTTCCCTTATTCTCGGGTTTAAGTCCCTGGTCAGCCATCTCAATGGCCATCAGCAGCAAGATACCACTGCCCATCTTACCTGCAGCTCCCAGTACTGACACATTTGAAATTCTTTCATTGTAATCCATATCTCTCTTATTTAATAAGTTATTAGTGCTTCTTTGTTTTATCTGGTATTCTCCAAGCCTTGTTTTTAAGCTAACGGCAGAAGTGATTAATTGCCATTCATTTCTAGAGTCCCAACCTTGAACTCCTTGAACCCTTTGAACACCTTGAACTTTTTACCAATTAGGCTTTCTTTTCTCCAGGAAAGCTTTCATACCTTCCAAGCCTTCATTCCCGAATGGATCACCAAAATGCTTGCTTTCCATTAGTTCGCCATCACTAAAGCTGCCGTTCATACCATTTCGTGTAACAGTTTTCACCAGTTTTACCGCCATTGCTCCTTTAGAGGCAATCATATCTGCAAGTCTTCGGGCCTCGCTGAGCAATTCTTCAGGCTCAGTTAATTTCTGCACCAGTCGCATAGCATATGCAGTGCCGGCATCAATAGTATCCCCGGTAGTAAGCAGGTAAAGTGCATCAGCAAGATTTGTAAGGCGTGGTAGTCTTTGAGTGCCTGCATAACCCGGTATAAGTCCTAAGCTTACTTCCGGTTGTCCAAATTTTGCTTTAGATGAAGCAATCCTGAAATCACAAGCCATTGCCAGTTCCATTCCACCTCCCAGTGCAAAACCATTTATTGCAGCTATTACAGGAAACGGCATTAATCCAATTTTATTGAATACCTCCTGTCCTCTTCTGGAAAAAGCCCTTGCTTGGTCACCATCCATATTTACCATTTCAGCAATATCGGCACCTGCCACAAAGGCTTTGCCCTCACCGGTGATAATCAGGGCACGTATGCCGGCATCTCGTGCTAACTCATCAAGATAGTTATCCATCTCATCAAAGAAACGCGTATTAAGCGCATTCAACGCCTGCGGCCTGCTTAGGGTTAGTATAACAATATTGCCCTCAGTTGCCGGTTTCAGAATTTCATAATCCATATCTCTTTCAGCTTTTAATTGTTTGCTTAAGCATAAATTCTTCCTCAAACATAAGCAAAATAAAGCTACGAATTTAACTCAAACACGCATATTTTCCGCTAAACATAACTCACTTCCTGAAGAACCCGGCAGATTAATGACAATCATGCTTCAATCTGATTGTTAACAAGTTCAATGATAAGATCATACTGGGACCTACAGAGATATAAATAGGTAATTTAAATCTTTCAGCTCCTAATCAGCTGCAAGCTAGCAATAGCGGATGTTAAAATGTACCTGAAAACTTGAACTTTTTATTAAAGAACCCTATAGTGGAATCTGTGTAACCGGGCGTTCATTCTTATAACAGCACCCGCCACAGTCCACTTAATGGCAGCATCAACTTTATTCTCCAATGATCCTTTTTGCCTTTCACTGGATGCACTGGTGAAATAAGGGAAAGGATCACGCAGTTGTATAAAGTTGTGATCCCTTATCACAAGTGATGAAAATGAGTAATTGGAAGGAGTGCCATAATACGCCGTTTCCATTCTCTTTTTATTTGTATCAAAGTACTTATAACTCTCATACTTTGCGGTATCAGACTCTATAACATCAAATTCACCTATAAAGATAGCACCGGCAGTGTCAATTGTTATTGAGGGATCATATTGCATCTGATCATTAAGGAAAATACCCTCAAATTGGCGTTCTTTAACTTTTACTGACTCACTGCTATAGAAGAAAGCAATCTTAGAAAAGTAGTAGTTTTCGCGAAACGCTGCCATTATTTCCCTATTCTTATTTTCCCGGAATGCCTTCCTTTCATTCGCTTCCTCTGCATAGCCGGCCTGTTCAAGCGCTGCAATAGTGTTCTCTGCAGTCTTCAATCGCACTAAAAGCGTTCCTCCTTTAAGCTCTTGAATTTGTTTAACTGAAAGCTCCCTGGCAATCCTTTTCTTCGACTTCTCAGGGTTCGCATCTTTGTTTAAGATATAATTGAGCGTAAATTGGAATGATGAAGTGTTTTCCTTTATGAGTGGAATCTGATAATTAATTTCCATATTCAGATGCTTCTGCAGCCTGAGTTCAAAGCCAGTCATCAAATTTAACTCTGAAGAAGGATCATAAGATCCCTTTCCAACTCGTGTACCATCTGCTTTGCTTACAGTGCTTGCAATATATGCCGAATAAATCATGCCTGCCTGAAAATCTAACCCATCAAACAGCTTTACTTTTGGCATTACTATAAAATCGAGATAATAGTTATTAACCTTATGAAAAGGTTCAAGCAATGCCGACCTCTTTGGTGCAAACATTACCGAGTTCTTTAATGAGAAAGTCTCATCAAGTTTCATTAGATTAAATGCCCCGGCCGAAAGCATTGCACCAGATGAAAATTTAAAATCTTTATGATGAAAAGTACTGCTATTCATTCCGGCCGATACACCAAAAATGAATATATCGTTTGTATAGATTTCCTGCGCTTTTGCCAGTATCGGCATCGTGAGTAAGAGAACTGCAATTAACTTTATTCTACTCATAAGTCACACTTGTTTTAGAAAAAACAAATTTATAATAATCTATCCTAACCTCAAATTATTCAGGATAAAAAACATCAGAATTTACAATCATTACAAAGCAGAAAAACATGTCAGTTGCTGACACCTGTTTTTGTTAACTTTGCATGAGCGAACTCAACCAAAAGAGGGTGTCACCTGTTATTTTTTGAACCAAACAGGGTGCCGCCTGTTAACTGTCAGTTATTATAAAATCATGGAATCAGCACTGCTTACCGGGATGACTCTTGCGCAAATGAATGAGCTTTCAAAAGGAACTCTGGTTGAACATCTAGGCATTAAATACACTGAAATCGGAACCGACTATCTTGTTGGCACTATGCCTGTTGATAACCGCACCAAACAACCAGCAGGATTACTACACGGAGGCGCATCAGCGGCATTGGCTGAAACACTGGGAAGTATGGCATCAATGAGCATCGTGAATAATGATACCCATCACATTGTTGGCATTGAAATCAACGCTACCCATGTTCGCAAAGCTACTTCGGGCATTGTAACCGGCAAGGCTACCATCATCTCACGTTCCAGGAAACTGCATGTGTGGGAAATTAAGATCACTAATGAAGATAATGCACTTGTGTGTATTTCACGACTCACCGTAATGATCATTCCAAAGCAATCATAGATTTTGCATTATATACATGGAGTTTAATAACCTTACCTCGCTTCAGCAACATTGTATTTCAAACGGTATTCCTTTTGTTTCATATCGGCAACCCGGAAGTGAAATTCCAGTTACTATGCTTGGTAATGTTTTACCTTTAAATCTGGATAATAACGTTTCTGTTGCTACTGGCCAGAAGCTATTAATGAAGCATCCTGATGTTCCAACAGATGCCGGGTTTATACTCTCGCCGTTTACATCTTCTCTATCAAGCCCTTTATGGTTACACGCTTCAAAGATTATTGAAGGTGCAGAGTTGATTGGTATAGATTTTAGTGATGATGATCTGAGAATAAATAATTCAGTTGATGTCAGTGCAAAAGAAAACAAATTCCCTGATCAGGTCACAAAGGAAGTATACCTCCAACAGGTTAACCAGATACTGCAGGGCATTAAAGGCGGACCAGTAGAAAAGGCAGTACTCTCCAGAACAATATTGATTCCTTTCAAAACTGAACATGAAGCACCACATCTTTTCCGCCGGTTAACTGAAACGTACAAGGATGCTTTCGTTTATCTGCTTTCATTCCCCGGAGCAGGTTCATGGATTGGTGCAACGCCTGAACTTTTACTGTCAGCATGGTACGATGATTTACCGTTGCAAAATACTGAACCAAAAAGTAGTGAGCCTCTGAATACGATGCATATCCGTACTATGGCATTGGCCGGAACCCGCAAGTTGGGAACAACCGGTGAATGGGGAACCAAAGAAATTGAAGAACAACAATGGGTAGTTACCTATATTCAGGACAAACTGGCAGCATCAGGCTGTACCGGCATTATGCAAAGCGACACGTACACGGCAGCAGCAGGTAATGTTGAGCATCTGAGAACTGATTTCAGGGCATCAATCCCGGTAAGTAACATCAATATCCTGTTACAAAAGCTACACCCAACTCCTGCGGTATGCGGATGGCCTGCTGATAAAGCGCTTGACTTAATACTCAAAACTGAAAATTATAACCGGTCATACTACACAGGCTTCCTCGGTCCGGTTAATGTTGATGGTGCTTCAGGCCTCTATGTAAATCTCAGGTGCATGCAGGCAACTAACAAGCAGGCAGCACTTTATATAGGTGGAGGCATTACGCGTGGCTCTATTCCTGAGGATGAATGGGAGGAAACCTCAATTAAAAGCCGCACCCTCTTGTCGGAAATTGAAAAAATACGGAACTTAGCACATTGAAGCACTGATTACAAGCATGAATTTAGCACATTGCAGCCATTGATTAAAGCGCAGTAAAAATGGGTAAACAACATATAAGCAGGCTGGCAGCTATTATGGTAGCCAAAGGCATAAGTCAGGTAGTAGTTTCACCCGGTTCGCGGAATGCGCCTGTAATCATACTGTTTGGTGCTAATAAGAATCTGAAGATGTTGAGTGTTGCTGATGAACGAAGTGCAGGGTTCTTTGCTCTCGGCCTCGCAATGCAATCTGGTAAACCTGTTGCGCTACTCTGCACCAGTGGTTCGGCTGTTCTTAATTATGCTCCTGCTGTTGCTGAAGCTTATTATCAGAGGATTCCTTTGCTGGTGATCACCGCCGACAGACCCATTGAACTCATTGATCAGGGCGACAGCCAAACTATCAGGCAGCATAACGCATACGCTAACTACATAAGGAAAAGCTTTAACCTGCCTCTTAATGTCGACTCGCCCAATGAAAATTGGTATTTTGACAGGTTAGTGAATGAAGCAATCGATCGTACTCTATACCCTGCACCCGGTCCTGTTCAATTGAACCTCCCACTCGATGAACCACTTTATGATCTTGAGCCTGTAAATGCTGAGCCTGATGTGAAAATAATAAGCTACCTGCAAGGTGAAGCACGTGTTGAAGCAACTGCACTGGAAGCATTGACTGACCAATGGGATAAGGCAGCCTCTAAACTGGTCATCGCTGGACAGATGTCACCCGGCAGTCACACTCATGAACTGCTGAAAACACTGGCCAAGGATCAAACGGTTGTAGTAATGACCGAAAGCATTTCCAATCATACTGATGATGATTTTATCAACTGTATCGACAGGACGCTGGCGCAGATACCGGTTGATAAGAACCTGGAATTCACCCCTGATATACTACTAACCCTCGGAGGTGCCATAGTGTCAAAGAAAGTGAAAGCCATGCTTCGCAACATGCAGCCCGCCAACCACTGGCATATAGATACTGATCATGAAAGCTTCCATTATGATACCTACAAATCGCTAACCGTAACTCTGGCCCTCAGGCCTGAAATATTCCTGGAACAATTGCTAAACAAGTCGAACGAACGAGTTCACTCTATACCAGATAACATAGGTCATAATAACCATTCAGTTCACGGAAAATCAACCGGATATGCAGGAAAATGGAAGCAAGCATCGGCAACCTCCGCCTCAAGGCATAAAGAATTCCTGGCAACAGTCGCATTCAGCGATCTGAAAGTTTACGAGCATATCTTCAATCACCTGCCAACTGCTGCCGTAGTGCACCTAGGTAACAGTACCCCGGTTAGATATGGGCAATTGTTTGACCAAAAACCTGATGTTGCATTCTACTCTAACAGGGGCACCAGTGGAATTGACGGATGTAGTTCTACTGCTGCCGGTTTTGCATTCAACCATACCGGAGTTACAGTTGTTATTACAGGCGATATAGGGTTTTTCTACGATAGTAATGCACTGTGGAACAATAATCTGCCTGACACATTCAGGGTAATCCTGATAAACAACGGCGGTGGTAACATCTTCCGGATAATTGACGGACCAACAGGTTATGATGCACTTGAACCTTTTATTGAAACGCGGCATTCACTCGAAGCATCAGGCATTGCTGCCAACTTTAATATTAGCTACTACCGCGCTGGTAATGAGGAGGAACTGCTGGAGCAACTTCCGCTATTCCTTGAACCACAAGCATCTAAACGACCGGCATTGCTTGAAGTAGTTACCAATAATGAAGTATCAGCCCAAACCTTGAAGGATTATTTTGAATACCTTCGAAAAGGCAAAGAGTAGAAAGTCATTACCTTATAGAAATGAATGCGTAATTTTGCACTCTCTCATCTGAAATCAACAAGCTGATATACAAATGGAAATGGAAGAAGAATCAAATAAAAAGAGTGCCCGGGAAATAGAACTAGAAAAGAAAAAGAAGGAGTTGGAGACTGCTCTTGAAGAAGAGAAGTTTCGCACGAAGTTTCTTAACACAATGCTTGATATTATTGAAAGAGACTACAATGTTCCCCCTAGGAAAAGACCCGAATAATAAGTTGTAAAACCGAAGAACGAACCGATGAAAACCGAAAGAAACTGGACTACCATAAAGGAGTACGAAGAGATAAAGTTTGAATTCTTTGAAGGCATTGCAAAGATCACCATTAACCGTCCGCGTTACCGTAACGCCTTTACCCCTGATACCGTCAAGGAAATGATTGACGCCATGCAATACAGCAGGGAAGCTGATAATGTTGGAGTTGTGGTGATTACCGGCGAAGGCGATAAGGCTTTTTGCAGTGGAGGCGACCAAAACATCAAAGGGCATGGCGGATACGTAGGTAAGGATGGTATTCCACGACTTAATGTGCTTGATCTGCAGAAACTTATACGTTCTCTTCCCAAACCGGTAGTTGCAATGGTTAATGGCTACGCTATTGGCGGAGGCCATGTGCTACATGTAGTTTGCGACCTGAGCATTGCATCTGATAATGCTATCTTCGGACAAACAGGTCCAAAGGTGGGCAGTTTCGATGGAGGCTTCGGCTCATCCTATCTGGCACGCATTGTTGGACAAAAGAAGGCACGTGAGATATGGTTCCTCTGCAGACAATATTCTGCTGCCGAAGCACTTGAAATGGGACTGGTAAATAAGGTTGTGCCATTCGATCAACTGGAGGATGAAGTAGTTGACTGGTGCAAAACCATGATGCAGCGCAGCCCCCTTGCCCTCCGTATGCTCAAGCTGGCGCTTAATGCTGAACTCGACGGACAAGCAGGCTTGCAGGAACTGGCCGGTAACGCCACCCTGCTCTACTACCTCACCGAAGAAGCACAGGAAGGTAAGAGAGCTTTCCTCGAAAAGAGAGCACCTGACTTTTCCAAGTTCCCGAAGTTCCCATAACGATGCAGCTAAATCATTGGATTGATGCTTCCCGCCCCCGAACCCTGCCTCTTGCTTTCAGCAGCACGTTGCTTGGGAGTTTTCTGGCTTATAGCGACAGGCCTTTCAAGGTGCCGGTGTTGATTCTTGCACTGCTTACAACTCTTTTCCTGCAAATACTTTCGAATCTGGCAAACGACTACGGCGATTCAATGAATGGTATGGACAATGAACACAGGGTTGGTCCGAAGAGGTCAGTTCAAAGCGGTGCTATTGAAGCAAAAGCAATGCTTATAGCCATTGTAATTACTTCGTTGCTAACACTAACATCAGGAATACTGCTTATAGCCTATGGTTTTGACTTCAATATTTCGGCAGGTTTTATAGTTTTCTTCCTGCTTGGATTGTCAGCACTTGGTGCGGCAATTAAATACACTGTAGGCAGTAATCCCTACGGATACAGTGGTTTCGGGGATTTATTCGTGTACATATTCTTCGGCCTGACCGGTGTACTGGGCACTTACTACCTGCATACGGGTACGCTCAATTACATTCTCTTGTTACCGGCATCTGCAGTTGGACTGTTAAGTACTGCTGTTCTAAACCTCAACAACATGCGTGATATTGAAGGTGATGCACGCTCAGGCAAAAGAACACTCGCCGTAATTTTGGGAAGCCAGAAGGCCCACAGGTATCATCTTGCATTAGTAGCAGTTGCCTGGATCTGCTTCCTGCTCTATACTATACTAACCTTTCATTCCTTCATTCAGTTAGGATATCTGATCACACTTCCCTTCTTTATAATACACCTTAGGAAAGTATTCACCACCACTCCTCCCGCAGCTCTTGATCCTCAACTCCGTCAACTGGCACTTGCGACTTTTGCAACAGTGCTGTTGTTTGGACTAGGATTGATGATGTAGAAATCTTTTGCACTGTCGCATAGGTCCCACCTGTCCCTAGTGTGATTTATGCTACTTTTTACAATGATTATGCAACTTTCCTCAAAAGTTAATGGTTCATCTTTGTACCATGAGAAAATTATTTAGTCCTGTTATATTAATAATGATCGTTTTCGCACTGATAAACGGTTCATGCAATTCAAACGGTAAGAAAAAAAGTGGAAGAAAAGGCGATGGTTTGCGCGGAATTTTCAACCAAAAGAGGAATCTTCCGTTCGATAGTACCCTTGTTTTATCATTTTACCTTTCATATCCTGAACTTATAAAGTACAAGAACGAGGTGGTGGATGTTTACCGGCAACATGACTATACCCAAATATGGCATGATGAGGATGGGATGGTTGAATTTGGTTACACTCTTTTCAACAGAGTTAATAATATGGAAGAGGAGGGCGTGATGGTGAAATTCCCATACCAGGAGGAACTAGGTCATATTTTTAATGGCAGCAAGAAGGATAAACTCCCAGAAGTTGATACTGAGTTGATGCTGACAAATCTTTACCTGTTTTACACTGAAAAGGTTTATGAGGGAATTGATACAACTACATCAAAAGCACTTGGGTGGCACTTGCCACGTAATAAAGTTTCATACGCCACATTAATAGATTCAGTAATGGGTGAACCAGAGGCACTTCACAGCGATGACAGCCTGCTATACAGCCAGTTCTACAAATTACGCAAGGTGTTGAAGCAATATCGTGAAATAGAGAAAAAGGGAGGATGGAATACCATCGATTCAATCCCTTCAGGTAAATCATTAATACCGGGTGATAGCGGCAGGGTAATCAGTCAAATCAGGGAACGTCTGTTTATTGCCGGTGATCTCAAGCAGAATAATAAAAGCAATGTGTATGACCCTGAGCTGGCAGGGGCAGTTAAAAAGTACCAACAACATAATGGTTTCAATGTTACCGATAAGATCCTGCCTGAACATGTGCGCGAGATGAACATTCCGGTAAGTGACCGGATAATTAAGATAATTGTAAATATGGAACGCTGCCGTTGGTTGCCGTCGCAATTTGAACAGGCCAGGGAATATATTATGGTAAACATCCCTTCTTTTCACCTGAAGTTTGTTGGCGATGGAAAAACTGAGTTGGAGTCACCTGTTGTTGTAGGGACAAAGCTTACACAAACTGTTATATTCAGCGGTAAGATGAGCTACATTGTATTCAGTCCTTACTGGAATTTACCAGATGACATTGTTGAGAATGAAGTTAAGCCAGGGATTGAAAAGGACAAGAATTACCTCGAGAAGCACAATATGGAGTGGTCGGGTGGACAGCTTCGCCAGAAACCGGGCAAGGACAATTCATTGGGGTTGGTAAAATTCATGTTCCCAAACTCTAACGACATTTATCTTCATGACACCCCTGCTAAAAGTCTGTTTGCCAGGGAAAGCAGGGCATTTAGTCATGGTTGTATCAGGGTTGCCAAGCCTAAGGAACTTGCCCTGTCTATCATGAAAGAAGACCCCAAGTGGAACATGGAGAAAATTGAAGCTGCCATGAATGCAGGCAAGGAATCAACTTACGGCCTGAAAGCAAAGATACCGGTGTATATAGGCTATTTCACAGCATTAGTAGATGAAAATGGTAAGATTAATTTTTACAAGGATATTTATAACAGGGATGGAAAGCTTGCAAAGCTATTGATCGAATAAGAGAAGACCTACTCCGGGATCACATCAATGCATTTGAAAAATCTTTGCTTGTAACCCTCAGAATCAAGCGAGCTGATGGTTACACCATTAACCTTGCCCGAAGAAGCATGAATAAACTTAGAGTTCATACCATTTGCCTCGCATATAATCCCAACATGGCCGATCATGTTATGATCCTGATAACCATAAAAAACCAGAACATCGCCCAATTTGAATTCCTCAGGCTTCAATGATGTGCCTATAAATTCATATTCACTGGAGCTTCGGGGCACATCTATCCCAAAGTGTTTGAACACGAAATAAACAAAGCCTGAACAGTCAAATCCAACGCCGGGATCAATGCTTGCGCTGTGGTAGGTTATGCCCATATATTCTTTTGCAAAATTGATCAGTTCTTCCCTGTCAACCTGCGATTGCTCAATGAAAGCATTTTCCCTGACAATTTCCAGTACAGGGGTTGATTGATTGCCTGAGGATGAATTATTATGACATCCGAAAGATAATAACACGATAATGGCAAGTATGAATGTTCTGTTCAGCATTCGGAAAAGATACGATAATTGCCGGTTTTATTCCCTTGAAATTTCATCATTATATACTAGTTTGACGTTTAATTCGTTGATAACCATATTATTTGTCTATTTTTACGCGATGATCAAGCATATTTTTTGTCTACTGATTCTACTGATTTCAATATCAAACAAAGCCGGTTCGGGTATTCCACCTGCCGGAAATGAAGAAAGAACAGACTTATACACTACCCTGAACTTACAGGAAAAGGGACTCGCTCCTGAGGTGTTTGAACTTGCAATAAAAGGGCACAGGCATCTTGATGCTGATTCCAAACTCAGGAATTCAGGTATCCTCACAATAGTTGATCTTTCACAATCGAGTGTAAACAAACGGATGTACGTGATTGACCTCAATCGCAGGGAATTGCTCTTCAATACCCTGGTTGCTCATGGCAGGAATACGGGCGAGGAGTATGCCAGGCACTTCTCCAACAAACAAGATTCGTTTGAGAGCAGTCTTGGGTTTTATATAACCAGCGAAGAGATATGGGGACCAAAAGTAGGACTCTCCATGTTACTCGATGGCATGGAAAAAGGATTTAATGATAATGCCCGTCAGCGTGAGATCATTATGCACGGTGCCGAATATGCCACAGAAGATTACATAAGGAAGACAGGCAGATTAGGCAGAAGCTACGGTTGCCCCACAGTACCCCCCGAACTCGTTAAACCCGTAGTGGAAACAATCAAGGAAGGCACGTGCTTATTCATCTACTACCCCGATGAGCAGTACATCAAGCGATCTGCTTTGCTCAATTAAGTAAGTCACTTTGACAAGATTGTTCAAAAGTGGTTCAATGTAGTTCAATGTTGTTCAATTTTGTTCAATGTTGTTCAATGTTGTTCAAGATTGTTCAAGGTTGTTCAAGCTGTTAAGGAAGTTACCTACTTTTTACTTTTTACTTTAGCCTCGGTCCCCGAGTTTTTATCGAGGGGTTAGCCTTTCACAGCCCTAACCCTACAAAGGTATATTCCCGTGTTTCCTGAACGGATTTGTTTTGCGCTTGTTGCTACACATTTCAAGTGCCTGTATGAGTTTTGGGCGGGTGTTTTTTGGATAAATGATTTCGTCAATATAACCAAGTTCAGCGGCTTTGTATGGGTTGGCAAATACTTCACGGTATTCTTTTACCTGCTGTGCTTTTGATTCGTCGGTAAGCTTATCGCGGAAGATAATATTCACAGCACCCTCAGCACCCATAACAGCAATCTCGGCAGTAGGCCATGCAAGATTAATGTCAGCACCGATATGTTTGCTCGACATCACATCATAGGCACCACCGTATGCTTTACGTGTAATCACGGTAATCTTAGGTACTGTTGCTTCGGCAAATGCATAAAGCAGTTTGGCTCCATGCCTGATAATGCCCCCGAACTCCTGGGTTGTTCCCGGCAGGAAGCCCGGTACATCTACGAAAGTGATGAGCGGAATATTGAATGCATCGCAGAAACGCACGAAGCGGGCTGCCTTTACGCTGCTGTTTATATCAAGCACTCCAGCCAGTACAGCGGGCTGATTGGCTACAATACCCACTGAACGGCCATCTAAACGTGCAAACCCGGTAAGAATATTGCCCGCGAAATGTGGCATGATCTCAAAGAAATTACCATCATCAAATACTTTGGTGATGATGTCCTTCATGTCGTAAGGCTTATTCGGATCAACGGGAACAATCTCCTGCAGCTTCGCATCAGTGCGGTTTATGCTGTCGGATGTTGCAATGCGTGGCGGTTCTTCCATGTTGTTGGATGGCAGGAAGCTAACAAGCTCCCTGATCATCATCATGGCCTGTTCTTCTTCAAGCGCCATAAGGTGGGCTACACCACTCTTTGAGTTGTGTGTGAAAGCTCCGCCAAGTTCTTCTTTGGTAACTTCTTCATGCGTAACAGCCTTGATAACATCGGGACCAGTCACAAACATGTAGCTTTCATTCTTCACCATCACAATAAAGTCGGTGATAGCAGGTGAATATACCGCACCACCGGCACAGGCACCAAGAATAGCTGAAATTTGAGGTATCACCCCTGAGCTCATCACGTTACGGTAGAAGATATCGGCATAACCGGCCAAACTCTCTACCCCTTCCTGAATTCGGGCACCACCTGAATCGTTTAGTCCAATAACCGGAGCGCCCATCTTCATGGCAAGGTCCATGATCTTTATTACCTTATCAGCATTGGCACGACTAAGTGTACCGCCAAAAACTGTGAAATCCTGGGCAAAAACATACACCAGCCTACCGTCAATCTTGCCGTAACCACTTACTACACCATCACCGGGAATAAGGTTTTTCTCCATGTTAAAATCGCGGGCACGATGAACTACAAAACGGTCAAGTTCAGTAAATGTGCCTGAATCAAGCAGCATGTCAATACGCTCACGTGCTGTTTTACGACCAGTGCTGTGATGTTTTGCAATACGCTCAACGCCACCGCCAAGCTGTGCTTTCTGGTTCTTCTCTTCAAGCTTGCTGTATATTTCAGATAATTCGCTCATGGTTTTTTTTGTTCAAGGTTGTTAAAAGCGCTGCGCGCGTTCAATATTGTTCAATGTTGTTCAAGATAGTTCAATGTTGTTCAAATGGTTCAAGGTGTTCAAATTGTTCAAGCTGTTCAAATGGTTCAAGGTATTTTTCCCTTACTTTTTACTTTCGCCTTTAGCCTTTTTCTTCCTCCGTTCAGACCCCATCATGGCGTCTCTACATTGGCTTTTCCTTTTTCCTTATTTTTATTCCTTTTTCCTTAACTTTATACTTTAGCCTTTAGCCTTTAGCCCTTAGCCTTTAGCCTTATTTTATTCAATAACTATCAACTCCTTATTTGCATCAACGGTTTCTCCTTCTATTACGGAAATGTGTTTTATCACTCCGCTTACGCGGGCTTTGAATTCGCTTTCCATTTTCATGGCTGAGATGATGATGAGGGTTTGACCTGCTTCTACCTGGTCGCCTTCAGCTACAAGAATCTTAACTACCTTGCCCGGCATGGGTGATAGAATTACTTTACCTTCGTCACTATGGCTGCCTTTTTCCCTGCTCAGCCTGTAACGGGTTTGGGCATCAATGATTTCAACTTTGTATGTATTGTACCATGAATTCACCGTGTAGTGGCGGGCTGTGCTATCGGCAATCATCTCTATGTTGTATGATCTGCCTTTATAGATGATGGAATAAATTCCTTCGGCTACCCTGAGTGCATCAACTTCATACAGTTCATTATCAACTTTCATTGTAATAATGTTGCCATCACGTGATACTTCTTCAACAGTGGCTGAGCGTCCTTCTATATTTATTTCCATTGGTAATTTCTCTTTTTCTTGTTTAATCTGCTAATGTTGATGGGTTGAACCATGCTGCAATCATAACTGAATATATTGGAGTTATTATAAACCTAACTACTAACGTATATCTTTCCACCGGCTTACTGCCTTTTGGGTGGTTCCGTTGGTTGATACTTTAGCCAGTTTCCTTGTATAATCGAGGTATGCTGCTATCAGGGCAATATCTTCACACTGGCCATCGCATTCAGGCTCCTGCATCAGGAAATCAAGGTTCTTTTCAATGAAATGGGTATTGTAGTTGCCCGAAATAAAATCAGGTGTTTCCATAATTTTGGCAAGGAACCTGATGGATGTTTTCACACCTGTGATCTTATACTCATGCAGTGCACGGCTCATCCTGTTAATTGCTTCCTCACGTGTTTTGGCCCATACGATCAGTTTTGAGATCATGGGGTCATAATGAATAGGAATAGTGTACCCTTCGTAAACATAGCCATCATGGCGAACGCCCAAGCCTAATGGTTCAGTAATATGCTGGATGGTACCCGGACTAGGCATAAAGTTATTGTCGGGATCTTCAGCATATATACGGCATTCAATGGCATGGCCGCTTTGCTTTAGGTCGCCCTGTTTGTATGGCAGTGGATCACCATTGGCAATGCCTATCATTTCTTTAACAAGGTCAACGCCTACCACGCGTTCAGTGATTGGGTGCTCAACTTGCAGGCGGGTATTCATTTCAAGGAAATAATAGTTGAGATTATCATCTACTATAAATTCAATAGTACCTGCGCCATAGTATCCGGCTGCTTTGGCGGCAGCTACTGCATGCTGTCCCATTTCATTCCTTATGGCCTCAGTGAGTAAAGGTGAAGGAGTTTCCTCGATTACCTTCTGGTGACGACGTTGCACTGAGCACTCGCGCTCAAAGAGATGAATAGTGTTGCCCAGCTTGTCGGCCAGAATCTGGAACTCAATATGGTGAGGTGATTCTATATACTTTTCGATATACACTGAATCATCGCCGAAAGCATTACGGGCTTCTGATTGTGCCATGCGGAGCGAGCTGATGATATCATCGGCATGCTTAACAAGTCGCATACCTTTACCACCGCCACCTGCAGTGGCTTTGATCATAACAGGCACACCAATTTCTTCAATGATCCGAAGCGCTTCTTCCTCATCATGTATTTTATCAATAGTTCCCGGAACAACAGGAACACCGGCAGCCATCATTGTCTTGCGGGCAGTGATCTTATCACCCATCATTTTGATGGCATGTGAATTCGGACCAATGAAAATAATGCCTTCACGGTCGCATCTGTCAGAAAACTCGGCATTTTCAGAAAGAAAGCCATAACCGGGATGTATAGCATCAGCATTCGAAGCTTTTGCTGCTTCAATAATATTGTCAATTTTAAGATAGCTCTCAACCGATGGTGCAGGTCCAATGCAATACGCCTGGTCAGCATACCTTACATGCATTGAAGCTCGATCAGCTTCTGAATAAACGGCTACAGTGCGTATGCCCATCTCGCGGCACGACCGCATAATTCTAACCGCTATTTCACCACGGTTTGCAACAAGTACTTTTCTGATCATACAATACTGACCTCTTGATTTTTTAGAAATTATAAAACTAGGCGGATGATCCTCTCAAAAAATTTGATTGATATTAACAAAGCCCCAATCTGTTTTGTTTAACCAACGAACCACGAAAAACGAATATCATTAACGATTCGGAATCTTACAATAAAAATTGAAACCTGTTGTTATTGAAAAAACGATATTCGTAAAATCATAGCTTACAAATATACCTATTTCGGTTTATGAATATAAGTTAATGGGATTTTTTTTTAACCACTGCTTCAGGCTGAGCGAATGACTGAAAATAGTACCTTTATCACATGCAACTATTTAAAGAACGGTGCATCTTAACCATGGTTCGGACAAGAGCATGCTTCAGGGTTTCCTATGGATGAACACGATCTGCTAAAGGAATGCCTTTCCGGCAACACACGGGCCCAGAAGCTTTTGTACGAAAGTTACTCCCCAAAAATGTTTGGTGTGTGCCTTCGTTATGCTTCTGACCGAAGCATGGCAGAAGACTTTCTGCAGGAGGGTTTCATACGCGTATTTATGAAACTCGGCAGCTTTAAGTCGCAGGGTTCTCTTGAAGGCTGGATGCGCCGCGTTATGGTAAATACAGCACTTGAGATACTCCGTAAGAAAGATATTCTGCGCAACAGTGTAGAATTGACCTTCCCAAACCAGCACCACGGTGGTTTGCAGGAAGGTCTGCACACTGATGCTGAAGCTGATAATAATGAAGGTGATGATGGTTTCGGGAATATTTCAGCCGAAGTATTATACCAAACTATAAATGAAATGCCCGTGGGTTTTCGTACAGTATTTAACCTCTATGCGGTTGAAAACTATACACATAAAGAAATTGGCAGTCTGGTTGGTATCAGTGAAGGAACATCAAAATCACAATTCGCCCGTGCAAGGGCTTGGTTACAGAAACGATTGAATGAAAAAACAAGGATCAGACATGCAGGACAATAACAAAGCAGACGACAAGTTCAAGGGACTTGCCGATTCTATGCTTAACTTCGAAGCAGAACCACCTGCCGGCATGTGGGATCGCATTGAAGGAGGCTTGCTTAAACGTCGCCGCCGCATCATGATATTCCGTTATTCCTCTATCGCAGCTTCACTAGTGCTGTTGCTTGGACTTGGCATAACTTACTTCACAACAGATATCTTCCGTTCGGCCGAAAACAGCATGATCTCTGATTCAGAAATACACGTGAAGGCTAAAGGACAGGATAATTCCGGGTCACAAACCAAAGCAGAAGGACAAACTGATTCAGCTACAGGTAAAATTGCCTATCCAGCTGATGCTAAAGCTGATGCCCAGACTAGCGATGCTGAAAACCGTAATGTACCTTCCATTAAAGTAGGTGATCCTATAAAACAGAAGGATTCTCAACAATTAGATTCTCAGAAAAAAGAAGCCTCAGAAAAAAGTACTCCTTTTAATGACCCATCACACCGTGATTCCCGGTTTGCTAAGCCCAACACCAGGGAAAGGCTTTACAACCCGATACCAGTGCTTGAAGGCATTGAACTAGCTGTAATGTCACACTTGAATCCATATCCGGGTTACCCTGAAGAAGAAGAAGAAGAAGTAATAGAGCCAGGTAAATACGCAAACGATTGGAGTTTGGCAGCGGGTTATGGCATTACCTCAGGCGCTGATTTTACTAGTAACGAACAACTTCAAAATTCTGGTGGCGACCGTTTTAGCCATGATGACTTCTCTGCCGATCTGGCCAATGAAACCTCCTACTTCGAAGAAATTGAGAATACTGTGCATGATGCTCCACTTTCACTGGGAGTGATTGTTGATAAACGCCTCTCACGCCGCCTGAGCTTCGAAACAGGAATTACCTATACATTGCTTAGTTTCAGGGTTAAAACTGATGAACTAAGCCCGTATTACAAGAAATACCGCAATGAACTTAATTATCTCGGACTACCTGCAGGTATCAGGTACAGGTTCCTTGATCGGAAAAAGTTTAACCTCTACGCTCTACAATGGGTAGTTTTGGAAAAAGGTATAGGTGGCAGATGGTATGTTGATACCTATACCAATGACGTGATTACTGAATCAGAGCGTAAACAGCAGAATATACGTGGTTTTCAGCTTTCATCAGTAACCGGACTTGGTGGTGAGGTTAAATTGAGTGGTAAATTTTACCTCTTCGCCCAGGGTGGCGTACAAGCTTTCTTTATGAATAAAACCCAGCCTTACAACATCAGAAGCACCCAGGTGGCATGGCCTTCTGTGCAAACAGGGTTAAGAATAAACCTCGATTAGAAGTACCAATCAATGCAACCAATATCATTATCATACATCTTACCGATACAGCAAAAATTTTAGAAGAATGAAAACAAAGTATTCAGCAGCAGCACTTCTGTTCATTGTGATGGCTCTTGGGGCATTAACATCGTGTCAGGACAAGACATACGAAGAAGTTACTTATACGGCAAACGTCCCGGTTGTAATGGGTTTCAATGAGTTCAGAAGCGCAGTGGTAAAGAAAGCACCACAAGGACTAAATAATCCCGGCAAGATCTATTTTAAAGACAACTTCATTTTTGTCAATGAATTCCAGGAAGGCATACATGTAATTGACAATGCCAATCCTGAATCACCGGTTTTTCTTAACTTTATTACAATACCGGGTAATATCGACATGGCCATCATGGGAAATATCCTTTATGTAGATAGCTATATTGATCTTGTAGCAATTGATATAACTGATCCGCATAATCCTCTGGAAATTGACAGGGTTGAAAATGCTTTCCCAAATGTTGTTCCCCCGATTACTGATCTGAATTATCCTGTTTATGGCCTTGACTTTGCAAAAGGTGTAGTAGTAGGCTGGGAAACACGCGAGGTAACAGAAGTAGTGCACAAAGAAAACAACGGATTCGGCTTTGGTAAAGTAATGTACGACAATGCAGGTGTTCCATCCATAGGCCAGAGTGAGGTGCGTTTTAATTCTTCAACTACAGGCATTGGTGGTTCAATGGCCAGGTTTACCCTTGCAAACGGCTATCTGTATGCGCTGCACAACAATACACTCAAACTCTTTAATGTTAATACCACTCCAGGTATTACAACCGGTTCAGAAGTATACCTTGATCGTGAAGTTGAAACGCTCTTCCCTCATGGAAACAGGCTCTTTATGGGCACAACAACAGGAATGCTTGTGTATGACGTAAGTTCGCCTTCAAACCCAACTTACATTTCAGCTTTCAACCACATCAACTCATGCGATCCCGTTGTAATCGAGGACAACTTCGCTTATGTTACACTACGTTCAGGCACTCAGTGCAACAATGCCAGCACTAACCAACTTGATGTCATTGATATATCTTCAATTACCAATCCATTCCTTGTAAAATCTTATCCTATGTCAAATCCTCACGGTCTGGGCATTGATAACAAGATACTTTTCATTTGTGATGGTAACGCCGGATTGAAAATATACGATGCAACCGATCCAATGATGATACACATGAACCAGATAGCTCACTATGCTGATATAAAGACTTTTGATGTTATCCCGGTTAATGGATTACTGCTTATGATAGGTGCAAACGGACTTTACCAATATGACTACAGCAACCCACAGGCGATAACCTTACTAAGTTACATCCCTGCAACTGCAATCAAAGCCCCTTAATAATTGGTGAAGTTCTATTAACCCCTTAGTGATTGATGATCAAGAAGTTATTAGATGACATGTTAATAATAAATGGATGACCTATAAATCTAATCTGACTGTTTTTGCGCTTTTTTTGGTTCTGAATTCAATTGCAATCGTTTCATCGGCACAGTCCGGTGAAACGGTTGCAATTTTTTTAAAAGGCGGCGATGTCCGAATCGGACAAACAGTTCAAACTGATAGTCAGGGCAATATCAGGCTGGTAAACGACTGCGGCGTATATAATATCAAAAAAGCTGATATTGATAGTATTGCACCCTACAAAGTCAATGCTGCTTTGGGTAATCCACAGAGGCCCGGAAGCGCGCAGGAAAACACTCCTGAATCAAAGGAAGAAAAGAAATGGTATAACCTGACCTCAGTAGCACTACTAATGGGCCAGGGCCAGAATGGGTTTATACCGATTCCCTCTTTTACGAACGTTACCGGTATACGCCTGGGTACGAACGTTCTGGCTGGAATTGGCATTGGCTTTGAATACTATGAGTGGAGCGTGATGCCTGTTTTTGCAGATGTGAAATATATTTCAAAAAGGGAGAGGACTAAGCCATTCCTGTCAATGAAACTTGGTTACGCCTTTCCCCTTGGAAAGAGTTCACAAATACAAGACGATTATTATAACGGTGAAGTAACAGAGTATTATGGTGGTTTGCAGCTAAACCCCGAAGCAGGACTCATGATTCCGATTTCAGGAGGCACATCCTCACTTGTGCTAAGCATGGGATACCATTTCCAGCAATTATCGTACAAGTACAATAAGTATTCCTGGTGGGGCTATGAATATAACAACACCATCGTTCATACCGACTATAATAGAATCTCATTCAGGTTGGGGTACAAGTTTTAATATCTCATGATGGCTACACCATTATCTTAACTATTGCCTGAAATTCAGCAAATACTTTTATATTAGCTGAATAAATAAGCAGTGATTTGGTGCGTAAAATTGAGCATAATAAGAGAATCTTTGGCCTGGACCTAATGCGTGCAATTGCCATTATCATAGTTGTAATGGGACACGGCAGGATGCTTGAAAGTGTAGATACTAATTTTCCGTGGATCAGACTACCAGATGGCGTTGAGCTGTTTTTTGTTTTAAGTGGTTACCTTATAGGTTCAATCCTTTTAAAGGAGTTTCATGAAAAATCATTTGGAATCAGAACACTGTGGAAATTCTGGATAAGGCGTTGGTTCAGGACCCTTCCAAACTACTACCTGGTGTTATTTCTTAATGTGCTCGTCGTTTATTATGGACTCACCAACGAAGACATTACTAACTTCAACTGGAAATTCCTTTTCTTCCTTCAAAACTTTTCACAACCCTTTACAGGCTTCTTTTGGGAATCATGGAGCTTAAGCGTTGAAGAATGGTTCTATATCTTTTTCCCAATTCTACTGAGTCTCACATTTCTGTTCACCAAATCCCGCATAACCAAAAACCAGGTTTTTATTTTAGCCATTTCCTTGTTTCTGTTTATTCCTTTTTTCCTTCGGCTTTTTATAGCCTCAGAGTTTCAGGTCGATAAATTCTGGTTAGAGACCAGTATATTCAAAGTTGTGATCTTCAGACTTGATGGAATTGCATTAGGGCTATTGGCAGCGCTGATAAGTCATAATTTTCCTGCACTATGGCACCGGTCACGTCACATCACTATGGTGGCAGGTGTAGCTGTTGTATATACCGTGCTTTATACAACATGGCAACCAAATGACTTTAGTACCAAGGTGTTCTTGACAATCATTCAAAGCTTTGGCTGCTTCCTGATGTTACCTTTCTTTGACGGACTGCGCTCCGCACCACGTTTTATCTCAAGGCCGGTAACACATATCAGCCTTATCTCCTACTCCATGTATCTATTGAACCTTGGACTGATCTCATCAGTCTTCACGGCCAACATACCTATTCATAGCACCTTGCAGGCGTGGTTATATTATGCCCTCTATTGGTTTCTCGTAATTACCTTATCAACATTACTTTATAAGTATTACGAGAAACCAATGATGGATTTAAGAGATAGGGTTTCAATTAAGCAAAGTCAGAAAGCATCAGCCGCTGGAGTATACTAGTCTGAATAATTGACAAATCCCGAATTCCAGGTTTGCAACCATTCTTAATGGACTGGTCCCGAGCTGTCAATTAAGAATTTTTAAATGGCAATTTTACCAATCCTGAAACCTTTCAGCCAGAAATTATCTTTGCTTAAAACAAACGTTCCTTTGAGTGAAAGCACCACCACTTCATCATCATCAAACCATCCCATACAGTTTGAATTTGTGTATCCACTCTTATCATCAAGTAATAGCACCGGTTCAATATCCTTGCCTGTTTTCTTGTTAACCTTTGTATAATAGGTCTTGTCCTGACTTTTCACTAAAAAGCAAAAATCTTCAGATGTCTCATAACTGCTTATTGCAATTGACCTTCCATTACCGTTGAATAAATTGATATCAGTATCATGGTGTCTGGCCCTCCTCTTAATTGGTGCTATCCATTTTTCCTTACCATCATGACTATAACAGGCCACTATCAATCCATCACTTCCATAAGTAATTCGTGTGCCGGTTTTACTTGTTACAGTTTTTGAATAAAAATCCTCAAGCACCAAATATATATTCTCATTGTCAGCTGAACATGTGTAGATGGAGTATGAACTAAAATCCTTAACCGGTTCAAGCTTCTTGCCCACCATTGCAATGCTTTTGGTTTTAACTGCATTAAGCTTAGCGAGGCCGGGTTTATCAAAATTCTTATCTGTTATTTTTTTTACTGTTTTGTTCTCAAAATCTATCTTCAGTATGGCCAGTCCTTCAGCTTTCGTTCTGTACTTCATACAAGAAGCAAAAAATTCCCCATTGTCGGTTTTTGTAATACTGAAGCCGTCATAATTGTAGATATCAGTTTTAGGCGGAGCAAATGCAGCTGTTACTGAAGTACCACTTGCATCAAACTTTGTGAATAAATATGTGATCTTCCTGCCCTCTTCTTTTATTGAATAGTGAATCAGTTCACCGGTATTAAGTAAACGGAAGTAGTTATCACCACCTTTAAGAAGATCACCTTCAGCCGAATAAACTTTCTGGCACTCTTTATCAAATACATTATAGATAACAGTATATCCCTTTCCTTTTTGCTTTTTAGTGAGTTCAGCTACAAGCATATATGCTTCATTCTCTGAGTATCTTATGATAAAATCATCTGATGATGCTTTGGCTAATTCCTGAACATCCAGTAAGCCGGCTCCATCAATACTATAGGTGATTCCAACTACAGAATAATCCTTCTTGTCATTTTTCTGAGCTGCTACTATTACAACAGCCCGTGCATCGGGACGGTAGAAGGTATATGGGAATGAAGCAACCTGGGCAAAAGCTTTTGCGGAGAAAACTATCTTCTTATTTTTGGTCAACTCTAAGGGAATATCCCTTGTAACTTTCATCGACTTATCAAAGATCATAATACCTGACTCATCAAGGCTTGTCCGGTAATAAGCATACATCGTACTGTCGTCAATCTTTTTAAGTTGCTTATTATTACCTACCGAGAACAGTTTCCATTTTGAAACATTAATCTGTCCTAAATCCTGTTGTGCTGATAACAGCGCAGGAATGATAATAATGCTGATAAAGAGTAATGCTTTTTTCATGATTGTTCTATTTGAAGGTTAGTCAAGGGCGTTGAATTTTATGAAGGAGATAGAGTAATATGACATTTTTCCGCTAATCTCTGCTTCCATACCAGGACTATAACCTGATTTAGTGTGTGAAGGCTGAATAGCAAATTGTATCTTAAAATTATCAAAGAAACTCCTGTCTCTTTTCTGATAGTCCAAAACTAATTCTACAAATAAATATGGTTTAAACATTGTAAGTACCACAGGATCTTCCTGAATATAAAATGGATCACCGTCAGGGACAACTGCGGCGTTTAACCTGTAACCCAGGCCCAGTCCAACACCAATAGGACTATAAGCTTCGCGGGTAGATCCTGCTCCATAACGGAAAGTAGCTGTAACAGGGAGTCCCAGATCACCATAAATTTCATGGTTTGAAGTGGACTGCCATCTAAGGCCGCCGATGACTGTTGCATTAATCCCGATACCCAAATTCGGCTGTGGTGAGAATACCGGAATATAATAACCTATCCCAAGATTGCATAAATTGCTTACATCTCTCCAATCCGGATGTTCAATTAATCCTGCTTCGGTTTGTGTGGCAAAGTCAACCCGGTAGGTAGAGAATGACAATGACAACTCCTTGCTCTGCCCTGATGCTCCGATGGTTAAGGCAATGAGCAGGTATAATAACATAATGTTTTTCATGATTACTTGTTGATTGTTTGCGTGAAACCGGGTGTGGTTACCCGGTGGTTTGTTTCAGTCAGTAAATATAAAAATAGATTTTACAAACAAAAAATAAAATAGCATTCGCAGTGAAATGCACCAAATGTGTTGTGGAAATAAGTGGAAGGCAAGTTAAAATAGCCGCTCAGATGAGACGGCTATATAACGTTGCGACCCCGACAGGATTCAAACCTGTGACCTACAGAACCGGAATCTGTCATTCTATTCGCTGAACTACGGGGCCTTATTTAAATGCAAAATTACACAATTCAGACAATTAACACTGGTTTTTGTTGTTATCTTTGTATTCGTTAAATATGATCACCACCAAAACCTATACCTATGAGGAAAATTATTCTCTTATTTTCAGCCCTCCTTTCCGTAACTGCCATGCAGGCACAAACCGGTTCATTTGCCAACAAGTTTACTACCGGTATTGACATTTTCAACGACTTCGTTCAGGATAGCCCTACCAATATTGACTTCCGTGCCATTAATCCGGGAATAAACATATATGGAATGTATAGCAGTCCAATAAAAGAAGGTAACGTATCACTGGCCATAGGTCTCGGACTTGGAATGCATAACCTTCACAGCAATGGTAGCCTATCTGACTCAGCAAATATGTCAACACTAACTCCAATTGACGATGATGTTGACTATAAGATTAATAAACTTCAACTAACTTACCTCGACATACCTGCCGAGATCCGTTATAAAAGTGATGGCGGTGTAAGGATAGCATTGGGTATTAAAGCCGGTTACCTTATCAGTGCCCATACCAAATACAAAGGCGAAAACCCTGCCGGTGGACGCAGCATCAAAATCAAAGAAGGCAGCCTTCCCAATCTCAGTAAGTGGCGTTTCGGTCCCACCTTCCAGGCAGGTTATAAGTGGGTGAATTTCACAGCATTCTATTCGCTGGCAACAGTGTTTGAAGAAACTTCAGGTATTGATATTTACCCTATTTCTGTAGGTATTTCCCTGAGACCATTTTAAAAATTAGTTCAAACGTAGTTCAAAAGTAGTTCAAAGGTTGTTCAACATAATGCGAGCGGATTCCCTGAGTTTTTAATTCGACTATGGAAGTTTAGAACAACTTTTGAACGCGAAGCTTTGAACAACGTTTGAACGCGAAGCTTTGAACAACTCTTGAACGCGAAGCTTTGTTTGAACGCGAAGCTTTGAACTACTTTTGAACGCGAAGTTTTGTTTGAACGCGAAGCTTTGAACAACTCTTGAACGCGAAGCTTTGTTTGAACGCGAAGCTTTGAACTACTTTTGAACGCGAAGCTTTGAACAACTCTTGAACGCGAAGTTTTGAACAATCCCTTTAATTGTATAAAAACACAGCTCCCACAGCGAAAGCGCCTAATAAATAACCTACATAAATCTGGGCAGGGGAATGGCTGTTTGATTGCAATCGCGCAAAGCCGGTTAGTCCCGAAAGGAAAAGCAAGATAATAATAAGGGCAGGCGCATTTACCAGTCCCTTGTAGGAGAGGGCCAGAAAACCGCCTGTTAGTCCGCCAATGCCTATCATGTGGATGCTAATTTTCCAATACAGGTTTATCATTGTAGCCAGCAGTATAGAGGCAAGTCCCCCGGCAATAAACTTGTAATAAATCTTTGGCAGGCCCAGGTTCCATAGTAAGAAATAGGTTGACGCATAGAATACTGCAAATATCAGATATGGCCATGTGCGCTCTTCCCTAAGCGGCATCTGGAGACTGCTGATTATGTTCTTCCGTGCCATGATCCAGATCAGGATGGCCGGCATCAAAGCAGTATTCCCAAAAACCAGCAGTACGATTGACCACCTCAACTGCTCAGGTATGATCAGCACAAAATAGGCATTCAGGTTCAGCATCACCAGCATACCCCAGGTTATGATAAACATGGGGTGCATGATTACGGATATTATTTGGGCGGTTTTTTGTTCCATGCGAAAATTGTTCGTTGTTTCTTTGTTCTTTGTTGGTAGGCTTAGAGCTTAAAACTCACTACTCATAACTCACTACTCACTACTCATTACACACTACTCACTACTCTCTACTCTCTACTCTCTACTCTCTACTCTCTGCATAACGATTTCACTCTTATAAACACTAAAACCCGCTTTTTGGTATAATGGTAATGCGGCAGGGTGATCGAGATCGCAGGTGTGTAGCCACAGGCGATTTATTGGTTTTTGCCAGGCGTGGTTGATAGCCCACTGCAGGAAGGGTAAGCCTGCCTTTCTGCCTGTATGTGAGGCTGTGAGGCCAAAGTACACTATCTCTGTTTCTCCTTCTGCTGAATGGTCAAACTCAACGAAACCTGCTATTTCACCTTCGTATTTTAAGTACAGGATTTCAGTGTTCGCGCTGTTTAAAACCTCCTCAAGTTCTTCAACCGGCATCAGCAGACGATCGTACCAATTGTAATTGCCACCCACTGCTTTATAGGTTTCAAGATATGATTTCTTCATGCTACCGGTAGAATCATTCATTTCCTCACCTGTAGATTTACGGTTGCTGATAGTGAATGGTTCAATTGAATAACCGGGTGGGAGCTCAAAAGCATCTTTCACAGGCCTGCCCGTCATTTCAAGGTACCAGGTTTGTGTGGGGACTATTTTTATGGCCATGTTTTCATCGTTTAATTCGATTGTTCAGAATCAACTCCCTACTCCTTACTCCCTACTCCCTACTCACTACTCCCTACTCCCTACTCACCACTCGCTACTCCCTACTCCCTACTCACTACTCACTACTCCCTACTCCCTACTCACTACTCACTACTCACTACTCACTACTCACTACTCACTACTCACTACTCACTACTCACTACTCACTACTCCCTACTCA
>JAEZDY010000041.1 GCA_023417935.1 Bacteroidota bacterium
CGTCATTCCGACGATAGGAGGAATCTCCTGGTGGTTGGGCATCCCATGTATGGTGAGATTCCTCACTGCGCCCACCCCCGTCATTCCGACGATAGGAGGAATCCCCCAATACGAACGACCCCCCCACGTCATTCCGACGATAGGAGGAATCTCCTGGTGGTTGGGCATCCCATGTATGGTGAGATTCCTCACTGCGCCCACCCCCGTCATTCCGACGATAGGAGGAATCTCCTGTTGGTTGGGAATTCAGACAAAAGGATGAATCACGAACCGACGCAGTGTGGAATCAAAAGGAATATTACATTTGTAAAAAATCGGGAAGGGAGATGAAAGATCGGGTGATCAATGAATCACATTTGGTGCATGAATTGACGGAGGGCAGCATTTTGGCCTTCAATGCCCTGTATCATGAGTACAGCGGTTACTTGTATCGTTTTGCTTTGGGTTACCTGAAATCAACGGAAGAGGCTGAGGAGTTGGTGCAGGAGGTGTTCACGGTTATTTGGGAGAAGCGTGCATCTCTGAAAAAGGAGCTTTCTTTTAAGGCTTTCCTTTTTACGATTGCCTTTAATATTATACGGAAGCATTTCAGGACGAAAGGGTATCTTGCTGAATATTTTAATTCGGTGGCGGAAGGCAATTTTCCATCATCAGGAAGTAATTCTACGGAGCCCGGCACTTCAGGGGAGGTTTCCTATGATACTTTATATCAGTATATTATAAAGCTTATTGATCAGTTGTCTCAACGGCGCAAGGAAATTATCATCAAAAGCAGACTCGAGGGAAGGAGTATCAGGGAGATTGCCGAGGAGATGAATATCAGCCATAAAACAGTTGAGAATCAATTGACTATGGCACTGAAGTTTATCCGCACTAAACTTAATAATGAAAGTTTGGCGCTGATTTTATGGTATAGCTTATTTATTTCCTAGAAAATTCCATTTTTTTCACTTTACGATGGGTGTGATTTCGCTTTCGCGGATATTATATGCATTGGTTAACAAATACGATTTATGACAAAGCCTGTTTTCGATAAGGAGAAGATCAAACGCTATTTTTTAAAGGATGATTCCGACATAAAGTCTGGTGAAGAATCCTATATACAGAGTGTGTTCACGGATGATGCTGCTGAACATGATCTGAAAACATTCCTGGCTGGACAGTTTGATGAGATTATTGCTGCTGACGAGACTGCTGCTGATGAGAATAGTGCCGGTAAGAAAACTGAAAAAGTTAACCTCGATCATATCCTCCATCGCATTCATTATGAAATTAATACACGTCAGGCTGGAAAGCAGACAGATAAGAAAGTACGGAAACTGGACATTGTTATGCGTTGGTCGCTGAGGCTGGCGGGTATTATTGTTCTGCCGTTGGTGATTCTGCTGGGGATTCAGCAATTGAATGAAAATCGTCAGCAAAAGCTTACATGGGTTGAAATTAAAGCTCCGGCATGGTCGAAAGTCAATTTTTCTTTGCCTGATGGGTCTACCGGTTGGCTGAACAGTAATTCAACGCTGAAGTATAGCGGCAATTTTACATCGCACCGGCAGGTGACGCTTGATGGGGAGGCATTTTTTGATGTTCATCACGATAAGAAGAGTCCTTTTGTTGTAACAGCCAATGAAATCGCGGTTAAGGTGCTCGGCACACGCTTTAATATCAATTCGTATGAGAATGAGCAGAATATTGAAGTGATTCTTGAGGAAGGCGAAGTGGTTTTTATGAATACGGTTAACAATACAACCTATACAATGAAGCCAAATGACCTTGTTACGTATAATAAGGCTCAGAATGATTTCACAACTGAAGTGGTTCAGCCTTATAAGTATACTTCGTGGATTGATGGTAAGTTGATCTTCAGAAACGACCCTCTGGATGTTGTTGCAAACAAGCTTGAAAGATGGTATAATGTTGATATTGAGCTTAATGTAGACTTAAAAGAGAATTTAAGGCTAAGAGCTACGTTTATCGATGAAAGTTTGGAAGAAGTAATGGAGCTGATAAAACGAAGCCTGCCTATTGACTATAAAATTATAGAAGGAAGTGCAAACCCCGATAATTCCTTTAATAAAAAGAAAGTTATCATTACGCTTATTGACAAGTAACCCTGAAGCAATCAGACCTATCATGAAATTAAAAATTATACTTTTCACTCTTACCGTTATCCTGTCAGGTACAATCGTTAATCGTGCCTATTCGCAGGAAGCCAGAATTTCACTTTCTGTGAAGGATAAAACGCTTGAGTTGGTTATGGATGAGATTGAGATGCAAACAGAGTACTATTTCATCTTCAACCAGAAGCAGATTGACGTTACCCGCCTGGTTACCATTACTGCTGATAATAAATCTCTTACCGATGTACTAAAAGAATTATTCAGGGGAACAGATGTAAATTTCATGGTCTTCGACCGGAAGATACTGCTCACGCCTGATTCAACTACTGATATGCTGCCGGCTGTTACGGGCAGTAAAGGAAAGTTTACAGTGCGCGGGACTGTTTCAGATGGCGCTGCAAAAGCCACCATTCCGGGTGCTAATGTGATCATCCGCGGGACGACACAAGGCGTGATTACCAACCTCGACGGCGCTTTCCAGATAGAAGTTCCTGATGAATCAGCGGTATTGCAGGTTTCATATATTGGTTATGTTAAACAGGATATACCTGTTGGAAGCCAAAGGGTTATTAATGTTGAATTACAACCGGGCATTGAACTGCTGAACGAAGTGGTGGTGATTGGCTACGGCACAACCACACGGGAGAAGATCACCAGCTCAATCATTACTGTGGATGCCGCTGAAATGAAATCAGGGGTAACCAGCAATCCTATTGAGCTGATCAAAGGTAAAGTACCGGGTCTGGCGATTGTTAACCAGGCGGGTAATGACCCGAATTCTGATCCGCAGGTTACACTCAGGGGAATAGGTACCATAAGTGCCAGTAGCGGTCCGCTGGTTATTATTGACGGGGTATACAGTACCATATCTGATTTGAGTGCTTTGAGTCCAAATGACATTGAATCATTCAATATTCTGAAGGACGGCGCATCAACGGCCATATACGGAACCAGGGGCAGTAATGGTGTTATAATTGTTGAGACCAAATCAGGTTTAACCGATAAAACAAATGTTGAATACACCTCATACTATTTCACTGAAAGACCTGTTAACAGACCTGAAATGCTCAATGCGAAGCAGTATATTGCCTTGCTGAGGACACAGGGTTACACTGAAGCCGAGACAAATAAAGGTTTTGACACTTACTGGTTTGATGAACTGCTGCAGAATAAGCTCAGCTACTTCCAGGGATTATCGTTTTCAAACAGTCAGAAGAATTCATCGGTCAGGTTATCAGTAGGTAAAAAGGACCACCATGGACTGGCCATTGATACCTACAACAAGACAACCAACTTCAGGATCAACCTCACACAGAACGTACTTGACAAAATTGATTTTAATGCAATAGTCAGCGGCAGTCGCACCAACCAGAAACTTACCAACTTCAATGCCTTTGATGAGGCACTGAAATATGACCCAACCGCGCCGGTGTATAACGAAGATGGCACTTTTTATGAACTACCGGGTGTTGGTGCTTCAAATCCGCTTGCCTTGCTGAAGCAGATTGATAACAATGGCATCATAAACAGGTTTAACGGAAGTTTGGAGGCTAACATTGATATTACAGGTAACCTCGATTTAAACGCCAGGGGTTCAAGTTCAATCAAGAACATCGACAACTCAGTGTTTGAGCATATTGATTCGCGCAACAGCGTTATAAGCGGTGTTACCGGAAATGCCACAAAATATGCAGAGTTTTCAATTGAGAATGTGTTTGAGTTACTCACCAACTATTCATATAGCAGCGGGCTTCATGATGCAAAATTAATGGGCGGATACAGTTTCATTGAGAACGAAATGTCGAGCTCGTACATGAGCAACAGTAATTTCCTCACAAACGCCTTCGGAGCCAACAATATTGGGGCAGGAACATTTATACAGGACGGAAAAGCAACCATTGAAAGTACCAGGCAAAAGAGCAGACTGATTGCCTTCTTCGGAAGAGTGAATTACACCTTTAACACCAAATACCTGTTTAATGCCAGTCTGCGCCGCGAAGGAGCAAGTGTGTTCGGTGCGAATAACAAATGGGGATGGTTCCCTGCTATATCAGCCGGATGGAGGTTATCAGAAGAAGATTTTATTAAACAACTGAATTTATTCACCCAGCTAAAACTGCGTGCCGGATACGGAATTACCGGAAGAAGTCAGGGCATCCCCCTGTATCAGTCGCTCGCAAGGATTGGTCACAGTGGCAATGCATTTTACAACGGACAATGGATAGGAAGCTACGGGCCAACCGAAAATCCGAACCCTGATCTCAGATGGGAAAAGACCAAAGAGTTTAACATTGGGGTTGATTACTCAATGCTGAAGAACAGGCTGAACGGAACCATTGATGTTTACAACCGCCTAACCGTTGACCTGCTTGGAAACTTTGTAACACAGACCCCGCCGAGCATAGAACCCAACATTTTTGCCAATGTGGGTACAATAGAGAATAAAGGTATTGAGCTATCAATGTTTTACAATTTGGTGCAGGAGAGAAAGTTCGGCATTGACCTGGGTGTGAATTATTCAAGGAATATGAATGAAGTGCTTTCTTTGTCGAATGACAAGTTCAAATCTGATTCAATTCTCTATGCCGATTACGGCAACGTTTCATCCTCCCTGTACATTCTGGCAAAAGGCCTTCCGTTAGGCACATTCTACGGGTTCAAGGCTAAAGGCATTGATTCAGATGGCAACTGGGTGTTTGAGGACCTTAACGGCGATGGCGTGATAGAAGAAACCGTTGATTTTACAACGCTTGGCAATGGTTTGCCCGAGCATTTATACAGCCTGACACTGAACTTCAGATACAGCAAGATGTACCTGAATGTATACTTTGTTGGGGCCGCCGGGTTTGATGTATTCAATGCCAAGCGACTGTGGTATGAAAATACGGCAAATGCGCCTTCAAATTATTTCAGCAGTATTCTGGAATCACCCAACAGCGAACTGGACGACAGGCTAAGATTCTCAGATTATTACCTGGAAAAGGGCGATTACCTTCGACTGGATAATATCACCCTGGGGTATAATTTCGACAACATCAGGAAGATCAAAATGCTCAATGTATACTTTACTGCTACCAACATCATAAACCTCACCGGTTATTCGGGATTTGACCCTGAGGTTGGGAGTGGAACAATTGACGGACTAACCCCCGGATGGGACCAGCAGGCATACTATCCGCGTTCATCAACATATCAGCTTGGTTTAAATGTTCATTTTTAATATGCTGGATAAAGAAGCTGATAAACATGAAGCTCACAAACATGAAGCTCACAAACATGAAGCTGACAAACAGAAGCTCACAAGCATGAAGCTGACAAACATGAAGCTGACAAACATGAAGCTGACAAACATGAAACTAAAAAACATGAAAATATTTAGAATTATAACTGTACTCTCCTTGATCATCAGTGCCGGTTCATGCACCAAACTGGATGAAGAGGTATTCAGTACCATCACGAACGAAAACTATTACAAGACAATTGACGAAGTGGAAGCTGCAGTTAGCCGTCCATATTCGCACCTGCGTCAAACATACATGTTTTTCTCTACCAACGGGGGTTCTACTTACCTGTTACAGGAACTTTCAACGGATGAGGCAGCATGGCCCCAGAAAGGCAGGGATGGATTTGACAACGGGAACTGGTTAAGGCTTCACCGCCATGAATGGACTCCCGAAGATGGTTCTTTTAAACTTGCCTGGAACCACCTGTATAAGGGAATCAGTTTCTGCAATACTGTGCTGCATGATATTACGCCCATTGAGTTTATTCCGGAAGCCCAAAAAACGGTTTATATTGCCGAAGTTAGAGGGATGAGAAGCCTGTTTTACTATTACCTGCTCGACTTGTTTGGCAATGTACCCATAGTTACAGCCACTGACCAGTACAGTCCTGCTTCAAAAACCCGTGCAGAGTTATATGCATATATTGAAACTGAACTTACAGAGATCAGGGATCAGTTACCCCAATACAATTCGGGTGAAATGTATGGCCGCTTCACAAAGCAAACAGCCGAAGCCATCCTTTCAAGAATGTACCTGAATGCTGAAGTTTATACAGGCACTGCCGAATGGAGCAAATGCATTGAAGTCTGCGAAAGCATCGCAAACAGCGGACTATTTCAGCTTGATGCCCATTGGCAAACTCCATTCCTTACCAATAATTATCTATCGAAAGAAAACATCTTCGTAATTCCGAACGATGCTGTTTACGGAAACGATGTTGACAATCTTTTCAAATTCACCACCCACTGGGCGCAGAAAGAAACACAGTTCAGCTACACCGGCAACGGAGGTTATAACGGCCTGGTTACTGTACGGGAATTTATTGAAAAGTATGATACGCTGAACGATAAACGCTGTAAGTTTGATTCACATGCCCTGATAGCAGGTAATCAAAACAATCCCGACATTCAAAGGGGGCAGTTCATGTGGGGATTACAACTTGGGATTGACGGTGATACCGTACGTGCCACCAATGACCTGATTGGCCAGCCCCTTTCCTTTACGCTTGATGTTGCCAATATGACTGACGGCAAAGAAAACTCGGGCGCGAGAAACATAAAATACAGAGTGGAGACCGGAGCTTCGGGCTTTTCAAATGACTTAGTAGTATTCAGATTAGCTGAAATCTATTTCAATTGGGCAGAAGCTTCAATCAGACTGGGAGGCCAGGTACCTGCCGCAGCACTTGAGGGAATCAATACAATAAGAAGCAGGGCAGGGATCCCCGCTTACACCTCAGGCGAGCTGACTCTCATCGAATTGTTCGATGAGAAAGGCAGGGAAATGGCATATGAAGCCATCCGCCGCACTGACATGATAAGGTTTGGAACATACACCAATGCGCGCTGGGATAAAGAACAAAGTGCATCATTCCGCACCCTCTACCCTATTCCCCAATCAAGCAGAAACGTTAATCCGAATCTGACTCAAAATGCGGGATATCCTTGATAACAGCTAAAAGACGCTAACTGCCATAAGACGACGGTTACCCGAAAAATGAAATGCCAGGCCGAAATCATGCCTTGATACTGAAAAGAATTTTGCTTAACGAATGATATTTCGCATAACTAATAAATTATTTGAAACAATTATCACTTAAAATCCACATTACTAATCACACAAAAAAATCAAATCATGAAAAATCAATTGAGTAAAACACATGCAAGCCTTTGGTTAACTTTAACGATGGTTTTCACTATTGCCTTACTCATCACTTCTTCTTGCAAAAAGGATGATGACAAAGATGTTGACAGTGCAGCATTCCAAACAAATATCACCAAAGCTGAAGGCTACATTGCCAGTGCAGTTGAGGGAAATGATCCCGGTGAATATGTTAAAAACTCAAAGTCGGTTTTACAGGCAGGCGTTGATGCAGCTAAAGCGGTTTTGAATAACACTGAAGCAACACAGGATCAGATAAGTGCTGCAAATACTGCCCTTGAAGATGTTATTTATGCTTTTGAAGCCAATGAGATAAAAGACGTTGCCCTAGCATTCGGCGCAACCGACAGTACTTATGCCTTTGAAACAAGTGCAACCTCAGCTGAGAATTTCAACTTGTCGGTTTTCACTTTCGAAGCATGGGTTAATTATTCTGACAAACCCGGTTTCCACGGAAATATAGTTTCTACTGAATTTTATGAAGATGGTCTAAGAGGCTGGAACCTCCGTATAGGTGACAATGACGCCCTTGACTTTACTATTTCTGATGGTCAGGAAAGCAGGATACAACCTGAAACCGGTGCTACTGTTCCAAGAAACGAATGGACACACGTTGCCTGTTCTTTTGATGGTACAACCATGAAATCATACATCAACGGTCAACTGGTTGGTGAAGTTGATGCTTCAGAAAGAGACAGCATTTTTGTTAACTCAACACTGGCAGGCAAACAACAACTTACTTTTGGTAACAGTGCAGGTTTCATGCAGCCTGAAAGACGCCTCGTTGGTAAACTGTTTGATGTAAGGTTCTGGAATGTTGCCCGTACTGCAGCAGAAATTCAGGCTGATAAAGATTTCATCCTTACAGGAACTGAAGAAAACCTTGTAGCCTACTGGCCATTTATGAAGTCAAGCCCACAAACTACCATCACTGATAAAACAGGTGATTTCAACCTCGAATTAAAGAACGGAACAGTCTTAGGAACACGCTAATAACGTATATACAGGCCCACCTGAGTTTAAACCGGGAATGCCCCTATTACTCAAAATCTTGAAAAATAATACATTTATAATTTTAACAACAACAGCATGGACAGACTAACTTTTCTTAAAACTTCAGGTTTACTTCTTGGAAGTCTCGCACTGCCAAAATTTGGTAACACCATCAATTTTCTCTCTAAATATCCCTCGCGCAGGCCTTATCTGGAGAAAAGAAATTTTACGAGTGCTGCTGTTGAACAGACTATAATCAAAACTAAGGAAGCAATCGGGAATCAGGAATTAGCCTGGCTTTTTGAGAACTGCTTTCCTAACACGCTCGATACGACTGTATTTTTCAAGATCAAGGATAATAAACCGGATACATTTATCATTACAGGTGACATTCACGCTATGTGGTTGCGTGATAGTTCCGCTCAGGTGTGGCCTTATTTACCGCTTATAAATGACGACGACCGGTTGAAACAACTGGTTAAAGGATTGATATACAGGCAAACAGAACTGATTCAGATTGACCCTTACGCGAATGCTTTTAATGACGGTCCTACGGGGGGACACTGGGAAAGTGATCATACCGACATGAAGCCTGAGCTGCATGAGCGCAAATGGGAGATCGATTCATTGTGCTACCCTGTCAGATTGGCCTATCATTACTATAAAATATCCGCTGATTCCAGTCCGTTTGATGAAAACTGGCTAAAAACGGCAAAGCTCATTGTAAAGACTTTCAAGGAACAGCAACGTAAAGATGACTCAGGGCCTTACCGGTTCATGCGCACAACTCCAAAAGCCACTGATACCTTACCCGGCGATGGATATGGCAACCCTGTGAATCCGGTTGGCCTGATATGCTCCTCTTTCAGACCTTCGGACGATGCAACAATTTATCCTTTCCTGATACCTTCCAATTTCTTCGCCGTAACGACCCTTCACCAGTTGGCCGAGATATCATCGGACATCCTGAACAACACCAGCTTCGCAAAAGAATGTAAGGATCTGGCAAATGAAGTACAGTCGGCACTTGATAAATACGCTTACGCGGAACATCCGGAATATGGAAAGATACTGGCTTTTGAAGCTGATGGCTTTGTGAATCAACTGTTTATGGACGATGCCAATGTGCCCAGTCTGCTCTCACTCCCCTACCTTGGATGCATCGACAAGAATGATCCCGTGTATGTGAATACCCGGAAATTCATACTAAGTGAAGATAATCCTTGGTATTATAAGGGAACAGCCGCCGAGGGAATAGGCGGTCCGCACGTTGGCGTAAATATGATATGGCCGATGAGTATAACCATGCAGGCAATGACCTCTGACAATGACGAGGAGATCACCAACTGCATAAAAACGCTGTTACGGACGCACGCAGATACCGGTTTTATGCATGAAACCTTCCACAAAGACGACCCCACGGTGTTCACCCGTTCATGGTTTGCCTGGGCCAATACCCTTTTTGGCGAGCTGATTCTGAAGGTTTACAATGAGAAGAGATACTTGCTCGCTAATATTTAGGACTAACATGAACTGAACCTTACCGGAACTAACTCTAACAAGATGTATTTCTCACAACAAGAAGTTGCCCTTACAAGAAGTAGTTTTACAAGAAGTAGTCTTACAGGAAGTAATCTTAACAAGAAGTAACCTAACAAGAAGTAACCCTAACCAGGTGTAACACTTAGCAGGCGTATTCCTGATAAATACTACTTTGTAATAGAAAATACAATTACTTGATAAATATGACCTTACAACAAACATCACACTAATATGATATTGGACAAACGTTTAATGCGGATAACCTTTTTGATTGCAGTTGTGATGATCTTTACAAATTGCAAAAAAGAACCTGAAGAACTTTTGCCCGTAGTTGATCCTGTAATCATTGACTGGGACAAAAATGCAGGCGACTCATTTTCATCACTGAAGGATTTGTACTGGAATGCTGAAAAGGGCATATTCTGGTCAGATAATTACAACGATACACAATTTAATTACTGGTGGCAGGCCCATGGGTTGGATGCCATTGTTGATGCATCACTCAGGGTGAACGATGATCGCTACTTTGAAATGATCAGCGATTTTTATGATGGTATAAACGAAACAAACAACGGCTTCATCAACCACTTTTATGACGATATGAGCTGGATGGCCCTGGCCTTTCTGAGAGCTCATGACCTTACCGGTGAAGCTAAATACCTTGCTTGTTCTGAACTACTTTGGGAAGATATCATTACCGGCTGGAATGAAACACACGGTGGCGGAATCTGCTGGAACAAAACTGACATTGATTACAAGAACACATGCTCAAATGCAACGGCAGCCATTTTGTCGTTCAGGCTTCATCGGGTTACAGGGGAAAATAAGTATTTGGTGATGGGTGAAAACATCATGGTGTGGCTTACCGGTACCCTGGTTGACCCGGAAACAGGAATTGTGTGGGATGGGATTGGCCGAAACGGCGGAAACCAGATAGATTATAACTGGCTTTTCACCTACAACCAGGGTGTTTACATTGGCGCCTGCGTTGAATACTATAACATCAGCAACAACTCCGAATGGCTGCAGAAGGCTGTAAAGACGGCCGATAGAGCTATAATACAATTATCATCCGCTTCACAGGTGCTAAAGTCGGAAGGAGATGGCGACGGTGGTTTGTTTAAAGGAGTCTTCATCCGTTATCTAAAACTTCTTGCTGATTCAACTTACGTTAACGAAGCCACACAGAAACTTCTTGCTGTTTCACCTTACGTTGACGAAGCCACACAAAGCAAGTACAATGAGTTTATCACGAAAAATGCTGAAAGCGTATGGAAATATGGCAAAAGCACCACTTACCCCTATTTATTCAACCATGACTGGACACAAAAACCCGGCGGAGTTATTGACCTTTCAGTTGAATTAAGTGCTGTGTTCCTGCTTGAAGCAATTGCTGCCCTGGACAGTAAAAGCAACGGCTATCTGGATTAACTTATCCAGTAAAAGCAAATGCTATCTGAATTAACTTATCCGGTAGAAACAACTACTAATCTGGATTAACTGAAGAAAGTACAATTTCCTAAACTGTTAATTTGGAGTGAATTACTAAACTTTACAAACTACTGAAAAATAATACTATGAAATTCCGGAAACTGATTCCTTTCCTCTTTATGTCCTTACTAATAGGGTGTTCACCAAAAGCAGTCAAGTATAAGTATATTGATCAGGTCAATCCACTATTTGGAACGGCCCCTATTACTGATCCGGCTGAGATAGGCTATACACCTCCCGAAGGCTGGAGAGTGTGGGCGGGACTGGTATTCCCGGGGTCATCCTTACCAAATGCGATGGTGCAATTGAGTCCGGTAACAGCATTTGGCACAGGTGCAGGTTATCAATATGAGGATACCAAAATCCTCGGATTCACTCACACCTGCAAAGGCCACTGGAATCTTGGCAATATTGCGGTGTTGCCGGTTAACGGGCTGCCTGATAATAACAATATCGGATCAACGTTTTCACATGCCAATGAAACAGCTTCGCCGGGATATTACGCTGTGCTGCTTGAAGATGACTCCATCAATGTTGAACTGTCGAGCACCCTCAGGTGTGGTTTTCATAGTTATAAGTTCAATTCCCCCGACAGTGCCATGGTGATCTTTGATCTTCGCAAGGCACACAACAGGGTCGACGAATCAGTGATGCACCTTAACAGCAGCAATCAGATCAAAGGATTCCAGCGTACTGAAGAAACCACTGTATTCTTCTTTGCCGAGTTTGACCAGAATTTTACTGAAAGTTACAAAATTGAAAGTCCCCATGATTCGACGAGTACCCTTGTTAATGCCGTGAATACAACAACTCACAGCTCAGGTTGGAAGTCCATATCCGGAAAGGAATCAATAAGTCCTGCACTTGCTCTGCAATTCGACCTTAAAGAAAATCAGCAACTCAATCTGAAGGTTGGGATATCGTTTGTTAGCATGGACCAGGCTGAGAAAAACCTCCGTAAAGAGATTCCGGGTTGGGATTTCAATACAATTAAGACCAATGCAGAAGAAACCTGGGAATCTGTGCTTTCCAACGTACAGGCCGAAGGCGGAACTGACAAGGAGCGCATGATGTTCTACACATCTTTATACAGGGCGCATTTGTGGCCTTCACTGCGGAGTGACGTTGACGGACAGTTCACGGATGTGAATGGAAAGGTTTGCGTGGCAGATTATAACTACTATTCCTTGCCATCGCTTTGGGATGAGTTCCGTAATAAACTTACGCTGATCAGCATTCTGGACCCTGACCTTACCGGCGATATTATTCAGTCGATGGTTGAAATGGGAAACAAATCGGGCTACATGCCGGTGTTTTTCCATGGTGACCATGCTGCTCCGTATATCGCGGGTTCATACCTTCGTGGCATCAAAAATTTTGATGTTAAAAACGCGTATGAACTGTTGCTTAAAAACGCCAACGACCCCGCCGGTCCGAGGGAACACATCGGTGAATACATTGCCAAAGGATACATTTCTGATCCCGACATCAAAAATCCGCACGTTGAATCAAAAGGAAAGGCAGGCGTGGCGAAAACACTTGAATATGCGTACAATGATTACAGCATCAGCCAGTTAGCCCATCTGCTGGGAGATTCAGCAAATGCAAAACTGTTCAGGGAACGTTCTATGTACTATAAAAATGTTTTTGATCCTTCCATCAATTTTATGAGAGGAAGACTTGATAACGGCGACTGGATATCGCCTTTTGATACTGAATATCCCTATTACGAGTACATGTTTCGCGAAGCCAATGCATGGCAGCAAACATTCTTTGTGCCCCATGATGTTGCCGGATTAATTGAACTCTTCGGAGGCAAGGAGCGCTTCGAATCAAAGCTAGATTCAATGTACATACTTCCATGGAATCCGCAGCATATAGCCAGAAATGTCGACTGTTTCATTGGCCAATACTGCCATGGCAACCAACCTGACCATCACGTGCCCTTTTTATATCACTTTTTAGGGAAACCGGAGAAATCGCAAAAGGTCATCGACCAGATTCATACAATGTATGGCATTGGAATGGACGGACTTGCACTGCCCGGCATGGACGATACCGGCGAAATGTCGTCGTGGTACGTTTTCACCGCCATGGGCCTGTATCCCTTCTCCCCGTCGGATACAACCTATTTAGTGACTGCACCAATATTCACCAGCACAAAAATCAACCTGCCAAACGGCAAATCACTGGTAATCAACAAACGCGATGGAACAACTGCAGGTACCGGAACTGTAAATTCAATAAAAACCATTGAATTCAACGGCACAGATATCAATTCATATACCATTGGTCACAGCGGCTTTACCAATGGTGGGGTGCTTGATATCTATATGGAGTTCAATGGAGGTTCCTCACTTCGTTCGGAATGACGATGCGCCCGAACGCCACCCCCCCGTCATTCCGACGATAGGAGGAATCTCCTGTTGGTAGGGCATCCCTAGGATTGTGAGGTTCCTCACTTCGTTCGGAATGACGATGCACCCGGTTGGTTATAAGGGGTTTTCAGCGGGTGGCTGCGCCACCCGCTGAAAACCCCACCCCCCAAAAAGAACGGCACCCCCACGTCATTCCGACGCCAGGAGGAATCTCCCAAAACAAACGCCACCCCCCGCCATTCCGACGATAGGAGGAATCTCCTGTTGGTAAGTCATCACTAGGATTGTGAGGTTCCTCACTTCGTTCGGAATGACGATGCACCCGAAGAGTTTCACAGTGAGATACTAGCTCCCTTTTCATAAATCCCAATCCATTCCTCAACACTCATTTTCTGCATCAACTCCCCTATCAACTGAAATGGAATATCTTCAGGCTTTTTGAAACGGATACAGCTTTTACCCATATCAAGTTTACGTTTACTGTGTTTGGGATATTCGGTTACAAACCATTCCAGCAATTCAGGCTTGGAATAAATCCCCATGTGATATAAATTGATGGAATTCTTTTGCGATGCAATTCCGGCGAATGGCAGCGGCTCGCTTGGCTTGCAATGGTATCCGCCAGGATATATTTCATGCGGAACAACGTACCCCAATCCGCCATAACTAATAGCTGCTTTGAAGCCTTTGGGCAAGTTTTGCAGAATCACCTCATGTAGTTTGTTGAATGCCTCAGCCCTGTCGTCAGGAAGGCTGGTCAGAATTTCCTCTACAGTATTTCCGGTTGCTTTCATGATGATTTCAATTAAATCGTTTGGTTTAGATCAAGCTTAACACCCACTAATGTCATCTCAACGATATCGGGTTTTTGCACTCCAAATATGCAACTTTTTCGCACAAAAAAACCGCCGGTCCTTCCTGCGTTCGGAATGGCGGCGGCAAACTCACCACGGACTACACGGATAATCCCCTAACGCGACTCGGAAAGCGGCACAATAAGTTTGGTTAAATTCAGCTCTGTTGTGATGCTTAGCTCGCTGATTTTACTGTTAAACACTTAAATTGATCAAAGTGTTCGGTCTTATCGCTAACGGTCATCCCCCCTCTTCACACGAAGCTCACCGTCAGTTCCTTGAAGTGTAATCCGTCATTCCTGGAAGTGTAAACCGTCATTCCTGCGGCAAGAGGAATCTCACTGATGTTTTAGATGAAACTTTTTTATATTTGCAATAATCTAAAAGCACACCATGAAAACCAAGACTACACTCCTCCTGTTCGCAATCATTCTTCAATCATTAATCGCAACAGCGCAAAATGAATGGCAATGCCTGAGTTCAGGGGTTTATGCCAAAGCGATTGCTGAAGACGATAATTACCTGTGGATCGGTAATCTTACTGGCCTTGTGAGGATTAACAAGGCAACTCAGGAACGGTCGTTTTACAATAAGACCAATTCGCCGATTCCGGATGAAACGGTAAATGATATAGTGATTGAGCCCTCGGGAGCTGTTTGGATTGCTACAGGAAGCTGGTTGCTGGAAAACAGTGGTGGCCTGGCACGTTTTGATGGCATGAACTGGCAGGTTTTCAGTACGGAAAATTCTGAGCTGCCCGTGAATTATGTTACTTCACTGGCGCTTGACAACTCAGGCGTTTTATGGATGGGGACTTATGAGGGTGGTGCTGTCTCGTTTAACGGCACTGACTGGCAGATCTTTAATGCAGACAACTCCGCTATACCAAACGACAAAGTCAATGACCTTACTTTTGATGACAATGCCGTTTTATGGATGGCTACTGATGGGGGATTGGTGAAGGTTGAAGGGGATGTTTGGACAGTTTTCGGATCACAAACATACGGACTGTACGCGCTCACATCAATATCCGTCACAGCAAATGGCCATATTTGGATGGGCAGCTGGAATGGAATTTTCCACTACAATGGTTCTTTTTTCACAAACTACAATGTTTCTAACAGTCCAATCCCTCAAAACTATGTTGAAACAATCTACGCTGACGATGCAGGCCTTGTGTGGATGGGATGTAATATGGAAGGCTTATGCACTTATGATGGAACCACATGGACAATATATACTGAAGAAAATTCCGAATTGCCCAACGATATCGTCAATGTGATCTTTCCACGTCCATCGGGCAAAATCCTTATCGGAAATGGAGGCAGTCTGGCTGAATTTGACGGCTTGAACTGGTCACTCATAAATGCATCAGCAACACCCTTGCCCGGTTTGCAGGTATTTGATATTGTGGGCGATAAGAGTAACAACGACAAATGGATAGCAGCCGGCGAAGGTGTTGCACGGTTTGATGGTACCAACTGGAAAGTTTACGATAAATCGAATTCCCCTATAAATAGTAATCTAAGGGCAATTGGGATATACAGTTCTGACAATGTTTACATGGCATCGGCAACTCAAGGGTTAATTGGCAGATATCAAAACCAGTGGACCGTTTACGATCCATCTAATTCCGGTTTGCCCGAAGCTAAACTTACATGCCTTAACATAGATCCGATGAACGGGATGTGGATTGGCACTGAAACAAAAGGCCTTGCGTTATGGAGCAGTACCGGACACTGGTACACTTTCAATATTTCAAATTCTGATTTACCTAACAACAATATAAACGCGGTTATATCTGACAATGAAGGCAACGTTTTCATTGCAACCGATGGAGGTGTGGCGAAGTACAACTATTATTATGGATGGAAGGTTTACAATGAATCAAACGGGTTACTTGATAATACTGTGTCGGACATCGTGCTTGACAACAACAATGTTCTATGGATAGCCATGGACGGCGGTGGCCTGGCAAAACTTGACGGGGAACAACTGACCAGTTGGGGTTATGATTCCGGTTTGCCGACGATGTACCTCACAAGCATCGCCACAGATAACAAAGGGAATATTTTCATAGGAACCTGGAATGATGGCATTGTTCAATTTAACGGCACAGAATTCATAAACTATAACTCTTTCAATTCGCGCCTCAATTATGACTATATAAATACACTTTTCGTGGACAACCACAGCAACCTGTGGATCGGGTCGAAAAGATGCATAACACTTTATAACAAGGACGGTGTGCTTTTAAATAACCGGAACGGGTTGGTATCATCATTGGAACCTTCAATACAGTGTTACCCCAATCCCGCAAAGGACCAGTTCAGGGTTAACCTCCCTGAAGGCACCACAATGCTTGGATATGAAATTACAAGCCTGACAGGACAATGCATCCGTTCCTATACCGAAACCGCGCAAAACACCCAGACCACTCATAACGTACAAATTATACAAAACATACAATCCCTCATACCCATAAACTCTCTTCACCCGGGCATTTACCTGCTGAAAGCCCACACGAATACCGGCATAAGAGTTTTGAAGTTTATTAAGAATTAACAGCCACAATCCCAGACCCTCTAAAAGGAGGAAAGCCCTCTTGCGAAGGCTTTCCAGGGAAACGTATTAAAAAGAAAAAGGGGGCGAAGGAAAAATACCAGATTAATTTCTCTGATGAACAAATACCAGATTAATCTCTCTGATGTACAAATACCAGATTAATCTCTCTGATGTACAAATACCAGATTAAATTCTCTGATAAATGATTACTAGATTACTTTCTCCGATGAACAATCGATGAAAAAGTCTTTTTTGAGGTCGTTTAATTTAATCACCTGGCCATTTTTATATGCTTCAAGTGGTTCAATATCATCAACCTGTTCTTCTTGTGCAAGTCCGGTTATTTTAATAACGGTGCGCCTGTTGGCCTGGTGCTCAGCATCAGTACATTCTACGTTGTCTGCAC
>JAEZDY010000044.1 GCA_023417935.1 Bacteroidota bacterium
AATCATACCAATCCAACCCCAGCTCATCCTGGAACATTTTGCCGTTGTATTGGTATTCGTTGCGGTGAAGGGTGGAGGAGCTGTTGGCTGATAGTTCCTTCATGTTCATGCCAAAGGGGTAGTAGGCGTTTACCTGCCTTATGCCATCCTTTACACCATCGTTGCCGTATGCAACACGTATGTTACCAAGGTGGTCCTTGATGTAGGTTTCTGCAAAGTATGTGCTGTCGGCTTTGTACACTATGCGTCCTTCGTCAAATGTGTGATATGCAGGATAATTATTTTCGTAAACAAAGTTACCTATAAAATCGGTTGTTTTAAAAAGTTTTCCTTCACTACAAATTGAGTCTTATGACGATGTAGTAATTGTAGATCACGACGGTACAAACCATCTCACTGTACTCCCTCCCATAAAACGGCGAGCGTTCATCCATTGATGAGTTGTACAGGTCCTCCCAGGAATAGTTAACTAAATATGTGTAACTATATTTTGGATTTCTGTAAGTGTGTTGCAATTTAAATCACTGAAATTGCACGAATTACGCAGTGAGGTTTAAAGCCTCTGCGGATGGTGAGAACCTTGTCATTTTTAAACAAATAAGTGAAGTTCAGAAACCACTATAAAAAACGGGGCGCAACCGAAAAGCCTTATGAGTAGGAAATTAAATTATTCAATATGAAAGTACTAAAAACCAGTTTATTAATTCTATTCGCAACATTACTGATCGCAGGGTTGAGCAGCTGTAGTAAATGTAAAAATGAAGACCCCTCAGCAAGAATAATCAACAATGGCATGCAAAAAGCAAGCGTTCAGGTTAAAACTTCAGGTGGGAATACCATAAACATAAACAATGTTGACCCCGGAACCTCTTCTCCCTATGCTTCCTATGCGCCGGGTTTGGTGACTTTTACTATCACAGTAGCAGAAAATGATTATGTCGAAACGCAACAAATGGAAGATTGCTTTGATTACGACATTTCAATTGACGCAAATAACAATATTACCGCTATTGCGATAGATAGGAATAATTAATTCTTTCAACCTTAACTAACCCAGATAACTATGTCAAACAAAAAACTTATGCCCAGTGCACCCAGCCAAATAGTATGGATCCTTGCCCTCATCGCCGGCATATTAGGCATTTTAGGACATTATACCAATGTAGATATATTGGCGCAGTATAACTATGAATTGCTACTTATTGGCTTTGTTTTACTTGCCATCGGAACTACATTCCGAAACGTATAGTACTACAATTATTAAACAATACGCCCACATCACCTGGTCATAAGCCGGGTTTTGTGAGATTGCCGTTGGCATCATAGATAAGATGATGTTTTGTGGGACAAGTGCGACTTGTGGGACTTGTGGGACTTTGGAATTTGTTTGAACTGACGCTTATCATTCTTTTCTTGAATCTTTTCTTGCTTTCGTCATTCTTTCACGTATTCCGCCTTCTTCAACAAAAGCAATTTCAAGAGATTTGATTTGTTTTTTCAACAAATATCCGGTTATAATTATTAGGCAGATGATTGCATTTGCTGAAATTTCAGGGCTTTCATGTTCAACTGCTTTTTGAAAAGTACTGTATGTGGGTTGATTAACGCTTTTATTCAGTTCGCGAATGCGGATTGCTTTTGGATCATCTTTCGGCCACTCTGAGAGATTTTTTGTGCGTAAGAAATCCTTATAATCAATCAGTAACTCTTCCAAACTTGCAAGTGCCACATTTGTGAGGAAAATTTCAGTTTGTTTTGAAAGACCTGAAGCCATGCTTGCTTCAGCGATATTTTGCTTTCCGCTTCTGGCTGCCTGGACCATTTGATCGACTGTGCGATCATATTTAGTCATGAACCTGTTGCAAAAATAAACTGTTGCATCGTAAACGATCTCAGCTTTCTGATAGCTAAAAAGATTCCTGTACCCTCCATATTTTGGTATAAACCCCATGTACTTATTCTAAAATAATTAAAGCCTTAGATACACTTGCCCGATTAACCCAATAGATTTTGTCCCACCTGTCCCACGAGTCCCACCTGTACCACACTGCATCACTCAATAACTTATCAATTGTGTTAGTTGTACAATGGAGAGTAAATTACAATAATATTATGATAATAAACTTCAACATAGACTTCTTTCTTTATTATTCTGTTCATTAATGGACCCTTCAATGATTTATTCTGAAATATTGAACTTCATGATCTCAAAAAAACTCTTGGATGATATTACGAAAGATTGGCTTGCTATAGAAGACGCACTTTTCTTCATAAGTAAACCACACTTTGTATTAAAATCGATATAGTGAATATCTTTAGAGATAATATTTAATGAGCTTACCAATAACGTCTCAGTCTCTTTAGTATCAACCGTTAAAATTTTCCCATAAGGTAGAAGGATGTAGTAATAAGTTGAAATACCTGAAGGTGAGCTATAATTACTGAAAACATAAGCAAACCCTTCCTTTATCAGCAAACTGCCAACATAGGTAAAATCATCCCTAACCTGATCGACTTGAACCAATGGATTAACTTCTTCGCCATCTTGTATATATATATTTGATATCGAACGATTTCCTCTTCTTGTTCATTTTGAAAAGAGGTATCAATTCCAAATACTAGTTGTTTCTGGTCTTGACCATAGCAGAGAATGAATGATAAATTTAAAAGGACAAGGCCAAATACCTTTATCTTCCATTTTTTAAATTTGTTTATCTCCTTTAATAACTCTTTCATGCGGTGAGATTAGACATAGAATGAATTAAATTATAAATATTCAAATTTAGTTATGTTTTGGAATAAAACAAGGGAAGGCATGTCAGCGCTGCGATGACAATTAGGTTGGCATATTAGAACGTTACATCTTATTCATGGTAATGAGTAAGTGAATAATGATACTGATTATTTTTATAGTAATAATATAGGATAGTGAATTTTAGAATATCCTGATTTCTTTTAATCCCCGATCTACTTCTGAGCGGTGTTTTGTAGAATAAGGGAAACTCCTTTTTGCGACCCTGATAATCAAATATCTTATCAAAGAATTGTTCATTACGAGGATTTAAAAGTACAAGAAAGGTAAAACCTTTATAACAGAAGCCACCTGATAAATAGTCCTCGAAAGCAGGAACTTCATACACTAGAGAGTTACCTTTTTCTCCCTGCCGCAGAGATATCCTTATGCCAAGACCATAATCTTCACTAAATTTTGAGTTGAGAGAAATTATGTAAAATAACCAGGTGGAATCTTTATTAATGTCAAAAGTGTCCAATATGGCTATAGCGTGGTCTAACAGAGGGACAAACTCATCTTCTACTGCCAAAGAATCAAGAGTATAAACAAGATTAAGATTATAATCGCCTAATTCATTATTTATTACACATTGTCCCTTGCTGGAGTTACCGCATAAAAATAGACAACTAATTAACAGAATTTTAATTGAATTCTCCACTATGGAAATTTTTATCGTCATGTACTATACTTCTAGATGTCCAACTATTACTTAATTTGAAATGTATATTGACTGATGCATTAGGATTCTTTTGCAAAACTTGATCACGAATATCGCGGTCTCCCGTTGATGATTGATGAGAAGTGGGGATGTCAGGGTGGTTATGATCAGCCCGGGTAACAGTAGTATTTGAAGCTGCAAGCTTTTGTTCGACCAACGTACCTCCTATGTGATCAGAACCTGTAAGACCAGATGTTGTGACAAGTGATTTTGAATTATTATTCTCGGTATAATCGATAACGCTCCATTCCTGATTTTCGCCTGTTTGTTCTTTGACAAAATTAAACAACTTATCGCCATCAACAGGGTTAGAAACACCGATAACCTGAGCAGCCTTGTTTTCAATACTTGCTCCCTTTTTAGCAATTCCTTCAATTGATTTTCCTGAAAGTGTAATATTGTCACCTGTTCTTTCTGTTGACCCATTAGCTGTCGGTTTGACAGCGTGAACCACATCCACATCTGAATCACCAACATTTTTAACTTCCCCGCTTTCAATATTCAATTCGTATTCATCCACATTCATCCCATCCGGATCAATAAACCTTATCGGGTTGTCCATACAATAATTATATGGTGACCATCTTCTGTATTGCTCAGCCAACGGATCCACACTATGCCACCTCCCGATCACCGGATCATAAAATCGTGCGCCATAATCATACCAATCCAACCCCAACTCATCCTGGAACATTTTGCCGTTGTATTTGTATTCGTTGCGGTGTATAGTGGAGGAGCTGTTGGCTGATAGTTCCTTCATGTTCATGCCAAAGGGGTAGTAGGCATTTACCTGCCTTATGCCATCTTTTACACCATCATTGCCATACGCGACACGTATGTTACCAAGGTGGTCCTTGATGTAGGTTTCTGCAAAGTATGTGCTGTCGGCTTTATACACTATGCGCCCTTCGTCAAATGTGTGATATGCAGGATAATTATTTTCGTATACAAAGTTACCTATAAAATCGGTTGTTTTAAATAATCGTCCGCCTTCTGAAACCATTTGGCACTTTTTGTTGCCTAAAGCATCGTATTTGTATTCAATTTTGTAATTTCCGGTTAAATCTATTGTTAATGGCAGGTTGAGCTCGTTGTACGTAATTTTTAGTATTTCTTTGTTTAGATCCTGGGTTAAGTTACCGTTAGCATCGTACAGGTACTCAGGAGTCTGTGATATGTAATAGAAATGACCATTATCAAAGAAATCGTAATCGTAACCTTTGATAACAGCATCATCAATGCCCACCACCTGATTGCCCGTGTATGTGTAGGTAAGATTATCTATTATGGTCGATGAACCATATGATTTTCCCTGCCTTTTCAGCTTTTTGATATTTCCGTTTAAATCATAATCATTAATCAATTCCTGATAAGCATTAGTTCTTTGAAACTTGCCCTCCAACACTTCATAAAAGGATGTCCCTGTCAGCCGATTAAGCTTGTCGTAGCTGAAACCATAAGCCTTATCACCTGTTAATTCAACATTTGCTGCTCCTAATGGGGGTTTTGACTGCCACCTGATTGAAGAGATATTTCCATTATATCGCTGTGTGCCAATTGTATCATGTAATTTTTGGTCGTAAAACAATTCCATGGCAAAGTGATCATCACCTGTTGGTGTAAAATTAGCAGGATCATTGATCTTAGTAAGCCAGCCCCTGATATTGTGGCGTTTAGTGGGACAAGTGCGACTTGTGGGACCTGTGGGACTTTGGAGTATGTTTGAACTGACGCTTATCATCCTTTTCTTGAATCTTTTCTGGCTTTCGTCATTCGTTCACGTATTCCGCCTTCCTCAACAAAGGCAATTTCAAGTGACTTGATTTGCTTTTTCAACAAATATCCGGTTATAATTATCAGGCAGATGATTGCATTTGCTGAAATTTCAGGGCTCTCATGTTCAATTGCTTTTTGAAAAGTACTGTATGTGGGCTGACTAACACTTCTATTTAGTTCGCGAATGCGGATTGCCTTCGGATCATCTTTCGGCCATTCCGATAGATTTTTCGTGCGTAAGAAATCCTTATAATCAATCAGTAACTCCTCCAAACTTGCAAGTGCCACATTTGTAAGAAGTATTTCAGTTTGTTTTGAAAGACCTGACGCCATACTTGCTTCAGCGATATTTTGCTTGCCGCTTCTGGCTGCCTGGATCATTTGATCTACTGTTCGATCATATTTAGTCATGAACCTGTTGCAGAAATAAACAGTAGCATCGTAAACAATCTCAGCTTTCTGATAGCTAAACAGATTCCTGTACCCTCCATATTTTGGTATAAACCCCATGTATTTATTCTAAAATAATTTAATTCTTTAATACCATTGCTATTCTATCGCTCAATTATTCATCCCTCTATATTTAACCTGCCAAATTCGTCCCACCTGTCCCACAAGTCCTACTGGTCCCACACTTCACCACTCAATAATCAACAATGAATAGAACTCAAATATAATAAGATTTTGAATAAACAAGGATTTCTCTAAAAAGGATTACTATTTTGGCCTCTTAATGTCATTCTACTTGTTTTGATTGAATGCTTGGTTTTGTACATCTATACCTTATGTATACCTTATATATACGTCATGTATAGGTTAAGTTTACCTACAAGGTATATATATGGTATATATGACCTATAGATATGGTATAGTTTAGTTTAATGTGTATAAAACAGATAAGGATAAAGAAAGCTGGATAATATCCACTTTCCGGATAAACACAGCCATAGGTTTTTACATCAAATACTTCTTTATATATTTGCTGAAGGGAAGTTAGTTTGCTGTATACCGACAAAAATTTGCAGATTGTAAAGTACTGAAAATGAGTAAAAGGAAAGAAATAATTCTTTTAGGATCCATTGCAGTTGGAAAAACAACTACAGCAAGATTGCTTTCAGAAAGGATAAACAAGCCAGTAATTTCATTTGATAACCTCCGATTTGACTATTACAAAGAAATCGGTTATGACCATGCTCACATGAAAGAACTACATCAAAAAGCTGGCATAATGGCAATATTTCAATATGGGAAAATATTTGATGCTTATTCAATTGAAAGAGTACTTGAAGACCATCAAAACTGCATATTCGATTTTGGTGGTGGTAACATTGTATCTGGTTATGATTTTGACTTAAGTCGCATTAAGAAGGCTTTAGAGCCTTTTATAAATGTTGTTCTATTATTGCCGAGTAAGGATAATGAAGAAACATTGAAATTTATCTATAAACGGCGGGAAATAAAGGCAAGCGATAGAGTACTTATTGAATATCTGGTTAATAATCACTCAAATTATGAAATCGCAAAACATACTGTCATTGTCAAAGACAAAACACCGGAAGAAGTGTGTGATGAGATATTGTCAATTTGTAACATGAAACAGAAATATAAGAGTACTCCAAGCATGGTATAATGCATTTCAGATTCCTAACATATAATAAAATGAACAATTTTATAACAACATTTCGAGATCACAAAGGATACGTTTTTACTGTATTTTATTATTTATTAGGGCTAATCGTTAGCTGGATTGTATTATTAATATTTGGTTGGGAATATGCTCATGCTCCAGGACTTCATCATTTTACTTTTTTGTTGTTTCTTATAAGTGGTTTTTTGTGGAGCATTATTGATATTATTCAATTGTCGAGAAGAAAAGGCTCTTTTTACAAAGAATCTCTAATTGTACACTTACTATTATTTGCAGGTTTTATAATTTGGTTTTTAACAGTATTTATTAAGGTCCAATAATCCTGGAAGCGAAGAGATTTACCATTGTTGACGTATGGTAGTATTTTATTAATGATTCTTTTCAAAATACAGATAATGAAACATGAGTGGAAAAAGCATGAGAAGCAATTCTATTTGCCGAAAAACAAACCCGAATTAGTTAATATCCCCAAATTTAAATTTTATACAATAGAAGGGAACGGAAATCCTAATGATGATATTTTCGCTGAATATGTAGGAGTTTTGTATTCTTTATCTTATGGGATCAAAATGAGTCCTAAGAAAGGATTTGAGCCCAAAGGGTATTTTGATTTCACTGTTTATCCTCTGGAGGGAGTTTGGGATATTAATGATATAGCTAAGCAATCTTTTGATGGAACAATTAATAAGAACGATCTGGTTTTTAAATTAATGATTCGTCAGCCCGATTTTGTTGAAAACGATTTTGCAATGCAGATACTTGAACAGACAAAAAAGAAAAAGCCACATCAATTACTGGATAAAGTTAAATTTGAGGAAATAATTGAAGGGGATTGTATACAAATGCTGCATGTTGGCAGTTATGACGATGAGACGATAAGTTTTAAAATGATGGAAGATTTTGCTGACCAGAATAAATTAATTCGAAAATCAAAAACACATAGAGAAATATATCTTAGTGACGCAAGAAAGGTTTCGCCCGATAAATTGCAGACTGTATTGCGTTTCGGGATTGACACACCATAAATTTAAGACATAGAATTATTCAACTTTGAACCCTTGCCCCTCGATAAAAACTCGGGGGCCACCCCTTGAACTCCTTGAACCCCTTGAACCCCTTGAACAAAAAAAAACATGAAACTCGAAGACTTAGGCTACAACGATCATCTTGAGAAATTAAGGATTGAGAATAAACTTAATAACTTTGAGATTGGAAGGGTTATATCTGAACATAAGGAGAGGTATACCGTAAAAACTGAAAAGGGGGAGTTTGAAGCGGAGATCACCGGGAATTTGCGGTTTTCATCAAAGAGTAGGGAGGGGTTTCCTGCTGTGGGTGATTGGGTGGCTTTGACAATACATGATGCTGATTTTTCAATTATTCATGGAATATTGCCGCGTATGTCGGTTATTTCACGACAGGCTGTTGGTAAGTTCGGGGAGATACAAATAATAGCAACCAATATTGATCATGCACTGCTGGTGCAGGCTGCCGACAGGGATTTCAATATTAACAGGCTTGAAAGGTATCTCACAATTTGTTATGCGTCGAAGGTTGATCCCATTATAGTGCTCAGTAAGATCGATCTGATCGATGAACATCGGGTAACCGGAATAATTGAGCATATAAAGTCGAGAATCAAAGATGTGCCGGTCATCGCGATAAGCAACGAATCGAAGGATGGATATAACAAGTTGAGAGCGATCATTGAGAAAGGCAAGACATATTGCATGCTTGGCTCATCGGGTGTTGGTAAATCCACGCTGTTGAATAACCTGTCGGGCAAACCGGTAATGCAAACAGATGCCATAAGCCAAAGCACCGGTAAGGGGAGACACGTTACGAGTCACAGGGAATTGATCATTATGGAGAATGGCGGAATATTGGTTGATAACCCCGGGATGCGCGAAGTGGGTATTGCCGATTCAGCCAGCGGATTGGAAATGACATTTGATATGATCATCAGCTTATCACAGAATTGCAGGTTCAAAGATTGTACTCACACGAGTGAAAAAGGATGTGCAGTTATTGAAGCCGTTGAAAACGGAGAAATTGACGAAGCATCGTATGAGAACTACCTGAAAATGGAAAGAGAGAAAGCTCACTTTGAAGCATCGGTAGTTGAAAAGCGTAAAAAAGACAAGGCCTTCGGGAAAATGATGAAGAACTATAAGAAGAACGTGAACAAGAACAAGTAACTACTACTGTTCAACTATCTTTGATTGCTACTCGCTCAGGGGAGCCGAAACATGCTCTATGCCCTAAGCTCCATGCACAAAGCTATACCCTGAACCACGGTCTCTCAACGCCCAACTGCCCGAACGGAATAGCCAATAAAATCAGTACAAAGGCAATAATGGTGTAAATCAACAGTGTTTTGATTCGCTTCCGGTTGTCTTTCTTTCTTTTGCTGATTGAAAAGCCGGCCTGGGCTACTATGATGCCAAGGAAACTGATGAAGCTATGTTCAATGGCCCAATAACGCAGTCCTGTTGTGCGCATGGCACTGCCGAAGTCGTTGAAGGCTGCCTGGGTAAGAGGGCTTAAAAAGAAGTAAAGCACAATACCAAGTATCAATTGGATATGCAGGGAACTGATCCAGGTTAATGCAACAGCGTTAAGTGATGAGTTGTAGGTCCTTTTGTTGGAAAGATAAGAAATAGCCATGCCCATTAACAGCAAGCCGGCGATAACAATGATCCACCTGTTCCAGGAATGAATAAACGAAATGATATTGTACAGAGAGCCCATATATGAATTTTGCCCGTATAAACCACAAAACCCACTATTTGTTCTAAAATAATGCCACCCTAAAATAATGCCATCCTATAATAATGTCACCCCTTCTGGGTTAATAGATTCTTACGAATGGTGATTGCTATAATAATTCCACCCCTTTGGGGTTAATAGATTCTGTCTACAAAGTCCTACAAGTCCCACAAGTCCAAATGATGCAACTAAAACAAAGAAACGATGATTCCGCAATACCCAAAACACTTTAGCCTTTAGCCTCGGTCCCCGAGTTTTTATCGAGGGGTTAGCCTTTAGCCTTTTTCTAATTTCACCTCATATCAATCACCTCCACCCCCGGATGTGCGGCAGTGTTGAAGGTAAACATATTGTCGTAAAAGTTCTGGTTGACATCCATTTTGTTAACGATATAGCTGTAAATAGAGCCGTTCTTGTCGTAGATTGAAAGGGAAGTCACACTTTTTTTGGTGCGGTCAATGGTAACTTTTACTTTGTTGAAGTTCTTCTTTTTGATAGGGGTGAGCTCAATGATCTGCTCTTGCGGGGTTTCTTTAACGAGCTTTGATTTGAAGTTTTCGTTGTAGGATGACAGCAGGTTGGTTGGATTGATTGATTCTTCATCGTCACTTACTGTGTTCACCTGAACTTCATTGGCATCCTTAAGGTATGTCCATACGGTTTTGCCGTCGCTGATAACATCCTGACCTGATACGGTAAGTTTGTATTTGTCGCCTTTGGAGATAAGTACGCCTTTATAACTGTCGTTGATGTTCTGGGCCTTATTTTCCATTTTATAGGTGAATTCAAGGCGTATAGTATTGTAGCTTTTGGTTTTTGCCGATACTTCCTTGAGTATCTTCTGGGCATTGTTGTCAGTTTGAGCAGAAACGGAGAATACGAGTAGCAGTATCCAGCTGGATAAGATTAATTTCTTCATGATATTCAGTTGTTGATAGTTAATATTCTTTCTTAGGGTCATCTAACGACATGTCCTTCAAAAACTGTTCCAAAGCCATTTCATTGGCTACTCTAACTTCGCGGGCTTTGCTTCCTTCAAACGGACCGACTATACCGGCAGCTTCAAGTTGGTCAATAATACGGCCTGCCCTGTTATAGCCTAGTTTCAATTTACGTTGGAGCAGTGAAGTGCTTCCCTGCTGTGTTGCCACTATGATACGGGCTGCATCTTCAAAGAGTTCATCACGCTGGCCTGCATCAAATTCCACTTCTTTCTGGTCTTGTTCATCGGCAAATTCAGGAAGGTGATAGGCATCAGAATAGCCACGCTGAGAACCAATAAATTCAGTAACCCTTTCTACTTCATGGGTATCAACAAAGGCACACTGCAGGCGTAAAAGGTCGCTTCCGGTTGATAGGAGCATATCACCGCGTCCTATCAATTGATCGGCACCCCCACTGTCGAGAATAGTCCTTGAGTCAATTTTAGATATAACCCTGAAGGCAAGGCGTGCAGGGAAGTTTGCTTTTATGGTACCAGTGATAATATTTACTGAAGGACGCTGAGTTGCAATAACCAGGTGGATACCAATGGCTCTTGCTTTCTGTGCCAGCAATGTAAGTGGTAATTCAATTTCCTTGCCAGCCGTCATGATCAAGTCGGCATACTCATCAATTACAACGATAAGATAGGGGAGGAAGCGATGGCCATGTAACGGGCTAAGCTTACGCGCGATAAAACGGGTGTTGTACTCTTTGATGTTCCTTACCTGTGCATCTTTAAGCAAATCATACCGGTTCTCCATTTCAATGTTCAGAGAATTGAGGGTACGCACAACCTTGCGGGTATCAGTGATGATTGCTTCTTCTGAATCGGGCAGCTTGGCAAGGAAATGTCGTTCGATCTTCGAGAACAATGTTAGTTCAACCTTCTTGGGGTCTATCATGATAAACTTCACTTCCGAAGGATGCTTGCAGTAGAGTATAGAAGTAATAATGGCATTCAACCCCACTGATTTCCCTTGTCCGGTAGCACCTGCCATAAGGATATGCGGTAGGCGCGAAAGGTCAACAATATAAGGCTCATTCTGAATGGTTTTACCAATCCCAAATGGTAATTCATACTTGGTGGCCTGGAATTTATCTGACCCCAGTATTGATTTCATAGGTACTATTTCAGGCTTGAGGTTAGGAACCTCGATACCAATAGTGCCTTTGCCGGGAATAGGGGCAATGATGCGGATTCCCATTGCTGCCAGACTAAGGGCAATATCATCTTCCAGGTTCCTGATCTTTGAAATACGTACTCCTTTTGCAGGAATGATTTCATACAGGGTAACTGTAGGCCCAATGGTTGCTTTTATTTTATCGATGGTAATGCCGTAGTTGCCAAGGGTTTCAACAATACGGTCTTTGTTTGCTTCAAGTTCTTCTTTCTGCGCGGCAAATGATACACTGCCCGGCACATAGTCGTCAAGCAAATCAAGTGTTGGGCGTTTGTAGTCGGGCAGTTCAAGCGTGGGGTCAAATTCGGTATCTATACCATAATGCAAAGGAGCATCGGCTGTGTCAGCATTATCGCCGTTATTATAACCCGCTGTACCATTGCCATTGTTTTGTCCGTCAACACCATTACCTCCAGGACTCAAAGAAGGTTGTTCGATCTCAAACTCAATATCACTACCCGAATGTGCAATCGCCAGGTCATCATCTTCAGCATCATCTTCTGATTCATCACCTGCCAGATGTTTGTTGCCATTGGCCGTATTCTTTAACAGATTTTCTTTCCCAAAGATAAAATCGTCGTCTTCTTCCTTAACGGCGAACTCTGTGGTATTATACTTATCCTCCGGAAGTGGATTGTTGAAGCGGCTGTTCGTTCTGCGATCAGTGGCTCCTGGCACAAGGTTTTCATCATCAAATTCCTCTGAATCACCTGCGCTATTAGCAAGAGATACCGGTGGCTTTGGAAGAGCAAGAGGCATGTTGAAGGCGATGACTAGAATAGCAATTAGCGCGAAGAACAAGAGAATGCCCGTACCTGTTTTGCCTAATAATCCCTCAAGCCAGAAAGCACTCTGATACCCGGTAATACCTCCCAGAATAGCGTATGAAGTATTGCGGAAGATAAATCCAAGTGTTACTGTAAGCCATAAAGTGCCTACAAGGGAAAGTGCAATGGTTCTCCATAAAGGCAGAACGTTTATTTTCAATGCAAACCGCATTCCGGCGACAAACAGAATTAAGATCAGGAAGAAGGCCGATATGCCAAAACCTCTCTTGATAAAGAAGATGGAGAGGGCAGCACCCAGGCGCCCTGCCCAGTTATCAGCTTCAATGGTGTTGTCAGTAAGAATATCTGTAAAGGAGAAGTAAGTAAAAATATCATCGGCATCCCATTGGAAATAAAGGAACAGGTATGATGAGAAAGCAAACAGCAGGTAAACAGAAAGCAAGATCATGAAAACACCAAACACTTTACCTATTCTGCCGTCTTTCAGCCAAACAGGGGTATTTGCTGTTGATGTTTTCTTTTGTCGCTTAGGCGCTTCTGCAGATTCCTCTTTAGGCCTGTTCTTTTTTAATGTATTTCCTTTAGTTGCCATTGGCCCTTTATAGTTTACTTGCCTTTACTTGCCTGCTCCAAACATCTGTCTTAATTCCTCAGGGGTCATTTCTTTGTAATCGGACGGAACTTCAAATTCACGTGCCGACACTTTGCCCGACTCAATCTTTGTAGCTGTGAGAAGCATGTTCATTCCCTGCATCTTGTACTTGAATTCAAGCGGTATACCAGTTAAAGTACGATATTCGTTATCGTAGAAAATCTTATTGTTGCCAATTTCGTCAGAATAATAAACCTCTATTGGGCTGGCTTTTGATTTTTCATCACCGTAATGGATATTTGCCTTTTTACAAACATATCCGGCAATTTCTTTGGTTTCGCCTGCAGGTTCAACAACAGGCTCTTTACCTGCTGGAACACCACTCTTTTTAGGTTTGATGGCAGCTTTCTGACCATTGATATTTACCAAAATGATGGTTGATTTAGCATCCGAGTCAAGAAGTAACACTTGATCAAGTTCCGCCATATCAATTTCAGCCCTTGTTTTGTTACCGTTTAATTTCATAGTAACAGTTTTAGGCATTGATGCAGCCTGTGCAGCACTGATATTGGCATCAGGATAGCTTACCTGGTAGGTTATAGTACCTTTAAAGGCATTACCTTTCGACTGGGCTAAAGCTGTGAAAGCTGCCATGATAGAAAGCGCCAGCAGTATAGTTGTTGTTTTTAGTTTCATTTAGGTTTCTTGTTTATGATTCATTAAATTGATCACTTAAGCCTTTATTTAGGTTTCATTAAATTGATCACTTAAGCCTTTATTCAGGATTCATTAAATTGATCACTTAAGCTTCAGCTTCTTCCTTTATTTCAATTTTCTCGATAACATCGCCTCCGCGGATCTGATCGATTACATCAAGTCCATCATATACTTTACCAAAACAGGTATGATTCCTGTCGAGGTGCTGTGTATTCTTCCTGTTATGACAGATAAAGAACTGTGATCCACCGGTATCGCGGCCTGCATGCGCCATTGAGAGCACTCCCCGGTCGTGATACTGATTGTTGCCTTTAAGCTCACACTTTATAGTGTAACCCGGACCACCGGCACCAGTTCCCTGAGGACAGCCACCCTGGATTACGAATTCAGGAATTACCCTGTGAAAGGTTAATCCGTCATAGAAACCGCTTTTTGAGAGTTTTATAAAATTAGCAACTGTATTAGGTGCGTCTTCTTCGTAAAACTTAACTTTCATTACTCCTTTTTGAGTATGTATTTCAGCTATTTGCATGTTATAGATATTAAATTTTATGGTTTATTGAATTATTCAGTGTATTGATATTATTTAATGTTATGTTCTCTTTAGCTAGTGCTTTCACTTTAAGGAGAAATTTATCTTTACTTAGTGAATTGACCTCATTAATTTATTAAACCGTATTTTACCATCAAACAAAGATTTGTTGGGATCGAGAGATAACCATACAAATACAGCTTTCCCCACTATATGATCATAAGGCACGAAGCCCCAGTATCGTGAGTCGGCTGAATTGTGCCTGTTATCGCCCATCATCCAGTAATAATCCATCTTAAAGGTATATTCAGTTGCTGGCTTGCCATTGATCAGTATTTTATCACCATCAACATCAAGAGTATTTAGCTCATAGGCTTTGATAATTCGCTCATAGAGTGCTATATTCTTACGGTTAAGTTGAACGGTAACGCCGGCTTTAGGTATTACCAGCGGACCATAATTATCAATATTCCATGAGTAGGCTGAATCAAACGGGAAAGTATAAAACTGCCAGAAACCCTTTGGTTGAATGATCTTTTTAACTTCAAGGATATTTGGGAATCCTTTTAATTCAGTGGCTGCCTTATCAGTGAGGGTTATCTCATATTCATTCTGCTGACCCATTTTTACCTGTTCGGTTACGCCCAAACGATCAAGGGTTTTTGGATTTAACCTTGTGCCATCAGTTCTTACAATATACTTGAACTGCGCATTATCAGGCAGGGGAGATTCAACTCCGTTGATATGTACCAGTTGATTAATGATTTCAAGCGTATCGCCGGGCATAGCTACACACCTTTTGATATAGTTCTCACGTTTATCAACCGGGCGTGCAACGATATCACCAAAACTCATCTTGTCGTTCCATACTCTTTGTCTTCCATAGTCCCTAACCAGACTGTAATAACTGGCATTCTGATGTTTGAGGGCAACTGTATCGCCATCAGGGTAATTGAATACAACAACATCATTACGTTTGATAGGTGTGATTCCGGGGAACCGGTAGAAAGGAAGTTTGATCCACTCAACATACGATTTGCTGTACTTGGTGAGAGGTAATGTATGGTGTACAAACGGGAAAGCAATAGGCGTATTTGGAACTTTAGGTCCGTAACTGAGCTTGCTTACAAAGAGGAAATCGCCTACCAGTAACGACTTCTCCATTGAAGAGGTTGGAATAGTATAGGCTTCAACCATAAACATCCTGATGATAGTAGCAGCTATTACCGCAAAGATGATAGCATCAACCCATTCTCGGGTAGCTGTTTTCTTTCGGGCAACCCTGTTATGTGGTTGTATATAATCTTGTTCTTTGGTAATACCCAGCCATGGTAGGTAGGCGTAAGGGAAAATAACCGCTAATGCCTGTTCATGAAGTCCATAGCGACCATAGCATTTGAGTGTTTCAACTACCATTAGCATTACCATGAACGCATTGATGAAAGGAATGAGGAGAAAGATGTACCACCACAAAGGTTTGTTGATGATCTTTAACCAGATATAGTAATTAAGGAATGGTACTGCCGACTTCCATCCATTAAACCCTGCGGTTTCAAATGTTTTCCATAAAAGGATAGGGAAGAAAGCAATAAGTAATAAGAGAAAGATTGTTAGTGACATGCGGTCATTTTATTATGGCCTTCAAGATGAAGGGATTGTTTGCAAATTTAGTTATATTATCAATTTATTCCCCTAACTGCAATAAGTCACTCATACCAAATACACCTGTTTTACCCATAATAAATTCTGCAGCATAAACAGCACCGTATGCAAAGCCCGTCCTGCTGTGTGCAGTATGCTTGAGTTCAATAGTATCAACCTTCGATTCCCACTTTATACAATGTGTTCCGGGTACTTCACCAATTCTTTCACTGGAAATGGTGATCACCGGCTTAACTTGCTGTTCAGTATCTTTAACTCCCATAGTTTCATGGGAACTTTCAGTATCTGCTGTAATATCATATAACATCCACGATTCATAACGCTTACATGCTTTGATTATTCCTTCAGCAATTGTGATTGCTGTTCCACTCGGAGCATCTTTCTTATGAACATGATGTGTTTCGTTAATAGACACCTCATAATCGTGCAGGTTACACAAAAATGAAGCCAGCTTTCGGTTAACCTCAAATAGGATATTTACGCCAATGCTAAAGTTAGAAGCGTAGAAAAAGGTTTTGCTTTCGCGGAATGCCTTTTCCCTGGCAAGTAATACCTTGTCATTCCAACCTGTTGTGCCTGATATAACAGGTATGTTCAGTTCAAAACATCTGTTTACAATGACAGGTGCAGTATCTGGGGTGCTGAAATCAATAACTGCATCACATTCAGGGAGAATTGCAGTTTCCCAATTGGTTGAGCTGTTATAAAAACCGGCAATTGTATGTCCCCGTTCAAGGGCTATACGCTCAATTTCATGGCCCATTTTACCATATCCTGCTATAACGATCTTCACACTTTCAGATTCAAAAATTATAATTCAAATTATTTACCGCCTCCAAAATTCCTATGAATCAGACCACTTAATCAACTATTCAAAAGTTCATACATAATCTTATACCCCCTGTTCCAAATGGTTGTTGCGGGGTTCTTATAATGATTGGCTGAACATTCAAGCTCAGGTCTTCTGATATATCATAATCGTAAAAATGAGCATCTACGGCGGCATCCACAACATTCAGCAAGTACAATGCTGCAGTAAAGATAACCGATAATTCAACATTGCGCATATAATATTCCCGCCCACTTAACAACTGATCGCCATCATAACCTGAATTCGCGTACTTATTGTAGGGAGGAATTGAGTCGCCATTACTTAAAAACCTGTAGGCTTCAGTAAATGCTTTGACTTCCTTGTTGTTCCTACTGATATTATATGCCAGATATCCAAATCCGGCGTATATAATAGGTATCTTCCAGTATTTCTTATTGTAGGCCTGTCCTAAGCCGGGCAATACCATTGAATATAAGCTTGCTTTATGAGCAGAATGCTTTATAACAGTATCACTTTTAACTTCTTGATTAGGCTGTGCTACACTATCAGTCTCTACTTCAGGATCCTGTGCAAAGGATGGTGAACTATAAATTAATAGTAAAACAGACAGGATTAAAAGAATCTGTAATTCAGCAGACCTTTTACGAATACCCGGAAGACGGTTGCGCTCCATTTTATAGCTCAGGAGCCGCTAATTCCTGTAACAGGCGCTCCAGTTCTTTTTTTGATTGAAAACTAATAACGATGTTACCTTTGCCTTTATTGTTAAGCTGAACGTTCACCTTAGTTTTGAATTTTTCAGCAATTGAGCGGCTTACGTTGTTGATTTCCTCAGGAATAATGGTTTTTACAGATGTTTTACGCTGTGGTGCAGGCTTATTGTAATTGCGCACCCTTTCTTCAACCTCACGTACTGAAAGATCAAGCTCAATGATCTGCCTGAGTATTGCTACCTGTGCAGCTTCATCCTCAATGTTTATAAGAGCACGGGCATGTCCCATGGTTATTTTACCGTCGCGTATTGACACCTGAACTTCAGCAGGTAGTTTAAGTAACCTGATGTAGTTGGTAACGGTGGTCCTGTTTTTGCCTACGCGGTGACTAAGATCTTCCTGTGTAAGGTCGCATTCTTCAATTAAGCGCTGGTAGCTGATTGCAATTTCCAGAGCATTTAAATTTTCACGCTGTATATTTTCCACCAATGCCATTTCAAGCACCTGCTGGTCATTAGCAATCCGTATATAACATGGGACTTCTGAAAGCCCTGCAATGTGTGAAGCACGCAATCTTCGCTCCCCGGAGATAAGCTGATAACGGTCGTAACCCATCTTCCTTACAGTGAGGGGCTGTATAATACCTTGTTCGCGGATTGAGTCGGCTAACTCATGCAGTGCTTCCTGCTCAAAGTCAACTCTTGGCTGAAAAGGGTTTGTTTCTATCTGATCAATAGGAATTGCTGCCACTGCTCCGGCAACAAAGCTTCCGGAAATGTCTTTAGAAGTAATATCAGTTTCGGGACTCTCCAATATAGCGCTGAGGCCGCGTCCAAGAGCCTTCTTTTTAGAGTTCATCTTCAAGATTTATTTGTTTTTCGGATGATTTAATACGGGTAAGGTCGTTTTTCTGCAATATTTCTCTTGCAAGATTAAGGTAATTAATAGCTCCGCTTGAATTTATATCGTGCATAATAATAGTTTCTCCGAAACTCGGGGCTTCCCCTAACTTGGTATTTCGGTTTATCAATGTTTCGAATACCATATTCTGGAAATGTGCTTTTACTTCATCAACTACCTGATTAGAAAGCCTGAGTCTAGAATCATACATGGTAAGCAGAATGCCTTCAATATCAAGTTGTGGGTTTAAACGCGACTGTACAATTTTAATTGTATTAAGCAGTTTGCCAAGCCCTTCAAGGGCAAAATACTCGCATTGTACAGGCACTACAACAGAATCGGCAGCCACTAAAGCGTTCACGGTAATGAGACCCAGAGAAGGGCTGCAATCAATCACAATGAAGTCATAATCATGTTTTATCTTATTAATAACCTTACGCATCAGCTTCTCGCGATTTGGCTGATTGATAATCTCAATTTCAGCACCAACAAGGTCGATATGCGCAGGTAAAAGATCCAGATTTGGAGTAGTAGTATTGAGGATTATATTCTGAGGTTCCACTTCGTCCATCAGGCATTCATAAATACTGGTTTTGATGTTCTTAGGATCAAAACCAACACCTGATGTACTGTTAGCCTGCGGATCGGCATCTATAATTAGGGTGCGGTATTCAAGCACAGCAAATGCGGCTCCCAGATTGATTGCTGTAGTAGTCTTCCCAACTCCCCCTTTTTGATTTGCAATAGCGATTACTTTGCCCATTTTATTGTTACTAGCTTTAACTCAGTGGATTGATTACAAAAACCAGGCTATGGTTCGAAGCACAAAAATACAATTAATTTGCAGCATTTTACGCAGAAAGGCTTCAAAGTTGTTAACATTACCTGTACTTTTGCAGCCTTATTATTATTAAGTTCATTTACAATCTATACATGCTAAGTAGACGGCACCTCAGAATAAAGGTTATGCAAAGCCTTTATGCTCATTTCCAAACAGTGGACACTCCGGTGTTAATGAGCGAAAAGAAGCTTATCACAAACATTGACAGCATTTACGATTTATATATTTATCTTCTATCAGCCCTGCTTGAAATCAGCGATATTTCACGCAATATGATGGCTGATGCGCGGCAGAAGTTCCTGCCTACTGAAGCTGAAATCAATCCTAACACCCGTTTTGTTGATAACCAGTTACTCAGCCAGTTTGACAATAACCGTGAGCTTCGAAAGCATATAAACCGCTTGAAGATCAACTGGGCTGATGACAAAGATGTATTCAGGCGCATTTATATGAACTTCAGGGAAACTGATGAGTTCAAGCAGTACATGGATGCCAGTCAGTCGGGTTATAAGGAAGATAAGGAAATTGTTGTTAGTTTGCTCACCACAGCACTGCTGGCAAGTGATCCCTTCGTTAGCCTGTTTGAAGAAAAGAATATTTACTGGGCTGATGATATGGACACAGCTGTAATGATGGTGTTGAAAACAATCAAAAAGTGGAACAAATCAACTGATGAATTTCAGCCACTGCCTCCATTATTGGTATCGCCCGATGAAGAAGGTGATGACCTTATTCAGGATTTTGTACTTAAGCTTTTCAGGAAAACACTCACAAATAGTGATGAATATACAGCCCTGATTTCTAAGTATGCTGATAACTGGGAGTATGAAAGGATAGCATTGCTTGATGTTATACTTTTTAAGATGGCTCTTGCTGAATTCATGGAATTCCCATCTATTCCGGTTAAGGTTACCATCAACGAGTACATTGAAATCTCAAAAGAGTACAGTACCCCTAAAAGTCGCCAGTTTATAAATGGGTTGCTTGATAAAATATCTATCGACCTTAAAAAAGAAGGTAAGATCAGAAAAATGGGACGCGGATTAATTGAATAATTTCTTCACTGTTACATTGTAAATAGATTGGTGTTACCGTAGTTCCATAATTAAAATTAATTACAGCATGGAAGATGTAACAATCATTTCGTATGATCCTGCATACTTCGACAGGATAAACCAATTCTGGAACGAAACTGGATTAGGTGGAAGCTACAGAGGTGACAGCAAGGAAATTATCGAGGAAACCATTAGAGCCGGAGGACATCTGGAAATCATGGTAAATGGTAACAGCGAAGTAATTGGCACTTCATGGCTTACTAATGACAAGAGAAGAACCTATATTCATCACTTCGGTATTGCTGAAAAGTATCGCAACAAAGGACTGGCAAACAAGTTACTCGAACATTGCCTGAAACTGGCGTATGCTGATGGCTATCAGATTAAACTGGAAGTACATAGGGACAATGTTCCGGCAGTCAGTTTATATAAGAAATACGGGTTTAAATACCTGGGTGATTACGAAGTGCTGATAAAACGGGAAATTGATCAATCATAATTGCTTCAATTCACTTATCTTTGTATTCCGGTTTAAATCATTTGAACTGGTCGGATTCGTTATGTAATAACTGCTTTTTTATTCAATTGATCAGGCTGAAAGAATAATAAAACAACAGCACTAACCCAATTGAACAGGTTAAATCATTAAAAAACAACTGCATTTTACTCAATTAATTGCTCAATTTAAAAATGAAACAACTGCAATTTATACTTATACTGCTAATGTATAGCTTATCAATGCTTTTAATGTCATGCAACAGAACAGGTGATGGCAATAAACAACTACCAACTGATATTGTAAAAAATCCAAATTCAGCATCGGGAAATAAGGATACTGAGATGCCGTTTATTGAGTTTGAAAATGATTTTTATGATTTCGGTAAATTGATACAGGGCGAAAAAGTTTCTTATGCATTTAAGTTTAAAAATACCGGTGCAACCGATTTAATCATAACTAAAGTTAGCACTTCATGTGGATGCACGGTAGGTGATTTTCCCACTGTGCCTATAAAACCCGGACAAAGTAATAAGATTGAGGTGAAGTTTGATAGTGAGGGGCGACGTGGTTTTCAAAATAAGACTGTCACAGTATTAAGTAATGCCCAACCAAGCACAACACAATTGCGCATTAAAGCACAGGTTGTTCTTCCTGAAGAAATGAATTAATAAATCAATAATAACAAATACCCTTAAAAATGTTAGCAAACATCCTTTTAATGACACAACCACAGGAAGGTGGAAGCGGATATAGTTCGCTCATATTCCTTGCACTTATTATGGTTGTTTTTTATTTCTTCTTTATCAGACCTCAGGCTAAGAAAGCCAAAGATCTGCGCAAGTATCGTGAGTCGCTGAAAAAGGGTGACAAAGTACTTACTATTGGTGGCTTGCACGCTAAAATTGTTGAAGTTCAGGAAACTACCTTTACATTAGAAGTAGAAGATGGTTCAAGAATGCGCTTTGATAAATCGGCGATCGCATCAAGCCTTGAAGATACACTTCCGGCTGCCAAGTAAATACGAACAAGAGAAATGCGAATGAATGAAGAAACCCGTTTTTCCTATCCGGAGAATATTATCACCTAGTAGCAGGAACTATCGAAATAAAGTTTCTGTTTTCCTGGTGTGTGCGGCAATCTCATTTTTTATGTGGGGCTTGATTAAACTCTCAAAGGTTTATGAAGCCCCATTAAAGTATAAGATCACATTTCAGAATATGCCCTCTGATAAAATACTTGTTAGTGCAGAGGATACAGTAATTACACTTTTTGTTAGGGCCAGAGGACTTGAGCTCTACGGTAAACTTTTTAACACCAGGAACAATCGTATAAACATCGATATGTCGGGCATCAAGCTTCGTCGTGTGGATAATACTTATAGGGGATACCTTCGGACCAGTCGGTTCCTAAAGGATCTTGCAAGTCAATTACCTCAGGATAACGACCTGCTAGGGGTAGAACCTGATACACTCCGATTTATCTTTGAAACTGAATACCAGCGCAAAGTGCCTGTTATTCCTGATGTGTCATTGTCATTCGCCACTCAATTTAAACTTTATGATTCTCTGGTGCTCAAACCTGACTCAGTGATAGTGTATGGTATAAAGTCGATACTTGATACAGTACATAAAATTACTACCGAACATCAAACGTATAGGAATTTAAAAGAAGACCGTATGGTTGCCTTAAAGCTTCAGACGCCGGGAACCCGACCACCTGTTACCTTATCAGACGACTCCGTGCAGGTTGAAATATCAGTAGAGAGATTTACAGAGGCTGAAATTGAAGTACCAATAGGTATTGATAGTGCTGAAAAACAAAAGTTCAGAACTTATCCTGATAAAGTAACATTAACATGCACGGTTGCAATGCGTGAGTATGAGCGACTTGATGCTTCATTATTCTCAACAACAATTGATTATCAATCTGCCATAGCATCAGGAGATAAGCTTGCCGAAGTAAAGGTGGTACGCCAGCCTTCGTTTGTTAAAGTAATACGCATAAAGCCTGAGAAAGTGGAATTCCTCATACTGAAATAAATCCGCATTAAAATTCGGTAACTATATGACAAGCCCCCACTAGTAACCCAGCCTCTTAAGTCAGCGACATCCAACATTGATTGAACAATTTTAATCGCAGAGTAAACATTATTACTCCGTCAATTGTAAAATAGTTAGAACGGAATAGTAATGAAGCAGAAAAGAATCATACGAATAAGGGCTAAAAAGAAACCGGCAGGTTTCTTTGAATCCATTATGGAATGGTATTTAATGAAGCCAGAGTTGCTTAGAAAGCGGCGTGATGCATTTTTGCGGATTCTCCGCAAGGTTGAAGCATAAAAGTATTCGCAAAGTCCAAAAGATTGTATGGTAATTAAGCTCAAATTCCTTAATTTTACCATTACAATTCAACAACAGTGTTAAAAATAGGCTTAACAGGTAGTATTGGAAGCGGGAAGTCAACAGTTGCAAAGGTTTTTGCACTGCTTGATGTGCCAGTTTATTTTTCTGATATAGAGGCCAAGAAAATACTTGATCAACCCGAAGTTACCAACATTGTTTCTGAAAAGCTTGGCACCGCTCTTATATCAGGAGATGGGAAGATTGACAGGAATGAACTAGCAAAGATTGTTTTTAACAACACTGAGTTATTGCAGTGGCTCAATTCTTTGATACATCCCAGGGTAAGGAAACATTTTTTTGAATGGGCATATCATAATAGCAATAGCCCTTACATTATACAGGAATCGGCAATAATGCTCGAAACAGGGTTTAGCAAGTATTTCGATAAAGTTGTTGTAATCACGTGCCCGGTAGAGGAGAGGATCAACAGAGTGTTATCACGTGACAAGATGACACGAGAGCAGATACTTGAGCGGATGGAAAATCAGTGGCCTGAAGAGTTAAAAGTTAAAAAAGCTGATTTGATTATTAATAATGATGATCACACACTTGCAATACCACAGATTGTTGGGTTACATCAATACTTCCTGCAATTGTCAAAAGAAAAAAGCTAAAATTGTACTGTTTAAAATTGAAATATCTAAAAGTCTGCATATTTTTGTGCGCCAACTCAAATGCTTGTGGGTAAATAGTAACCCGTTTTATTATGGAGGAGATAATTTTAGGAATAGGATCAAGAGTACAGCACCCGCAGTTTGGCAAGGGTGTTATCATACAAGTGAGAACTGATGCCTGGGAGATTACTTTTATCGAGAACGGAACGAGGGTAATACAACGCGATTTCGAAGGATTGAAGGTTATTGAGGCAGTTGAAACACCATCGGAGATGGTGACCTATGAGAAAATGGAAAAAAGTCTAATCAGGCTGTTGCGCCGTTTCTCAGATATCCAGGAAACTGTTGCATTAGGCTCGCGGTGGACTGGGGGCCGTATGGTTCTTTATCCGGGTGATACTTCACTTAAGGAAAAAGAAATGCCTATTGAAGGTTTCTTCCACAAGATAGTAATGGTACGTGACAGGTTAAGAGTGATGGAACAAAGGATAAATGCCAGCGCTTTGACCGATGAAGATAAAGTGAACCTTCAGCAATATATTACAAGAATATATGGTAGCCTCACTTCCTTCAATGTTTTGTTTAAAGACAAAGCTGATCATTTTATTGGAGATAAAGGGGATAAATAATTCAATATTAACGAAGACTAAAATTATAAGCAATCAACCATGTTATTTGACTTAGAATTAATAAAGAGAGTTTACAGTAACTTACCGGCTAAAATACAGAAAGCCAGAGAAATACTCAATCGTCCGCTTACTATCAGTGAAAAGATACTTTACAGTCATCTTTTTCAGGATCAACAGCTTGAGAACTTTACCAGAGGCAACTCCTATGTAGATTTCGCACCAGATAGAGTAGCAATGCAGGACGCTACTGCACAGATGGCTTTGCTGCAGTTTATGAATGCAGGCCGCACTATAACTGCAGTTCCGACTACAGTCCACTGTGATCACCTCATTCTTGCACAATCAGGCGCAAAAGCTGATCTTGACACAGCATTAGGACAAAACAAGGAGGTGTTCGATTTCCTGCAATCTGTTTCAAATAAATATGGTATTGGATTCTGGAAACCGGGTGCAGGAATTATTCACCAGGTTATACTAGAAAACTATGCATTCCCCGGTGGGATGATGATTGGCACTGATTCACATACTGTTAATGCAGGTGGTTTAGGAATGATAGCTATTGGCGTTGGCGGTGCTGATGCAGTGGACGTTATGGCAGGTATGGCCTGGGAACTTAATATGCCTAAACTAATTGGTATAAAGCTAACAGGTAAGCTGAACGGATGGACATCAGCCAAAGATGTTATCCTGAAAGTTGCCGGTATTTTAACTGTAAAAGGAGGCACAGGTGCAATTATTGAATACTTTGGTGAAGGGGCTGATTCTCTTTCAGCAACAGGTAAGGGTACTATATGTAATATGGGTGCTGAGATTGGAGCTACAACTTCAATTTTCGGTTATGACTTTAAAATGAGCAATTACCTTAGGGCAACAGGCCGTGAAGCAGTTGCTGAACTTGCTGATGCAGTAACTGAGCACCTTAGATCGGATATTGAGGTTTATAATAATCCTGAGCTTTACTATGACCAGTTTATTGAAATCAATCTCACTGAACTTGAGCCATATGTTAACGGTCCTTATACTCCTGATGCTGCTTTCCCTATCTCAGAATTTGTAAAGATTGTAAAGGAAAAGGATTTCCCTGAGAAGCTGGAAGTTGGACTCATAGGTTCATGTACCAATTCTTCCTATGAAGATCTTACAAGAGCCGCTTCGGTGGCACGTCAGGCCAATGAGAAAGACCTGGAAGTTCAGGCTGAATTCATCATAACACCAGGCTCTGAACTTGTAAGGTATACTACCCAGAGAGATGGTTTGCTTGACGACTTCAGGAATATTGGTGGTGTTGTAATGGCAAATGCCTGCGGACCATGTATTGGACAATGGAAACGTCATACTGATGATCCTTTGCGCAGGAATTCTATAATTACTTCCTTCAACAGAAATTTTGCCAAAAGAAACGATGGTAATCCGAATACACATGGCTTTGTAGCATCGCCTGAGATTGTTACAGCAATGACCATCGCAGGCAATCTAACTTTTAATCCCTTAACTGATAAACTCCAGAACAGAAAAGGCGAATGGGTATCCCTTGATCTGCCCGAAGGACTGGAGTTACCCGATGCTGGTTTTGAAGTTCAGGATGCCGGTTATATTGCACCACTTACTGAAAGTGAAAACGTGAATATCATTGTAAAGGAAGATTCTGAGAGATTACAATTACTTCAACCTTTTTCAGAATGGAATGGAGAGGACCTCCAGGGTTTACGCCTGCTGATTAAAGCAAAAGGAAAATGTACAACTGACCATATATCAATGGCAGGTCCGTGGCTTCGTTTCAGGGGTCACCTTGATAATATTTCCAACAACCTGCTGATTGGTGCCGTGAATACCTTCAATGGCCAAACAAATCTTGTAAAGAACCATACAACCAAAACCTACGATGCTGTACCTGCTGTTGCCCGTTCATATAAGGCCAATGGCATTGGTTCTATTGTTGTGGGCGATGAGAATTATGGTGAAGGCTCATCGCGTGAGCATGCTGCCATGGAACCACGCTTTCTTGGAGTAAAGGCTGTACTAGTAAAATCATTTGCCCGTATACATGAAACCAATCTGAAGAAGCAGGGAATGCTGGCATTAACCTTTGCCGATAAAGAAGACTACAACAAGATTCAGGAGGATGATCTGATCTCAATCCATGGATTAACAGAGTTTACACCCGGTAAGCCTCTCATGATTGAACTTGACCATGCTGACGGAACCGGCGATAGTTTCTATGTAAACCATTCTTACAACCAGTCGCAAATAGAATGGTTTAAGGCAGGTAGTGCACTAAATCTGATCAGGAAGCAGTTAAAAGACAATCAGTTAGTAAACAGTTTGTAAAACCGATTATCCTGAGATCCCGAACGGATGTTAATATTATTATAGCTGGAGTGTCGAGCGTTTTTGAGCGATTACCCCAATAGGTGTTATTTTAGCCGCCGGTATTGACCGGCGGTTTTTGTTGTATTCTGTTAACTCCTTTGCGGAATAATGTCACAGCTTCCTGGTTTGATTCATCTTTATTGAATGCGATCATTTTTTACAAACAGATCAGCAATATAATGATATATGCTCCGTTTGTTAGAAAAACCGGCAGGTGTGTATTACATTTGCAACGTATAACTAATAAATCCGCCAACGTGAATCGATTTTTAAAGGGGTTTTTCATTATCATTTTAGGATCACTGTGTACTGGTTCATTTGCTCAAAAAGGTGGCACTCAGGCTTTTTCATTTCTTAATCTGCCCAATTCAGCCAGAGTTGCTGCCCTTGGTTACAATTTTGTAGCAATTGATGATAACGATTTGAGTATTGGATTAAATAATCCCTCACTTATCAACGCTGAAATGCATAACGACATTTCATTGAATTTCGTTGATAACTATGCTGATATAAGTTACGGTTTTGCCAGTTATTCAAGGACGTTTGAGAAACTTGGAAGCTTTGCGGCTACTGTACAGTATATTGACTACGGGACTTTCACCCGCACTGATGAAACCGGTGAAGTTAACGGTGAATTTTCAAGTAATGAGTTTGCACCGGTAATAGGGTGGGGACGAAGGCTTGATTCTTCTTTTAGCATAGGGGCAAATTTCAAGGCTGTTTATTCAAGTTTTGAAACTTTTAATTCTTTTGGTCTGGCTGTTGATGTAGCAGGTTCATACCACGCACCTAAAACCGGTTTTGTAATGTCGTTGGTGGCACGTAATATTGGCATGCAATTAACCGAATTTACGCCCGGCAACAAAGAACCTTTGCCACTTGAAGTACAGTTTGGACTTTCGAAAAAACTTCAACATTTGCCTTTCAGGTATTCACTATTGCTTACTAATCTGCAAAAGTGGGATTTAACTTACACTGATCCGGCTGAAGATAACATTGACCCCTTTACCGGTGAACTCAAAGAAAAATCAAAAGCAGGTGAAATTGCTGATAAAGCTATGAGGCACGTGGTTATAGGAGGTGAATTTGTTCCCTCCAGGAATTTCAGTGTAAGGTTTGGCTATAACTACCAGAGGCGCCAGGAAATGAAGCTTGAAACAAAGCGCTCAACCGTTGGGTTCTCATGGGGATTTGGCTTCAGGGTATCGCGCTTTAATCTTAGCTACGCCCGTTCGGCTTATCATATTTCAGGATCACCTAATATCTTTAGTTTAGGAATTAACTTGTAGTACCTGATAATTGCAATAAAATAATAGTTTAGCAGTTCACAAAAGTCCCGCAGGTGCCACTGGTCGCTCTGTTATTACAATTTATCTCAATATTTCACACACCTTCAATTGTGCAACTTGTATAATGCCCCAAAGTCCCAATGGTCGCATAGGTCGCACGTGTCATATAAAACTCTTTCGTTAATCCATACTAACAACACACAAACCCTTCAACTTTTTAGTATTTTTGTAGTAAATCAATTCAATGAACATTATTATCAACATAGACCCTTTAGCAGGGTTTTGCCCTGGTGTTACAAAAGCAATAGCTGTTGCTGATGAACTTTTGCAGGATGGTGGTAAAGTATACAGTTTTGGTGAATTGGTGCATTGTGATGAAGAACTTAAACGGCTTGATATAAAAGGATTAAGTGTGATGTCTACAGCTGATATTGATAAAATACATCACTCGAAAATACTTGTAAGGGCACATGGGGTTTCCCCTGATATACAACATAGACTTCAAATTTCAGACAATGAGGTAGTTGATGCAACGTGCAACATTGTCAGGCTTTTACAGCGAAAAGTAAGAATCAGCAGCATTAAGATGAAGGAGGTTGGTGGCCAGGTGATAATCTTTGGCAAAAAGAAACACCCCGAAGTTGAAGGCCTTGTTGGCTATAGTCAATGTCGCACCATCATTATTGAAGAAGCTGATGATTTTACAGGCATAGATATTTTAAAACCAATGTGCATTTTTGCCCAAACAACTACCAATGTTTCCGATTATGATGCTTTCGTTTTTAACATGATTCGAAGAGTTAGAGAGGCAAACGGGAATCAGGAAGATATGCAGGTTTTCAATTCAATTTGCAATAGTATAAAGGCACGGGTTCCCAGGCTGCGAATGTTTGCATCTGATCATGATGTTGTTATATTTGTTTCTGGTGAACAAAGCTCAAATGGCGCATACCTCACTGCAATATGCAAGGAAGAAAATGCCAGAACCTATAGAATTTCAACTGAGGAGCAACTGCAGGCTGAGTGGTTTGTCAATGCTGAGAATATTGGAATCACTGGTGCTGCCTCAACTCCTGTTTGGCTTTTGAGAAAAGTATCAGATAAAATAAATCAAATGTTATATCCATAAAGCACCTGGTATAGAAGAAAGCAGAGCTCTTAACCAAAAAGTACCTCTTATACTATGTTCTCAAATCAACTGATAGAAATAATTGTAAATCATAAACTATGTTCTTAAAGCATCTGCAGTTATATAACTTTAAGAATTATACTGAAAGTTCATTTTCTTTCTCCGAGAGCATTAATTGCTTTATAGGCGATAACGGGGAAGGAAAAACAAATATACTCGACGCCATCTACTACCTGGCATTTACTAAAAGTTACTTTAACCTTCTTGATAATCAAAATATTAAACACGGCGAGGAGTTCTTTGCCGTGCATGGCAAGTTCCAGCGTAATGATAATCAGCTTGATGAGGTAAGTTGTATTCAGCGGAGGAATACTAAGAAACAATTCAGGATCAATGGCAAGGACTATGAACGTTTAGCTAACCATATTGGGGAGTTTCCACTGGTTATGGTATCACCTTATGATCGTGATCTTATTAATGAAGGCAGTGATGTAAGGCGTAAGTATATAGATAGTGTCATCTCCCAATTTGATAAGTTTTATCTGGATGATTTGATCACTTACAACAAAGCACTGCTTCAACGAAATGCGTTACTCAAACAATTTAGTGAAAAGAGGTACTTCGACCAAACTTCGCTGGATATTTATGGTGCGCAAATGGAAGCACCCGCCACCAGAATATTTGAAAAGCGAACGGAATTCCTTAAAGGCTTTATTCCTGTGTTCCGCCAATACTTTGAATTTATAAGTAACGGTAAAGAAGTGGTTGATATAACTTATCATTCCGACCTTGCCGACCGCACCTTATCAGAGATTTTTGTCCAAACTACTGAGCGTGACCTCTTAATGCGATATACTACGGGAGGTATTCATAAGGATGACCTTGAACTGCATATAGGAAACCTTCCAGTAAAAAAGTTTGGGTCACAGGGGCAGCAAAAATCTTATCTAATTGCACTTAAATTGGCCCAGTTTGAGTATACACGAAACATTAAGGGGTATAAACCCATTCTTTTGTTTGATGATATCTTTGATAAACTCGACTTCAAAAGGGTATCCCAAATTGTTAACCTTGTAGGCGGCAACAGTTTTGGTCAGGTGTTTATTACTGATACCCAACCAGAGCGGATCAATATGATTTTCAAGGACTCCAAACAGGATCACCTTGTTTTCAATATAGTAAACGGCACTGCTTCAGTTCAATAATATAACTATGACCAACGACCAGACCCTCAAAGATGCCATTGAAGCATGGCTACAGCAATACAGGCATAATGAAAAATTCTATGAAGGAAAGGTAATATCCCTATGGGAGCCTATCGTAGGGCCAATGATTGCAAAGGAAACTGACCATATATTTATTAAAAACAAGGTAATGGTTGTTAAACTCAGGTCAGCAGCATTAAAATTCGAACTGGAATTTGCCAAAAAGAAACTGGTAAAGAGCATCAATAAACAAGCTGGCCGCGAGGTTATCACCGAGATTTCCTTTATTTAGTCTCATACTTTTGCAATACAAACTGATGGGTTGTTATAGTAGTATAATTTCCCTATCTGATGTTGCAGAGCAGTAACTTCTTTCCATTAATAAACCCCTCCAACTTATCGCCAATAGTAACCGGCCCTACACCTGCGGGTGTTCCTGTAAAGATCATATCGCCCATTTTGAGGGTAACAAATCTTGATACATAGGCAATTATTGAATCAAAGCTAAAGATCATTTCTGATGAGTTGCCAATTTGCACTTGCTGATCATTCTTTGAGAGGCTGAAGGCAATATTACCGAGATCATCAAATTCCTCAATAGGTATAAATTCACTAACTGGAGCTGATGAATCAAACGCTTTGGCTATCTCCCAGGGCAAACCTTTTGTCTTTGCTTCCTGTTGTAAGTCGCGCGCTGTGAAATCAATGCCAAACCCTATACCATCATAATAAGTGTGGGCATGTTTTTGGCTTATATTCCTGCCAACTTTATTGATATGCAACACCAACTCACCCTCGTAATGGATATCGTTTGAAAATGCAGGATAAAAGAAAGGCAAATTTCCCCTAACCAATGCTGATTCAGGTTTCATAAAGAATACAGGTGTAGCTGGTACCGGGTTGTTCAATTCTTTAGCATGTTCAGAATAATTTCGGCCAATACAGATTATCTTCATAAAAGAATATTTAATGCAAATGCTTGTTAATGGTTTACATAACACTCACTGAATTTTTATTAAAGCCTCTTAATTTTATGGCGGTTATAATACGCTTGGTGTATAGTGGAAAATCAGCTTTCATCATCCAGTCGTAGTAGGAGGGTTCAAGGCTGAATACTTCTTCTACAGTTTTACCTTTATATTTTCCGAAGTTAAACACCTCACGGTCCTTTGCATTAAAGATGATATGACCCACCAGATCAGCGTTTTTATTCTGATATGAGAAGTCGTGAAGCGCTTTGATGTCATTAACTATTGGTTTGCATGGTATACCGTCAGCACCAATGATTTCAGTATTCTCATAGCATTGTAATTGCGCTTTAAGAATTTCATAGGTTGCCCTTGTATCAGCTTCAGCGGAGTGCGCATTTTCAAGTTCTTTTGTGCAGTAAAAGCGGTATGCAGCTTTTAGTGTGCGTGGCTCCATTTTATGAAAGATATTTTGAACATCAACAAAACGCCTTCCTTTAACTTCAAAGGCAATGTCAGCCCTTAAGAATTCTTCCACCAGCAATGGAATATCAAATTTATTTGAATTATAACCAGCCAGATCACAGTTATTAAGGAACAATGCTATGCGCGGACCAGCCTCAGCAAATGTTGGTTCATTTATGAGATCAGAATTAGATATTCCATGCACTGCTGTAGCTTCAGGGGGAATAGGTATTACAGGATTGATGCGCTGCGTTAGTACCTGTTCTTTACCATCAGGGTTTATCTTTATGATACTGATCTCAATGATCCTGTCGGTGGCTACATTTGTACCTGTTGTTTCAAGGTCAAATACAGCTAGTGGTTTGATTAGGTTGAGTTCCATTTATGAAAAAAAAAGCTTCAGGAACTACATTATTCCTGAAGCTGTAAATTTAGACAAAAACACCTTAGATGGTCCTGTTTATGTCGAAACTTTCAAGTAATTGCTGCATTTTTTGCAGGAACTTACCTCCCAATGCACCATCTACAACACGATGGTCATAAGCAAGAGAGAGTATAACCATGTGCCTGATCGCAATAACGTCACCATGTTCTGTTTCAAGTACTACCGGTTTCTTTTTAATAACGCCTAGTCCAAGTATAGCAACCTGTGGCTGGTTGATTATTGGTGAACCAGTGATGCTGCCAAAAGTGCCTAGGTTAGTGATAGTAAAAGTTCCACCCTGAATATCATCAGGTTCAAGTTTCCCTTTACGTGCTTTATCAGCAAGGCTGTTAACATCTTTTGCCAGCCCAAGCAAGCTCTTTTGATCCGAATTCTTGATTACCGGAACAATCAGGTTGCCATTTGGAAGGGCTGCGGCAATACCTATATTAATATTTTTACGCAGTATTACATTGTAACCGTCCACTGATGCATTAACACCTGGCAATTCCTTAATTGCCTGAGTTGCTGCTTCAACAAAAATTGGTGTGAAAGTAATTTTCTCCTTTTCACGTTTAAGGAAATCATCTTTCACCTTCTCGCGCCACATTACCATGTTGGTCACATCAACTTCAATAAATGAAGTAACATGTGGCGATACTTGTTTTGACATAACCATATGGTCAGCTATAAGCTTACGCATACGATCCATCTCAATTATTTCGTCGCCTTGCTGTGCAGTAACAGGTGGAGCTGGTTTTGCAGTTGAAGGAACGCTTGTTTTAGCAGCCGGCTTAGCCTGATCTGCCTGTGGTTGGGCTTGTTTTTGTGGTTCTGCGGTCTTCTCCGGCTGCTGGCTACGTTGTTCAAGGTAGGAGAGAAGGTCATTTTTAGTAACACGTCCTTCTTTACCGGTACCCTTTACTTTTTCAAGCTCTTTTCCAGTGATTCCCTCAGCCTTTGCAATATTCTTTACCAATGGAGAATAGAAACGGTCTGATTCAATATCATCTTCACCTTCAGCCTCACCACCACTTTCTCTTGACTCACCATCCATTTCACTGGTCTGAGCTTCAGTATCTTTATCCAGGGTTTCAATATCTTCAGCAGATTCACCAGCCTGATCTTTACCGCCGGTTTTTGTTTCTGCAGGTTGTTTGGTAGTGCCTTTTTCGGCCTTAGGCTGACCAGCTCCACCATCAGCCTGATTTTCGGCATATTCAGGTTTATTGGATATGGTTGCTGTTTCTTCTTTTTTCTGAGCCGTGTCTTTTGACTGCTCTTCAGCACCTTCAGGTTCTGTTTCAATGATAGCAATCACTTTGCCAACCTCTACTACATCACCTTCATTATACTTTATTTCAATTAGTTTACCTTCAACGGGGGACGGAATTTCAGAGTCTACTTTGTCAGTTGCGATTTCTACAATAGGATCGTCTTCTTCAATTGTGTCCCCGGGGTTTTTGATCCATCTGGTTATTGTTGCTTCAATGATACTCTCTCCCAGTTTGGGCATTATTACTTCAAATTGTGCCATAACAATATTTAATTGGTAGGCTTTCTAAGCCTGTTAAATTAACGCTTTCAGCGATGCCGTATTTAACAAAGTTATATAAAAAAGGTTTAGGAATTCGGCATTAACCTTCACTTTTATAACAGATACAGTATAGCCAATAGTTTTTGATCAATTGCGACCCAGATTTCTAAAACCCCGCCATATAATATTCAGGTCAGTACCCATCTTGTAATCCCTTGCGTAAAGCATATTTAGTCTTGAGGATGTTTCAGGTGATATCTTTTTATCAGAGAATACGTCAGTTGGGTTCAATACACCAGGTTTTATTCGGGGTAAAATGTTGTTGTCACTATTGCTATAACCAACAAACGACCTTACACCCAGTAAAACTTTGAATAAATTCAGGATATAACCAAAAGGGCTTTTTGTGGCCCACATAAGTAATGGCGATAATGGAATAAGAATTATTGCTATTGCAAGATCGAACAGTCTTTTGTTGCGCAGGTTATTAGGTTTACCCACTGAATTAATATCAATAACATAGAGGTCCCCGGTGGTATTGATGGAATTTGAACCAATGATAGATAGACTTTCTGGTGGTGCGATTTTGAAATCAACTTCATTATGCTGGAGTTGACTCATGATATCAATGATCTGCTGCGCGGGTATGTCACGCGCACAAAAGATTACTTCGTCAATTTTATAGATACTGATGATTTCTGTTATCTGGTTCAAGCTACCTATGAATCCTGCTGTTTTCTCATCATCTCTTTGTATGCTAACAAGTCCGATGAAGGCAGGGTTAATCAGTGTTTTATGTAAGAGATCAGCAACGCGGTTAGCTTCATTTTCTTCACCAACAATTATAAATCTCTTATTGATAGTGTAACCCAGACGGTAATCTTTAAAACCGCTGAAATGCAAAATCAGCCTTGTGCTGATCATTGAAATCAAAGCCCAGAGTCCGGATAATAATATTATGGCTCTTGAAAAGCGAAACTCAGATGGCAGCAGGGCATAAAACACTAGTATTGCAATGGACCCGGCTAATATACCTGAAATAATTTTCCTTATTTTCAAAGGTTTATCATAACCACCTGCCACAAACACTGAAAAGAGCCATACAACCACATAAAGCGGTAAAATAAGCAAAAGGAACACATCAGGGTAGTGACCTCCAATAGTATATGTAACGTGCGTTTCCCAATAATTAACTATAACCAGTGAGCCTAAGTATATTACCAACGCATCAAGTAAGGGGAGTAGTAATTTTTGCAATATCCTGGTCAAGATCGCCATGCCTGCTCTCAGATAGATGGCAATATGGATAAGTATGGAAAACAACCTGGCATTATTTTGAGAGAAGTGCTTTTTAGCGAAGATTATCATCGCGTTATAAAACACGAAAACATAATTAATGCTCGACTTCTTAGTGCTCTCACCTTTATAATGTATTATACGAGCCTCAGGGAAATAATAATTTTTAAAACCTCCTTTAATAATCCGGTAACTAAGGTCAATATCTTCACCATACATAAAGAAAGTTTCATCAAGTGACCCCACTTTCTCTATTGTCTGCTTCCTTAGCATCATAAAAGCACCTGACAAAATATCAACCTCATGTGTTTGGTTATTATCGAGATAACTCAGATGGTATTTACCGAAGAGCTTTGACTTGGGAAACAATGATGAAAGCCCGAATATCTTATAAAATGCTACGTCAGGTGTTGGAAGTCCTCTTTTCGACTCAGGTAAGAATTTGCCTTTCCCGTCAACCATCTTTATGCCTAATCCTCCCGCATCAGGGTGGTCATCCATGAAAGCAACACATTTACGAAGTGTATCCTGTTCAAGAAGGGTATCGGGGTTTAAAAGCAGTATGTAATCACCTTTTGCAATTCTAATGGCCTGGTTATTAGCCTTTGAGAAGCCTGTATTTTCCTTATTGGCTATTAATTTTACCCATGGAAACTTGGCAATAACCATTTCGTTAGAACCATCAACTGAGTTGTTGTCAACGACAAATACTTCCGTTTCAAGGCCTTTGATCGCTTCTTCAACAGAATGGAGGCATTGCTCAAGAAAATATCTAACGTTATAATTAACAATAACAATGGAAAGCCTCATTTAAACCAAGCTTATTTAACAGCATGTAAAGGTATTAAAAAACCATAAGCTTGCAATATTTAATGCTGCTGCCCCTCAACAGTTGCAGGTAACGTGAAGTAAAATACAGCACCCTTATTTTCTTCGCTTTCTGCCCATATTTCTCCACCATGCCTGTTGACTATTCTCTTAACTATAGCCAGCCCTACACCCGTCCCTTCAAATTCATCACTGCTATGTAACCGCTGAAAAGTGTTAAAGAGCTTATGCGCGTATTCAGGATTAAAGCCTACTCCGTTGTCCTTTATGGAGTATACAATGCACTTACCCTTCACTTCACTTGATATCTTTATTTTGGGCGCCTCGCTCTTTTGTGAGTACTTGATAGCATTTGATACAAGATTTGACCAAACCTGCTGAATAAGGGTTTTATCGCCGGCTGCAGGTAAAAGAGTATTTACATCCAAGTCAACTTTGTCGGTCATGTAGGCACTGAAATTATCGTTCACCACTTCGTCAATGATCTCATTCATATTTAAGGAAACAAAATTGAGATTCAACCGCGTAACTCGTGAAAGGTCAAGCAGGTCCTTGATCAATTGATCCATGCGTCTTGCATTTTTCTTAACAATTCCGAATAAGCGTATAACTTCGTCACTAAGCTCATCAACGTACTCATTAAGTATAATGTCGGTGAATCCTTGTATTGACCTTAGCGGAGCTTTTAAGTCATGTGAAACTGAATAAGTAAATGATTCAAGCTCTTTATTCAACATTTCAAGTTGATTGGCCCGGTCGGTTAGTGACCTGTTAAGATCAGCCACTTCTATCGTCCGCTCATTCACACGTTGTTCAAGGTTTTCATTTAAGCGCTTGAGCTCATCACTAATTTGCTTTCGCTCACTGATATCTTCGCAAACGAATAGAAGGTTGTTTTCCTTGTTTATTGGATCAATCAAATTAGAAACCCAGCATCTTAAATGGATTATATTTCCATTCTTAACTTTTTTGGATGTTTCATAAGTATACCTGTTGACGGTGTGGTCAAGGTTTTCAAGAATACTGTTATACTCCGTGTCATCTCCTGCAATAAATAATGGGTTGATACCCTTTAGAATTTCACTATACGACCAACCGAATATTTCAGTTGCAGCACTATTCCATATCAGGATCTTTTTTTCTCTGGAAATTACAATAAGTGGCAGGGGAGAAGATTGTATTATGGTTTGAAGTATCTCCCTGTTGTTTATCAACTCATTATTAAGTCGTATTTGTTCATGAAGATTTTTAACCCTGGTTTTCTGTACGAATCTTAAGTGCCACAGTATAAAAATTAAAATGAACAACAAAGAGTATATACCAATGATCCACTTTTTCTCAGCAAGGGGCTGTTCAACTCTGTCAAGTTCTGTGTGTACCGCCAGAACCCAGTTTGACTGGGGTATTTTCTTTACACTTGCAATTATATTTTTTGAATCAGGACCTATGCCTATGTAGGTTCCTTCAACTCCTTTAGTAGCCATTACCAGGGGAGCTTCTTCCACATTTGTTACATGTCCACCAGCCAGACTATCTATTGTTGTGTACTTTTTACTGTTTACAAAGTACACTGAATCGCCTTCATTCCTAATCATTGAGTATGTAACATTATAACTGTGTGTTTCATCAAAAATGATGTCATCAATAAAGTACATACTTAAGTTGGTCCTAAAAACCAGGCAGGCAGCAACGCTTTCCGAACCATTTAACTTCAGTTTGCCAATACTGCTATAGAAAAGTTTATTTGTATTCTCTCGTCTATATACATCAAGGAATATGGGCTCATCTGAACGCATAGAATTAACGCAGGTATCCACTACATGCTGCGATAAACGGATTGAATCATTTCCTATTATGAAATGTGAGGTTCCGTTCTTCTCTATAATAAAAATATCGTAACCATGCGAAGCCTGAGTTTGACTAAGCCATTGCTTGAGACTTTGCTTGTTTTTGGCTGAACCTGAAAGAAAAGCATTTACTTCTTGTAAAAACATGGTGTTTTGGCGATAAAATGCTATATCATTATCGCGCTCTCTATACCATTTTTGAATCTCTTCAAGTTTGAGGTCATTGAGTGTTTGAAGTTGACTCTGAGTTTTCTCAAAGACAGTAGCCTTGTTTTCTGTGTAATAGAAATAACCGGTTATGATGATGATAATTGCAGCAATCAGATATATAATGGCAGGAACCAGCCAACGCTGGTTTCTGATATTTGAATCTTTTATTTTTTCTCTGTTGTTACTGATCATTTTTGAAAGGTAAGGAAATGCGCTAAACATCCCTATCACTTCTAATGCCTATATATAACACCAATGCTTAAAGAAATGCTTCAGAATATTTTGGGATACCGGCTTGGGTTATAGTCGTTCATGATATTGTATACTGTTTCAAATACATCTTCGGCATTTGGATTTGAGAAGTAGTCGCCATCAGTACTATATGCTGCCCGATGTGCCTTTGCGGTGATTGTTTGTGGCGAAGAGTCGAGAAACATGAAACCTTTTTGCTCTTCAAGCACTTTTTGCATCATGTATGCAGTGGCACCACCAGGTACATCTTCATCAAAGAACACTATTTTATTGGTTTTCTTTAAGGAATCAACAATTGTATGGTTAACATCAAATGGTTCGAGAGACTGAACATCAATCAATTCGCACGAGATGTTGAATGTCTTTAATTGGTTCACAGCATCCTGGGCTATTCTAACGCATGAACCATAAGTTACAATGGTAACATCCGTTCCTTCAACAAGCACTTCAGGAATACCGGGCTGTATCATGTATTCACCGGGGTTCACGGGCTTCATCTCCCTCAAACGGTAACCATTCAAAGGTTCAATTATAAGTGCAGGTTCATCTGATGCCAGCATTGTGTTATAGAAACCGGCTGCACGGGTCATATCACGGGGCACTAGCACATGAATACCTTTAACTGAATTTATGACCATTGAAAGGGGTGAGCCTGAATGCCAGATTCCCTCAAGTCGGTGGCCTCGTGTACTTATGATCACCGGGGCTTTCTGTCCGCCTTTTGTACGATATTGTAATGTTGCTAGGTCATCACTCAATACTTGAAGTCCATAGAGCAAATAATCAAAATATTGAATTTCAGCAATTGGCCTGAGGCCTCTCATAGCCATTCCAATCCCCTGGCCAACGATGGTAGCTTCTCTGATACCGGTATCAAATATGCGTTCTATGCCGTATTTTTCTTGTAACCCCTCATAGCTCTGATTTACGCCCCCTATTTTGCCAACATCTTCACCAAACAGCACCAATTGCGGAAATTTAGCAAACAGGGCATCGAAGTTATCGCGCAAGATCTCACGCCCGGGAACCATCACAGGCTTTTCACCATATTCAGGTTTCACCTCTTTCACATTTGATATTCTTAGGTCTGATTCACTATAAAGGTGTGAGTTATACCTGTTAGCGCTATCCACTGATATTTTAGTAAGCCATTCGGTAACGTTGGCTTTAAGAGAATTCTCAGGATTGCTGCAAGAATCACAGATTAACCTTAATATTTTACGACCCGATGATATTATATCCTTTCTAATAGGCTCAGCAATCATTTTAAGATCCTCTTTAATATTCTCGATCTTGTTTGTTTTTGCGCAATTACAAGTAGTAACATCGGCCATGCGAAGGAACTCATCACGTAGTTTCTTAATAGGTTCCTGATAATTGTTCCAGGCGGTGTTGCGGGCTTTTCTAACAGTTGCCAGCGCCTCTTTCTCAAGTGCTGACATGGCCTGATCATCAGCAATACCTGATTCTATGATCCAGGAGCGCATTTTTGAAATGCCATCATATTCTTTTTCCCATTGTAGCCGCTCAGATGACTTGTACCTCTCATGTGAACCACTGGTTGAATGCCCTTGAGGCTGGGTAAGTTCAGTTACATGAAACAAAACCGGTATATGCTGCTGCCGGCAAATTTCAATTCCTTCCCGGTATACTTCAATCAGTTTGGCATAGTTCCAACCTTCAACTTTATATATCAGGAGGCCATCACCATGTTCATCAGTCTGGAAACCTTTTAAAACTTCTGAAATGCTTTGCTTTGTTGTTTGGTATTTGCTGGGAACAGAAATGCCCCAACCATCATCCCACACAGAAATGGCCATAGGAATCTGCAAAACACCGGCTGCATTTATTGTTTCAAAGAAAATGCCTTCGGAGGTTGAAGCATCACCTATGGTTCCAAAAGCTACTTCATTTCCCTTATTTGAGAAGCCTTTTTCAATAGCAGGATTATTTAATTGCCGGAATATTTTTGAGGCCTGTGCTAAACCTAATAGCCGTGGCATCTGACCTGCAGTAGGTGAAATATCTGCTGATGAGTTTCTTTGCAGGGTAAGGTCTTTCCAATAGCCTTTGTCATCAAGGCTTCTGGTGGCAAAATGGTTGTTCATCACTCTTCCTGCAGTGCCTGGATTTATAGCCGTATCAGTGTCACCATATATCTGTGAAAAGAATTCTTCCAGCGTCATCATTCCGGTAGCAAGCATAAACGTTTGATCACGGTAGTATCCTGAACGCCAATCGCCTGCCTTGAAAACACGCGCCATTGCAAGTTGTGGAACTTCCTTTCCGTCACCGAATATTCCAAATTTGCCTTTGCCTGTAAGAACCTCTTTTCTTCCTAGAAAACTCGCTTGCCTGCTTTCGTAAGCTATCCTGTAATCATTCAGTATTTCATTCGCTGATAATCCTGCAATAATAGTAGTTTTTGATTCCCTTGCCTCCTTTGTAGTCATAACATTTCTTTATTTGAAATCTGATAACAATTATCAGAACTATTGGTTCATAACAATTCACACCATTAACTGCATTCAACGATGTGTATCAGAAGGTAAGTTACGTACTTACCTTGCACATTTGGAAATATAGATAATAATATCGTAATCTGACCGGTTTTGCAAAAATTCAGATGTAATTCCACACCTCGAGATTAATTCATCAATTTGATCATCAGTCTTAATTCCATATTGTTTTTCGAGTGTCTCCTTTGAAATAATACTCAGAAGTTGCTCTCGTAACCGGTTCACTGCCAAAATGGAATTCATTTTTTTTAGTTCCTTTCCTTCTTTACTGAATGCATTATAAAGCAGGCTAAATGGTCCTGGTAATAAAATGCCACCTCCATCAGGATTAGCATATTTGCTCCTGTAAACAATGTGAGGAATGTTGGTTTTTTCGAAAAGTATTTCTTCAGGCACTCTCAACTCCATGAATTCTCGTTTAAATTCAGCATAAGTAGCGGGGTAAGGCTTGATCTCAGCAGTTTTCAGGATGATAGTATCACCAATTAATGTCACATCTAATTTATAAGAATCAGCCGAAAGGCGTTGAGGAATTTTCATGGTATAAGGTTTGTAACCTATCATAGAAACTCTCAAAGAGTCACCCGGATTCATCACTAAAAAGAATATACCTTCTATATCAGTAAAAGTTCCATAATGCCTGGTTATATTATAGGCATGAGCCCCTACTAACTCCTCACCGGTCAAGTCCCAAACCTGACCCTTGATCATTACGTACTGCTGAGCGTTCGAACTTAATGCCAGTAATAGCATCAAAAGCATCACACCCGGTTTAATCAGTCGTTGCATACGATAGTGTAAGTGACAAATATACGGACTTGCCTAATAATTGCCTGGTTAATTATTGTTAATTTAAAAATGCAGCTTGTTTAACATTTTGAACATTTTGTATTAACAATAGTTTATAGTTACCAATATGAAAAATATTCAGCTTCAATTAATATCTACTATACAATTAAAGTAGCTTTATAATACAGTTTCTCTACGGTTACTCTACCCTGAGGGTAGAGTAACCGTAGTCTAACCGTAGTGTAACCGTATAGTAACGGTAGAGTTTAATGTAACGAAGCAGTTTTTTGAAACTTAATTATTTAATTAACTAACAAATCAAATCAAGCAAAACGATGAAAAATTTTATCAAAGTATCAAGTCTGCTATTCATGGGTGCATTTATAATTTCATGTGCAAACAGTGAAAACAAAACAGAATCGGGCGATGCCAAACAAGTAACAGTAACTGAAGGCGACAGAACCTTTAATGTAGACGCATCTAACTCAACAATTAATTGGGTAGGGTCTAAGCCAACAGGCAAACATGAAGGCACCATTGAAATTTCACAGGGTGAAGTACTTGTAACCGATGGTAATTTGGTAGGTGGTAATTTTACCATTGACATGAGTACTATCAAGAACGAAGATCTTACCGATCCTGAAGAAAATGGTAAACTAGTGGGTCACTTAAAATCACCTGATTTTTTTGATATTGAAAAGTACCCAACTTCAAAGTTTGTAATCACATCAGTTGCACCTATAACTGGTGGTACCGAAAATTATAATGTTACAGGTAATCTTACAATGAAGGATAAGACCAAGAGCATAACTTTCCCTGTAATGTTTTCTCTTACTGAAGATGCGTTGAAAGTTGAAAGTGCAACTTTCGTAATCGATCGTTCAGAATGGGATGTAAGATATGGTTCAAGGAAGTTCTTTGACAACCTGAGAGACAACTATATAAGTGACGAAATTTCCTTGCAAGTTACAATTAACGCAAATGTTGATTAATCTTCAAGGAAGAAGGGAGAAAAAGGGTGGTTCCGGAATGGAGCTGCCCTTTTTTAATTGTGTAAATCCAACCTTTTAATGCCTTGTAACCAGCCATTTCCGGTATTCTTCAACCAAACTTACGCCGGTTTCATCGGGCTTTGATACTGATGTGGTTACAACAAGTGTTTTATTCTCAACAGGCCAGAAGACAACAGGCATATGCTCATTGCCATATATTCCGTTGGACGATAAATAAGTTTCAGAGTCAAAAGCAGTACTGATGTTCATCATTATCGGACATTTATCGTCGTATTGATATAGCCTGGCTGCGTTGAGGTCATCAAACTCAAGAGTTACCTCACCATGCAGCTGGTTGTTTTCTTCAAATAACCGGGAACTGATATTTTTAGCTGTCGGAAAATCTTCTGCTATTTGAGTGCCATTTAAATATTTATCAACCAATTCTTTAAAGTCTTCTGCCGATACATCCCTACCATCATCCATTATGGAGTAGATGTTTATGTATTTAATAGTCAACTTTCCTGAATTAACACCAGTTAGTTCGTATGTGTATTCTTTATTTTCAACGGTAAGACAGGAGGTGAGCCCCATAACCATGAGCAAACCAACGAATAATGCCAATATAAACCGTTTATTGGTTCTATCTTTATTCAAACCTTTTCCCTTTGTTGTACTTTGCATGATATTGCTATTTGAATTTGAGTCTACAATAATAAATATAATTTCAATGATTCAGTCAACAATTGAATCTATTGACAAGGGTTTTGAAAAATCAATATAGAGCATACTGTTGATCAATATAAATGATTCAAATTCCCTGAAATTATCCATAGATATTTCCTTTTCGAATATCTTACCCGTTTCTAGTAATCTGGATCGCGCGGTCCCTCTTAAAAGGGGAGTGGCAGGAGTATACCACTTGCTGTGTTGTGAAAAAGCAATGTTGGTAAAACTGGTATCTGTTATCATTTTATTTTTTACAATGAGTATTTCATCGCAGTAACCTTTATGCAACAATAACTCATTGAGCAGGTTCCTGTCGCTGAATTTATAACAATAGTCAATTGTATCACTATTAACAAGCTTAAGCGTTTGGATGTTCCTGGGTTTATAATTGTCATATTGTGCTTTAAAAGAGGTGTTGGAATAATCAACTCTGCATTTAACTACACCTGACATAAAAAGAGGTGGAACAACAATCATATCTTCAATCACAGGTAAAAAGATCCTGCTATAGAAATGGCTCAATGTATTTGCCATTCTCTCACGATGGTACCCGAGATTTTGCGGAATTCCATCTACTATTTTAATAGTTTCAAAAAATCGGAACATACACTTTATCAATAAGTTCATTGTATTCATCGAGAGGATCACTTAAAGCAGTTATCCCTCCACCACTCTTAAAAAAGAACTTATCACCCGATCTCTCGATGAACCTGATTGAAACTGCCGTTTCAAGATTTTTACCGTCGAAGTAACCAAAAATACCAGTATAATATCCCCTTTGGTAAATCTCTATCTGATTGATCAGTTCTACAGTTTTTTCTTTTGGAGCACCGGTTACTGATCCGGCAGGCAATAGTGCTGCAATGATTTGTCCAAGGCTGTTTTTATAATCATGCTGGAGTTCTCCTGTTATGATTGAACTAGCCTGTATAATTTCGCCTTTGTTGGTTGTGATCTTTTCTAAGTACCGAAATTTTTTAACCTCAACATTTGAAGCAACAATGTTAAGGTCATTACGCAGAAGATCCACTATAGTATTATGCTCGTAAAGCTCTTTCTGATTGCCAAGTAACCTGGCTTCAGCTCCAGGAATGCCGGCAGATATCGTTCCCTTCATAGGTCGGGTTTCAATTATGCCGTCCTTAATGCTTATAAACATCTCAGGTGAAAACACTACGAATTCATTCTTAAAAAGCAACTTATACCTGGCCTTGCTGAATCTGAATATCTCTTCAAGAGAATAATCTGTTTCAATCTGCGTTCTGAATGTCAGGTTAAGAAGGTAGGTGTCACCTCTTTGCAAGGCGAGTTTTACCGTGTTAAATGCTTTTTGGTATTCGTTAAAGTCAACCGGGAATACAGTAAACTTTTTCTTTAGGTGATTCGGGCTAATGAATTCACTGTCACGATATTCATCAGCATTAGAAAATTCATTAATACTGAAAAAGATGCCTTTTTCAGCTGCTTCTTCAGGTGAAAGTACATGACTGTTTAAGCCGGAAAAATCGATAATGAAAAAGAATTTTTCTCCTTTAGCAGCGAGGTCAGAAATCTTTTCAATTACTTTGTTGCTAATATTCATAGTTTACCGGCAAATAGATATTGAATGATAAAAGTATTCCTTTTAGATAATCACGATAGCTTTACATATAACCTGGCAGCATTGTTAAGGAAGTCAGACTCTGTGAAACTAACCATCAATGTTCCTGAACTAACTGACCTATCAGAATTGTCGTTCTTTGATAAAATAGTCTTTTCTCCAGGTCCCGGCTTGCCTTCTGAATTTCCTCTGATGCGTGAAATACTAGACAAATACAAACAAAGCAAAAGCATTTTGGGCGTATGCCTTGGCCACCAGTTTATTGGTGAGTATTTCGGAGCAAATTTAGGTAATCTGCAATCTGTTAGTCATGGTCAAATTAAAAAACTAAATATTCTCCATAATGGCAGTAAATTGTACATGGGGATTCCTGATAAAAGTGAGATAGGATTATACCATTCATGGTATGTGGCAAAAGACAACTTGCCAGAATGCCTGACAATTACCGCAGAGTGTGAAGATCATAAGATTATGAGCATGGAACACAAGGAATATGATATTCAATCAGTACAATTTCATCCTGAATCGTTTATGACGCAATATGGCACGGTCATGATCAGTAACTGGCTGAAAGCTTGAGAATAAAAACTTATATTTGCACATTTAAATCTAAAATACCATGTTAATCTCAGTTGAAATTTCCTACTATCCGCTAAAAGAAGAATTTAAAGCACCGATCCTGAAATTTATTGATGAGCTCAATTTGAATAAAAATATCATTGTTAAAACAAATACCATGGCAACCCAGGTGTTTGGTGAATTTGATGAGGTAATGGGTACTGTCACGAATTGCATCAAAAATGCCTTTGAATTACCTCATTCTGTGTTTGTAATGAAAGTAATTAACGCAGATCTTCGCAGTTAAGCGGTAATGGATTTGTTTAACCAGATTCTAAACGACCTTCGTAATACCGGTTACCTGGAAATTATTGCAGTAATCACAGGCATTGGAAGTGTTTGGTTTGCCAGGCGTGAAAGCATACTTGTTTATCCGGTTGGTATTGTGAGTGTGCTTCTCTATGTTTATATCTGTTTCAATGCCCAATTGTTTGCTGAAGCCGGGGTCAACATATTTTATTTCTTTATGAGTGTTTATGGCTGGTATCACTGGACTCACAAAAATGGCAAGGTGATAACACGTGAAATATCTATGAACACAACCAAAGAGCAAATACTTGGGATTGTAATGACTGTTGTTGCTTTTTTTGCGATTATCGCATTAGTATGGTGGTTCAACAAAGATAATGTGGCATATATGAGTTCCTATGTACCTTACATTGATTCATTTACAACAGCAATCTTTGTCGTTGGTATGTGGCTGATGGCACTTAAAAGAGTTGAGAACTGGATATACTGGATTGTAGGCGATTTGATATCTATACCTCTGTATATTAGCAGAGGGCTGGTATTAACGAGTGTTCAGTTCGCGGTTTTTTTGGTAATAGCTTTGCTTGGTTATTTAGAATGGCGAAAAAGATGGTATCAAAGAAACCTATCCGTATAGCTTTAACAGGACCTGAGTCAACAGGTAAATCATTATTGTGCCAACAATTGGCTGAGCACTTTAATGAACCGTGGGTCCCTGAATATTCACGTGAGTATCTCTCTGATTTGAGAAGTGATTATAATTTCGGAGATATTTTAGCCATTGCCCATGGGCAGTTTGAAAGGGAATTAATCCAGTTGAAGAATGCACGGGAGTTTCTATTTTGTGATACCGATTTTATGGTTACACATATCTGGTGCATGGTGAAATATGGTAAATCACATGATTGGATAACAAATATGGCGGCCAAACATCCTTATGATTACACTTTGCTATGCAATATTGACCTTCCATGGGAGTTTGATCCCCTAAGGGAAAATCCACATAACCGCGAATACCTGCTCGGTTTATACACCAAAGAACTTTCATCGCGCAATATTCCATTTTCTGTAGTAGAAGGTACTGGTATTAAGCGACTTAATAATGCTATCAAAATCCTTGAAAAACAAGGAATTATTCCTGCAGGTTAGCTTAAAGGATCAAACATGCTTATCCTTGTTTAGTATTCCTTACCTTTGAAGTTTTTGATTCCGTATGATATCTAAAGTCAATAAGCACATACTTTTCCTGACACGATGGTATCCATCTGATGTTGACCCAATGCTTGGCTTATTTGTTCGAAATCATGCCATAGCAGCAGGCCAGGCAGGCTATAAGATCACGGTAGCTTATATTTCAGCATCACAGGATATATCATCTAAAGAGAATAAAGATAGTTTTATCGGGGTTTCAACAGTAGTTAAGGATAATTTAACCGAGGTTATCGTCTACTACAAGAGCGATAGTATTTTCAATCCGCTAATTCAATTAATGGCCTGGATTAAAGCTGTTAACGTGGCTATCAAAACCAATGGAAAACCGGATGCAGTGCATGCACATATTCTTACAAGAACCGCCTTTATTGCAATGGTGTTGTCAATATGGTATCGTGTGCCCTACATGATTACTGAGCATTGGTCCCGGTACTTCGCTGAAAACCCAGGTTATACCGGATTTCTCAGGAAAATAATAACTAAAATGGTTGTAAAAAAAGCCACAGCAGTAACAGTTGTTTCTAAGAGGCTCTATCATGCTATGCAACGTAATGGTTTGAATTTCAAGTTGAATATATTGCCTAATGTTGTTGATACTGATGTTTTCAGAATTAATGAAAACCGTAACAAAACATTCAGGTTTATCAGCATATCCTGCTTTGAGGAACAGTCAAAGAATCTGAAGATGATCATTGATGCTGCCAGTCGTTTAAGTGAATATGATAGTGATTTCCAGATTGTATTTGTTGGCGATGGCACTGACCGGGGAATGATTGAGAAGTATGCTGTCGATAAGGCTGTAGAAGCTGTTTTTACAGGTACTTTAAGTCCTGAAGGTACAGCCTCCATTCTAGGGCAGTCTCATTGTCTGGTATTGAGTAGTAACTATGAAACGTTCGGTATAGTTGCATATGAAGCCTTATTGTGTGGAATACCTGTAATTACTACCGATGTGGCTGATTTGAAAGAGGTAATTAATAATAATAATGGTAAAATTATCCCAGTAGGTGATACTGTTGCTTTGGCTGCTGCAATGCTTGAAGTGAAGCAGAACTATAAGAAATATAACCCGGTTTTATTGAGAGAGAGTGTTTTCGATATTTGCAGCAACGCGTCAGTATCCGACAGGTTAAATCAATTATATAAACAAATGACTGATTAGCATCAGGCAGATTAAATCAATAATAATAACAAAATACCGGCAAGCCTATGACTGTAAAAGATTATTCTGAAGGTTTAAGATTTGCTGTCATGGTAAATACCATGCAAGTACAATGCTGGCAGTATGAATCAATTGAATCCTTACTTGCTGAGCAGGGAATTACACCTGTACTTGTTATTTGCTGTGATCAGGAGGGTATTAAGAAAGACTCTCTGTTGAAGCGTATAAAAAATTACCAATGGAATAATCTCCTGTTCAAGAAGTATTACCAAATTTTCTTTCGTCCGGATTCTTTTAAATCAAGAAGAATTGATGGACTGCTGAAAAATATCCCGGTAATTACATGCAGGACTAAAAAGAAGAAGGTTAGCGAATTTTTCAGTGAGGATGATATAAAACGAATAAAGAACTATAATCCTGATTTTATCCTTAAGTTTGGCTTTGGTATTATAAGGGGAGAAATACTAACATGTTGCCCAATGGGTATTTGGTCATTTCATCATGATGATGAACAAAAATACCGAGGCGTGCCACCTTCATATTGGCCGATTCAAAACAACGACCCAAAAACCGGTGCAATACTGCAAAGACTGACTGAAAAGCTTGATAGTGGTATTATACTTCGAAAAGGCCTCTTTAAAACCATCAACCATTCATGGAAGGCTAATCTGGATCAGTCAATAAATCTCTCAAAAAACTGGCCTGCTGATGTTTGTCGCGAAATAATCATTCAGAAAACTTTTCCTGAGCCTTCTGAGGGCGTGAGTTCGAATGCCCCTATTTATAAATCTCCCGGCAACGTTAGTTTTGTTTTGTTCTTGTTAAAGCAGTTTGCCAACAAGATCAGATTCCATTTTTCTGAGATATTTACCTGCGAAATATGGCAGACAGGCCTTATAAAAGCCCGTACTGCAGACATACTAAGTGGATTACAGTTTTCAATTGACGATGAGGAAGTTGACTGGCTAACAGCCAAAAACAATGATCACTATTATGCTGATGGTTTTGCAATTAAAGATCAGGAAAGATTATTGTTACTGTTTGAAGACTACTCATACAAGGGCAGAAAAGGCCGTATTTCGTCAGCCTGGTTCAGTGAACGTGAGTCGACTTTTACCAAACCCGTTTCAATGCTCGAAGAGCCATGGCATTTATCTTACCCTTTCATCCTGAAATACAAAGGCAACATTTATTGCATACCAGAAAGTAAGGAGCGCAGGAACTTAGAGCTTTACCGGCTGGATATTCCTTCCATGAAGCTCATACATGAGCGCACTCTCATTAATAATATCGAAGCCATTGACCCTACAATGGTATATCATCAAAATTACTGGTACTTGTTTTTTACTTCAGGTGATGCAACCAATGTTGAACTTAATATATGGCATGCTGAAAACTTTGAAGATGAGTTTGTGCCACATGTTCTGAATCCGGTGAAATCAAAAGTAGGTAATTCACGACCTGCTGGTCCTTTGTTTTATCTTGATGGCAAATTATACAGGCCGGCACAGGATTGTTCACGTACGTATGGGGGAAGGATCATAATAAACGAGGTGAAGATATTATCGGATGAGTCGTTTCTTGAAATGGCAGTTAATGTTTTGGAACCTCCCACCGGATTTACAGGTTTGCATAATGTGTCATTTGCGGGCGATTACATGTTTTTCGATTGCAAACGAATGGCCTTTTCATGGTCAAATTTCTTTTATCAAATAAAACGGAAAACCGGGTTAATCAGATAAACTATGCTGCGCAATCTGCTTTCCACAACTGCTTCACGACTTATTATCGCCTTAATAAACCTGGGGATAATATGGATATGTGCAAGATACCTTGGAGCTGAAATACTTGGAACTATCTCACTGATTGTTCTCGGTATAAGCATAATACAGCTAGTTACAGCAGTTTTGGCAGGAAGCGCACTGGTATACCAAACATCAAGAAATTCTCTTGCTGAGCTGCTTATAATAGCCTGGATTTGGATAGCAGTAGCCGGTGTCCCTGTTTGGTTAATACTCAGGGCATTTTCACTGATACCTGAAGGGTTTGGTACTGATGTTTTAGTGCTGGCAATCCTGGGAAGTATGATAACTGTAAACCAGAATATATTCCTTGGAAAAGAAAAAGTGAACTGGTTTAACGCACTCGCTGTACTTCAATCATTGCTGATACTGCTGCCTCTGTTGATTTTTGTTCTGATTGGCAATTGGTATAATACACAAGCTTATGTAACTGCCCAGTATATCAGTATGAGCTCAATGGCAATGGTAGGAGTATGGGTTAATTTCCCGTCATTAAAAGATTTCAGGTGGCCTCGCATGAGTATAGTAATGGAATCTTTCAGCTATGGGGGTTATCTTCAGGCAGCTAACTTCCTTCAGCTTTTTAATTACAGGTTAAGTTATTATATAATCGAGAAATTCTTCGACAGGGCAACTCTAGGTGTGTTTTCTGTTGGTGTGCAAATAGCTGAAAGCGTGTGGATTATTGGCAGAAGCATGGCAGTTCTACTTTTTTCACGTATTTCCAATAGCAGGGATCATAATTACTCAGTGCTGCTGACTGTACAGTTTATAAAGCTTACGGGGTTAATTACAATAGCACTGCTTGTTGTTCTGATGCTATTGCCCACAGATTTCTTTGTTTGGGTGTTCAGGAGTGATTTCAATAATATCAAGCAGGTTATTATTAGTCTGGCACCTGGCATAGTAGCTGTTTCACTTTCTATGATGTTCAGTCACTATTTTTCAGGAACAGGTAAACCGAAATATAACACCATTTCATCATTGATTGGTTTGGTTTTCACACTCATACTTGGCTTTACTATCATTCCACTATACGGATTGGCAGGAGCTGGCTTAACTTCATCAATTTCATACCTTTCAGGTACTATATACCAAATTGTCATTTTCATGACGTTAACACATGTAAAATGGAGAGGTTTTATACCAGACAGGGCAGATATTGACCTGGCTCTCAAACAGGTGAAGGACATGTTTGCGAAAAGTTAGTTAGTTAATATGGTTTTAACTATTTTTACGGTGCAATAAGAAAAGACTCTATGCAGTTGAAGGTTTTAACATTCTTGTTTTTGATAATTTGTTCCGCAGTTCGTGGACAGATTGTTGATACAGAGACTCTTGAAAATCACTGCACAACAGCTGAAGAGCGGGAGTTGTACAATCTTATTGCGGAGTACCGAAAAAGTAATGGCCTTGCTGCTGTTGAATTTTCTAAATCCTTGTCGTACGTTGCAAAGATCCATGCTAAAGACCTTTCAATAAACCGCCCCGACTTTGGGGGATGCAATCCTCATAGCTGGTCTGATAAAGGCAACTGGAAGCCATGTTGCTATGCCCGTGATGAAAAAAGGCTGGAATGCTTGACTCAAAAACCAAAAGAACTTGCCGGATACAGATACAAAGCTTATGAAGTGGTATACTCTTCAGGTGAAGAAGCCAGGGCATTTGATGCTTTTTACCTCTGGAAAGATATTGGATTAATGAATGACTACCTTTTAAACCAGGGCAAATGGACTGAGCCATGGAAGGCTATTGGCGTTGGAATATATGGAGAGTATGCCTGTGTGTGGTTTGGCGAAGGAGCAGATACCCGGGGCATTCCATCTGACTGTAACATTGACACAGGTAATTTTAATACACCACCTCATGAAGCAGCAGTTCAGGAAGTTGAGAAACCGCAGGATGTAAATGCTCAGGAAAGTACAGTATCACAGAAAGTTAATGTACATCAAAGTGAGCAACATGGGGATTCACTTATTAAGCCAGCGGATGAACATTTACTTTATTATATAATTATATCGAGCACCAGCTCTGAAGAGCAAGCTATAAAGGAAGTGAAGAAGATCAAGGATATGGGTTTTCCAAATGCGCTTTATCTTAAGAGCCCTGCTTTTTTCAGGATTGCAGCCGGCAAATACGCTGATGAAGCAAGTGCTTACAGGGAAATGGAAAAGGTTAGAATACAATATCCAGGTGCATGGTTGTTAAAGCCAACTGTTCACAAATAATAATAAATCATTTGGTTTTGCAGAACCCTGTAAAAATACTTTAGAGTATATTTGCAACCTATGGAAGAATTAGATTACACGCCCAGTACACCCGGGCAATATTCAGATGATTCAATAAGAACATTAGACTGGAAAGAGCACATTCGCTTGCGTCCCGGTATGTATATTGGTAAGCTTGGTGATGGCTCTTCATTGGACGACGGTATTTATGTGCTTATAAAGGAAATAATTGATAATTCTATTGATGAGTTCGTTATGGGCAACGGACGCACAATAGAGGTGGCTATTAAAGACCAGAAGGTTATTATCAGGGATTATGGCCGTGGCATGCCGCTAGGGAAGGTGATTGACTGCGTTTCAAAAATCAATACCGGAGCAAAGTATGACTCCAAGATATTCAAAAAAGCTGTTGGTTTAAATGGTGTGGGTTCAAAGGCTGTTAATGCACTGAGTTCTTACTTCAGCGTTCAGAGTATTCGCGAAGGCAAAACAAAGATCGTTGAATTTGAAAGAGGTGAAATCATAAACGACCAGCCTGAACAGCCTTGTTCGTTGAGAAGTGGCACACTTATAAGCTTTATTCCTGATGAGGATCTGTTTGGTCATTATCATTTCATTGCCGAATACATTGAGCAGATGTTGTGGAACTATGTGTTCCTCAACAACGGTCTTACCATCTGGTTTAATGGAACACGGATGCAGGCAAAGAACGGTTTGATTGATCTGCTTCAGCGTAATATTAATGGAAATCCAATAATGTATCCAATCATCCAGCTGAAGGATGAGGATTTTGAATGTGCTTTTACACACAGCAGTCGGCAGTACGGTGAAGAGTATTATTCTTTTGTTAACGGACAGCATACTACGCAGGGTGGTACCCATCAGGCTGCTTTCCGTGAGGCGCTGGTAAAAACAATCCGCGATTTTTATCGTAAGGACTTTGACCCAAGTGATATACGCCAGAGCATTGTTGCGGCTATAAGTATAAAAATTCAGGAGCCTGTATTTGAATCACAAACCAAAACAAAATTAGGCTCGCAATTTATGGAGCCCGATGGTCAGAGCATAAGAAATTATATTGGTGATGTTCTCAGAAAGCAACTCGATAATTATCTTCATGTTAATGGTGAAGTTGCAGAGGCTTTACTGCGTAAGATTCTGCAAAGTGAGAAGGAAAGAAAGGATTTTGCCAACATCAAGAAGCTTGCAAAAGAAAGCGTTAAGAAAGTTAGTCTACACAACAAAAAGCTTCGCGATTGCAGGGTTCACTATAACAGTAACGACGAAAAGCGACTTGAAACCACCTTATTTATTACTGAGGGCGATTCAGCAAGCGGATCTATTACCAAGTCGAGGGATGTTAACACTCAGGCAGTATTTAGCCTGAAAGGTAAACCTCTGAATAGTTATGGATTGAGCAAGAGGGTTGTGTATGAAAATGATGAATTTAACCTGCTTCAGTCTGCTCTTAATGTTGAAGAGGGAGTGGAAAACCTGAGATATAACAATATTGTTGTTGCCACTGATGCAGATGTTGATGGTATGCATATCAGGTTACTGTTGCTAACCTTCTTCCTGCAATTCTATCCTGATGTTGTTAAGATGGGGCACTTATATATTCTGCAAACCCCGTTATTCAGGGTCAGGAATAAAAAGAAAACCATATACTGCTACTCAGATGAGGAAAAGGCAGCAGCATTGAAAGAATTAAGTCCTAATCCTGAGATCACACGCTTTAAAGGACTCGGAGAGATTTCACCTGATGAGTTCAGGCATTTCATTGGCGCTTCAATGCGCCTGGATCCTGTGATCTTACGTAAATCGTCAGAGATTAACGAGGTACTTTCATTCTATATGGGCAGAAACACACCTGAGCGCCAGATTTTCATTATTGATAATCTGCGGCTTGAAGAAGACCTTATTGAGCAGGATTTTGCTGCAAGTTGATATGGCAATGAGCAAAGCATACTTTAGCCTTTATCACCTTAGCCTTTAGCCTTTAGCCTTATCCTAGTTTCAAAAACGCTTTCCCAAGATACCCAATAACGTCAGTTGCAATTAATGCAGGTTGTGAGATTTTTTTTGCAGCTATATCTGCAGCTTTACCATGTAGCCACGTGCCCAGTATGCATGCTTCACCTGAGGAATATCCTGTAGCTTTTAAGCCTAGTATTATGCCGGTAAGTACATCACCGGTACCACCTGTTGCCATTCCCGGGTTTCCGGTAGGATTGAAATAGACTGTACCATCAGGAAAACCTATGGCTGAGAAAGCACCTTTTAATACAACATAAACCTTGAACCGCTGAGTGAATGCCCTTAATATCTCTAGCCTGTTGAAATGGTTGTCAGTAGGGGAGGTTAAGCGTTCAAACTCTTTTAAGTGCGGTGTAAGTATGGTTCCCGGAGTAAGAAATGATAGCCAGGTTTTATTCTCCGCCAGTATGTTTAACCCATCAGCGTCAATAACCAAAGGCATTTTGGCTTCCTGTATCAGTAACTTCATGGCATTCTGAGTTTCAGGATGCATTCCAATTCCCGGTCCTATCGCAATGGCATTATATGGTGAAAGATCTGGCAGGGAAGAAAAGTGTGTTTCTGATTTATCAAGATCAACCATAACCTCCGGAACTGAGGAGTGAATTGCATCCATTCCACACCAGGGTGTGTGGGCAGTAATAAGCCCGGCTCCTGATCGCAGACAAGCTTTCGATGCCATAATAGAAGCGCCTATCTTGCCTAAACTCCCTGCAATTAAGAGCGCATGACCATATGTTCCCTTATGGGCAAACCTTTGTCGTGGTTTATAAATATCCCGACAATCAGATTCCTGAGTCAGGTGGAAACTGCTCTCCGTATCATTAATAAAATCGCTGTTCAAACCTATATCCAAAACAACCCATTTGCCTGTAAATTTATCATTTTCAGGCATAAAGAATGCGAGCTTGGGCATTTGAAAAGTTAAGGTATAATCAGCATTAATGACTGCAGATTTCTTTGATTCACTTGTGGGCACATCAGCCATTAAACCTGAAGGAATGTCAATTGATATTACGTAAGCAGAGCTGTTGTTAACCTGGTTGATCACATCAGCAAGGAACCCGCTTACCGGTTTATTCAAACCCGAACCCAGCAAAGCATCAATAACTACCTCACCCTCACTGATATCGATGGTAGTATCATCTTCAAACACTTCTGTTACAATCAAGCCTGGTATGTTGGCAGCTCTCCTGAAATTAATCTTATTGTCACTACTGGCTTCGGCGGAATGCCTGATATAATATATCTCAACACTATTACCCGCAAAATGAAGCATTCGGGCAATGGCCAAGCCATCACCACCATTGTTGCCCATTCCGCAAATAACCTTAAAACTGTTGATGTTTAGCGCATTGCCGGTTATCCATTCATAACACTTAGCAGCAGCCCGTTCCATCAGATTGATAGATTCAACAGGCTCATTGCTAATAGTATATGAATCAAGTTCCCTTATTTTTTCAACAGGAAGAATTTTCAGAGGACACATGATGTTTATGTTTTAAATGCCCGAAGTGTTCAAATTCCCAAGACTAACAGTAACAACTTTCTTTTGATTAGGATCATCATTGTTCTCAAGGATCATGCTAACCTGCAAATGAAGATTATAAACATTGATGTCAGTATCCTTGGCTTTGATCTTACCGATCTTAAGTATATCAGAATTGATAATGCCCTGATTTCTGTTGGCTTCATGGCCAAACATCTTATCTGTTTTATTAATAAGGGAAGAGGTATCATATGTTTCATTAAACTCGCAGATATGGGAAACGTCCTCAATGGTCATCACTTGCAAATTCTCAATTCCGTCAATGTTAACCGTAAACCAACGATGAGAGTGCTCATCAATAAGACAGCGGTTGAGGCTGTCACTTGAAAGTATCCTTGCGTTGTTTATAATTGCCCTTCCGTAATAATTGTTGTTATAGGTGTACACTTTATCATAGGTAATTGCATAACGGGTACTTATACCACCGATAATCTTACGAAGCCTTGGAAAGAAATGAAAAGCATTATAAATCCGAAGGACAATTGCGTAGTTGCAGGCGAATAAGAGTGAATGCATTGGAGTGTCAAATATGAGAAATCCGCCATCACCGGTACTGATAAATGATTTTTCTATACGCTCCTTTGTATAGGACTGAAAAATGTAAGGATGATTTTCAAAGCACAAGTCGATGGTTGTTTCGAATATGGTTTTGAAAAGGAACGGAATAAGCATCTGCTCAAATTCGCCATAAGAGCTATATTGATAGATATCAAGCCCAAGCACTGACTTCCGCTGTATACCATCGGGACTCATAAAATTCTTTAATTCGGAGAGTATTTCAGTTTCGTCAGGAACACAATTCGTTTGTTCAAATATCACTCTCTTATCGTGCTTAAATAGCAGATCTTTGATTTTTTCGTGATCAAGCGTTAATATATTATCTGATGCCTGGTGGTGGCAATCTTTTTGGCCGCATTTATTTTTTGGGTACTCAATCATAAGTATTCAGTCTAATTTTATTGAGGTTTTTATGATTCTATATGTGTGCTTTAAGGTAGTCAGTAAGCCATTTCTTCTCCCTGCCGGTAGCCCGTTCAGCAAATCCGAAAGCTTCATTATTCACAATAAAAGCAGGATATTGTCCGCGTTTATTTAGTCCTGTGTATGAGTAGTATGATCCTTCAATAAAACTTACTAACACTTCATTCTTGTTAAATATGCGCTCTTCAGTTTTATCGCCTCTTTCCATACGCAGGGTAACAGTGCTGTCGTCAACAAGTATTGTTTGTTCAATTGTAAGTATCCTGATGGCCTTGATCAGCGTATGAATCCCAATGGCCCAGAAGGGGAGTGAATACAATACATAGATGGGCTTCATCATAACCAGTAACCCTGACCAAACAAGAATTGTAAGCATCCAGATGCCGATAATCACAATAGTGAGTAAACCCTTGCCTTTAAAGCCTTTTGCTGGGATTATTAATTTTATATTACCACTTCCATCAGTGGTTGCAAAAACATTACCATCTGAAGGAATATTGGTTTCGTTAACAGGAGTATTTGTTTGACTTTGCATGATGAATTTTAAATAGAAGGACTAAATTAACACTTTTATCAGAAATAGAATCATTTTTGCCATATATCCCATGCAAGTTCAGCTTGCCTGTGCAACATACCAAGCCCATTCTGGGTATGTGCACCTTGTTGTTTTCCTTTGATCAGGAAAGCTGTGAGTTCAGGATTATAAACCAGATCAAATAAGTAATGCTCAGGAGTAACCGCAGAATATGGTATTTGAGGTAATGTTTCAATATCAGGGTGCATTCCTAATGGAGTACAGTTGATGATCAATTTTGATCTACTTACAATTGATTCAGAAAGATCAGCATAGGTGATGGTATTGTTTTTATTAGCATTTCTGCTGACGAATTGATACTCCCATTCAAGCTTATCCAAAACATAAGCAACAGCAGCCGATGCGCCTCCTGTACCAAGAATCAGTGCAAATTCAACGGCTTTGTTTTCTATACCATCAGTAAACTCAAGTAATTCAGCTTCAAATGCAGGGGCATCAGTATTATAACCTTCTAAAAATGGTTTACCATTTACCCTTGAAACCCTGATAGTATTTACAGCGTTGATTTTTGCTGCTTCACCTGAGATGCTATCAAGCAACGGAATAACCTTTTGCTTGTGTGGTATGGTTACATTTAACCCTCTCAAATCAGGGAACTCTTTAAGTATTGTGTGCAGTTGTGATACATCCTCCAGTGGAAAAAGATCATAAACTGCCTCAATAGACTGATTCAGAAACTTGTTGGTAAAATACTTTTTTGAAAAGGAGTGGCCTAAGGGGAAACCTATTAGTCCATACCTGTTGGTCATTGCCTGAAATTTGCTTGGTGAAACTACTTTAAATCATTGATGATCTCTGCAATTGTAATATCATTCTTGAGGAATGGAGCATATTCAAATAAGTTTTCAAAGTCCACATCGCCAAGTGTTGAAACATAATGCAGGTGGGCAATTGCATCCTTTGGTTTACCCTGCAGATATAAATAGGCAATCTTCCTCAATTGTAAAAGTATATTCTCTGGTTGCACACTGATACCCATATCAAGCACCCGTATGGCAGTTTTATATTCATCAAGCTCAGCATACATAGCTGAAAAGTCGAGCCATATATTATTATCATCAGGACCATACTTTGCAGCATTGGCAAATGATTCAGCAGCTTCTTCATACAAGCCGGCATGCTGTTGTACAATGGCCAGGGTAGCAAGGTATTCCGGATTTTGAGGATCAAGACTCAAACCCTTTTTAACAAACCTTAAGGCAGATTTGATGTCATCCAGCTCTTCGTAAGCAACCCCCATACCAATCCAGGCATCAGCAATGTCCTTATCCATTGTTGTTGCTTTTCTGAAATACTCAATAGCGCTATGGTAATCCTCCATTTTTTCATAGCATTCTCCTATGAAATAATAAGTAATTGCCTCAGGTTTCTCAAATGCAAAAGTGTCCTTATAGGTTTCAACGGCAAGCTTATAAAAGCCCATGTTTCCTAAAGTGGTGGCCTTGTTGTAATATGCCCATGAGAGATTTGGATTGATAGCTATGCAAAAGTCATAAGCATCAACAGCTTTTTCATAGAGACCAATCTCATTATACGCAATACCGAGGTTGAACCATGCATAGTGCGAATAAGGATATTTATCAAGATACTCATTGAAGTAGGTTATACTTGCTTCAAATTGATGTGATATCTCGTAACAGAACGCCAGTTCATGAAAAACAGCCTCATTCAGAGGTTCAATTTCAAGCACCCGTTTCAGGTATTCTATCGCCCTGTCATAATTGTTAAGGTTCTCGTATTCATAAGCAATACTGGTGTAGATAGTAGCCAGATCCTCATGTTCATTGATAGCTTTGTTGTATTCCCTAATGGCTTCATCATACCTTTGCAGTTTGCTGTAGATTGCGCCCTTGGTAATATAAAGTTCACTGTTTGTGGGATCAATGTTTTCAACTCTTGCCAGCACTTTTAAAGCTTTTTCTGCTTTGTTGGATGAAATAAGCAACTGAGCCTGACGGATAAGCAATACGGTACTACCCGGGTATTGTTCCATACCCATGTTTAGCGCCCTGTTTGCAAGTTTCAAATCGTTATGCTGAATATAATGCTCTACAAGGTCTTCGTACTCCTCTGTATCGAAAAAGAAGTGCTTACCGTCCTTCAGCATCTGTTCAAAACGCTCAAGCAGTTCATTCAAGCCATCTTTATCTTCGTCGTGATCAAAAAAATCGTCCATTGTCTCTATTATTCTACAATTGCAAAAATAAGCATTTTTATAACAGCTGTTGCAACAGGTTAAAAGTACAACATTCAAATCCGCATTGCTATAAAACAGCAAGAAGTTATGATCATTTTGATGTTAATAAAACAACAATGAGTATAATTAGGTATTTTTGCCATAATTAATCACAGATCATGACACTAATAAAGAGTATTTCAGGCATAAGGGGAACAATAGGTGGTAAGCCTGGTGAAGGTTTGAGTCCAATTGACATTGTAAAATATACTAGTGCATTCGCCCGTATCATCGAGCATGATGGCACAGAAAAATTAAAGGTAGTTGTTGGCAGGGATGCCCGTGTTTCAGGTCCTATGGTCAGCAACCTGGTTTGCAATACCCTGATCGGGATGGGTATAGATGTCGTTGATCTTGGATTATCAACTACACCCACTGTTGAAATGGCCGTTATCGACCTGAAGTGTGATGGTGGCATAATTATTACTGCCAGCCATAATCCTTGGCAATGGAATGCATTGAAATTATTGAATAAATATGGTGAGTTTATTGACGATGAAAAGGGCAAACTGTTGCTGGATCACGCTGCAAAGGAAGACTTTACCTATGCAACAATTGATGCGATCGGAACATTAACTAATGATGACAGCCAGATAAGGAAACACATTGAGAAGATAATAGCCCTTCCTTATGTCGACTCCTTTGCTATTAGAAACGCAAAATTCAAAGTAGCTATTGATGCTGTAAATTCAACAGGTGGCATTGCCATCCCATTATTACTGCGTTCACTTGGCGTGGAACAAATAGAAGAGCTTTTCTGTGAACCAACCGGTCACTTCCCCCATAATCCTGAACCTCTGCCCGAAAACCTGCATGAAATATCTAAACTGGTCGTAAAGTCGAAAGCACATGTGGGCTTTGTAGTCGATCCTGATGTTGACCGTCTTGCCATTGTTTGTGAAGATGGTGAGATGTTTGGAGAAGAATATACGCTTGTATCTGTAGCCGATTTTATACTCTCTACCAATCCCGGAAACACGGTATCAAACATGTCGTCAACCCGGGCATTAAGGGATGTAACAGAAAAATCAGGGCACACGCACTATGCATCAGCAGTAGGTGAAGTAAATGTCGTTAAGAAAATGAAGGAAGTGAATGCAGTTATAGGGGGCGAGGGCAACGGCGGTGTGATATTACCTGAACTGCATTATGGTCGCGATGCATTGGTTGGTATAGCATTGTTCCTTACACAACTTGCCAAATCGGGCAAGAGATGTTCGGCACTCAGGTCCTCGTACCCAAACTATACCATATCGAAGAACAAAATACAGCTAATGCCTGAAATGGATGTTGATAAAATACTGGCGTCCATTGCTGAGAAGTATAAACGGCAACCTGTTAACCTGGAGGATGGTGTAAAGATTGAATTTGATAATGAATGGGTACATCTACGAAAATCAAACACCGAGCCCATTATCAGGATATATGCTGAAAGCGATTCTGAAAACAAGGCAGAGTCTATTGCCCGTAAGCTTATTGAGGATATTAAGGATGTGATCAAGAATAAGTAACTAATTATGGCTAAGCGAAGAAGAATAACCCGGTTCAGAAACATTACCTTTAAGTTCACATACCGGCAGAAGAAGAGGGTAGATGCCTACTGCAGGAAACACAGCACAACCCCAATAAGGATGTACAAAAAGGCAATTATGCTATATCTGGCAAACAATGGATATGGCGAAAACCATGTAATGGAGCCCGAACCGGCAAAGAATCAACTTACTATTTTTGATTACATCGAAGAGGAGGCTGGTTTTACCGATGCTCATCAATTAATTAAAGTAATCAGTTAATCCTCCGGCACTTCTATAATTAACAATTCTGCATCACCGGTTGCTTTAATCCTAACTTCTGAGTCAATATCGTTTAGCTCAACAGAGTCGCCCTCATGCACAATTTCTGCCGTATCATTAATCAACACTGCTCCTTTAATAATAAATAAAAGTAGAATGTTACCCGGCACTTTCAAACTATAACCGATTGATTCATTCTCTCCAAGTTCTACCCTCCAGACTAAAGCATTCTGATTTAATCTCAAACCCGGTGCCGCATTCACTTCCAGGGCATTATGAGCAAATGTTAAGCCAGCCCCTTCTTTATCCGTTTTCTCCCCTGAAGCAATAAGCTGCATTTTGCCTGTGCGGTTTTGTTTTGAAGTTTTCAGTTCAATGATGCCGGTTGGTCTATCATTCTTATGAGCAAAAATCCATATTTCAATTACTTCTGCACTTTCATCGGGCGATGGATTACATATACTGTATGATAATCCTGAGCCGGTGGAAATCAATAAAGCGCTACCAGCGTCGGCATTACCACGACTTCCTGTTGCATCAGTACAACTTATGCTGCCCTTCAATGGTAATACAAGCACTTCAATAAATTTGTGAAAACGCTCATTTGAGCAGTATCCGGGCGACAGCAACTCATCATTCAGAACTCTCAGCACCCCAAACTTCTCCCTAAGGGGATTAAAAAACTGACCGTAATTAAAGCTATGCCTGATTATAGCGTCATTTAATTCTGAAACTTTACGTTCTTGCGATTTGTGAATGCTGAACTTCATAAAGTGCAATTTTTTAACTGCTAAAATACCATCCTTTTTCCTAACTAATATCGCCTAGCTGTTAAAAAACAGCACTTACTTAGTGATATTCATCTTTACTGATTTATTGCAACTAAACACTCATTGATTTGTATATACAATTAGGAGTTATTCAAATTGATAACTAAATATATACAAGATGGATATAAGTAATAGTATGAGGGTGCCCTCAAACGAATTAATAAAGCAACTTTTAGCGGTGAAACAAACACCATGTATTTCATTATACATGCCAACTCATAAAACTCATCCGGAAAGTCAGAAGGATCCAATAAATTATAAGAACTTACTAAAGAAATTAGAGGAGTCATTACTTACAACAAACTCAAAGGATGAAGCAAAGGAGATACTATCACCCTTTACTGAGCTCATTGATGACAGGGATTTCTGGAACCACACTTCATTGGGGTTAGCTATATTTAATGCCGGTAATCTTTTTAACATAGTAATGCTGCATGAACCCATAAATGAGTTAGCAGTTGTAGCTGATAGCTTTCATACAAAGCCATTAAGATTAAATATTCAATCGCTTTACCGCTAACAGGTTTTAGCACTAACGCTTCACTCAGCAAAGCTGTATGAAGGAACCCGGTATTCACTTGAACAGATAAATCTACCTGAGCAGTTTCCTGATGATATTGAAAAAGCACTTGGCAGTGAGCTAACTGATGAACATCTTACGGTTGCTTCATACGGTGGAGCAGGGGCACAAGCAAATCCTATGGTTCATGGCCATGGTGGCAGCAGTCCTGAAATTGATAAAGATGCTGAAAGATATTTCAGGGTAGTTGCTGATGCTGTTCATGAGAAGTATTCAAAACAACAGAAGCTTCCATTGGTGCTAGCTGCTTTAACTGAGCACCATAACCTTTTTCAAAAGGTAAATAAAAACCCTTATTTACTAAAAGAAGGGATTCAAATAAACCCTCAATCAGTAGGGCCTGATAAACTTGCAGAAATGGCATGGGAATTATTGCAGCCTGAATTTCATAAACGTATTGAAACATTCAGTGAGAACTTCTCATTCGCACAATCAAAAGGTACCGGAAGTGATAATTTGAATGATGTACGAAATGCAGCCTCTGAAGGCAGAGTTGCAACATTACTGCTTGAAGCTGATAAAATAATTACTGACGACACAGGGGGGCGTGATCAGGTTGCAAATCTGCTTGATGATACAAGTAAAGATGATATCCTTGATGATAATGGTGAGATCGTTCACAGTATGGGAGGAGAGGTGATTGTAGTACCAGCCGGATTAATGCCTTCAGAAACTGGCGTTGCAGCAATTTTCCGTTACTAAGATTGCTGACAACAATATTTTTGAAAAAAAAATGGTGGCTTTCCTTGCCAGTGAAACCTATTCTCATATATTTGCAGTGGTTTTTTTACGGCAGATTGCCGGTATATAGGTTCATAGCAGATTCCCCATCTGCCCGGGCCCGTGAAAGAGCTTAAAAAGTTCTATTTCACCAAGTATTAACTATTTCTAGAACCAATGAAAAAAAACGTTTTGATTATCGGAGCTGCCGGAAGAGACTTCCACAACTTCAACACTTACTTCCGCGGAAACGCGAACTATAATGTAGTTGCCTTTACAGCAGCCCAAATTCCTGACATTGACGGTCGCAAGTACCCTAAAGAACTGGCAGGTGAAGATCTTTATCCTGAAGGTATTCCCATTTATGCTGAGGATGATCTTACTGATCTGATAAAAGATCTGAATGTTGATGATTGTGTATTTGCATACAGCGATGTTCCATACAATCGTGTAATGAATGTTAGTGCTAAAGTTAACGCTGCAGGTGCCAACTTCATGTTGTTAGGTCCGCGTGATACAATGATAAAGAGCACAAAACCTGTGATTGCTGTTGGTGCTACGCGTACAGGTTGCGGTAAAAGCCAAACCAGCCGTCGCATTATCGAGATCCTTATGGAACTTGGTCTTAAGGTTGTTGCAATCAGGCATCCAATGCCTTACGGCGACTTAAATGCTCAGAAGGTTCAACGTTTTGCTACTGTTGAAGATCTGAAAAAACACAAATGCACCATCGAAGAAATGGAAGAATACGAACCTCATGTAGTTCGTGGTAATGTTATTTATGCAGGTGTGGATTACGAAGCTATTGTTCGCGCTGCTGAAAACGATCCTGATGGTTGCGATGTGATTTTATGGGACGGTGGAAATAACGACTTCCCATTCTACAAACCTGACTTAATGGTAGGTGTTGCCGATCCACTTCGCCCAGGTGCTGAAGTTAGCTACTATCCGGGTGAAGTTGTTGCTCGCATGTCAGATGTTATCGTTATCAACAAAATCGACAGTGCATCATTAGACAACATCAACACTGTTCGTGCTAACCTGGCTGCAATAAATCCTACTGCTATCATTATTGACGGCGCATCACCTTTATCAGTTGATAAACCTGAACTCATCCGCGGTAAGCGTGTATTGGTTGTTGAAGACGGACCAACACTTACACACGGTGAAATGAAGATTGGTGCAGGTGTTGTTGCAGCTCTTAAGTTTGGTGCTGCTGAACTTGTTGACCCTCGTCCTTTCACAACTGGTAAACTTTCTGAAACTTTCGAAATCTACAAGAACATCGGAACTTTATTACCAGCTATGGGATATGGTGATGAGCAGGTAAGAGATCTTGAAAAGACTATTAACAATACAGATTGTGATACAGTTGTTATCGCTACTCCTATTGATTTGAGCAGAATTATCAATATTAAGAAACCAACCGTTAAAATAGGTTACGACCTGCAGGAAATTGGCACTCCTAACCTCACAATGGTATTGAACGATTTCGTTAAGAAACACAATCTGGTATTAATGCCGGCAAATTAAAATAAATTGAGAAAGCTGCCTTCACCGGCAGCTTTTTTTTTGTTTACTAAAATGGTTGTGCATAACCACGGAATATTAACTTTGTAATAGAAACATCAAAATTAGAAATCAACATGAAAAACCGAAGTCTGGTATCAATCAACGATTACACCAAGGCAGAGTATTTAAAAATACTTGATCTGGCTGAAGAGTTTGAGAAAAATCCAAAGCAGAACCTGCTGGAGAAGTATGTGGTTGCAACCTTATTTTTTGAACCATCAACCCGAACACGGCTAAGCTTTGAAAGTGCAGCATCGCAACTGGGCGCAAAAGTAATAGGCTTCTCCGATGCTACCAGTTCAAGTGTTTCAAAAGGTGAAACTTTGAAAGATACTATCCTAACGGTTGCTAATTATAGTGACATTATTGTAATGAGGCACCCCAAAGAGGGGAGTGCCCGCTTTGCCAGCGAAGTATCAAAAGTGCCGGTAATCAATGCCGGTGATGGTGGAAACCAGCATCCTACACAGTGTTTGCTTGATCTATACTCAATCAGGAAGACCCAGGGTAAACTTGATGACCTGCACATTGCGTTTGTAGGCGACCTGAAGTACGGGCGTACTGTCCACTCACTGGTAATGGCCCTTTGTAACTTCAATACCACTTTCCATCTTGTATCGCCAGTTGAGCTAAAGTTGCCCAGCTACGTGAAAATGCATATAAAGAAGAATAATCTCAACTACTTCCAGTATACCGAACTTCCCGAAATCATGGAAACAGCTGATATTATCTACATGACCCGCATTCAACGGGAAAGGTTCTCTGATCCCATAGAGTACGAGAAAGTTAAAAATGCATACATACTCACTGCCGGCATGCTCACCAACTGCAAGCCTAACATGCGCATACTTCATCCGCTGCCACGGGTAAATGAAATTACTGAGGACGTTGATTCCACCGAACAGGCATACTATTTTACCCAGGCTTTGAATGGTGTATATGTACGTCAGGCGCTGCTTGCAACTATTCTTGGGGCTAAATAATCAGATAAAAGAGAAAGAACATGGAAAGTAATAGTAGAAAAGAATTAGTGGTATCAGCCATTGAAAATGGTACTGTAATCGACCATATCCCTGCAAAAAGCGTTTTCAGGGTAGTTAAGATGCTTAAACTTGATAATACCGATGGACAGGTAACCATTGGTTTTAACCTCGAAAGCAAAAAATTTGGCAAAAAAGGCATAATTAAAGCAAGCAACCAGTTTTTTGAAAACAGGGATGCCAATAAAATTGCACTGATAGCACCATCCGCAACTCTCATCTCTATCAGGGACTATGAGGTAGTTTCAAAGCGACAGGTAGAAATTCCAGATACTATTGAGCAATTTGTTAAATGCGTTAACCCTAACTGCATAACTAACTCTCAGCAGATCACCACTCGTTTTGAAGTAATTGACAAAGCCGATTTAAAGCTGCAATGTCATTACTGCGAAAAAATTACCGGCAAGAACAATATAGAGATACTATAATCAGTTCAAGAAAGGATCACTGTCTGTTGCCTGATGTTCTGTTTCCTTATGAACAATCAGGCGGCAGTCAGTATTATTCTTTTTATCGGTAAATAAGCCTGTCATAGTCAGTATTGTTAATATATATCCTAACATCAACACAATGCCCTCATACATACGTACTTTGATTAATGAAGGTGAGCATCAGCAACTGGACTTCAAATTTGGAGTTAACGACTCAAAGAAAATAGCCAGAACACTTGCTGCTTTTGCCAACACCGATGGTGGTCGGCTGCTACTTGGTGTTAAAGATAATGGCTCAGTTGCCGGTGTTCGTTCTGATGAGGAATACTACATGATGGAAGCAGGGGCACATCTATATTGCAAGCCTCCGGTGGAATTCAGCATACATGAATGGGATGAGAATGGCAAGAATGTGCTTGAAGTCATTGTGCCCAAAAGCAAAGAAGTGCATTCAGCCCCCGACAAAGATGGAAATTTCAAGATCTTTATCCGCGTAGGCGACCAAAACTACATGGCTAACAGCGTTTTGCTGAAAGTATGGGCAAAGAAAAAGAACCTGCAGGGTGTGAAGATCAAATTTACCCAGGTTGAAACAGCTCTCATTTCATACCTCGAACAACACGGAAAAATCACAATCACTGCCTTCAGGAAATTCTCAGGCCTGAATGCCGTAAAAACAGAGCACCTGCTTGCAGATTTCATCGCCCTCGACATAATAAGGATCAACTTCTCAGAAAACGGTGTATTCTACACGCTGAATCCCGATTTTAGATTAAAGGAACATTCCTGAAAAAATTTTATGAACAGGGCTTATAGAGACAAGGCTCGTTGAAACAGGACTCATAGAAACAGGACTCATAGAAACAGGATTAGTAGTTGAACATGAAAACAATAGGCTTAATCTCCGATACCCATTCATACTTGCATCCTTCAATTGCTAAATTCCTGGCACAATGCGATGAAATATGGCATGCCGGTGATTTCGGCGACCTTGAAACAGCAAAGGACATTGCTTCATTAAAACCCCTGAAAGGAGTTTACGGCAATATTGACGGAAGAGATGTAAGGAGTTTCTATCCATTGTTTCAGGACTTCATGTGTGAGGACCTAAGGGTACTCATCCTTCATATTGGCGGTTACCCCGGCAAATACTCAAAGGAAGCCAAAGAACTCATCAAAGAACTAAAACCCGGCCTCTTTATCTCCGGCCATTCCCACATACTAAAAGTAATAAACGATCCCAAAAATAACCTACTCCATATTAACCCCGGAGCAGCAGGAAGAAGCGGATTCCATAAAGTCATAACAGCGGTTAAATTTGTTGTTGAAGGGAAGGATGTGAGGGATTTAGAGATAATTGAGATTGATAAATAGTTCAAAGCCTGCGGCGTTCAAAAGGTGTTCAAAGCCTGCGGCGTTCAAAAGTAGTTCAAAGCCTGCGGCGTTCAAAAGTTGTTCAATGTTGTTCAATGTTGTTCAAAGGGTTCAAGGGGTTCGAAAATCCATTATTATATTGGGAAATCAGCCCTGAAGGGGCGGGATATGTCAGCGATGGGTGGAACCCATCGTAGGATGTGGATTTATGAATTTTTAAGTCCTGAAGGGGCGAAATAATAGTGGGTGGTTCAATTGCTCAAAAATTCAATGATTTGCTTTTCATTGATGCTTCGGTAACCAAATTTTTCTTGTGTTACGCCATCCTGCAAAAGCAATATCAGTGGCATCTCGCCATTGGTGATGCGTAAAAAGATATCTGGCGAAAGCATATGATAGGGGAAATCGTGGCTATTTGTTACTTCGTAAAATCCTTGCACTGATTCTTCTTTACCCCAGAAAACGCAGGAAACAGCATCAGCCTTATCAGCTTTATCGGCTATTACAGTTATTTTTTGCACTGCCAGTGAGCAGAACCTGCACCCTGTGCCAAAAAAGCAAACTATGCGTTTGCCATCTTTAAGTTCACTGTGTTCATCCAGGAATTCCTGCAACATCAACTGATCGTAGGTTACATTCTTTGAATAATGCTTGTAATAAAATGTATCGGGAGGTGAACTGATTACCGGCAATGCCAGTGAAACCACCAAAGCAGCAATAATGATAAGCATTGAGTAACGTACACTGATAGCATGATGCCGTGTCATCCTGTACTGCTTGGTTGCTCTGGGTTGCCGGGCAATGACCAGAAGCAGCATGATCAGCACTATATTCTTAACAACCGACCATAAATTGGATATCTTTACAATATCGCCAAAGCAGAAACAATGGCTGTTGCTCCTGAACATCATCAACCAAATAATAAATGCGGTAAATAAAGTAAGCAATGCAATTGTGGCGGGAATTACAACACGCAGACCGATGCCTGTGATCAGCAATATTCCTGTAAACAATTCGAACGATAGTACCAGGCGTGCTGCCAGGAATGAAAGATCGAGGTTAAGAAGGCCCAGGCTGTATATAAATACTTCAAACGAATCGATACTGATCAGCTTAGTTACTGCTGAGCCAATAAAGAATGCTCCAATGATTATCCTGAGTAGGATATAAATATTTTTAGCGGTAATATTCATGGAAAAAAGGCAATGGCAGGCAGATAAGCATGCTACCTGCCATTGTAAGCGATTATAGCTCGGTGCAGGTAGTTTTTACTGTTGTACCATTGGCAGATACTGTGCCGTCGCCGTCAGAACATTTTCCCTTTACAGTCATGGTGGTTTCCATGTCAGGTGAACCTGTTGATGAAACAACACATTTACATTCTCTCTCTTTAGCGCAGCTGCTAAATGCTAAAAGTGCTACTACACCGAGGATTAAAGATAATTTTTTCATTAATTGGTTGGTTTTGGTGTGCCTACTGTATTAGGGCGTCGGCTTTCCCCTATAATAACGGGGTAAATGTAAAGAGATATTTTTTTAAAATCAAAACATTATGAGGAATTGTGTAAATATTTTAAATTTTAAAATAGTTCAAAGGGTTCAAGGAGTTCAAGTTGTTCAAGTTGTTCAAGGGGTTCAAGGGGTTCAAAGGGTTCAAGGAGTTCAAGGGGTTCAAAGGGTTCAAAGGGTTTAAGGGGTTAAAATAGTTCAATATAGTTCAATATAGTTAAATATAGTTCAAGGTTGTTCATGTTGTTCAATGTGGTTTCCACTAATTCTCTCTTATCATTCTTCTCAATCTTCTCTTACTTCTAATGCTTCCTGTTTTTTATGATTTTTCAATCCAATTATAGAAACCCTGTTCAATTTCTTCGGGTGTTAAGCCATAAAATTCTTTATAGGCTTGCTCTCTTTCAGTTACGGGATAAAAGTTTTTGAAGGTTTCAAGGCTCCAATTGTCAATCAGGTATTTTACAAATAATCCCGATATATTATATGCAATTGGCCTGTTATTCTCTGAAAGTCCACCCCAGAAATCATTGCCGTTACCTCTTATAATCAGCATCTTAAGATTATTACCAGGATGCCTCTTAAGAACCTGAATGTTTTGCTCAATTCTCGATGAATCAAGCAATTGCATGTAATACTCCACTATTCCCTCATTTAAAAAAGATTGATTACCGGGCGATCCCATACTCGTATTCCAGATCAGGTGAAGAGCCTCGTGCTCAATGATTCTTAAATCAAGCCCATTGATGTGTATGCCGTTCATGTGCACGGTGTTAATAACATGATTCTGCTCCAGCGTATCACATCCTGCCATGAAGAAGAAATTAGAGAATAAGCGTGTCGAATTAGCCCCATCATGGAGAAAGGCATTGATTTTATAATCAGGTAAAGGAATTTGCATCCGTTTACAAATATCAATAACTACTGAATCACTTATAGTCGTTGCTTTGGCAAAATGCCTGTCTACAAACAGATTAAAATAATTAGTTGACTTTTCAAAGAAATTGGATTTGCGCACATTGTCAATGTCAATTACAGAACCATCTGGCAGGCAATATTTGGATAATAATCCATCGTCAAATAAAATATATTTGTAAACAGCAGTTTGAGTTTGTAATTCAGTGATTATTTTCATAGAATTCCCGGTAAAAACCATTCTCTTTTCCGAAAAGTAAAACAGACCATCCAAATCATCCAGATATTTATGGCTGTTAAACTCATAGCCATTATCAAGTTGTTTGATTGGCAAATCAAATTTTTCCCAACTTTTAAAGTCATTTATGTTGCCATAGATCTTCAATGCATTGTTGAAATCTTCAGGTCTGAGTTCTGATTCCCTGCGAATCAAAGAGTCAGGATACCCTTCTTTTACGACTAAAAACATTTTGTTGAATTCTGCGATATCAGAAGGGGAATCAGGAATAACTAAAATCCTCACCGCATTCTTACTGTATTCGTGCCAGATACTTGTTTTACCTGTACAATCCGGCCTGGGGATTGAATTGATATCGATATATTTATCTTTAAAACCTACGAGCAAAAGCAGTATTCCAAGAAATAAGATGAGTGTACGTTTCATTTTTTTGATTATTTCATCATCGTTCCTACAAATGTATAAAGAAAGGTTTGATGTAAAAAATAGTAAGTGAAGAATTTTGACGCAGTCATAGTGTCTCTGAATTAGACAGTAAACCTGGCTTTTAAGCACTCATATCCTCACAAATTTAAATGTCCTTTTTTCCCCGTTGATTAGTGTTATCATCAGGTAGTATGAGCCGCGGCTTAAATGTTCAACAGTGAAGGTAATGGACTTTGAGCCGGGCAGGAGTAAGAACAAGTGCTTTCCATTCATCATATAGCAGTCAATCCTTGAAATTAATATGTTGCTTTCAGCGGTCAACTCTTTAAGGGTGGGCACCGGCCAAACTTTGATGTCAGCCGGCCCTTTATAATAATTCAATGTGTCAAGTGATACCCAAACGGTGTCACTATTACTGCATCCAAAGCCAGTGGTAACTTCCACCCACACTTTTAGCGGGTTGTTAGTAAATGAATCTTCTTGTATAGTGACCGAATGACCTGTTGTTCCGTCGTACCATTTATACCGGAAATCAGCACCACCCTCGGCAGAAAAAGCCATGGATTGATTAAGCATGACGGTAACATCATTTCCCAAATCAATATTTGGAAGATGGTGAAACTGCACTTTCACTGAGTCAGTTGCCTTGCATTGATAGGGATCAGTGATTATTACTGAATATGTCCCTGTATGGTTTACAGATATTGATGTGTAATTTTCACCAGTACTCCATATGTTTTCAGCGAATGGTGAATCTAATGTAACATATTCACCATAACAGGCATCAATATCAGGACCCAGATCAACCACAGGACTGGAAATTTTGACGTACACGGTATCGTAATCAACAAAGCCGAATTCATCTGTAGTTTTAACATGATAGTTTCCTTCCTCTTTAACATAAATACGCTGTGTTGTTTCATTGGTCGACCACAGGTAACCGGCATATCCTTTACCGGCATCAAGCAGTACTGAATCATTCCGGCAGATAACCCTGTCGGGACCTAGGTACAGGTCGATGGAGTAGCTTGCCACGGCTTCTTCAATACTAGAGATTAAATACAGATTCCGGTCATTGTATGGTATACATATTCCGTTTATCCGGTCCAATCCGTTAAAGTCGTTTTCTGGTTCAGTATAGTCCTTTAGAAATGTCAGCCTTCCGTCACTATGATCCCGGAAAAACAACCCCAGTGAATTATTGCTTTCTGATGACGTATATACAAAAGTATCATCGTTTCTTACTGCAATTTGCTGTATCCTTTTTAAACCATTTATGCCAGTGGTTTCATAATCCAGCAATTGGATAACATTTAGTTGATGGTTGATTGTATCAATAGCAAAGGTGACAAGCGTATTTTTATAATCGTATGAAGCATAAAGGTTTTTCTGATCGTTGCTTAATGCGATATCTGTAAGTCCGTACAACCAATGATCAGGTATTGAATTACTCTCAAAGGTTGACAGTAAGGTGAGTCCACCTGTGGTTTTATCGCGGCCAAGCATCTTGATAGTACCATCATTTTCATTCCAGATAAATACGTATTTCCCGTTCTCACTGACTTTAATATTGTCGAAGTATTGTCCTGTATCCTCAAACTTAAAGATATTCAAAAACTGCAACGAACCGTTTACAGGATTATAGCCAAACTGGACTATTCCCCTCTGATTAAGAGTTGATACCACATACAGATGCTCGCCCGATGGTGAAAATGCCAGGTCAACAGGTGATTGAATTAAGCCAAATGCATCGGACTCAACAGAATCTATCAGTGTAAGATTATATGCATTGCGGTCCACCCTGAATATCGCTATACCATCATTTTCCCAATTACACAAAGTGTAAAGATAATTTCCGTCTTTACTTATTACGGAGCGTTCAGTGCGCACTAACATTTTAGAGTTTTGATTACTGTTATCGGCAAAGTTTTTGAATATCAGTTTCCCGGTTGTGTCATTGCGCTGAAATATGGAAATGCCATCAGCATTTGAGGATACAAAAACCATTTTCTGCTGTTCATCGGCACAGATGCTTCTTGGATTCCATAATCCGTCAATAACCGAACTGTCGCCATCCCGAATCATTCGTTCATACGTAAGATTTCCATCGGGTAGATTTCGTTTGGCAATATGAACCCCTGATTCCCAGTACGATGCTCCGAATAGATAATTATTATCACAGACCATAGCTGAAGTGCTGTATCCGTAGTTTAAATGGACAGTAGTGTCAGCAAACGGCAGTGATCCTGTGAACTGGAATTCATCATCTAACAGGCGTCTTGAGAAAGTAACAAATGAAAGGTCGCCTGTGGATATTACATATATATTCCTGTCATCAGGAGCAACAGTAAGTGAGTATGTGGCGTTTAATCCGTAAACACCCTGCTCATTGTTTTTGAACTCAGTACATAAAGTAAGATGTCCGGTGAGTATGTCCCTTGAATATACACTCAGAGAAGCAAATCCTGCAATGTAAACAAACCTGTTATCATAGCTTATATCAATAAAATAGCATGAAAATACCTCCTCAGTGACAGTTTGAGTAAGACTAAGCATGCCGTTACCGGGATTCACTTCGTAAACAGCAATCTTATTATCCATATGTGAAACCACATACACAAACCGGCTGTCCCTGCTCAGCTTAAGAGCTTCCGGCCACGACAGTCCGCCCAATGATTGCAGATGAGTTAGATAACCTGTTGACTGATCTATTCTGAAAGTGGATGTTTTCTTTTCATTGTAGGAGGCTATGTACAAAAACGAACCATCATTTGATATTCCCATTTCGCTGGCACCTCTCAGCCCGTCAATTCCTATATCAGTATCATAATATATGTGCAGAAGCTCAAGTGTTCCGGTAGTGATATTCCGTTTATACAGTGAAACACAGTTAAGCTTGCTTGAACTTACATACAAATACCTGTTATCGGGGCTGAATGTGATACAGGCAGGACCATCAAGTCCGGCATGACCGTCATTCGCATATTTGTAAGCTTCAATAAATAAAGTACTTCCTGTGCTTTGATCGTATCTGAATACTGCAACAGTATACTGGCTGCCAACATAAATATATTGTTTATCAATACTATATGCAATACAGCTTGCGCCAGGCAACCCATAAACACCATCTTCATGCTGGGATATTTTTCCCAGGTATGAGATCTGCGAAAACAGACTGTAATTGGCGATTAGTAAGAGAATAAGAAAGATAGTTTTCCTGGCAGTATTATTCATTTTCAGGCATTCGGTTTTTAGTACGCACAGTGTTTTTCCCAATTCATGTCGCTTATATTCTGTGTTAGCAAGTTATTAATTGTAATAAAATGTTCTAAACATAATAATATCATCATTTCTTAGAATCTTCTTTAACGCATTATATTGGTTTTCTGTCATGTCTGGATTTTCAATATTTTTTAAATTACTTTCCTCAAGGAAGCTATTTATCATTTCGAAAATAGCGTTTTCTTGTTTTTCACCATAAGATAAAATATAAACTATACTGAACGCACCAAAATACTCTTCAAACTCATAGCCAGTTTGTATTTCAATTTTGGGTTTACTATTTAATTGTTTTATTTCACTGGCTTCTAGTTCTGTTATCACCTCTGGCCGGCAACCACCCGCATATTCCCAATTTAAGTTATTATTTGGGTGACATCCGCTTTTTTCTAATTCTTTATACTCCTTTATTTGTGAAATATCCAGTTCGACAGTATTTTCTTTTAGACAATAAAAAAAATCAAAGGATTCAGCACATTTGGGGTTTCTCAATGTGTCTATGTTTTTGAAAATAACAACTTTTCTATTGCTTCCCGTTGTTTTATTTATATACTTTATCCAATCTAATACATCAATAAATGAGCTTGTATCATTAATAGATAAATACATTCCATAATGAAAATGCTCTCCTTTCAGTATTGATCCATCTAATAAAGTCAATTCCACTTTAAATCTGTAACAAGCAGGTGTATCAGCATATAGGGAATTAACTCTTAAAATCAGACATATTAGAAGTAGATACTTTTTCATGAAGTAGATGGTTTTTAATATACTATTTCTGGACAGTTAATAATTCCACTTCTAATCAAGTGATTGTTATCTATCTTGATTTTCATTTTTATAATCCTAATAGAACTCCAGTAGTTGATTTTCAGCAGTTTGTTGTTAAGCGGCCTCACCCTTTGATGTTTAATGTAAAGTTCAGTAACCAAACTTCCCCTCAAGCAAATATATAAAGAATTATTTGATGTAAAAAATTATATCAAGGAAAGATTAACCCAGAATGGGCTATTGTGCATATTTGAAACTAACAGTTTATACCACGCCTCCAACCAAATAAATCAACCAGAACATTATAAAAACTGATACCGGTATTATCATCAGCCTGTTGATTAAAAACATAAATGAAAGCCTGTTTCGATGTTTTAAAACAATAAAAAGAGCAGTGGTCCATAAGCATGCAAAAATCAGGTCGAGATGCGGAAGATAACAAGAAAGGTGTATTTGTCCGCTTGATATGAGGCTCCACATAGGTCCGCTTGAAATGAACATCCAAAAATGGCTGTGGTTATCCGGGAAGGGGATGTACATCCACATGAAAGAAAGTATAAATACCAGGTCATAAATAAAATAGGCAATAAAGATCTCGCTTAGTAGTCCGTTGGCCTTTTGTTTTATGAGCCGGATAAACACAATGAAAAGCAGGACTTTGAATACCTGGAATAGGATCAGGAATAAATGGGGCGTATCACCACAGGGCACACTGAGTGATGTCCAGCGATCTCTGAAGGATTCTTCATTTAATAAAGTCAGTACAGAGTATGAAAAAGTGTTATTAATTAACCGGTAAATGGCGTAAGAAAGAAGATAAATCAGTAGCCTGCGTTTGTCAGTGTGTATTATATGGTTAATGATTTTTGTCATTCAGGGCAGTATTGGCTTGTAAGGTGTTTTTAAAAGTCTTTCCCGAATGAAAATCCAATGGAGGGAATAAAGCCAATATGGTTTATAACCGGTGTAAAACTGATTCGCCACATGAAATTATTTTTTGTTCGCCACCGATACCCTACGCTCGGGATATAGTTTATATAATTAGTGTTTACAAAATTGGGGTCAGCATATTTAACTGACGTATAAAGCAATACATCTGCCTTGGTATAGGTTACCCCAAATCCTAAATCAATAAAGGAACTTTTATTAAGATCAAAAAGGTAGTTTACTCCAATGGGAATAGTTAATTGAAAACTGCTAGCAGAATAAGTTCCGATTCCAATGCGCAATCCCACTCCCGGCTGTTTTGTTAATTGCCTTTCATAATTTACTGAGCCTAAAAATCCGTTTCCGGCAATTTCTAGATAGACGCTATTCTTTTTTATATCAGTCTGTCCGGAAACAAATATCGAAAATGTAATAAGAATACATAGTAGTCCTGCTTTTTTCATGCGACCTGCCCATTTGTTATTCACACTCTACTGAAGAAATGTAGTCTTCTTCTGTTATTGTATAAATCAGTGTAAAAGTATTACCCGAAACCAATTGTTCGCTGTAATTATCATATTTACGGTAGTCAAAAATCTTATCCCCGTATATATCAACTCCACTATTTCTGGAAAAACTTATGCAGCGATTATCATTAAATCGAATAACGACAGAATCTCCATACTTCATTGCAGGTTCATAAAACAAAAAGGGAGCTGGACCTTCTTCCCGGGTAATGCCGGTTTCAACCTCTTTATTGGGAGAAATGGGGAATTGCTTGAATTTTATCCCATCATCATAAACCTCTATAACCAGATTGGAAGCAGTTTCGTTTTTATAAACATAGTTTACAGTGCGTATGGGTTCAATCCTTTTTTGGCAAGAGCTTAACAGGGCACTAATTCCAAAAATTAAAAAAAGCATCCAGGTTATTTTCCGCTGCATTGTTGTATAGTTTTTTAATGTTATTTTTCCTACTCCACTATTTTCGGCGCTCCCCGTCATTTCGAATATCGCTTTTGGGCGGAGTGAGGAATCTCATTGAGCTAATTTCTGTTTTTCAACTAATTGAATTGTATGTAACAATAACTCTGAATCGCCATAATTGCCATGTCCCGGAATAATTATTTCAATATTTCCGTATTTCTTCATGACCTTTTTTACAGTTGAATCCCAGTCGTCCAGAACAGCTTCTCCAATATAGCCTAAATTCTCAGAGTCAGAAGATTTAATAAGACAACCACCAAACAGGATTCGTTTTTCAGGAATCCAGACAGTAATATTATCAAAGGTATGTCCACCACCAAAATACCTACACTCAATTTGCAGCCCGTTAAAGTCAAAGATTAATGAGTCAGTAAATGAAATTGATGGAACAGGGAGTTTCTCCTCTTTACATTTAGCTACTGTCATTGAATTGGCAATTGATTCAACACCTCTATTTTGAAGATATTCTAATCCGCCAATACAGTCCTCATGATAATGGCCTGCAATAAATTTTACTAATTTAACTTTTAGGGAATCTTCAATAAATTCAGTCAATTGTTTCGTCATTTCATTATCCCAGGGAGTATCAACCATAATTGCCTGTCCATTCCTTACTATAATTAATCCGTTTGCCGGAACCTTACCAAACTTTTGTGTCTGATACCATGATGTATGAATGAAAATCGATTCGTTAACTTGAATCAATTGAATATCATCATCTATTCTTATTTTATTGACGGGTTGGGCTTTTGATTGATAAAGTCCAATCAAAACAATAAATGCTACTAAAATTGCCTTTCTAATCATTTTGGTACTCATTTTATTATTGCTGTATGCTGCTTAGCATGACTCAAAAAGGTGGTCTATGGTTTATAAGGAATTTCTTTTGTATTCCCTTCATTGATTTTTGCTATTATACTAAATTGTCTTTCAGTTAATAAAATTGCCCCAAGGTCATTTCCACCATAAATTAAGTAAAATCGCTCTTGTGAATTATTTTTCTCTAATTCTTGGTTTATTTTTCCAAAGAATCTTCGAGGCCCAGTATCCCAAAAACTGTAATCAGCAAGATTTTTATCATCGAATAAAGGAAATGTTTCGTTATTAATCATTACCTCATGCAATTTTTCGAAATTCTTAGTTGTAGAAAATGTAATTTCTAGTCCTCTTTTCTTAAGAACATTTGTCAATTCAGTTTTAAAAAAGCCGAATGAACCTTCAGCCAATTCCTCCGCATCTATATGCACGTATCTGTTTATCTCAGGGCTATAAATATATCCGTTCTTTCTTCAGTGAACCACACAGATGGTTTTCTATTCATCAGTTTGAAGATTTTCTTCATCATCCTGGCATCATTGGGATCAACAGGTTGTAAGTCTACACCTGCTTTGATGGCTCCCATATTGACAAAAGCTTCAATAAAATAAATTTTTCCGGCCTCAACTTCAGCTTCAATAAAATCCCTGTTTTCCGATTTGGCCCAAAACAAATGACGTCCAGGTTCACACTCATATCGAATGTATTTTGGCCCATTGAATACGCCTATCAATTTAGTACTATCGAAATAACTGAAATTAATTGCCAATCCTAATGAAGAAGTTCTTGTAAAGTACACCACGGCTTTATCAGAAGGTGCAGGCTCTATATTCTGACCAATTACTGATAATGCGATGAGAAAAAATGGGATAATCAATAAAACTTGCTTTTTCATTTTTTTTTAAGAATATAGCGTTTGTTTGTAAGCACAAAAATTTTATTCATCGGCCTTCCTTACCCTCACACAAATATATAAAGAAGTATTTGTTTTTAAAAAATTGCGTTAAGAAAGTTGGCAGGTGGAGATCTGATACTTTTGCGATGTTGTTAAGGTTTTATTTATGTTCTATTTTACTCAGCCTCTTTTTAACTTCGTTTTAGATTCATTCTATCCTCTTTAACCTAATGAGGTTAGAAAGAAGATGAAATAAGCCTGAAAAGTACCTGAAAAGAGGATAGAGAAAACAGAGCATGAAGGTTTAGTTAATTATTCAGTACAGGTAAGTCGCACCTGTCCCACAAAGCACCATCACAACACTCGTTTTTGCTGTTCACTCACCTTTATTGTCTTTTCTAATCGTGAAAGTCTGGTTTTTTCTTGCCTGGCACTGATTATCCAACGCATTATTGCTTTTTTATACGAAGGGGCTTGTTGCTTAAAAAAGTCCCACGCCTTTGAGTTCTCTTTAAAATGTTTCTCATAGTTTGGATCAGAAAATGAAGTGTCATTTTCGTAAGAGTATATCCCGGTTCTGTTTTCTTTCCTTAAACTAAAAGCTTTTATACCGGCAGGTTTCATTAGCCCTGCTTTTGTGAGTTCTTCAATTTTTTTAACATTGACTGCACTCCAGTTACTGGTTTTTCTTCGTGGTGTAAACCGAATGCAATAACTTTCTTTATCTATAGATCTTCTTACGCCATCTATCCAGCCAAAACAAAGTGCCTGGTCAACTGATTGCGACCAGTTCATTGAAGGTTTTCCGCTATCAACCTTATAAAATCCCACGATTATTTCAGTCTCCGTTTCATGGTGCCTTTCCAGCCAGTTTCTAAAATCATACTGTGTTTCAAAAAAAGTTACAGATTTACCAGTAGGGTATGATGGTGTGCTTTCTGAATTGTTGTCTTTCATTAGTTAGAAAGGATTAGTCTTCTCGGGGAAATTAGTCTTCTTCATGCAAATATAATGAGAAAAAATAGTACTTTCGGTATGTGTATCAAGGTGTGGCAGGAGGTGCCCACCACGCTACATCCTGCCGGAAACAACAGTGTACTTTAGCCTTTAGCCTTTAGCCATTAGCCTTAAATTCTTTGAACAACCTTTGAACGGAAGCTTTGAACTACTTTTGAACAACCTTTGAACGCCGAAGGCTTTGTTTTAACGTAGTCTATCCGCCGATCTAACCAGCTTTTCATCCTTCATAATGCCCCTGTTGGCCAAAACCAGCATTAGGAATGCAACAAGGATCAGGTATAAGCCGTAACCGTCAGAATAGTTGGCTTCAGTGCCTGTGAGGCGGTTGACCATGGGGGAATACACGAAAAAGATGAGGGAGATGAGGATTACTGTCATCAGGATACAAAGTTTGACCATTTTTGACTGTAGGATGCGCTTTTTGTATACGAATATGGACAGGAATGTTACCAGTATGATGATGCCGTTAAAGATACCCAGGGGCATAAGCTGCATATTGCTGATTACTGGGTCAACACCGGGAGTTAGGGAAACAAGGTGAGTAATGTACAATTTGCTGTATGAAAAGTCAGAGAGATAACTTGCTACAGGTAAAAAGAAAAGAACGATTAATGCAATTGAAGCAATTGCCAGATAGACTGATTGAACGCGTTGTATCATGTTTCCTTGTTTTATGGCTGCAAAGATAATAAACCACTTAAATAATTACACCTGACCCCTTAAACATTAACACCTGAATATTGAAAAGCATATTAAAACATTTTAACAGGTATGCATATATCATGGTGAGGGTACTTCAAAATCCATATTTTTGCAGTTCTGACAACAACACATATTCTTTGAATGAATTATTTTAAATTCCTCATCATAGGCCTGATATTTATTGCCGCATTGTTTTTGTACAGCCTATGGCAAAGGGTACCCGATGTTGATGATGCCTGGATTGGTGAGCATGCATACTGGCTTGCTGAAAAAGGGTATGTTAAGTCGGAGTTGATGCACGGGATCACCGGTCAGCATATACGCCACATAGTACATCATAAGTTGTTTACACTGAATGGCTGGGCTTTTATTAAGCTGTTTGGGTTCTCGCTGATGACCTTGAAGAGCGTAAGCTTGTTATGGCTGGCAATATTTCTGTTTGTATTTTTTAGATATAGTATTGAGAAGCTTGATAGAAAGGTTGCCTGGCTTGGGATGTTACTGTTGGCCGCCAACGCATTTATTTTTCAGTACAGTTTTGTGTTCCGTCCTGAAATCATGGTGCTTACGCTTGGGTTTATTTCATTTATTGGAGTTGAGAAGTACCTTTCATATGGCAATAAATGGTTGGTTGTATTGGCGGGTATTTCTGCAGGATTGGCTGCATCAGCGCATCTTAACGGATTGATTTTTATAGGGGCCGGGAGTCTTGTGTTATTGTGGAAGAGAAAACCGATTGCATCAGTGATACTGGCGTTTTCATCGCTTATAGGTTTAGCGGTTTATTTCTACGATTTCAGTGCAGCGTATAATTTTAAATACTGGTATTACCAGTTGAATGATTCACCGGCATTGCATAAATCGTCGGTAATACCTTCTTCAGTGCAGTATCTGCTAAAGATTCTGCGTGAGCATCTGCGTTTCTTCCATAGTCCGAAGGAAATTGTTATGAGCCTTTTGATGCTTTTCGCGATAATTGTGAATTTCAAGGATCTGAAGAATAACACCATCTATCTGCATTACCTGGTTCTATTGGTTTTCCTGCTTTCACTAATATCAGTGCACACTACAAGCAAGTATCTGCTTTTGTACTTACCTGTTATAATGTTGATAATGCTACGTTCACTTGGGCGTATATGGCGCGGAGAGGTTGAAAAACCAAGGTTGGTGACTGATCCTGACAAGCAGATAAAGGTAGCCGGTGTTTTATTACTTTTATATTTTGGTGTTCACTTAACGTACGATGTCCTGATTTCAGTTAATAAGTACGATACAGAGAAGAATGCAGCCATTACAGAGAGATATTTCCCTGAAAACACATCACAACTGAATATACTGGCACCAATGGAATTTGTGTTCAATGAAATTCCGAAATACAACAGGATTCAAAGCGATCTAAGCATCGCAGAAATGCAAAAACGCAATGAAATCAATGGAAGCTCATTCTTTAGCCTGATGGATTCGCTGCAAATTGATGGGATCATATTATCAGATGAATACAAGCGGAAATTCGGACTGATGGTAATGGATGAGGAAGATCTGCTGCGCGAAAATTTTAAATTAAAAGGGGAGGAGGGTGGTTACACTTTCATGGTGAGGCAAGCCATAATAGTAAAGAAATGAACAACTACTTTTCTTCTTTGACCATTCGTTCAAGCTTCTTATCATAGAATTCTTCAGAAGTGAGGAAGCCCATTGACCAAGTTTCTTTCTTTTCAGCGACACCCTTGTCGTTCATGTGCATCCACACGCCGTCCTTCAAATTGCCTTTATAAGGTCCGGATATGAATACCTTTCCGTTTGGATGGAAGAATGTGGCAAGGCCTTCAAGTTTGTCATTGTGATAAGTTGCTTTGGTTTTTATTGGTCCATCGTAGAAATATTGAACCCAGTTACCTTCTTTTTTACCGTTCACGTATGTAAGTTCCTCAAGCAATGAACCTTTGGCATAGTATGTTTTCCATGCACCATGAGGAACTCCTTTATTGTAGTTTTCTTCAGCAATTACAATTGAATCGGCATTGAAATATTTCCACAATCCATCTTTTTTTTCATTGATATAAAGCCCTTCAGATACTTTGAATCCGCGCTGAAACATCTGTGTATAGGCGTTAGTGCCCTTTTCGGAGAAAATAACCTTTGCAGTGACTTTACCGGTTGAATCATAGTAAGTGAATTCACCTTCAGGAACATTGTTGTTAAAATAACCCTTGTAAACTATATTTCCTTTTTGATCTTTCTTCTCCCAGGCACCATGTTTAACAGTAGGATCATTGTTGTCTTTCTTTCCTGACTGGGCAACTGATAATGAACTGTTTAAAAAGGCTGTTAGCAGAAGAGTGTAAAAAATGAAATGCCTGATATTCATATTGTTGTTGTTATTAACTTTTGGCAGCCGTGATGCTTTAATCATCATAGCATACAGTTTCGTATCTTTGTCAGCAAAATTATAAAAACTTAATTACAAGCAGCCTTATTATGAATACCTATCCTTCCCGATTACTTGAAGATGCAATTCTTGAGCTTGTAAAATTACCCGGGATAGGTAAGCGCACTGCATTAAGACTAGCGCTGTGGTTGTTGAAACAAGATCCTTTGAAGGCACAGGCGCTGGGTAATGCATTGATTAATTTAAGGGCCAACATTTCGTATTGCCATGTTTGTCATAATATTGCTGATAGTGATACTTGCAATATTTGTGCCGATAATAAACGTGACCATTCAATATTATGTATAGTTGAAGATATCAGGGATGTTATGGCTATTGAGAACACCAACCAATACAGAGGAGTTTACCATATTTTAGGAGGAATAATTTCCCCAATGGAAGGCGTTGGACCACAGGATATAAATATTGCATCGCTTATTGAAAAAACCGGCCAGCAGCAAATAAACGAGGTTATTATGGCATTGCCTTCAACAACAGAAGGTGATACAACTGCCTACTATATCTTCAAAAAGATTCAGGGCAATGTTTCAACAATCACTTCAATCTCCAGAGGTATTGCCATAGGTGATGATCTGGAATATGCTGATGAAGTTACGCTAGGCAAATCTATAAGAAACAGAATACCCTTTGACAGGACAATATGAGAGGGAATGGAAGCTCCCCTTTTGGGGTGATGAAATAATAGAATTGAGGAATGGATTCTCCCCTTCTCCTTGAGGAGAAGGGGCCGGGGGACGAGGTGCTACGGGGATGAGGAGAAGGGGTCGGGGGATGAGGTGCTACGGGGATGAGGAGATGCTACGGGGGATGGGTGCTAATTATTAACACAATATATATACAACACATGGTTCAGGAATTACTTGCTCTAAAAGCTGTTAATGCGATATCGATACTTTTTGATGTGCAGATTGATACAGATGACATTACAATACAGAGGACTATACCAAACTTCAGGGAGCAGGGTGATTATTCACTTGTAGTATTTCCGCTGTTAAAGATCAGTAAGAAGTCGCCTGAAGAAACCGCCAGGTTGATAGGGGATAATATGCTTGATACAACTCCTGAACTTGATTCATATACTGTAATTAAGGGCTTCCTTAACCTGAAACTTAAAGATGCTGTTTGGATTAATTTCCTCAATGATAATTATGCATTAGAGAAGTTTGGAATATTAAGTGTAAACGATGAAGAACCACCGGTTGTGGTTGAATTCTCATCGCCAAATACCAATAAGCCACTGCATCTTGGGCATATCAGGAATAATTTACTTGGCGATTCAATTTCCAGAATACTCAATGCGAACGGTCAGAAAGTTATTAAAGTAAACCTTGTAAATGACCGTGGTATCCATATTTGCAAATCGATGCTTGCCTGGAAACTCTTTGGAAATGATGCTTCACCAGAGTCTACCTCCAAAAAGGGGGATAAGCTGGTTGGTGACTTTTATGTGTTGTTTGATAAGAAACTGAGAGAAGAAGTAGCTCAGCTTAAAGGGCAGGGGATGAGTGAAGAAGAAGCAACAGCAGCTTCAACGCTTATGGCAAAGGCCAGGCAAATGCTTATTTTGTGGGAACAGCAGGATGTTGATGTTCGCTCATTGTGGAGTAAAATGAATTCATGGGTTTATAGCGGGTTTGAAGAAACTTATAAAATACTAGGCATTGAATTTGATAAAACCTATTACGAATCAGATACCTACCTTTTAGGAAAAGAAATTGTAGAAGATGGTGTGAATAGGAATGTCCTCTACCGTAAAGATGATAACTCCGTTTGGATTGACCTGGCTGCTGATGGTCTGGATGAAAAGCTCCTCCTAAGGGCAGATGGCACATCAGTATATATGACCCAGGATCTGGGAACTGCACAACTCAGGTATGATGAATTCCACCCCAAGTCAATGATATACGTTGTTGGGAATGAGCAGAATTACCATTTTGATGTATTGAAGCTCGTGCTAAGCAAACTTGGTAAATACTGGGCTGAGAGCCTGATGCACTTATCCTATGGAATGGTGGAGTTACCGGAAGGGAAGATGAAATCACGTGAGGGGAAAGTGGTAGATGCCGATGACCTTGTTGATGAAATGATCAATACTGCCAGGGAAATGACACTTGAACTTGGCAAGATTGAGGACTTTGAAAATGAAGAAGCACTTGAGCTATACCGCAAAGTAGGTTTAGGAGCGCTTAAGTACTTTATTCTAAAGGTGGATCCAAAGAAAAACATGGTATTTAATCCTGCTGAAAGCATTGACTTTAATGGCAATACCGGTCCGTTTATCCAGTATACCTATGCACGGATTCAATCCATAATGCGCAAGGCCAAGGATATTGATATTGCTTTCAGTACTACAACACCTCTTCATAACAAGGAAACTGGACTTCTCATCCTCAATTATAGTTTCCCGCAAATATTGCAACAAGCTGCTGAGGAGTATGCACCTTCAGTTATAGCTAACTACCTGTATGAACTTGCCAAGGAATACAATCAGTTCTATCACGAACTAACCATCCTTAAAGAAGACGACGCTGAAAAGAAAGCACTCCGCCTGGCACTATCGCAGTTGACCTCTTATAACCTGAAGAACGGTATGCAGATGCTAGGAATAGAAGTTCCTGAAAGAATGTGATGCTTTCAGGCCACGCTAACAGGCCAAGCTAATAACTGAATATCAATGCATTAAGCCTCTTGATTTTACGATTAAACAAAGACTGCTCCTGGGGAGAGGAGCAGTCAATTTAATCAGGTAAGAGGGGGTTTATATGAACTAAGTTCCTTCATATATAGTAATGACAATATTTTCGGTTTTTACCCTAAAGAAAACTAAAAAATAATTGCTGATTACTTTTAAAATCAATTCAGAAGTAGAAAAAGAACCAGAAATTCGTGTAGAAGTAAAAAGAAGAACCACACTTTCGTGCAGAAGTAAAAAAAAGAACCACACTTTCGTGTAGTTCTTTTTTTATTGATGTTAAGACTCATAATAGTCTCAACATTTGTGGTTGTTCATAATCCTCAATAAATGAGGTAATTACATTTTAACTATTTAATGCTAACCTTACTAGTAGCAACGCCCTGGGCAGTAGTTAAGCGCAGAATGTATAAACCTGCAGGAACATCAGAGATATTGGCAGAGAAGTGAGTGTTGTTCACGTTTGACTCATAAACTACCTTACCTGATGAAGTAACCAGGCTCATGTTGATCACTTCAACCTTGCCTGTAATATTCAGCACATCATTAGCAGGATTTGGATAAACATTGAAACTATCACTAAACTGCAAATTATTTGTACCAGTTGAGAAAGTGATTACAATATCATCAACCATAAAGATAAACCTGTCGTTTGATACACACTGGATACCAACATAAGCCTCCTGGCCGCTGAAAGCTGACAGGTCATACTCAACGTTTGTCCATGCATCAGCAGGTGCCTGGATTGGTCCTGCAACGGTTACAAAACTTGAAGGATTCAAATCTGTAGTTGAAACAACTATTTTATACTCCTCCAGACCATACTGATCAGTATAAGATTTAACCCACATGTTGATCTTTGCATCATTACCTAAGAGTACCTTTGGTGATATGAGATAATCATTGTTTGGAGGTGTTACTGATGCAAAACATGCTCCAAGACGTGAACCACCGTGTGCTTCCATACCTGTAACTGCCGGAGTGGTAGTTAATGGATTGAAAACGATGTATGCCATTGGTTGACCTGAATTTGGGAATGTAACGTTGTTAATGCCGTATGTTGGATTTCCATCAACATCAAGCGTAGTCCATGGACTCATGTTAAGGCTAAAATCAGAATACTCTTCGAAGTTAAGAACCAGGTTGTTGCCACCTAAAATGACCGCAACTGCTGCATTAGAATTTCCTGATTCGCCTTCGCTGTAAACAGCTCTTACATGGTATTCATAGGTACCGGCTGCTAAACCATTATCATTATAGCTGGTAGCACTAATAACTGAGCTATTGATCTTAACTCCATTGCGGTAAACGTTATAACCAAGCAGTTCTCTGTCGCCACCTCTTACAACGTTAGGCATTTGAATGGTTCCATTGCTTATTGTTCCTTTAGTTAAAGCAGCATAAACCGGTGAAACGTTACCACTGATTGGCTTTTTACCGGGTGCGCCGATGAAGAAATCATCTACCAAAAGGAAGAAGGCATCTTGCGACAGGCAATTGATTGCAACATATACTTCTTGTCCGGCATAAGCTGACAGATCGTAAGTAAACTCACCATAAGTACTTGCAGGTGCAGTAACATAAGCACCGGTGCTTATTGTTGTGAAAGCTGATGGAGTTGGAGTTGTTGTAGAAACAGCAACTTTAAAGCGCTCCAGTCCATATTGGTCAGTATAACTCATTGCCATGAAAGATGCGATATCACCTGCATTGATCAATCGTTTTGGTGAAATCAGCCAGTCATCGTTAAATGGAGGAGGTACACTGTTAAAACATGAAGCAGTTTTTTCACCTGAGAATGCTACGTTTTCAGTCATAGCAGGGGTAGTTGCCATAGAATTGAATACAATAAATGATTGAGGGTCACCACCATTAGGCCAGTTGTATCCATCAACTACGTATGTTTGTCCGCCATCAACATCAACATTGGTCCATGGAGAGAATGCGAGTGAGAAATTGTCGTATGATTCAAAGTCATCAAAGAAGAATTCGCCTGAACCACCACCCGGAGCATTCCAGTTTAATGTTACATTATTGCCTGCCACTACTGCTGTTAAATCAGTTGGAGGATTTAAGCCAGTTTGAACGTTCAGCGTTACCGGCACTTCAACTAACGGTGTTGATGTGCTGTTATTTGCAATAACCAGGGCAGAATTAAAAGTACCAGCGGCCAATGATGCAGCATTCAGAACAACACTAACTTCAGAAGTAGTTCCGGCAGCAGTTGTACCGTTTGTTGGGTTAGTTGATAGCCATGCTGGGTTCCCATCCAATGTAATTGACCATGTTAATGATGCATCACCGTTGTTGATGATGTGCAGGGTAACAGTTTCTGATCCACCCGGCGCAACTGTTCTGGTAATTTGACCTGGGTCAGTTATAATCTGAGGACCCGGAGCAGCACCAAGCGTACCGAGCATGCGGTACATACCACCATTATTCTGGTCAGTATTAAAAGCACCGGCATATCCTACTGAGTTACTAAAGTAATCAGATGCCAGGAATTGCTTTTCGCCTGTTCCGGCAAACATTGTCCATGTTAATCCACCATCAGTTGAATACGATACGCCAGTAGCGCCGGCAGCAGCACCAGTGGTAACATAAGTTCCGTTACTTCCGGGTATTGCTGAAAGGTTGTTGGTGAGGAATGGACCTGCAGGAGTGATAGTTTCCCATGTTTGTCCTCCGTTTGATGTTTTTCTAATTGCAACCGGTGCAACAGTTTGAGCAACAATACCATTAAGGGGATCAGTAAAAGCAATCATATTGATACCACCGTTTGTAGCAGGGGTAATATTAGCATTTGTAATTCTCCATGTTAAGCCACGATCGTCAGAGATGTATACTTTACCTTTGTTGGTACCGAACATTACGGTATTCTCTCCGGCAGTTTCTATTACTGAAGTCCATCCACCTTCACCTGATGCAGGAGCTGGTCCGTTTATGCTAGCCTGAGGCACTCTTTGCCAGGTTGCTCCGCCGTTTGAAGTAGTATAAATTTCAAAATAACCGTCTCTTACATCACCATGACACATACCTTGCTGGTCGTTCCAGAAGTATACATTGTTGGCAAAAGAAGCAGAACCCTGAAGAGCACCGGGAAGCTGTACCCATGTTGTTCCACCGTTTGATGTTTTATATACACCACAGGTATTATTCTGGGCACCAACACCATTATAAATAGCAACATAAGCGGTGTTGCCATCCAATGCACAGATATTACCGATACCATAGGTTGTACCACCAAGCACCTGACCGGTTGTCCAGGTTTCTCCGCCATTAATTGTGCGTGCAAACTCATTAATAGTTGCAGCACCACCTGAACCGTCATAGGCTGCAGCCCATGCTACCTGCTCACTGGCAGCGTGCATATAATTTATTCCGCGTGAAGGAGCTGTGAAATGTGTATTTTGAATGATCCATGAAGTTGAATTATTTCCAGGAACTATTCCTACAATTACACGGTTATCATCATTAAAATTATTGCCCCCCGGATTTAACTGACCGATAGCAAAATAGCCATTATAAGAACCCGACCATCCCCAGTTGAAGTGGAACTTATTATCACTTAGCCTATAACCATCAAGAATCCATGCATGGCCACCACTAGCAGCGCTTGAACCTGCATAATAAACAGGACGTGAAGCGTCGAGTTCAGTCCTTAAAAGTGCGTACCAATCGTTCATTACAGGATAATCAGCTTTTGCTTCCAGGTGTGTAGAACCGGCATAGTTAAAATAATTAACCATTGCAAATGGTACATCCTCACTATAGGCACCTGAACCTGCAGCACCGTATTGCATATTAACTGAAACACCGGCATGGTACATAAGTGTAGCAATTTGAGTATTTGCAGAGTTTATTGAATTAGGCATTGCTGCATAATTATATGTAGCGCCGGCAAAATTTGCCGACTGAACAGGGAAGCCTTCAGGTTTGTAAGAATGATATCCCACTCCGGTAGCCGGCCATTGGTGATATTTCATAAGTACGGCCATAGTTGTGGCAACACAACCTGCCCATGTTCTTCCACATGCGCCACCGGTTACAGTAGGGCATAAAGCATTGTAATAGCAGCCCTGATCCCAGTTTGTTAACACAAGGGGAGAAACATCAAGAACTGAGCGCTCTGCCTGATTAGCAATGAGTTGATCCCATGCAGGACGGGTTTCAGTGTTACTCATGCGTGCTGTTGTGATATCAGCTATTTCGCGACTGTAATTTTGCAGCCATGCTTCGGCAGCAGGGTTGTAAGTATCTCTGCTAAGATTACCTTCATAGGAATATCCCAGGATAGGAAGTGATGCATCATCAGCAGCAACAAGCACAAATCCGCCTGCTTTGAATGTGAAAGTGTAAAAGGTAACAATACCGTTGTAAGTAGTTTCAAACATGTCAACCACAGAGTAATCGGTGACGTTTGAGGGAGCGTTAAGAGCATATTGGTTTACTGCAACCTGCTCAGCTACTTTCTTATCAACCGGCGCTGCCATTATGGCAACAGTTAGAAAAGAAAGTACCAGTGTAATGATTTGTTTCATCATTGATTGGTTTGGTTTGTGATTAATGAATTGGTTGGGTATTTAGCAAACAAATGTAGGAAAATATGTACAATAGAAAACAAGTAAACAGAATATGTCCTTGTAGTTTAGCATTTACATTAAAAGCCCGATGTTTCTGTTAAGGTTCTTCAGATTTTTCTGTTAAGGTTCTTCAGATTAGAAGTGAACCTAGTTCAAAAGGCGAGTTAATAAAAAGATCAGGTGCTTCTTCAAGTAACTCGTTCTTTGAACCATAACCATAAAGCACTGCCGCAGATGACACTCCTGAGAGCTTAGCGCCCCGAATATCATGGTAACGGTCGCCAATCATCAAAACATCCGCAGAAGGCTTTATATTAAGCTTATGAAGGGTATAATTTATAAGTTCATGCTTTGTTGAACGCCTTCCATCAAGTTCACAACCAGATATTGTTTGAAAGCATTTACTGAACGGTGTTGACTCAATAATCAGCCGGGCATACGATTCAGCTTTTGAAGTAACCAGACTTATTATAAATCCCCGTTCAAAAAGTTGTTTCAATGCTTCGGGAATACCATCGTAGATTGTATATTCATACAAACCGGTCTTGCTGTAATACTCCCGGTATATTTTGGTAGCTGATTCAGCATCTGCAGAAGTAAGATTAAACAGATCGCGGAATGAGTCTCTTAATGGCGGACCGATAAAAGGATTCAGATCAGATGGTCTGTTAACAGCCAGAATTCCCATTTTATCAAGGGTGTAATGCACTGCATTGAATATACCTCTCTTGGAGTCAATCAGAGTACCATCAAGATCAAAAAACAAGTGTTTGTATTTCATTTGAATCAAAAATAAACTCCAAAATTAAAATAAAATTCCCTATGTAAGGACAGGTCGTCACCTGTCCATTTTACAATATAGCGAAAAACCCTACCTGTCCATTTTGCAACTAGCGAAAATTAGTAGCTTATTGTTCACAGCAACAATTGTTGTATTTTTGCACACCTTAATTCTATTACAGATTGGCGCATCCTGATTCTTTTTCAATTTACACAACTTAATTCGCTTACATCATACATCCAATGAATTTGCTGAATAATTTAAATCATTCCATTTTTAAAATAGTGTCAGAAGCGGCCAAAGCAACAAATTCTGAGGTCTATGTTATAGGTGGATATGTGCGAGACCTTATTCTTGGGAGGAATTCAAAGGATATAGATTTTGTAGTTTTGGGTAATGGCATTGAACTGGCAGAGAGTGTGGTAAAGCAAATTCACGAGGTTCATAAGGTAAGTGTGTTCAAGAATTTTGGCACTGCCATGATTCATTATAAGGACATGCAGATAGAGTTTGTGGGTGCCAGGAAGGAATCATACCATTTTGACTCACGTAAACCTGTTGTTGAATCAGGTTCACTAACTGACGACCAGAACAGGCGTGATTTTACCATTAACGCAATGGCTATCAGCCTGAATCCAGACAGTTATGGAGAGTTACTCGATCCTTTTCAGGGAATGCAGGATATAGAGAAGAAATTAATCAGGACCCCTCTTGATCCCGATATTACGTTTTCAGATGATCCCTTACGCATGATGAGGGCCATAAGATTTGCGGCACAGCTCAATTTTACCATTGTACCCGAAACTTTAAAGGCTATAGCAGCAAACCGTGAACGCATAAAGATTATTTCGGCAGAAAGAATAAGTGAGGAACTGAATAAGATTATCATGACTGAAAAGCCATCAAACGGATTCAGGCTGTTAGATAAGACAGGATTGCTTGCCCTGATTTTCCCACAGCTTGTTGCGTTGAAAGGGATTGAAAGTGTGGAGGGTAAGGCCCATAAAGATAATTTTTACCATACTTTGGAAGTTCTTGACAGAATTTCAGTCAACACTAACAATCTATGGTTACGGTGGTCGGCTATATTACATGATATAGCCAAGCCGGCAACAAAAAAATTTAATACTGAAACCGGTTGGACATTCCATGGCCATGAAACAAAAGGCGCCAGGATGGTAGGGCAGGTATTCAGGCAGTTGAAGCTTCCCCTTAATGAGAAGATGAGGTATGTTCAGAAACTCGTTTCACTGCACCTCAGGCCTATTGCCTTAGCAGAAAATGAAGTTACTGATTCAGCTTTGCGGCGTTTACTTTTTGAAGCAGGAGAGGACATTGAGGATTTGATGACTTTGTGTGAAGCTGATATTACTTCAAAAGATCAGCAGAAAGTAAGACGTTATCTTGAAAACTTTAAAAGCGTTCGTGAAAAGTTAAAGGAAACTGAAGAGAAGGACAATTTACGAAACTGGCAACCCCCTATAACCGGGGATGAGATAATGAAAGCATTTAACCTTAAACCCTGCAGAGAAGTTGGGTTGATCAAATCAGCTATACGGGAAGCTATTTTAGAAGGAAACCTGTTAAATGATCATGATGCCGCATATGAATTTATGCTGGAGGAAGGCAGAAAAATGGGACTAAGCCCACTTAGATGAGTAAATAGTCAAGTTTACAGGTCAAATTGAACAATTTTTGGTTTTGTTTATTTTATAAAAACAGTTAATTTTACTCTCGGTATTGATTGCTAATATTTGACATTATGCATGTGTACAGATTCAGACTTTTATCAGAGGAGCAGGATGATTTTCTGCGCGATTACGATATACTTGCTTCACAAACTTTCCTTGACTTTCATAACCTTGTAGTTGAAACTATTGAACTAAAGGGTAATGAGCTTGCTTCTTTCTTTATATGCGACAGGAATTGGCGAAAAAAGAAGGAGATAACGCTTATTGACATGCAACCCCATGATGATGGTTCTCCTAATGAGGATGACGATGATGATGACAGGAAGCCTCGTACTGTGAAAATTCCTACAATGGAAATGGCAAAGGTTAAAATAAAGGACGTTATTGATGATCCCCACCAACGATTGCTTTATGAATATGATTTCCTTAACCCTAAAACTTTTTACATAGAGTTAATGAAAATCATTGATGCTGACCCGAAAGCCAATTATCCGCATTGCTCCAAGAGTGTTGGAAAGCTCTTACCTTCAGCTGTGTCAGCACTTCCTTTCATTGCTGAAGATGCCAGTGAGATTCCTTTGCCTGGTGAATTTGACGAGATCACAGAAAATGATGATGATAATGATGATTTCACTGTTGATCCCAATGTAGAAATGGATAAGGAATGGTAAGTGAAAGCTTACCCTTTGATAATACCCTTGTACTTATTGTTGGTCCTACAGCAGTAGGTAAAACAGCAGTTTCCATTGATGTTGCAAAATATTTTAACACTGAAATCATTTCTGCTGATTCGCGGCAATTTTATCGCGGATTAACTATTGGAACAGCAGCGCCTTCCGCAGAGCAACTAAACAAAGTAAAGCATCATTTCATAGCCCATCTTGACCCGGCTGATTCATTCAACGTTTCAGTGTTTGAAACTTCAGTAAATGCCCTGCTGGCTAAACTATTTGACAAACAAAACGTGGTAGTTATGACCGGCGGTTCGGGGTTATACATTAAAGCAGTTTGTGAAGGAATAGATGATTTTCCTGACATCGACAGTGAAATAAGGGAGCATTTAATTGAGCTTAATAAAAAGGAAGGATTACCGGCACTAAGATCCTTGCTGATGAAATATGACCCGGTGTATTATGATAAGGTTGACCTGGCAAACCCCACACGTATAATCAGGGCACTTGAAGTTTCAATGCAAACAGGAAAGCCCTATTCTTCACAATTAAAGAATAACATTGCTAACCGCGATTATAATATTCTCAAGATTGCATTGAATATACCGCGTAATGAACTGCATGACCGCATCAATCAAAGAGTAGATCAAATGATAGAAGACGGCCTGGTAGAGGAAGCCCGTTCTTTTTATGGGTTGCGCCATCTTAACTCCCTTAATACAGTGGGTTACCGGGAGCTGTTTGATTATTTCGACAATAAGTGCACACTAAACGAAGCCATTGAAAAAATAAAGACCAATACCAGAAGATACGCACGCAGGCAAATTACCTGGTTTCGGAAAGATACTAAAATGCAGTGGTTACCACCTTATTCCAGTACAATAATAAAATATCTCGAGACTACTCTTAACCGGAGTTAATTAACAACCGGGACTTGTTGATAAACCGTCGGGACTACTATTAACCGAAGTTAAAAATAGTCCCGACATTTTCCAATGTAAAATGGTTTTATGCTCTATGGTCTATGCTCTAAACCAACTCTTATCAATACTACAAAATAAACCACTTACTTCAACCATTGATCAAGCCAACGGAAGAATTCTCTTTGCCACAAAATAGCATTCTGTGGTTTTGTAACAAAGTGGGTTTCATCGGGGAAAAAGAGGAATCTGCTTTCTATGTCCTGTAGTTGGGCTACGTTAAATGCCTGCATGCCTTCAGTATATGGAATCCGGAAGTCATATCCTCCATGAATTACAAGAATAGGAGTGTCCCAGTTACCTGCAAACAGGTGAGGTGAAAAGTCATAGCTTTTCGGGCGTGGTTTGTCCCAATACGCTCCTTTATAATCATAATTCACAAAAAACATCTCTTCTGTTGAAGCGTACATACTCTCAAAATTGAATATACCACAATGAGCAAGGAATGTTTTGAATCTCTTGTTATGATTACCGGCCAGCCAGTAAACTGAATAGCCTCCGTAGCTTGCACCTACTGCACCAAGTTTCTCTTTATCAACCCATGGCTCTGCTGATACTGAGTCAATAGCTGTTAGATAGTCTTTCATATTTTGCCCGCCGTAATCACCGCTGATCTGATCATTCCATTCCTGACCGAAAGTTGGCAATCCACGCCTGTTTGGGGCTACTATTACATAATCATGAGCTGCCATCATCTGGAAGTTCCACCTGTAAGAGAAGAACTGGCTTACAGCACTTTGAGGACCGCCCTGACAATAAAGAAGCGCAGGATATTTCTTATTTGGGTCGAAGTTAGGAGGAAGTATTATCCATACAAGCATTTTCTTTCCATCAGTTGTGGTAATCCACCTTTTGGTTGTTTTTCCCAATTCAACATCTTTCAGTATCTGGCGATTAGTAAAAGTTAGTTGTTCCTCTGAACCATCAGCTTTTACTTTGAAAATTTCAGAAGGAAGATCCATACGCATTTTGGTAATGATCAGATCATTTCCTGATAAAGCAAATGCCTGTATGTCGTGATCGCCTTTAGTAATTTGAGTGATCTTGCCGGTAGGGATGTCAAGTTTGTATACCTGGTAGGTTGCTTCAATTCCACTTATGAAATAGAGTGTTTTACCGTCATCGCTAAAAGCAAAGTTACCTGAACTTTGATCAAATTCTGCTGACAGGTCTTTAACAATATGTGATGTTAATTGCGCTGGCTTACCGGCAGTAGCTTTTGATTGCTCACTAACTTTCTTGTTGCTTTTAGAATTAGTTGTTGCAAACTCAAGCAGCATAATGCGATCTTTATCAGCTTCAAAACCAGGAGTCTTCATACTACGATAGGCCATTTTAGAGCCGTCAGCAGAAAATACAGGGTCCTGGTCATAACCTTCGTTCCCTTCTGTAAGGTTTTCAGTGGTGCCTGTTGCAAGATTGTACAGATAAATATCACTGTTGGTGCTCACTGCGTAATCTTTACCTTTTAACTTCTTGCAAACATAAGCAATCGAAGAACCATCAGGGCTCCACACGATTTGTTCCATGCCCCCGTTGGGCATCAGTGGACTATCAAAAGGCTCGCCGGCCATGATATCCTTTCCTTCACCTATTGCTCCTTCACTATAAGGAGCTATGAAGACGTGGCTATAACTATAGTCGTGCCAATCGTTCCAGTGCCTGTACATCAGGTCATCATAGATCAAAGCATTTGCCAGAGGGAGATCCGGATATAAGTCATGAGCATCCTTTTCAATCTTTACATCCTTAATGTATGCTATGTTTTTCAGGTCGGGTGAGTAGGTGAATCCGTTTATTCCACCCTCAATATTACTGATTTGCTTTTTATCTTCTCCATTAACACCCATTTCCCATAGTTGCATAGAGCCTGACTCTGAAGATAAATAACCAATCTTCTTCCCATCGGGGCGCCAGATTGCATTATTTTCACTGGTTTTAGTTTCAGTTAGTTTGCGGGGTGATTCGGCATTTTCATCCAGTATGTAAAGGTCTCTGTTGCCCTTGTTGGCAGCAACATCGTACCATGTTACGCCGTAAAGAATTGTTTTGCCTGAGGGTGATAACTGCATATCACTAACCCTGCCTAGTTTCCATAGAGTTTCAGCACTGAAACGTTCTTGTCCCATAACCGAAATGCTGAGCATCAATGCACTGATAAATAATAATCTTCTTTTCACGATACCGGATATTTAAAGGTTTAAAAAATCATTATACAATACTTAAAAGGATAATTTGAGTCAGCTAAGTTATTAAAAATGAAGCTTTGATAGATAACTGTCAGCTTAAATTCAAATTGTCCTGTTACTGAGCAAATTGTCCTGTTTGGGGACGCTATTTCTAAATACATGATCTTTATATGTTTGATTATCAAAGCTTTTAGCAATGTGGCGAATTTGTTGTTAATGGAATACAGCATTTATATAAAGTAATTATGAGGCAAAGCACAGAGGAAAGAAAGTCGTCAACATGTCATCAAATTGATGAATCGTTGTGTAACCGGTATCCTCTTGATATTTTGATTGCTGAGGATAATTTAGTTAATCAGAAGCTTGTAACATCAATTCTATCAAAGATGGGGTATAAGGTTCGGGCTGTAATGAACGGCCGTGAAGCTTATGAATTGGTTAAAACAGAGCATTTTGATATTATATTGATGGACTTGCAAATGCCTGAGATGACAGGTATTGAAGCTACTGTAAAAATTAAACAAGACATTTCAGCTGACAGGCAACCGCTAATAATTGCGCTAACAGCTAATGCGATGATTGAGGACAAGGAAAACTGTCTTAATGCTGGAATGGTGGATTACATGTCGAAACCAATTAACCTTAATATACTGCATAATGTACTTATTAAATGGGGCAATTATATAAGTAAACAAAGAATGCAGTAACAAAAAACCGGTCGCATCGACCGGTTTTTTGTTGTGGAACTATATGCATGTTTAGACATTTAATCCCATTTTATTACAATTCTCCCCGGGTCGTTATTAATGTCAAATCTTAGAACCGGCAGGCTAACATGTAAGTCTTCAAGAAATAATGGATCGCTCTTATCCAGTGCATTCAGCAAATCTACTTGATGTTCCTGAGCCATTACTCCACGGTTATTAACCGAAAACTGTTCAGAGGTAAATCCATGCATAAGTATTTGTATTGTCGTAAACCTGCTGTTGTATTTTCCTGAAACAGCATCAAGTTGCACCTCTTTTTTCACGGGGTCAAAGATAAGATTACGGGTGTAATGATCTCCTTTCAAATAATTGTATGAGTTGCCATCATCCTCATAATACTGGAAACTTGTTACTTCATTTCCTTTGAATACATGAAGGAACAATGTATCACCAGCTGATTCACCTGTGTGTTGAAGTGCATTTTGCAGAGGAATTACTGACCCAGCTTTTACAAACAACGGCAAATGAGGCAATTTAGATTCAGTAACAATTTCTGTATTACCTTCAAAGTATTCGCCTGAGTGCAGGTTATACCAACCTCCGGCCGGCAGATAAACCTTTGCATGCTCTTTTGTGCTCTCAACCGGAGCTACCAGAAATGCAGGACCAAACATATACTCATGCTGATAAATATGCCAGAATACTTTTTCATCATTCATGTAATCTATGGCAAGACTCCGGGCAACAGGCATTCCATCAATTGTTGACTGATAAAACACAGAATACAGGTATGGCAACATCTTATACCTGAAGGTTATATAATTTCTGCTTATGTTCTCTACATTTTCACCATATACCCAGGGTTCAGATTGCCGTGTATCATAATGGGTATGACTCCTGAAGAAAGGAGTGAATGTTCCAAGGCTAATCCAACGGGCAAATAGGGAAGGGGTTGCATCTTTACTAAATCCACCTACATCCACACCTGCAAATGAAACACCGCTTAATCCAAGACTATTGATAAGTCTTGCGCCAAGCATCATGTGCTCTTCTGTTGCATGGTTGTCGCCTGTCCAAAGTGCAGTATATTTTTGTAAACCGGCATAACCGGCACGAGTGAGGTTGAATGGGCGTTTTCCGTTCATCAGTTTCTTTGTACCCTCAAATGTGCTTTTCGCCATAAGCATACCATACACATTCTTCGCCTGCCGGTATGTAGCATTCTCACCTTCCCAGTCGAAGTTCACCAGGTGAGGCGTGTATCCACCTCCCCATGAGGCTATTTCATTCATATCATTCCAGAATCCATCAATACCAAGATCTACCAGACCCTTGAATTTACTACCCCACCATTCACGGGCAGCAGGCTTTGTAAAGTCAGGAAAGTGACACCATCCCGGCCATACCTGTGCTGTATACAATTGACCATCAGGGAATTTGGCAAACATGTTTTTCGCAACGCCATCCTCATATGCCTCGTAACCTTTTTCAACTTTAATACCCGGGTCTACTATGACTGTAGTATGCACACCAAGCGACTTTAGGTCACCAAGCAGCTTTGAAGGATTTGGGAATCGTAAAGGATGCCATGTGAAAATCTTGTATGCATCCATGTAATGAATATCGAGGTATAATACATCCAAAGGTATCTTACGATCCCTGAACTCTTTGGCAATGTTGAGTACTTCTGTATCAGGGAAATAACTCCACCTGCATTGCTGATAACCCAGTGACCACAACGGAGGCATGCTCATTCTGCCCGTAATTTGGGTATATTGCTTAATGATGCCTGCAATATTGTCATGATGGAAGAAGTAATAATCCATTTCACCATCGTCGGCACTAAAAGAACTGAACCTGTCGTTGCTGGCTCCGAAGTTAAACCTGCTTCTGTGGGAATTGTCGAAGAAGATTCCATAAGCCTTTTGACCAACGATTCCCATATAAAAAGGTATTGTAACATATAGCGGATCATCAGCAGGGCCATAACGTGGATTATCAGTATTCCAGTTATCGTATGCACTGCCACGGCGGTCGAGGTTTCCTGTTTTTTCTCCCAGTCCAAGAAACTTTTCGTCTTTCTGTAAAGTTTTAAAAGTGGTTACTTCTGTTCCAATCCATGATGTTCCAAATGCAGGATCATCAGCATTAAGCAATGAGCCATCGCGTGAATAAAAAGTGAATCGTACAGGGTCTTTAGATATCTCCAGTGAAATCAGCTCTGTTTGAATAATAAGTTTTGCATTCTCTTCCCTCACATCAACAGCTGTTTTAACAGGAAGTGCCTCTACTGCATAGGAGAAACGCTCAATAAAACCATCTTTTACGATTCTTATCCTTAAAATGCCGGTATCATAAACAGTTACTGCTGCATTCCCATGGTCAGTATTTATGCTTAGAGTTTGATCGTTTAATTCAAATGAAGTCAGTTTGCCAAGGCTTTCATTCATTGACCGTTGTGAGTATGAGCTGTTCGTTAACATAAATAATGTTACTATTAGGAGCAATTTATATCTTGATATCATTGACTTAAAATTAAAAACCCGGCAATGATATGCCGGGTAGGTTTAAATTAACGTCGGTTATTTATACAATACTTTGTATGACCAGGCCGGCAATGTGATCCGGGTGTTTTCACTCACATCAATATCTTCTGAGGTAAACAGCGTTTTGTATTGGTCATTTGCTTTTTCGTCCTGTAGTGCAATAGTGATTTCTTCAGCGCTAAAGTTGAAAACCCCTAATACCTTTTGTGCATTTTTCTGGGTAAGAATAACAAAAGCCTTATCGTCATTATCAGTTTTAATTCTTGACCATTCACCACCTTCCTTACCGTTATATAAAGCAGGGTGTGAGGAGTTTAATCCCAGAATAGTTTGGTAATACTCGGTCATCTTGTAGTCAGCCCAGTCGATAGGATCTTTTTCAAAGAACAGTAGCCGTTTATTCAATCCTGACTCCTGACCAGAATAAACCAAAGGCATTCCCGGAATTAATGTTGTAAGTGTAAAGAATGTTTCAGTTGCATCACCAAGTCTTTCAAATTCAGTTCCATTCCATGAGTTCTCATCATGGTTAGTTATGAAATACATCCTGTATGCATCGTCAGGATACAGAGAGTCGTTTTTTAGCAGGTAGTCTTCTATTTGGTCAGGGCCCGCTTCACCTTTATATACTTTGTTCATGATGTGGTGAAACTCCCAACCATAAGTCATGTCAAATGCACTATGGAATTGCGGACCTTCAGCCTCGGCAAGCATAAATACAGGTTTTATTTTATCAAGTTCAGTTCTTGCAACGTCCCAAAAATCCATTGGCACTTCACCTGCAACATCACATCTAAAACCGTCAATATCATACGATTGCACCCAATACTTCATAGCATCGATCATATAGGTGCGAAGTTCAGGTACCGCAAAATCAAACTTAACAACATCTGTCCAATCAAAAGGAGCAAACATTTTGCCTGTTGAATCCTTTGCATACCATTCAGGTTTTTGAGTAACTAATGCGTTATCCCATGCAGAGTGATTTGCAACCCAGTCAATGATCACATACAAGCCTTCCTCATGTGCTCTCTTAACAAATCTCTTAAAACTCAGGGAATCACCGAATTCGGGATTAATACCCTTGTAATCCTTTACAGAATAATAACTTCCAAGTCCGCCTTTCCTGTTGAGTTCACCAATTGGATGTATAGGCATTAACCAGATAATCTTAGTGCCAAGTTCCTTTATTCTTGGCAAATGACCTTCAAGTGCTTCGAAGGTTCCTTCCTGGGTAAACTGCCGGATGTTAATTTCATAAATGCTGGCATCCTTGCTCCAGTCGGGATGGTTAACCTGTTTTACTTCAGAAGACTCTGCTGGCTTAGATTCCTGCCTGCATGAAACTGTTGAAATGGTAAATACTCCCAGGAGTATGACCATAAAGAGATTTTGTCGATTCATATAGTTTAAGTTGAATTATGGTTAATGCAATCTTACAGAAAGAACAAATTTAGCAGATGTTCATGTAAATAACAAACAAACAGTAAACTTGCTTAAAATTAAAAAACCACCGTAAATACGGTGGTCATTAATTTAATCAAGCGGGGAGAGGCTCTTTATGTTGTAGGATTATTTCCTGTCTCCATATATTCTTTAAGGTTCTTAATGTCTTTCTTTACCATGTTTTTGAATATGGGGCTGAGAAGTTTAGCCACATTTTCACCAATAACACCTCCGGGGGCATGGTATGATATTTCAGCATCAACCTGGCACATATTAATACCTGCTTCCCTGAAATTAACGGTACCATAATTCTCAATGTCGGAGTTTGGTAGTGAGTGCCAACTGATATGCCTGTCAGGAATTTCTTTCAGAATATTAGCTCTCCAACTTATAGTGGCAACTCCACCCGGTACCTTAGCTCTCCATTCTGAAAGTTTGTTGTCAATTTGATTTACACTTTCAAGATGTTCCATGAAGAGTGGAAGGTTCTCCAGCCTGCGCCAGAAAGTATATACTTCTTCGGGTGTACGGTTTATGGTTATGGAGGTTCTTATGCTCAGATGTTCGGTAGGTTCCTCAAGGGTGTCAGTGTTTAATAATTTGTATCCGGGACAAAATCCGGTGAGTCCTCTAAACAAGAGAAAACCTGATGTAAGAAGTTTTAATGTACTGATTTTTTTTGAGGTCAGGGAACTTACCAACAACACTGAACCAGCCGAAATGGATACTATCCTGTCAGTTGTTCCAACATTTTTATCCAATCCACAACAGTTTAAATCTTTCATGATTATATGATTAAAATGGTTTACTTAAAAAATGATGTTCCAACCTGCCCCAATACATTATCTAACGTAATCCAATGTAAGTTGTTTGAAGAGATCAATAATATCCCATACTTAAGTTTTAAATGCGTTGTGAAGAAAAAGCAATTAGCCAAACATGATGATTTGCACGCAAACAAAAAAAAGAGAGCCCCTGATTGGAGCTCTCTTTATGGATTTAATGTTTGATTGTTTTATTTAATCACAAACAAATCATCACTCAATTTATCATTGATCTTAACAGTGAGTACATCAAGTTCAATCATCTGCGGACCCATTGCCTGCTTTATTTTGAATGGGAACTTGAGTTTTTCTACTTCCCTGTAGTCACCATATTCTATGGTTCCCTGGTCGCTCACTTCTTTTATAAGAAGGTTCGACTGAGTGTCAAAGTACCGTACGGAGGTTTTTCCAGTTGGTTTTGTATATGTAACTTTATAAGCGTCCTTGCCATTAATAGTTTCAATACCATCAAGGTTAAGGGTTATACCTGACTCCTTATACTTAAGCTCAGGAACCAGTTGAGCCTCAAGTTTCATTTCTTCAAGATCAGCGCCTTCAAGCTTTTTGTTTTCACCACCCATAGGGGAGAAGATCATACCTTCAGTTCCATTGAATACAATTTTTTGGAAAACCATGTCGCCAGCACCAATTTTCATCATGTATTTGTTTGGAGCTTTTTTGTAAATGTCAAAACCAATTGTCATTCCCTGCATACTAGAAGTAGCAGTGATGGTTTGATCTTTGATCTTCAGTAAAGCTTTTTCACCACCAATTGCATTTATGTAAGCGTTGTTTACATCTTCAGCTGTCATACCGGCAGGTGCTTCCTTTACTTTTTTGTCAGGGTCATATTCATTTCCTTCAAAGTCAAAATACCTGATAGGTTTATTTCCTGTAAAAGGTTTTAGCCTGTCTTTAATTTCAGATGCTTTACCCACAGCCAGGATGTAGTTGTTATTTGGCAGTATGTACTTTTCAGCCATGGCTTTCACATCATCAGAAGTAACAGCAGCCAGGTTCTTCAAATAGTTAACATAATAATCTTTTGGAAGATCATAACGTGCTGTATTGATGGCGAAGTTTGCCACGGTTTGAGGGTTTTCAAGGCTCAAAGCAAAGCCACCTGAGATGTAATTCTTAGCGAGTGACAGCTCATCAGCAGGAACAGTTTCTTCCCTTAACCGTTTCATTTCTGATAATATCTCATTGATAGCACTATCAGTAACACTATTCCTGATTTCAGTAGTAACACCGAATTTTCCAATATATTCGTCAGCACTTAACCTTGAATAAGCACCATAAGTAAAGCCATTTTTCTCTCTCAGGTTTTCATATAACCTGAAAGTGCCACCACCAAGAATGGTATTGGTAACGCGTGCCTTAATTACGTCATCTGATCCATAAGTTAGCTCTACCGGATATCCAAGTGCCAGGGTTGTTTGAACAGCATCAGGTCTATCAACAATTACCACTGTGTTTGATTCAGGCAGTTTTGGATCAGCAGGTGGATTATTAACCACTTCTCCTTTTTGCCATTTACCAAAATACTTATTCATAAGATCTTTAGCTTCAGCCAGGGTAATGTCGCCAACAATAGCCATGTATGAAATCTGAGGCTTAAAAAATGCAGAGTAAAATGCTCTGGTATGATCAGCTGAAAGGTTTTTCAGGCTCTTTTCTGTCATCGTTTCACCGTAGGGGTGACTTTCTCCAAACAAAAGCTTTTTTCCAACTCTTTCGCTTATGGCATCAGGTTCAGTTTTGGCTGCTTCCAATGCTGACAAATTACGTGTACGTATTTTTTCAAATTCAGCTGTATCAAAAGAAGGGTTGAGTAAAACATCTGACATCAATTGCATAAGCTTTTCGTTATGCTTTTTTAAACCCGATGCATAGAGACCGTTGTTATTTGTGTAAAGCGTTGCCCCAATAAAGTCGATCTCTTCATCAAGTTGTTCTTTTGTCATTGTAGTAGTACCGGTACGTAAAATTTGTCCGGTAAGGTCGGCCATCCCTGCGAGTGGGCCTTCGGCAACAGGGGTATAGTCAATAATAAGGGAATATGACACACGGGGTATTTTATTGTTTTCTACAACAAAAACCTGTAGTCCATTATCAAGCGTGAATGATTCATACTTGCCTATATTGATCACTGGTGCCGGACCTGGTTGTGGCCTTATGCTGCGGTCAAGCTCCTGTGTTTGTTTACCACTCGTTTTCTTTGATTGCGCTAATAATGAAGGCGGAAATGTAATCAGCGCAATTAATAATACTATTAAGATATTTTTTTTCATGGTCAGATACATTTTTACATGCTTTGTTTTGGGAGATAATAAAGAACTACCCTGTTTGACTTTGTAAGATATTGATTGGCTACTCTTTTAATATCCTCCTTGGTTACATTCATAAACCTCTGGAGTTCTGTATTTATCAAATTAGCATCCTTGTAATAAATATGGTAATCTGATAAGCTTTCAGCTATACCTGCCATCGTGGAATTGCGTGTTACAAAATTTACTTCAATCTGGTTACGCAGTTTCTCAAATTCCCGGTCACTCAAATCTTCATTCTGTACCCTTTCAATTTCCTTATTAATTGATTCTTCCAGATTCTCAGGTTGAACACCCATGTTGGTAATTCCAAAAACCATGAATAATCCCGGATCTTCAAGAGCCATAGGATACGCCCCTACAAATAGTGCCTTCTGTTGCTTATCAACAATTGCTTTATTAAAGCGTGAACTCTCACCTTCTGATAGCAGTGTGGTAAGCATGCTTAAGGCATAATGGTCAGGTGTTCCCATTGCAGGGATATGATAAGCCTGTGCTACCAGCGGAAGTTGGATATTGTCATAAATTGTATCGCGTTTTTCTGCTGTCATAGCTGGCTCAACAACAGTGGGCCGTTTGATCTCTTTTTTTCCTTTGGGAATTCCTGAAAAGTATTTTTCTACCAAAACCTTAGCCTGATCATAATCTATGTCACCTGCTATTGATAAGGTTGCGTTGTTTGGTACATAGTATATGGAATGAAATTCCATAAATTCTTCCAGCGTTGCCCTATTAATAGACTCGGCAGAGCCTATTGGTGTCCAGCGGTATGAATGTTTAGTATACGCATTGCTGAAAATGTTTTCCATAAGTGACCCATAGGGCCGATTATCATAGGATTGTTTGCGTTCTTCCTTTATAACACTACGTTGAGTTTCAACACCAATGCTGTCAATTCTCAGATGCAGCATTCGCTCTGATTCCATCCACAAACCCAGCTCAAGCTGATTAGAGGGAAGAAGCAGATAATAGAAAGTTCTGTCGAAACTTGTATTGGCATTCAATTGTGCACCGGCGTTCATGGCTATCTTGTCAAATTCGCCTCTGGCAATATTTTCACTTCCTTCAAACATGAGGTGTTCAAAAAAATGTGTGAACCCTGTACGCTGAGGATCTTCATTCTTCGAGCCTACATGGTAGGAAATAGTCACAGCCACTATTGGCGTGGAATTGTCCTTATGGAGTATGACATGCAATCCGTTTGGCAGATCATATTCAACAAAGTCAATCTTGTTCTGAGCGTTTACTGCACTGAAGCATAATACTGCAATGAAGAGAAACAGCACTTTTGTTACATTGGACTTCATAAAAATTAGGGATTAGTAAAACAGTTATTTATTAGTTAATTGTTAAAGTTTCATTCTACTCATTATTCATTACTCACCACTCACCACTCATTACTCACCACTCACTACTCAATACTCACTACTCACTACTCTTCAAATTTCGGTTAATGTATTCTGAATAATCTTTAATACGGGGGTGATATTCATCATTAAACAGGGGTGAGGATATCACGAAATCGGCTGTAGAACGATTGCAAGCTGTTGGGATATTATATAATACTGTGATTCTAAGCAATGCTTTTACATCAACATCATGGGGTTGAGGCATCATTGGATCCCAGAAAAATATCATCAGGTCAATTCCACCTTCAACAATCAGGCTGCCAAGTTGCTGGTCACCACCAAGTGGACCTGATTTTAATTTATGAAGTTCCAGATCACTAAAATCATCAGCATCAAGGCATTGGCTGAACGTTTCTTCAATAAGCCTTCCGGTTGTTCCGGTACATACTATCTTATGTCGGCTTAGCTTAACAGCGTTATACTCAACCCACTCCATCAAATCTGATTTTCGGTGGTCGTGTGCTACAATGGCTATGGTTTTCTTCTTTTTCATTATAGTGACTAAAATAACAAAGGTAGTATATTTATGGTTATATCGGAGTGGGATACATACTCCAGATTGAGTTTTTACTGTTGCAGGCTGAAAGGATATAATGCCTAATTTTGCACAGTTTTTTAAAGAACTGAAAATAACCCATTATTAACTAAACATCATTCTGATGAACAGGGTATTAGTACTAACAGGTGGCGGTGATTGTCCGGGATTAAATGCAGTGATCCGCGCCATCGTTAAAAGAGCTGCAAAAGAAAAGAATTGGGAAGTAGTAGGAAGTATTGAAGCATTTAATGGTATCCTCAGGGAACCAACCGAAATAGTTGTACTTGATGAAAAAGCCGTATCAGGTATTCATTATCAGGGTGGTACCATTTTGCAAACAACTAACAAAGGAGGACCATATGCATGGCCTGTCCGGCAGAAGGACGGAACTTACATTGCAGTTGATCGCTCAGATGAGATGATTCGCAAGATCCAGTATATGGGTATTGATGCAGTGATCAATATAGGTGGCGATGGTTCACAGCGGATTTCACAGCAATTATTTGAGCAAGGACTTAACATAATAGGTGTACCAAAAACTATTGATAACGATTTATCAGCTACTGATGCAACGTTTGGATTTCAAACTGCAATACAAATTGCAACCGAAGCAGTTGATAAGTTAGTTACTACAGCAGCCAGTCATAACCGCGTTCAAATACTTGAGGTTATGGGACGCAACGCAGGATGGATTGCTTTGAATGCTGCTGTTGCCGGAGGTGCTGAGTTATGTTTGATTCCTGAATTCCCTTACGATATCAATAAGGTAATGGAAAAGATTGAAAGCCGGTTTGTGAAAGGCCGTGGTTTTATCAACATAGTAATTGCCGAAGGTGCTGTGAATAGTGGTGGTGAAATGGTAGGTACCCGCAGTCAGGAGGTTGGATATGAAAATATACGGCTTGGTGGTGTTGGATTCAGGCTGGAAGAGGAACTCAAAGCTGCAGGTTGTGAACATAGCATCAGAACAACTGTGTTGGGCCATCTGCAAAGGGGAGGTGTTCCTATTGCTTATGATAGAGTGCTGGCTACCCAATATGGTGTAAAAGCAATGGAACTTGTGCTTGCTAAAGAATATGGCAGAATGGTATCATACCGTCATCCTTACATTACCTCAGTTACGCTTAAAGAAGCAATTCAGCAACCAAATCTTGTTGATTCTGATACAGCTCTTATGAAAACTGCGAGAGGTATAGGCATTTCTTTTGGAGATTAAGATATAAGATATTAACCCTTTTACAGGGATTTTTTTTTCACCTCGTTATCATAATGGTAACGGGGTGTTTTTTTCGTGTTGCTTCTCTGGTATTATTATTTGGTCCTTCTCCCCACATAATAATAATATATGCCTGTAGCTGTTATGGCCCCAAGAATATTGGCAACAAGATCATAAACTGAATAATGCCGACCAACCGCCATTACACGCTGAAATATTTCCATTACAACTCCCCAACTTATGGCCATGGATAAGATAAAGGGATAAATCCATTTCTGATGTAACGCCTCATCCTTATGATTGCTATAAACCCGTTTGTCAAGCACCCATACTCCAATTAAACAAAATCCGAAATACATGGTAAAATGAATAACCTTATCAATATTCGGGATGGCAATAAAACGTGGCATGCCCGAAGGAGGAGTTAAAGAGGCGAATACAATAGCCGACAAATAAGCTGCAAAAATGAACCATCGAAGTGCCGGAGGAAATGAAAACAAGAATCTACTTATCAATGCATTGGTTTTGATTGGCAAAGTTAATAAGTAATTGTAAAGCTAGATTTAGTTAAACATTGGTTTTGCAGGTTATATTTCTATAGTGCTTTAAATGATCGGCAGTAACAGATTTAAGTTGATTTTTAACATTGGGTATCTTTTTCTAATTTTACATGTTACTATTACGATTGAGGTTAAGATTACTCAAACAGTTATTGTATGCAGACAGATGTAAAGAGTGAAACATTAAAAGGATTGACTGAAGATCAGGTCATTCGACAAAGAAAACTGGAAGGATACAATGAACTTCCATCCTCAAAGCCTAAAAGCTTACTTACTATAGGAATGGGGGTAATCAAAGAGCCGATGTTCATACTGCTTGTGGTATGCGGAGTGCTATATCTTATACTTGGTGATCTGGGTGAGGGCATTATGCTGCTGGGCTTTGTGTTTGTGGTAATGGGTATTGAGTTTTATCAGGAAAAGAAGACTGAGAAAGCCTTAGATGCACTAAAGAACCTGGCCAGTCCGCGTGCATTGGTAATACGAAATGGTCAAACATACAGGATTCCAGGGAGAGAGGTTGTTACTAACGACGTTATTATTTTAAGAGAGGGCGACAGGGTTCCTGCAGATGGCGTTGTTTTGCAGAGTACCAGTTTAATGGCCGATGAATCACTGCTTACAGGGGAGTCAGTTCCGGTTAAGAAGCGTGAGTATCTGGATGATGATAAGACTTTTGTTCCAGGCGGTGATGATATACCTGTTGTTTATTCCGGATCAATGATTGTGCAGGGTAATGCAATCGTAAAAATAATTGCCACAGGTACGCGCACTGAACTTGGCAAGATTGGTAAAGCACTGGAATCTGTTAAAGAAGAACCCACACGATTAAAATCGGAAATGACTATTCTAGTTAAACGATTGGCAATTATAGGGCTTGTTTTATGCCTTTTCGTTATCGCGCTATACACCTATACCAGAGGTGATCTTTTAAAAGGTTTCCTTGCCGGATTAACCCTTGCAATGGCAATGCTTCCTGAGGAGTTTCCTGTAGTTTTAACCGTATTCATGGCCATTGGGGCCTGGAGGATGTCGGGGAAATCGGTATTAACCCGTAAACCTTCAGCAATAGAAACACTCGGTTCAGCAACCGTACTGTGCACTGATAAAACCGGAACACTCACCCTGAATAAAATGACTGTTACCAGGTTGTATAATGGTGAAGAATTCCTATCAGTAAAACAAAGTAGTGATTTCCCCGAGCCATTTCATGAGATCATTGAATACGGTATTCTGTCAAGTCAGGCTGCACCCTATGATCCAATGGAAAAAGCAATTTTACGGATTGGCGATCAGTTTCTGAAGAATACTGAACATATTCATACCGATTGGGAAATGGAGAAAGAATATCCTCTTTCACGTGAATTGCTTGCCATGTCACGCGCTTTTACCAACACCGGCACGCGGCAAACAGTAATTGCAGCAAAAGGAGCCCCCGAAGCTATCTTCGATCTTTGCCATTTAATTTCAACAGAAACAACACGCCTCAGTAAAGTAGTTGAAAGTATGGCTTTGGAAGGCTTGAGAGTTTTAGGTGTTGCCAAAGCAAACATTGATTCAGAAACACTCCCAAATATTCAACATGATTTTGATTTTGAATTCGTGGGATTAATTGGTTTGTCTGATCCTATCAGGGACAATGTGCCAACGGCTGTCAAACAATGCTATAAAGCAGGTATCAGGGTAATAATGATTACCGGCGATTATCCGGTTACTGCCTCAAATATTGGCAAGGAAATCGGCCTTGAAAACTATAATGATTGTATTACCGGTCCTGAACTGGAACAAATGTCAGAAGATGTTTTGGCTGAGAAGATCAGTTCAGTGAATATCTTTGCCAGGGTTGTGCCTGAGCAGAAGCTTAAGATAGTAAACGCCCTCAAGAAAAATAATGAAATTGTTGCAATGACTGGTGATGGAGTGAACGACGCACCTGCACTCAAATCATCAAACATAGGAATTGCGATGGGTGAAAAGGGCACCGATGTTGCCAGGGAGGCTTCATCACTGGTGCTTATGGATGATAACTTTGCTTCAATAGTTGGTGCGATCAAAATGGGACGACGGATATTCGACAATCTCCAAAAAGCATTGGGTTATATTTTTGCAATACATGTGCCCATTGCCGGCTTATCATTAATACCTGTATTCTTTGCTGATCTGCCTTTAATACTGTGGCCGGTGCATATTGTGTTCCTTGAATTAATAATTGACCCCGCCTGCTCAATCATATTTGAAGCTGAAAAGCCGGAGAAGAATGTTATGAACCGACCTCCCCGCACCATTGATGAGCCATTCTTTGGACCAAAGAAAATTATGCTTGGGGTTACCCAGGGAATAGGCATATTAATTATTTCTATGTTGGTTTACTTCCTTGGACTCAGAGCAGGATACTCTGACAATTCAGTACGCACCATGACCTTTATTGTACTGGTGATTTCCAATATCGCAGTCATTATGTCAAACCGCTCATGGTCATCGAATATTTTCAGAATTCTCAAAACACCCAACAGCACCGTGAAGTGGATAGTAGGAGGGGCTATAGTTTTTCTAACCGTGATCTTATATGTACCATTCTTCAGGGAACTTTTCCAGTTCGAAAAAATTGGCCTCTTTGAAGTGTTGATGTGCACGATAGCCGGCATGCTGAGCATTGTTTGGTTTGAAGTGTATAAATACATCATGCAAGTCAAACATCGCATCCTGTAAATGCTCACTTAATTGAAATTAAAAGGAACTGAAGTAGTGCTCCATTTGCTATAGCATCCGTTCAGCATCCGTATGACGTCCGTTTAACAATGATTATATGGCTGTTTAAAGGATGTTAAACGGATGCTGAAGGGATGTTGAACGGATGTTAAGCAAAATCAATACTAGATTGTGACAGTAATCCAAACGACCGGACGTGGCTGACTGACGAAATGCAACAACAATTCGAGAAATTGTTGACTGGTTCACATGTAACTAAAGAAGCAAAGCTCGTTAAGAGATGGATTTCGTGGAGTATGTAGTCAAAAAAAAAACGCCTATATAGATGTATATGGGCGTTTTTTCCTGTTGTTTTGTGACTCCGACAGGATTCAAACCTGTAACCTTCTGATCCGTAGTCAGATGCTCTATTCAGTTGAGCCACGGAGCCGTTTGAGGCTGCAAATATAAGCATTTTTCCGGTATTCCAAATTAATAAGGTGCAAAATTGCTTCAGAGAAATAAAAACCGCGGGTTCTTACAATACAACAATAATTTGCCGTTCATTTGCCGAAGTTTTTACAATCATATTTTATTACTCATTTCCGGATATCAAACACAAAAAACATTTGAAATATGGACGCACCCTGGCTTAAATCGCTGCCAATTGCTATAACTGTTACTAATAAAGAAGGCAAGATCATTCAGATGAATGATAAATCAGCCGAAGTGTTTGCAAAATACGGTGGTTACGATCTGATAGGCAAAGAGTTGAATAACTGTCATAACCTTCATTCGAGGGAAATAATTGCAGGATTATTGGCTAATGATACCACAAACACCTATACAATTGAAAAGGATGGGAAACGAAAACTTATTTATCAGAGTCCGTGGTATGAAAATGAAAAACCGGCAGGACTAATAGAAATATCTATCGTACTGCCGGATGAAATGCCTCATTTCAAGCGATAAAACTTATTATTGATTCATCGTATGCTTTAAGATTTAATCTTTCAAATCAGTTCTTACTTTTTCGCGACCTTGATAGTACAGCCAATTGCCTTTGTGAAGTTAGGATCAGGTTGTTTGTTATTACTTAGAGCTAAAATAGCGTCTTCAAGGAATTTTTGATCTGCAGCAGCTGCATCCTGATGGTTATTGTCAATTGCACCAATATATGCTACTTTATTACCGGCATCAGTTTTTTCGAGCAAGTAAACATGTGGTGTACGGGTAGCTCCATACTTTGGAAACACTGATTGATTAGCATCAAATAAGTAAGGGAATGTGAAGTTTTTCTCTTTTGCCCTTACAACCATGGCGTCAAAACTATCACCAGGAGATACAGCGGGATCGTTAGGGTTTATTGCTATTACAGGAAAGCCCTTTGAAGCATATTTCTTGTTTATGTCGTTGATCCTGTCCTCATAAGCTACTGAGTAGGGGCAATGGTTACAGGTGAATATCACTATGTATCCTTTTGCATCCTTGTAATCAGAAAGTGATACCATTTTACCATCTACATTCTTTAATTTAAAATCAGATGCTATATCACCTACTTCATAGCCTTGGGCGGATGCAGTGAATGAAAATGCAAAAATTGCAAGTGCTAGGATTACTATATTTTTCATTTGTTTCATTTTGTTAGTTTATGATGATATTTGGTTAATTAAATAGTGGATTCAGTTGCTTTAAAATGGCTTCGATCTCGTTGTAAGTAAATTCCTTTTCAAAGAAGAGTCGGTTACTGTTGTTAAAGAAAAGAGTAGCAGGAATAGCGCCTGACCATGAAGGATCAACTTTGTCAATCCATATATTTGATTTTGGATCGTTTAGTACGATGACCTCCGGAGTTAGTTTATTCTTTTCAATAAAGGGTTTGAGTCTTGTTTCAATTTGTCTTTCAAAATCGAGACTTACAAGAAACACCTTTACCTTCTGATCGGAATATTTCTCATGTATTTGCTGGAAATAGGGGAGTTCCTTTAAACAAGGGGCACACCATGTTGCCCAAAAATTGACAATATAAGTAGTATCATTGCTTTTTTCGAGTAAGGGTTGCAACCCTGCAAAATCAACTACCCTAATTTCCTGTTTGGTGACTTTCTTTTGATTGTTATCCTGGGCATCAGCAGATGCAAAGAGGATTCCAATGATGAAAGTAGTTATCAGTATATATCTTATAGGATTTTCCATAGGATTACTAATAACGAACAATATCAGATATTGTTCAGGTTATACGCCTGGTTACCGGAAACTTAGAATGTTATGCCTAATCTTAAGATACCGACGAATGCGTTATTCAGTGTTCCACCTGTTCCTGATGGTTTGATGATATACTGCAAGTCGGGCTGAATGAAGAAGTGTTTTGAAACGGAAAAATTGTATGTAAGCTCAATGGCTGTTTCACAATTGTCGCGCAGGGTTGGAGTTTGTTCAGCATTATCCACTATTTTGAACGTTGGATTTACGCAGCCAACAGAAATTCCTAAATTGTCAGTACCCTTCTTTGTAAATGCACCTGTAAGATTAAAGCCACCTCCAAAATACACGCCAAGGTCAGTAACGTCGGTTGGACTGTAGCCTATTTGGGAAAAGACGCCAAAACTTCTGTTGCCGTTCTGCCAAAGCTGCTGATCAGCCATAAAGTAAATACCAAAGATATCCCTTGATGATGAGTCATTTAACTGAGGCCCGTTAAATAAGTTGTTGTTTGAAGATATAACTCCAGCTTTAAAAATACCGGGTTTATTATTGAAGCTTGTGCTATATTGTACTTCTGAAACAGCAATGATACCATCCTGTTTACTAAAACGCCAGTTCAGGTTAAAGGGATTGTTTTCAAAGGGTGTTGGGCATCCGTCATATAAAGCTGTGAGCCATGATATATCATCTGATATGTTCCATTTTACGGTTAAGCCGAGTGAAGTGAGTGGGAATATTGGAGCACAAACATTGCCCGATATAATGGGAAGTATGCCAAAGGAGCTATTAAGGTATAATCCTCCATATTCTGAACTGGCAAACTCTGCATTCATATCCTGCAGACCCGCAGTAATTTCTAGATCTTTAATTACATGCTTGTACCAAAGCTCCTGAATATAAGTATGGTTTCCGGCATCAATATTCGATGCTACCTGTATATCACCAACAAATTCGGTAAAGGATTGCCTGGAATGGATATTTGCAGCATTAACGAATAATTGACCTCCTTTCCATAGACCTGCGATATCAGTATCAAATACAGCACGCATATTCGCCATACCAAGATAGGTGCCACCGGTTTTAATTCCACCCGATAAATTATAGGCAAAGTCACTTATATAGGAAGTTTCAAATGAGAAGAATGACGGTATTTTATCTTGCTGGCTACGTCCGGTGTGAATACTTGAAGTGTCAGCAGTACCGGCATGACACTGATAATCGTTTGTAGTAATAAGCAGAATAATAAGCAGAAAGGGGAGTAAGTTTACCTTCATGACTTTGCGCATAAAATTTATATGCAAAGGTCACTTTATGAAGAGAAACAGGAAATAGCATAAAATGATGATTATGCTGCAGTATCATCATCATTTTTGATGATAAGAATGGCCATTAATACACAATATTGCCATCAATATACGTTCGTAGTACCTTCGTGGCAGGTATCTCTGATGCCTTAACCTGCATTATATCACGATCAAGGATTACAAAGTCGGCATTCTTACCAGCTTCAAGACTTCCACGTCTATCATCTTCAAAACAAGCCCTGGCAGCCCAAATAGTTATGCTGCGAAGTGCTTCCTGCCGGGTAAGAGCATTTTCACTTTGGAAACCATCTTTTGGATGACCATTCAGATCTTTACGATCAACAGCAGCGTAAAAAGAATAAAGCGGGTTGATATTCTCAATTGGAAAGTCAGTTCCGTTAGGCAGCCAGCCATTCTCCTTTAATAATGTGCGATAGGCGTATGCATAACGAATACGTCTGCCCAGCCGTTGCTTTGCCCAGCCCATATCAGAAGTAGCGTGGGTTGACTGAATAGAAGGAATAATATTTAATGCACCAAACTTCTTAAAGTCATCAGGATGCACAACCTGTGCATGCTCAATTCTCCACCTCAGATCATTTCCTGGCAGCAGGTAATTACTGTAAACATCAAGTACCATGCGGTTTGCAGAATCACCAATAGCATGGGTGTTGATTTGGAAGCCATTGTCGTAGGCCGTTATGCACCATTTCCCAAGTTCTTCGGGAGTGATAGTCATGATACCAAAATTGTTGGGGTCATCACTATAAGGCTTCAACATTGCAGCACCTCTTGATCCGAGTGCCCCATCAGCATACAGTTTTATGGAGCAAATATTCATCTTGTCACGTCGTTGTGCACCCTTCCTTATATACCGGTCAATGTTTTCTTCAGTTGGATTTAACATTGGATAGATGGCCAGTTTAAACTCTTCCTCAGAATGCAGGCTATCATAAAACTCTATCAACCATGGATCAGCCCCGGCTTCGGTAACCATTGTTAATCCCACCTGATGGCACTCTATAGCCGATTTGATCATCATATTGGCTAAAACTTTGCCAGAAGGAGTTGGCACGAGGTTGCGAAAAGTGTCGGCCAGTGATTCTTTAAAAATACCGGTAAACTTACCTTTTCTGATTTCTGCCTCAGCATTATTACGCAAACTATCTGCACTTAATCCTGAACGGTCAATAGCAGCCTGGTTTACAAGCACAGCATGCCCATCAATACGAATAAGCACCACCGGGTTATCAGGAAACTCTTCGTTTAAAAGAGTATTGGTGGGGAATTCCTGACCGGGCCAGTTATTCTGATCCCATCCTCTTCCAACAATCCATTCACCTGGATTAGCTTCCTGATGCTTCTTTACAATTTCAAGTAAATGACCAAAAGATTTTGCCGGACGGAGATCGGCATATTGATGATTAAGCACAAAACCATAGAAATGACTATGTGGATCAATGAAACCCGGGTAAATAGCTTTGCCTTGAGCATCATAAACTGAGTCGGCCTGGTATTTATCGGTTATCGTAAATTCATCACCAACGGCTAGAATTTTACCTTCATCAATAGCCATGGTTGTGCTCAGACTAAAGGTGGTATCGGCAGTATAGATTACTGCATTCCTGATAATCAGATCAATACTTGATCGTTCCTTATTACAAGCTGTAGCAACCATAGTTACCAGTATTAAATAGATCAGCCGCAAATGCATACTGTGATTTTTCTGCTAAATTATAAAAATAATGAAAACGGAAAGGGGTGGTGTTTTTTTGATTTTTGGCGAACTGATATGCAGGCACTCCTCAATTTAACTACAGACTTTCCTTTAATGAGGGTTATTAAATTATATAACTGCCTCAAGGTTAGTTACTCGCTATATTATATTATATACAATATGATATGTATCATATGATTGATTAACTCTAAAAATTAGTAAAAACACGTATTCATAGGTTAGTCAACTCAACATATTGTTGGGTGAAATTACCGTATTTTCACGTATTGCGCAGACTTGCTGTATATGGTACTTTTGTAAAAATCAAACTATTAATAATTAACCCCCGGTTAAAAAATGAGAAAAATAAAAACAATTGCAGTAGTTGCCGCCCTCTTGATGGCAGGCACAATTATGACTTCATGCTCAAAAGATGAGTCGACAAACCTGGTTGAAAAGAACCAGCTAACTTTAAAATCGGCATCAGTAATGCCTGATTGTGAAACTGAGTTTATTGTTGATAATACTCCAGTATTCCGCACTGATTTTCAAACAATTAGCTGGGGTGGCGGTAAAACACCTAAAAGTAAAACTGTTACTATTGAATATGGCAATAACCTCACTCACTTTATTTTGAAAGTTACAAGCACTGATGGTTTTTCTGATCTGGTGATAAATGGCATCTCAGTTTGGACTGGTGGACCAGTTGCAGATAGTGTAACAGCAACATATTCAGTTCTATTACCAGAAGGATGGGAGCGCTGTGACGATATGTCTTATACATTAAAAGTTACTGGAAATGGACCACAAGCAGTATTTGCAGTTGAATATGCATTATTAGATGAACAACCTTGCGAAGAAGACTTCAGCTATGTAGCCAATGGTGATGACTCATATACATTTTATTATACTCCTGAAGTTGATTTAAATGACGTTCTTGTTGAATTTACATTTCCTCAGGCAGATAATGTTGATTTTGGTGTAAATGAACATGGTTTTACAAACAACGGTGGAGGAAATTCATCTGTATGGTCAGCTATTATGGACTTTACCGAATGTGAGACTGTTTCTTTTACAGTAATTTTAGAAGGTGAGGGTGGACGTAATTTGTTTACTGATTTCAAAGTTGATAATGATTCTAAAAAAGAAAAGTTTAATCTTGCTAATATTACGATGCCAAAGTAAGCATATAATAAATAGTCAAATTTACTGAACAAAGGCGGACAAAAATGTCCGCCTTTGTGTTTTTTAGTATTAAATGCTAATGGATTATAGCACCAAAGTTTGATGCGTGTATCATTGAGTTTCACAGATGCTATAAACATTACACAAAACCACAATTGTTTCCATTTGTATATTTTTAGCTCATATAGGTCTTATTGCTATTTATATGGATATTTGAAATGTGCATATATAGATGCATAATGTGCATCTGGTATAAACTGAATTATTTTTACAATCCCTAATTTTATGCTAACCAATTTGGACAATTCTGGACAAAGCAATTTCATTCTAAATCGAAAAAGGGAAAAAAAGAAAGCACAACACAACACGCATTCTGAACAGAAAGAAATGGACTATGGAATTAATCTACCTAATTCTGATAAGCCATATTTCAACTTCCTTCCAAAATAGTGCATACCCCCCATTCAGAATTTTTCTTTTTACTTAACTATTTATTGACCCTTTTTAGGGCCTTTAAGGATTTTTATTTAGAAAAATTTAGGGTATGAAAAAAACACAACTTCATCATTTTGTTATTGCTAGCCATTCTATTTTGATGATTTTGCTAGCATTATTATTAACAAGCATGCATTTAAATGCCCAGCATATTCAGGGCACAGCACCAACATTAACACCTGCCGGAGGAATGGGAATTGACGGCGATGTTTATTCAAATAGTCCAACTACTGGGATTGGGGACTGGTATATTGGTACAAATTCTGGAAGTGGTGGAAGTATTTTTGACAATCTTTTGGATCCTTATGATCCGCTTATGACATTTGAACAGGTAGACTCATGGTTTGGTAAAGATCCTACAGGTTTTCCCGGATCTAATAAAATTAATCAAAACCCAAGCACATACCTATGGGGTACAACCAATGTGTTAGACAAAAACCAGATTCACAATGCAAAAACTCATTTTGCCCACGACGCATCAGGTGATCTGTGGATCTTCTTCATGGCTGATAGAAAAGTTACCAATGGAGATAGTTATATCGATTTTGAGATTTTGCAAAAAGCACTTATAGCTGAGGATGATGGTACTTTTACAACTCATGGACTTGATGGAGGAAGAACTGAAAATGACCTCTTAATTACAATAAAGTTTGGTCAGGGTGGAACACAAGCCGAAGCCTTGATCTACAGATGGCAACCTGTTGGTTCAGGATTTGAATATATTCAGCAAACAACCGGCCTGACAGGTAATATACTCATTACCGAGAATCCTGCACCTATTACTATACCTTATGAAGCTTTTGGGAATTATTCGTATGTAACAAACCAGTGGGCAGAAGGAGCTGCAAATCTCACCAATATTCTTGGAAATGCTGATCCATGCTATGCTATAAGTACTTTATTCGTAAGGACCAGAACATCAGGAGAATCGTCTCAATCAGAACTTTCAGATTTTCCGGGTTTCCCAATTCAATTACACCTGGGTCTTGATGACCTTGCTACAATATGTCCTGATCCTGTATTGCTTCCTGCTTGCAGCTCATCAAGTGAAATCCTTGCGGCATATAATGCCTGGGTTGAAGATTTTAGTTATACAGGTGGTATTGGTACAGTTTCAACAAACATTGCATTGATACCATCATTACCGGCTGATATTGAATGTGGAGGTACAATAGAATTTACCTATGAAGTAACTGATCAGTGTTATACTGAACCTTTAAGTTGCAGCAGTTCTTTTACAGTAACAGCTGATGAGGTGCCGCCAACTGCAAACAACCCTGCACCTGTAAATGTACAATGTAGTGTGGATGTTCCTTTGCCTGATATAGCAGTTGTTACGGATGAGTATGATAACTGCGGAACTCCGGTAGTAGCATGGGTATCAGATGTATCTGACGAAAGCTCATGTCCGGAAGTTATAACACGTACCTATAGTATTACTGACTATTGTGATAACCAGATACTGGTATATCAAACCATCACGATTGAAGATACACAAGCACCAATATTTGATACTCCGCCTGATGATATTGCATATCAGTGTATTGAGGACGTTCCAGCAGCCGGCAATCTTGGCTGGACTGATAACTGCGATGGCTCAGGTGAGGTTTTAGGAACTGACTTGTCAGATGGAAATACCTGCCCTGAAACAATAACCCGTACATGGAGTTATACCGATGTTTGTGGTAATCCGGCTTCTGTATCACAGTTCATAACGGTTATGGACACTGAAGCACCGGTATTTGCTGAGCCTCCGGCTGATGCAGCATATCAGTGCATAGATGAGGTTCCTTTACCGGATATACTAGGCTGGACTGACAATTGCGATGGCTTTGGTGAGGTAATGGGGTTTGATAATTCTATTCCTAGTACACTATGTAATCTTACTATTACACGCACCTGGAGTTATACTGATGTATGCGGTAATCCGGCTTCCGTTTCACAGATCATTAAAGTTAATGATACACAGGCACCAGTATTTGCTGATCCACCTGCTGATGCAGCATACCAGTGTATTGAAGATGTTCCTGCACCGGGCATGTTAGGCTGGACAGACAACTGTGATGATTTTGGTGAAGTTTTGGGTACTGATGCTTCCGACGGAAATACTTGCCCTGAAATTATTACCCGTACATGGAGTTATACCGATGTTTGTGGTAATCCGGCTTCCGTTTCACAGG
>JAEZDY010000043.1 GCA_023417935.1 Bacteroidota bacterium
GCCTGGACGCCTGAGTTATCGGGCCATAACGACGACGGGGCGCCCGCAGGCGCCCCGTCGAAGATGGGCGTCGCCCCGCCCGCCGAAGCAGCCGGGAACCCAGCCCGCACCAACCCGTAGCGGCGGAACTAACGCAGCAGCGAGAGCACCGACTGCGGGGCCTGGTTGGCCTGCGCGAGCATGGCGGTGCCAGCCTGAGCGAGCACCTGGTTCTTGGTCAGCGAGACCATCTCCTGCGCCATGTCGACGTCGCGGATCCGCGATTCGGCCGCCACGAGGTTCTCGTGGTAGCTCTTCTGCGCGTTGCCCGCGTACTCGAGGCGGTTCTGGATCGCGCCGTACACGGCACGCTGATCCGACACCGAGTTGATGGTCGCGTCGATCGCCGCGAGGTCGCCTGTGCCGTCGAGCACGAGGTTCGCCGCGGTGACCATGGCCGCCATGTTGACGTTGGTGACGGCGATGGAATCGCCGTCGTTGGCGCCGACCTGGAAGGTCACGGTGCCGGCCGTGGTGAACAGCGCGATGCCGTTGAACTTCGCGGAGCCGCCGATACGGGCGATCTCCGACGAGATCTGGCCGATCTCGCTCGTGATGGCGGTCTTGTCGCTCGTCTGCAGCGAGCCGTTCTGGTACTGAACGGCCAGCTCGCGAACGCGCTGGAGCATGCCATGGACCTCGCCGAGGGTAGCCTCGGCGGTCTGGACCATCGAGACGGCGTCGCCGATGTTGGCGTTCGCCTGCGCGAGGCCGCGGATCTGACCGCGCATGCGCTCCGAGATCGACAGGCCTGCGGAATCATCCGCCGCCCGGTTAACCCGGTAGCCGGAGCTGAGGCGCTCCATCGACTTCGAGACGGCGCTCGAAGTGTTGTTCAGGTTGTTGTAGCCCTGGAGGGCGTCAACGTTGCTGTTGATGCGAAGGGACATCGCTTGACTCCTTGTCAAGGTTGATTGCTATCCCCCAGCCGCTGCATGCGGCCGGTTGTACTCGGACTATCGGCCCGGGCTCGCGCCAGCTTGACCCGCGAGTCCAGGCGGAGTGGACGATCCGCCCACTCCTGCCCGGGTTCATGCCATCCGGCCTACTGCTGGATGAGCGACAGGACCGACTGCGGTCCCTGGTTGGCCTGCGCGAGCATGGCCGTACCGGCCTGGGCCAGCACCTGGTTCTTGGTCAGCGAAACCATCTCCTGCGCCATGTCGACGTCGCGGATCCGCGATTCGGCCGCCACGAGGTTCTCGTGGTAGCTCTTCTGCGCGTTCGCTGCGTACTCCAGGCGGTTCTGCACCGCGCCGTAGATCGCACGCTGGTCGGAGATCGCGTTGATCGCCGTGTCGATCTCTGAGAGATCCTGCGTGCCGGCGGCGGTGAGCACGTTGTACGACGTCCCCAGGGCGGTGCCCAGGGAGATCGTCGCCGCCGTGATCGTGTCGCCGTCGTTGGCGCCGACCTGGAACGTGACCGTCGCCGCCGTCGACAGCAGTGAGATGCCGTTGAACTTGGCCGACGTACCGATTCGGCTGATCTCCGAAGCGAGCTGGTTGACCTCGCTCTGGATCGCACCCTGGTCGGTCGTCGACAGCGACCCGTTCTTGTATTGCACGGCGAGCTCGCGGACACGCTGCAGCATGCCGTGGACCTCGCCGAGATTGGCTTCGGCCGTCTGCACGAACGAGACGGCATCGCCGATGTTGGCCGTGGCCTGCGCCAGGCCGCGGATCTGACCGCGCATGCGTTCTGAGATCGAGAGGCCGGCTGAGTCGTCGGCCGCGCCGTTGACGCGGTAGCCCGAGCTCAGGCGTTCCATCGATTTCGAGACCGCGCTCGAGGTATAGGTCAGCTTGTTGTAGCTCCCGAGAGCGTCAACATTGCTGTTGATGCGAAGGGACATCGCTTGACTCCTTGTCTTTCGTCCCCGGCGACTGCATGCCACCGGTACGACGCGTTATCGACAAAAGTCCTGCAAATGTTAAGTTTTTGGGCGCACGGCCGAGGGGTTTGCGCCAGCCTGGCGCGCTCAAAGCCGGAGCCGTGGCGGGGAGCCCACGAAAAAGGGCGCCCTTCCCGGGGCGCCCTCTTCCGATGATGCGCTGCGCCGCAGCGGAGATCCGCGGCGCAGCCGAGAGAAGGTCTTAGCGCAGGAGCGAGAGGACCGACTGCGGGGCCTGGTTGGCCTGCGCGAGCATCGCGGTACCGGCCTGCGCCAGCACCTGGTTCTTGGTCAGCGAGACCATCTCCTGCGCCATGTCCACGTCACGGATCCGCGACTCAGCCGACACGAGGTTCTCGTGGTAGCTCTTCTGCGCGTTCGCCGCGTACTCCAGGCGGTTCTGCACCGCGCCGAACACGGCACGCTGGTTGGAGACCGCGTTGATCGCGGTGTCGATCTCGGCGAGGTCGGTGGCGGCGCCCAGCGAGCTGTACGCCGTACCGAGGGTGCTCCCGAGGGAGATCGAGGCCACGGTGATCGTGTCACCGTCGTTCGCGCCGACCTGGAACGAGATCGTCGTCGTGCCGTCCAGCAGGCCGAGGCCGTTGAACTTCGCCGACGTGCCGATGCGGCTGATCTCCGCACCGAGCTGGGTGACCTCGCTCTGGATGGCGGCCTGGTCGGTGGTCGACAGCGAGCCGTTCTTGTACTGCACGGCCAGCTCACGGACACGCTGGAGCATGCCGTGAACCTCACCGAGGTTGGCCTCGGCGGTCTGCACGAAGGAGACGGCGTCGCCGATGTTGGCCGAAGCCTGCGCCAGA
>JAEZDY010000030.1 GCA_023417935.1 Bacteroidota bacterium
TCATAGTTGAAAGATTCATCAATACTTGCAATTGCTTCCGAAATAGGCATCTTATCTGTACTTTTAAGAATCTTACCTTCTTCAACATCTTTAGCTAGCTCAATGAAATTTAGAACTTTTTTGACCAAATCCTCATCGGACAAGTTTGTTGCAGTCTTAGATTTCTGAGAATCAATGTCTTTGCTGCACGAAAGAGTTAACAATACAACAGTTAGAAGTACGCTAATTAGTAATTTTGTTTTTATGTTTATATGTTTTTGATGAAACGAATATACAAAAAAATTGAAATGTCAAGTGTTTTTTGAAATAATTTTCTGCATATACTTTTTTTTACGTTTTATTTTTCGTTGATTCATTTTTTACAACACTCACATCTTTTTGAAGGTAAGTCAACCCAAGAATATCAGAATCAGGCGTCGGGATGACGTGGTTTGTTAAACCTAGTCCTTTAAGCACCCTATAGGCATAACTATTACCCCATCGGGGCGCTGGTATGCATATTGCCCTGCGGTCAGAATCATAAGGAAGGAGGGTTTATTCATTTTGGCAGTGTCAATTCTCTCCTGCAGTCGTATCAGATTCTGTGCTGCCTGTTCAATCTGGGTACTTCCTAACTTTACTTCAATAGCTGCCCATCGACCATCTCTTAGAGCGATAATCATATCGGCTTCAAGCTCACTTTTATCACGGTAATGGAAAACATCACCATCATTTGCCTGAGCATAGATACGAATATCACGTGTGCATAAAGCTTCAAAAAGGAAACCGAATAATTCAAAATCAGCAAGAATGCTTTCCGGATCTGCTCTCAAAACTGCTGTGGCGATTGATGGATCAACAAAATGGCGTTTATGAGATGTACGAATGGCTGTTTTTGAACGCAAAGACGGCTGCCAGGCGGGCAGATCTTCGACTACAAATATTCGCCGTAAGGCATTAAGGTATGATGCTATGGTTTTCTCAGAAATGCTGGTATCAGTTGCTTCAATATCATTCTTTATTGTCTCGTAGCTTGCTAAAGTGGATATATTCCGGGCAAGTGAACGTAACAACATTCGCACTCGTTGAGGGTTCTTATCAACATTATCAACCCGCTGAACATCCATATTAATAACAGCTTCTACATAATTGGTTGCCATTTGCAGCGCTGTCTTTGGTTCCTGTTTGATAGCAGCCGGCCATCCACCCCGACAAATCAGATATGCAATTTGTTCGATATTTATACTGCTCATGCAGTCTATCTGCTGTTTTTCATTAAACAAATCATGCAAAGAAACAACTCCAGTTGAATCCTGCGATTCATATAAGCTCATCGGTCGCATAAGCAGGCGCGAAATGCGGCCAGTTCCTGTATGGGCAGTTACACCGTCAGATGGCACTGCCGAACCGGTAAGGATGAATTGACCAGGTAGTCCTCTTTTATCTACCTCAAACCGAACTGCATCCCATAATACGGGGGCCATTTGCCACTCATCTATAAGGCGTGGTGCTTCACCCTTGAGTAGCAACGAAGGTTTTGTATCAGCCATTTTGATGTTGGAAGCAGCATTGTCAGGATCCTGCATGTACAGTACACTGTTTGAAGATCTTCGTGCTGTACTGGTTTTTCCACACCACTTTGCGCCTTCAATCAGCACAGCACCTGATGCTTTAAGCTGCACGGCCAACAGTTTATCAGTAATACGTGGAAGATAGATTTTACTACTCATAATTAGTATATTACAGACAAAGATGCGATTATTTTTAATGCAAAACAAGCAAATTCCCGAATTTGGCGTTGTTTTACTTCCGAATTTGGCGTTGTTTTACTTCCGGATTTGGCGTGTTTTTACTTCCGTGTTTGGCGTTTTAGGATTGGTGAAGTCCTTTTTTTATTAAGTATCCCAGGTTGATGAGATCCCTCCTGGCGTCGGGATGACGAGGTGGCGGTGTATATATGGGCGCCTCGACATAAGTGTTCCAACTCATGTGACTTCTCTCGGCGCGTGGAGCTCCCTTTTACTCACATTATTATCTTATATATCTTTAACATACCTCATGTATACCTTATCTTTACCCGTAGGGTATATATTGGGTATTTATCGGGTAATTATGGGGTTATTGTGAGGATTAGATGAATAAAATGAAGCACTAACATTTTTGTTAGGGTAAGTCCCAAAACCACTTATCTCACAATTAGTGTAATTGGCGCGGTTGAGAATTGACCGATAAAAACTTTCTTTGGTATTCTGGCTGTTGGAGTAACAGCTTTTATCTCTTCTTCAACCATCACCATCATGATCAGAGCAACAAAAGATATCATATTAACCTCAAAACCAGTCTATTCCCCCTCGCCCCCTGGGAGAGGGGGCCAGGGGGTGAGGGCTAAGCTCTACGGGTAATCGGAACCAGGGGGTGAGGGCTATGCTCAGCAGGAAACGGGGTCAATGGGCGAAGGCTACGGTCAGCAGGGAAAAGCGAATCAGGCGATGAGGGCTAAGTCCTCTGAGAAACGGGAACCAACGGGTGAGAGCCTATGGGAGCCCCTCCCCCTTCAACTTCAAATAAGTCCTGTAATCCGCTACATTCCATCCCGGCCACTTCAGTTGGGGGTAGCCTTCGAGGTAGAGGTTGCGGCGCTCGTGCAGGCGCTTGTTGTAGTTAACAAAGGGCAGGTAGTTTTCATCGTAGGTAAACATTTCTTTCTGGGCTTTTTCTATGCGTGCGAGGTGGTCGGGGTCAAGCAGTAGCACGGGCAGGGTGTTGCTGTCGAGGGTTACCATGAAGTCGGTGTGGAAGAAGGCTTTGTGCGCGCGATTGAGGTTGAAGCGCGCTATTACCATATCCCAGTTCACGAAACTCAGGGCTACAAACAGCACGTAGGCAACCAGGCTGTTTTGTATAAGCAGGTAGCGCAGTGTCTTTCTTTCTCTTACCTTTATGTACACCGTTACCAGGCCAATAAATACCAGTATGAGGAAGGCAAACACCCATATCCGCTTGTAAGCCAGGTTAAAGTAATGAATGTACCAAAAGTTCCTTATGCCGACTGATAGTGTGAGGAATGCGTTCTGTGCTATCCATATCCCCGCAAGCCATATCAGCAGCCGGTTTCCCGGATGTAAAGAGACGTCACCTCTGCTGTGCCGGTTTTCCGGATGTAAGTCCAGGCCTCGCATGCTGTGCCGGTTTTCCGGATGTGCATGAATACCTGCATACCTCTTTCCCGGATAGAAATTCAGATTCCCCCTGAAATACCATAGTACCAGACCATTGATATGATGATGGAATTGATGAGCAGCCACGTGCCTTCATGCACAAACTGTTTCAGGAAGCCGCCGTCCCATTTAAAGTTTAGCCAAACATGGTAAAAATCAAGCGCGTTCATCACCAGCAGTGCCACGTTAAGCAATGTAAACAACACCACTGCCGTGCGGGCTTCTGTTTTAAGGGCAACGGCCGTGCCTTCAAACTGCTTCCTGGTCCTGCGTAGTTCAATATCGCCGGTCTCCGCCGGAAGGTCGAAAAACGTCATCCTCCTCCCGTATAACACTACCATGCCTGTAATCAGCCCCGCCAGGGCAATAAACAGGACTTCGGGCTCTATCACACTGAAAATCCTGGTAAAGATCTCATTCAAAAAGTGCATGAAGTTACCTGTGTAGCGATTGAAGTACGGACTCGCGGCCGAATACATCGATACGAATATTATGAATATCACCACCGGTACTACAATAAAGCCGGCATACCTGAGGCTCTTGCGCAATCCTCTCTGGGCGCTTAGCGCGATGCCCAGTGCACGCAGGTACTCCACCGGACCTGTGAATACGGCCATCGCGGAAGTGAAAAAACCATTCAGTAAAACCGATAAATAAGGCGCAGCAAGCAATCCGGCAAGCACAATTAGTGAAATAATATTCACCGTTAAAGCCATGGCTGATCCATACATGAAAACCATAAACCCCGATAGCGCCACACCGGCAAAAACAACCGTAAACAGACGGCTCCTGAAATCGGGCCTGCCCGCGTACCATACCATGGCCAGCAGTGCAACGTCAAACAGCAATACATTGATGCCTGCCTGCTGCCGGTGGAAGAGCACCGGGAATATAACAGCAAGCATGAGGGGGAAAGTTAGGACTATCTTTTTCATGATATCGGTGGTTTCTTTCTAAACGCTCCCGCTGATATCTAAAGTATATAATTGCATTAATTTTGTTATAATCCTGTACACAAAGTGCCTGCACAATTTGACCATTAAAGACGCTATCATTTTACAACACTTATAATACCCACCCCTAACCTTATTCCTTTTCAGATGTTAGATTGGCAAAACACGAATAATTGCTGCAATGAAAAGAGTAAAAGGAAAAATCATCCTTGTTGATGATGATGCCTATGAGGAAGATTTCCTCGAAAGAGCCCTCAGGGTGAACGACTGGAATATTGCCATTGAGTACTTCAGTAATGTGGATGATGCACTTGAGCATCTGCGGATGAATGCCGATGAAGTATTCCTAATCATATCTGATATTGATATGCCGGGTAAGAATGGTATGGATTTTAAGAAAATTCTTGAAGACGACGACTATTTATCGCAAAAATCAATCCCCTTTGTTTTTATAAGCCATTCCCTTAGCCGTAAAAAAGTTATTAAAGCCTACAGATTACATGTACAGGGCTTTTTTGAGAAACCTATGACTTCACAGGGACAAGCTGCTATGTTTGAGGCCATCGTGCAGTACTGGATCAAGTGTATCCATCCCAATAAGGATGACCTTCCTGAGAATCCAAACTTAGACGATTAAGCTGCTGTAAGGAAACCGGCATAATTATCTGAATTAACCTTCCTGAGAATCCACATTTATAAACCGGCGCACTGGGTACAGTAACCGTATGTAATTTCGTAACATAAATCTCCATATTTTTGTATTCCCTAACATCAAACAATATGGTAAACGTTAACAAAGCCGGCCTTAAAAATAAAGGCGAAGCCATTGCCACCATTATCTTTAACCTTATATTCCTGTGGGTATTAAGCATGGTACCCGGGTGGCAGCTTGCCTTCCTTAAATCCAACTACATGGTGGTACTTACCATTTTGCAGATAAACTGCGTGGTGCAGATCGCCCTGGCGGTGCTGCTGCTCATTATAGACCCACGGGGACTGCGCCTGTTTGTAAAAGCCGTTAGTGAAGCCGCGGGACTTGTGGCGCTCGTGATGATGTATTACCTGTATCCTTTTAACTTCAGCAACGTTAACCTTAGCTGGATCGACAAAATACTGCCTGCCCTGCTGGTACTTGCCATGATTGTTGCCATCGGCAAAATAATATCATACTTCTTTATCCTGCTCTTCCGCTCAAGGGATAATTCAACGGCACAGGAATGAGGGCGTGGGTTGCTGTTGCACTGCTTTGTACCTGTTTGCCGGGTTACGCACAACCTGAAACCAACGCCTCTTGCAGTGACTTCCGCATTATGTTCTATAATGTTGAGAACCTTTTTGATCCTTTTCATGATTCGCTTAAAAACGATTATGAGTTTGTTAGTGGTGGTATTAAAGGGTGGACATGGAAGAAGTTTGAAAAGAAGCTCAATAGCATTTCAAAGGTCATCATTAATGCCGGTGGATGGCAGCCACCCGAGATCGTTGCTCTATGCGAAGTAGAAAACCGTTTTGTACTTATTCAGTTGTTGAAACGAACTCCACTTGAAAGATTTGGTTACCGAATTATACACGTTGAATCGCCTGATGAACGTGGTATTGATGTGTGTCTTTTATACCGGAGTGATAAGTTCAAAGAATTAAGCCATCAGGCAATCAGGGTGTGCAGCACTGACAGTTCCCTTAAAACACGGGATATACTTTACGTTAAGGGTCTTCTCAAAAACAATGGTTCCGTTAATAATTCCGATACCCTGCACATTTTTGTTAACCATTGGCCATCACGTTCAGGAGGAATTGCCTTAAGCGCAGATAAGAGAAAGGATGCCGCCTTAACATTGAAGGCAGCAGTTGATTCGATCATGAATATTCAGCCACAGGCTCTGATAGTGCTTACAGGCGATTTCAACGATGAACCATCTGATGAAAGTTTAACAATTCACCTGGGTGCCGGCCAATCAAATATCAGCCCCGATCAGCCGCTGGTTAATTTGATGGCGTTTCAAAATACAATCAAAGGCATAGGTACAAACAAATATAAAGGTCAATGGGGAATCATCGATCAATTTATCGTTTCATCAAATCTGCTCCACCAGCATTGCAACGGTGTTAAGGTTTCAAAGGCTGAAATTCTGAACCTGCCATTTTTACTTCAAAATGATGAAACTTTTAGTGGTACAACTCCTTTTAGAACATTCAATGGCATGCAATACCTGGGAGGGTTCAGCGACCACCTGCCAGTGATGTTAACGCTTAATCTCGGCAACTAACGCACCCTGCCGACCTATGTTGTAAATTGAAATGCCATTCTCTTCAGCTTCCCTCGCCATCGATTCAATTACACGGTAGCTATTTGATGCATCGGCAATCAACAAGGCGCCCGGAAAACAGGCTGCAATTCTGCCGGGGGAGTGTTTGTTGTTCTTACACATCAGCACATAATCTGCAATTAAAGTATGTCCTTCTTCAGGGAGCAAGCATTGATTACCAACCACTATAATCCGTTTTCCTGAAAAAGAAAAAAACTCAGGCAAACATGATTTTCCTGTCTCTTCCCCGGCCCTCACTATAGTTTCATTTTGAAATATGCATTTTAAAGTTGGTTTGTTTAGTCCGGCAATAACCGTCAATCCTTCTAAGGAGTAATTTGCTTTGCTGATATCATCACACAATTCCTTGTCGGTAAGAATAATATGATCTCTTCCATTAACAAGGCTGATTACGGGATGCCTGTTTACCTTATGGAAGACAATAAATTGCTGGTTGGCTATAGTGATTTCTCTGATAACACCTGCAGCCAACATTATCAATAATCCGACCAGAGCTGTGTAAAGCAAAAACTTCCTGTTATATACAACCCATAAAAAGAATGTGATAAGAAAGATAAACATTACTGCCACAATCAATGTGGAAAGATGCAATCCTGAAATTACCGCCCCGGGAAGATGTTCCATGTAACCAACAAATGCATTGAGCAATTTTATTTCATTTACCAATAACCATGCGCCTGTTTCAGAAATAAATGGAACCCATGATGTGGTTATTACAATTACCCCTGTGTATATTATAATCCCGGCTAATGGCACAGCAACAAGATTAGAGAACAGGAAATATGATGGGAATTGATGAAAGTAATAGATAATCAAGGGTGCTGTCGCGACTTGTGCTGAAACTGAAACTGTTGTCAGATCCCACATATACTTAAGGATGGGATTCTTTGGCTTAAGCAATTCTCTCATCAAAGGCTGAATAGTGATTATACCAGTCACCGCAGTAAATGACAGTTGAAAACCTACATCAAACAGCAAGAGCGGATCAAAAAGCAAGAGAAAAAAAGCAGCCATTGCAAGGGAGTTGAGTACTGAGGACTGTTTTTGAAAAGCATATCGGAATATAATCACCGAAAACATTATGCAAGCCCTCATAACAGGCGGCGCCAATCCAGTGAATACAGCATAAGCCCATATTAAGAGGAGGATTATAAAAGGCTTAATAGCTTTTAAAATTCTCCTCCTGGCGAATAACCGAAAAAGGAATTCAGCCATAAGGAAAATTATACCTACATGAAGTCCTGAAACACAAAGAATATGTATGACCCCCGCACCTGAAAATTGCTTACGTTGATTTTCATCAAGCAACTCATCGTACCCTGTCAATAAAGCAGAGGCAACTGACAGTTCCTCATTTGAAACATTGTTTTCTTTAAGAATTTCAATGAAGCGTTTACGAGCTTTTAATGCGAATGCCTTTAGCTTAATAATATCACCACTAGTATGAATTGTATAATCATTGGGATTTAGGAAGACGGTATGAAATATGCCTTTGTTAGCTAGATAATTTTCATAATTGAACTCCCCGGGGTTTCCAGGTTTTTGGGGTCTAACGGGCTTCTTTGTAAACATTAGTACTTCCCCGTAATCTGGAATATGTTTAAGTGAATCTTTACTCAGGTAACTTATAACCTTGCCGGTAGTTATATAAGAATTATGTGAATCCTTTAATGCAAAAATTTCAAGTGGCACTTTGAATGATTTTTCACGTTCTGAGGGCAAGTCAGTAACATGTGCAAAATAAACTAATTCTTTGGATTGAACTTTTGAGAAGTGAGTACTCAAATTCTCAAGAAAAGCGAATGAAGTAATGCCGTAGCCTAGCAGGAACAGAGCAATGTTTAGAAGGAACCCAAAGATCCATCGCCTACCGTAGTTTATTTGTTTTGAGGGGATGAACTGCCACGTCGCCAAAATGGCTATAATTAAAGCCGGAATCCAAACCGGGATATGTAAAGCACCTTTAATATTATAACACAGGGCAATCCCTCCAATAAACGGAGCCAGAATTCTGATAAAAGGAAACCGCGACCATGCAATCATTGTAATGATTTAACAGGTTGTTGAACAGGGAGCCCTCAGTCTCCTTCTGAATTACTTACCCCCACAAAACCTATCAACCTGCTGCTGCGCCAGCCTGTGTCCAAACTGCACTGCTTTTTTCCAGTTGGCGCAGGCTTCATCGGTTTGGCCCAGTTGCCTGAGCGCGAAGCCGCTGTTGTACAGGGCATCGGGGTTCTCGGGGTTAAAGGATAAGGCCATTTTATAATCGGCGGCAGCCCCTTCATGGTTGCCCTGCATAAGGCGGCTGTTGCCGCGGTTCACGTAGGCCTGCTCGTAATTGGGATCGAGGTTTATGGCCTGGGTGAGTTCAGCTTCAGCTTCGGCAAACTTACTGAGCCCTGCCAGCGAGGTGCCTTTGTTGTAATGGGCAACGGCATGGTCGGGGGCAAGCTCCAGCACCCTGTTGTAAGCATTGATGGCTTCCTCCTGGTTGCCCAGGTGCGCCAGTGCTGCCCCCTGGTAGTTGAGCGCATCGTAGAAATCGGGCACACGCTCAACGGTGGCAGTGAAATCGGCGACAGCCTCAGCATACCGGCGCTGGTTCATGTACATGATGCCCCTGTAATAGTAATAGGGCGCCTGTGTTGGCCTTAGCCTGATGGCCGTTGAATAGTCGGCTTCAGCCCCTTCCATATCCTTCAGGTCGTACTTGGCTTTAGCGCGGTAGAAATAAGCATCGGGGTTATCGGCCGAAAGGGCAATTGACTTGTTAAACTGCTCAATAGCGGCTTTAAAATCACCTTTGGCAGCAAGGCTCACACCCAGTTTGCGCTCATCGGCACCCTTGCCTTTAAAGGTTATGGTACGCAGCATATCCTCCTTGCGGGTGGTGACACCGCCTGCATTGGGCGAACCTTCATTAACCATGGGTATATGGTCGTAGCCCGATGCTGTGTCGGGGTTAAGGTCAACGGCGGGTGGCATTTCTGCGGTAGTGCCGGTGCTGTCAGTAGCGGCAGACTGCTGCCCATTGTTGGTTTGCGGGTTGCAGGAGATAAACAGGAAGGTAAAAAGGATTGCTGAGAGGATGTTGTTTTTCATAAATTGATTTGGAATAAGATTGAGTCGCAATGTTCAAATATAATACTGGCAGCTCTTTCAGAAGCGCCTTTGCCGCCCAGCACTATGCGCAGTTCACCGTATCGCGAAAGCATCTGCTCCCGGTATCTCTGGTTATTGAGCAGGTTATTGAGTTCACCCCGCAGGGTTTGGCGGTTAAGTTCATCCTGTATAAGTTCCTTCACTACAGGTTTATCCATAATAAGGTTAACGAGCGATATATATTTTACCTTGATAAGCCTTTTGGCGATGGCATACGATAGGCTGCCTGCCTTGTAGCACACCACTTGTGGCACGCCTATAAGGGCGGTTTCGAGGGTGGCAGTGCCGGAGGTTACCAGCGCGGCCCTGGCCCCGGCAAGCAGTTGGTATGTGTTATTCATCACCACCTTAACGTTATGGCGCCTGGTGATCTGTTTGTAGAAGCTTTCGCCGATAGAAGGCACGCCGGCAATAACGAATTCCACTTCAGGAAAATCACTGACCACCGAAAGCATTACCGGCAGCACCTTGCTGATCTCCTGCCTGCGGCTGCCGGGCAGAAGGGCAACAACAGGCTTTTTATTCATGGTTTGGGCTGGAGGGGGCGTGTATTCAGGAAGCGCATCGAGCAGCGGGTGGCCTACGAAATCGGCATTGATACCATATGCCTTGTAGAAATCCTTCTCAAAGGGCATAATAACAAGCATCCTGTCGACCACCCTTCTGATGGTATGCACGCGTGATTTCTTCCATGCCCACACCTGCGGGGAGATGTAGTAAATGGCCTTGATACTGTTGGCGTACAGGTATTTGGCGATTTGCAGGTTAAAGCCCGGGTAATCGATCATAATGACCGCATCGGGCTTGTATTGCTTTATATCCTTTTTGCAGAGCTTAAGGTTTGAGAGTATGGTGAAGAAGTTTGCTGCCACTTCCACGAACCCCATAAAAGCCAGGTCGCGGATATGCTTCACGATGGTTACCCCCTGATCGGCCATTTTATCCCCTCCCCAACCCCTGAACTGGGCATCGGGGTCAACCTGTTTAAGCGCATGCACCAGGTTTGAGGCATGGAGATCGCCTGAAGCTTCACCTGCTATAATGTAGTATTTCATGGGGTACTCAGAATTTTTACAAATGTAATAGAAAAGTGGGATAAATTATAAGGCTACTCTCTTCCCCCTCGCCCTTTGGGAGAGGGGGCCAGGGGGTGAGGGACTTCGTTCTGCTGGTTGCATTGTCAAAATCCCGGAAACTGATTAACCCTTCCCGCAATAAGCAGGAACCAGAGTATGATCAGCGCAAAAACCACTACAAGGGCTCCGCTGCCTGATTTTCCATATCTCAGCACCCGCATGTAGTAACGCATCATGATTACCGGGGGCACTATGGCCAGGAGTAAGAGCCGCACATCGGGTGAACCGAGACTGAAATTATTGTATATCAGCGGCACCAGCAGCACCAGCAGCAGCAGGGTTACGGCAGTGAGCGCAATGGCTACTGTGATGCCAATAAAGAAGTTATCGTGTTTCCACATAAAGTTTCTGATAAGTGTTTAATCCTCTTTCTCCCAATCCCTGAGTAATGGTATGGTTTTATGCGATGTGAGATCGAAATGCACGGGTACCACTGATACGTAGTTGTTGAGCAAGGCCCACTCGTCGGTATCTTCACCATCGTCCAGACTCTTGAATTTGCCTGTCAGCCAGAAGTAATCCCTGTCCTGCGGATCTTTGCGGTGCTCGTATTTTTCATCCCAATAGGCATGTGCCTGCCGAACTACTTTGATGCCTTTCACCGGCGATCCATTCAGGGCAGGGATGTTGACGTTAAGGCATGTATAATCAGGAAGTCCTTTGTCCAGAACATTGCGACCGATCTTAAGCAAAAAGGGCTCACAGTGGTTGAAGTTGGCTGTGTAGGCGTAATCAGTGAGTGAAAAGCCTATGGAAGGGATGTTTTCAATAGCGCCCTCAAGCACGGCGGCCATGGTACCGGAGTACACGATGTTGATGGCAGAGTTTGACCCATGGTTAATGCCCGATACGATCATATCAGGTGCTTTGCCCAGCACTACCTTTTGCCCGAGTTTCACACAGTCGGCAGGTGTTCCATTGCATGAATACTCGCGGTAGCCGGGTTCATCTTTAATCAAAAGCATGCGCAGGGGTGCGGTAATAGTAACCGCGTGCCCCATGGCCGACATAGGTTTATCGGGCGCCACCACCAGCACATCGCCAAGCTGTCGCATGGCACTGATGAGCGCCCTGAGGCCGGGGGCGTTTATTCCATCATCGTTTGTAACAAGTATAACGGGTTTCGTTTTATCCATTTGTATCTTTTTCAACTATTAAATCAGTATTGGCTATCACAATCTTATTATCAACAGATGTGACGCCTGCTGTAACAATAAACTTCATTACCTCCGATGGAGGCGCATTAATAGGGGTAACGTTCTCAACCGGGACAACGAACAGGTTGCCCGAAAAATTATATGAATGTGGCAGGTATACGGCTACTTTGCCCAGCGGGATTCCCAGGTTGGTGAGGTCCTTTTGGGTGATGAAGCCAAGCTTCTCGATGTCACTCTGGCGGTTGACCTTTACAAGCACCGGTTCACTGAAGCGGCGGTCCTTTCCCACGAAGGCGGAGATAAAATCTTTGATAGATGTGTAGATCACCTTTACCAACGGGGCATTGCTAATGAGCTTGTCGAAGAACTTGAGGTACCGGCCAAAGAACAGTGATGAACCAAGGAACCCGATTAGTGTGATTGCTGCAAGTATTATCACAATACCAAGGCCCGGTATTTTAAATCCGACGATGCTTTCAATTTGATTAGTGAGAATGCCGTCAACAAACTGAAACGACACATAGATAACATAGACGGTCAACGACACCGGTGCAATATACAGTAATCCCTGCAGGAACCACGACAATATCCGTTGCGAAGGTTTTTGCTTTTCCATCAAATTCATATTAAGTTATTCAAGCTGCAAAATTAAGCTATTCACTCGACACATACCGATTATTGCAAAATTAAGCTTTGCAGGCCTTATGCATAAAGGCCAAAATTAAGCTATGCAATCTATACATAAGGGCTGGCGTAAAATTAGGCTATGCAATCAATACATAAGGGCTAGCGCAAAACAGGCTATACAGTCTTATACCTAAGGTCTGGCGCAAGATAAGGCTTTCAATGCGATTCCAGGAAATGCTTCAACTCAACATATAACCGCTGTACCGGCAACCCCATAACATTGTAATACGATCCATCGATCCTTTCAACACCCACATACCCTATCCACTCCTGCACCCCGTAAGCACCTGCCTTGTCGAGGGGCTTGAACTCATTCACATAGTAATCAACCTCATGCTCTTCAAGCTTACGGAAATAAACATCAGTATTCACATAGAACTCATGAAACCTGGTGGCTGTGCGGAAACACACACCTGTTGATACAAGGTGCTTTCTGCCCGATAACTTCATAAGCATCTGCTTCGCTTCAGCCAATGAAGCCGGTTTCCCGATACTCTCATTATCGAGCCACACAATAGTATCAGCCGTGATCACCAGTGCATTCGGAGGCAGTTCATTAAAATCAAAAGCCATCGACTTATGCCGGCTAACAAAAAGCGCAATCTCTTCAGCCACCAGATGCGGCGGAAACTCCTCATCAGTAGGCTTCACAATAACCTCAAACTCCAGTCCCGTTTCATGCAACAGGAATTGCCGCCTGGGTGATTGTGATGCGAGAATGAAGTAGAAGCCGGAGTTGTTTAAATTGAGCATTTTTTATGTTCTCTGTTCTTTGCTTTTTGTTGTTTGTTTTTTGTTCTTTGTTCTTTGTTCTTTGTTCTGAGTTCTTTGTTCTGAGTTCTGAGTTCTGAGTTCTGAGATTTAGTGGGACCTGTGGGACCCATGGGACCTGTGGGACACATAACCACTACTCACTACTCACTACTCACTACTCAAATACTCATCGCAATCGGCTGCAAACCTATTATCCCTGCTATCATAATTACTTTGATCACAGTACTTAGGTTGTGAAAGTCTTTCTTATCAGTAGCTTTTATTGTTTTGAAAAACAGGTAAGCCAGTGGAATAAAGACTGCTAGCGCATAGTAAACAGCGGCAACCAACATGCCATTTGCGGCAAAACTATAAACAACCCATACCAGCAGACCAGCAGTTATAGTTGTGAGCAGAAGTGCCATTCTTTTAGAGGCCTTCATGCCATGCTTTACGGCCAGTGTTTCGAGTCCGGCGGTTGTGTCGCCTTCAATATCTTCAGCATCTTTAATTACTTCGCGGGTGAAGGTGAGCAGAAAGGCAAAGAGGGCAAACATGGAGAAATAGGCAGTGATCAAACCGAGATATGGAGTAACCGCCACAAAGGTATCAGGCTGACCGCGAAGCATGAAGAATTCAAACAACCACACGATGATTACCACCATAGCGGCGAGAAAGGCTACAGCCACATTTCCCCAGATCACAATGGCCTTGTATTTAACAGAGTACAACCAGAGCAGAATGATGATCATAGGGAAGAGTAATCCAAGCCGCCATGAATCAACTTTAAAAGCAAGCCAGAAACCAACGACTGCGGCTGCAATGTTCAGGACTGCATAAAGTACAATACCGGTTTTACGGTTCAACTCCTTACCCAGGATCACTGAGGACGGTTTGTTTATCCGGTCGGTATGTAGATCGAAGTAGTCGTTAATGATGTACCCGGCAGCAGCCACCATCATTGTTGCCACTACAAGCAGAAGCATGTCAGTTAAACCCAATGTAGCGGTAGCACCGGCAATTTTATATATTCCGGTTATTACCGCATAGTACAAACCAAACTGAATTACGGCTACCATCAGTAGATTCGGCCATCTTACCAGTTTAATGAATGCCAGGATTTTGTTAAAAAGGCTCATTATTTTATATTCCACTCAACTTTATGTATTCCACTTAACTTTATGTATTCCTCTTAACTTCATAAATTCGACTCAACTCGTTATTCAGGAGACGGTTGCCTCACAAATGTGAACGGCCATGTATATCTACCAATGATAAGCTTTACCATTCATCCATTTCCCCTGTACCTTGAGCACCTGCTCAATAATATCCCTTACACAGCCCTTGCCTCCATCAAAATGGGAAATGTAACGTGAAATCTGCTTGATTTCGTAGGCTGCATCAGCTGGACAAACCGGCATACCGATGATCTTCATTACCTCGTAATCGGGGATATCATCGCCCATATACAAGATCTCAGAAGGATCGAGTTGATGAGTTTCAATGTACTCATTAAAAGCGGCAAGTTTATTTTCAATGCCCAGGAAAACATCAGTAAGGTTCAGCGCCTTGCACCTGTGCTTCACTGATTCAGAGAAACCACCCGATATAACAACCACCCTGAGTCCGAGCTTTACAGCAAGCTGCAGCGCATAGCCATCTTTCACATGCCCGGTACGCAATTGTTCGCCTGAGTTGGTTATCAGCACCACGCCATCAGTCAGTACCCCATCGTAATCAAATATGAGGGTCTTAATTTTCCTGAGATCTTCTTTGTAATTCGACATATATCTTGTTTTCTACGTTCGCCTGTCCGGTGTATTCTACTGACAGGTCATAACCTGTCTATACGGTTTATGAAACTTGTCTTTACTCAATGAAACTTGCCTTTACTCTATGAAACATGCCTTTTCTCTATGAAACATGCCTGTTTTTATGTTTTATGAACCAGGCATTGCCTCTTTCATGTTTTATTTTTCTTTTTCAGGATGCTTTCGCTGATAAGGGAATAGATCTCACTAAACTCTTTCTTTGCGATTGATCCAAGAAGTTCAATATGCTTATCCAGTGTTTCCTTGTCATTCCTTACTGCCGGACCTGTTTGCACTTCCGATGGACTGAATTTAGCCAGTCTTTCAACTGTTTCATTAATAAGCGGTCGGAGGATATCGAAATTCTGCTCTGCTTTATCTATCACATCTTCGGCAATAGCCATCATGTGATTGGTGAAATTGCTTGCAAACACAGCCGCCATATGAATCAGGATGCGCTGGTTAGAATCAACATCCCTAACATCCTTACTGATCATGGAAGCTAAATGCTTAAGCAGACCCGCAGTTTCAACATCAGTAGCTTCAATGCAAAATGGCACTGTGTGAGGATCAGGATTGGTTTTCAAAGTAAACGATTGCAAGGGATAAAGCACCCCGCATTTGCTGAAGTACCTGCTGATTTCATTGATATGCACGGAGCCCGATGTACTGGCTACGAGGAGTTTTGTCTTATTAACGGTTTCAGAGTTATCGGTGTGATGAAATGACTCAGTACTGTCGGATGATTCAGAGTTATCAGAATGATCAAATGCGGAGTTGCTTGATGATTCAGATTTGCCTGAATGGCCAAAGAATTCAGAGTTGCCTGAAAGCCTGGAAGCAAGTACTTTACTGAATTCAGGAATCACATGATCAGGTAAAGCAATTATCAGCAAATCAACATCAGTATCAATACTTTCAATACTGTCAATTGCTTCAGCATCCACCTTATTGGCAAGAGCCTGTGCATTTGCAAGTGTTCTGCTAAAAATCTGCTTTATCTGAACACCGGCCTTAAAGAGTTCACCTGCCAAAAAACTACCAACATTCCCCGATCCGGCAAGTGATAAAGTAATTTTCTCGTGTGCTTTCATATACAATTTATCAAAGCACAAAAATAGGGATAAAAACTACTCACTACTCACTACTCACTACTAAACCACTGCCTTCGCCTTCTTCGCCCTCTTGTACAGCGCCACCGTGATTCCAACAAACATAATAATTGAGCCTATCCACAGCACAATGATCCATGGGAAGAACATTACTTTCAGCACAATAAACTCGGGTTGCTTTTCCAACAAGGATATAAAGATTGCCTGTGGTACTTCAGCCACTTTGTCGAAACGCATTCTTACGTCGCTGCCGGGTATGGAAATTATGCCACTTTCAATGCTGTTGCCTTCAAGTTTATAGGTAAGTGGAAGTGATACCTTATTGTTTAAACTATCGGTGGTTGTCATCAGGGCAGTGATAATGAAACTATCACCTGCGGTATTGAGCATCTTAACACCGAGCGAATCAAAAATTATCTCCTTGCCATCTACCTTGAAGGTTTCGTTCAGTGAAATGTTTCTGCTCTCTGAGGCAGTATATCCTCCAGCGCTGCGTTTAGCCCTGTCCTCGGCGAAGGTCAGGTACATATACACATCGCCTTTCAGCAGATTGCGGGTATCAGGGTTATGCACATTGCCCATCCTTTCGCTATATTTAACAGATGGGTATATGGAATATTTCAGGGCATTGTTGCCTGTCGCGTCTTTTTCATAGAAATCGATCTGGTAGAATATCTCATCTCTTTCTTCCCTACTGCTTTGATAGCTCAAAAGCTGATCGCCAACCTGCTTAACCTGTCCCTTAAAAAGCATAACATTGTTCCCCTGGGTTGCACTTCCGGGTCCGCTTGTTAGTGTAACAGTGTTTGAAAATGTAATAAGAATACCAAGCAGGAACAGGCTGAAGCCGAGGTGGGTTAAACCGGCGCTGAGGTTTCTGCCTTTTGTGATGAACCTGAACAAGTATGCAGCTGACGATATAACCGCAAACATGATTGTAAACAGGAATACAGAGTGAACTACCTGCATGTTGGTATCGAGGAAGAAGGTAACTACAGCCACTACGAGTGCTATAGCTGCCGGTATCAGCAGATTACGCCAGAAAGCTTTCACATTGTTCTTGTCGTAGGTGAGATAATGTGCAGCACCTAACAACAAGGCCACTACCATGGCAAACGGCATCTGCCAGTTGTTGTAGTATCCAACCACATCTGACGTAAGCGCAGCATTTGTGCCGAATATCTTGTTGAACACGGGTATTGATGTAGTGCTGATGATCTGGAATGCCGAGAGTAGTATTACAATTGAGCCATACAGCATCATTGATTCCCTGTCGATACTTACCGGAAGGTCATTTACATTGAGGTTCTTTCTTCGCTTGTATAACAACCATGCCGGCACAGCAGTAAACACGAACATAAACGAAAGCAGTTGAAATGAAAGTCCGTCATCGCCAAAAGCGTGAACAGAAGTTTCACCCAATATGCCTGAACGGGTAAGGTAACTTGCGTAGACAACTGTTAAGAAACCCAGGAAGGTAAAAATATACGATCCCCAATAATAGCCTTCACGTTTATGGGTTAGAAGCAGATAGTGCAATGCAGCTACCAGCACAAGCCATGGAACAAGCGATGCATTTTCAACAGGATCCCATGCCCAGAAACCACCAAAAGTGAGCGACTGATATGCCCAGGCACCTCCTAAGAGAAGTCCGAGGCCCAATAAAACCAACGATAACAGAACCCATGGAAGGGTAAGTCTGACCCAGTATTTTCGATCGTTTTGAATCAACGAAGCAAGTGCAAAAGCAAACGGGAATAATGCGGCGGCATATCCCATAAAGAGCACCGGCGGATGAATAACCATCCAGGGATTTTCTAGCAGAGGGTTCAGCCCGTTACCATCGGCAATGTATTTCAGATAATCAGGGTACTTGAAGAATTCATTGCTCTGATTAACTTCAACCATTCGTAACAATTCAAAAGGACTGTTGCCAAGTTGTAATCCCAAAAATTTAACGCCGAGGATCATGGTCATAAGGAAGATCACTGACACGCTTACAACTGCCATTACTCCCCCTTCAAGCTTTTTGGAGGTATGTAGCGCACCTATTCCAAAAGTGGCAATTAACAGTGCCCATAGCAGGAAACTTCCCTCCTGCCCTGCCCAGAAGCTTGAGATAATGTACTTGCCCGGCATGAGCTTTGAGGAGTGCTTAAAGATATAAGCATACTCAAAATTATGCCCTAGTATAAGTGAAAATAGAAGGGAGCTGGCAATAACAACTGAAAAAGCCTGAATGTAGTAAAATATCCGGGCACGGTTAAGGGGTTTCAGTTTATTACTTTCAGCAGCCTTAACAACTTTGATGTAATAGAACAACGATAGAAAACCTGCAATTATCGACAGGTATATAAAGAATCTTCCCAGGTTACCTGCTATCAGGTTCTCGCCTACGTAATTAATTTCTGTCATAGAATGTGTGAGTGAATGCCCTGATGGTATTTATCAGGATTGAAGCACAAAAATACATAATATAACATTATGGGTAACAAGCATATTCAATATTCTGCATGTGAGGGTTTAAAGGCTAAAGGCTACAGGCTAAAGGTCTAAGTCCCACAAGTCACACAAGTCCCACAAGTCACACAAGTCCCACTAAAACGCAAAAACCGCCGGGGAAAACCGGCGGCTATGCTCTATGCCCTATGCTTTATGCTGATAACTTAAAACTGACAATTGAAAACTAAAAGCTGACAACTGAAAACTAAAAGCTGAAAGCTGACAGCTGACAGCTAACAGCTGAAAGCTTACTTCGCGTACTTAAAATCCTTACCTAAATACCTTGCACTGCTGCCTAGCATTTCTTCAATACGAAGCAACTGGTTGTACTTGGCGATTCTGTCGGTGCGGCTTGCTGAACCTGTTTTTATGAGTCCGGTGTTTAGTGCAACTGCAAGATCGGCAATAGTAGTGTCTTCTGTTTCACCTGAACGGTGACTCATTACAGCGGTATATCCGTTGCGGTAAGCCATGTTCACGGCATCAATGGTTTCAGTGAGTGTGCCTATTTGGTTAACTTTAACAAGGATTGAATTGGCTACACCTTTATCAATACCCATCTTTAAGCGTTTTGAGTTGGTAACAAACAAATCATCACCAACAAGCTGAATCTTGCTGCCCATGGTGTCAGTCATCAGTTTCCAGCCATCCCAATCGTCTTCAGCCATACCATCTTCAATGGAAATGATAGGATATTTATCGGTCCAGTTCTTCCAGTAATCAACCATTTGAGCTGAAGTTAGCTTATCGCCTGTTGATTTGTGCAGGTGATACACTTTCTCATCAGCTTTATAGTACTCAGATGAAGCGGGGTCGAGGGCAAGGAATATATCCTGGCCTGGTTTATAACCTGCTTTTTCTATAGCCTGTAGGATAACAGTAACAGCTTCTTCGTTTGAACGTAGGTTAGGAGCAAAACCGCCTTCATCACCAACGTTGGTTGAGTATCCACCCTTTTTTAGAACTGACTTCAGGTTGTGGAATACTTCAGCACCCATGCGAAGTGCATCAGCAAAATTAGCAGCACCTACCGGCATGATCATGAATTCCTGGAAGTCGATAGCATTGTCAGCATGTGAACCGCCATTGATGATATTCATCATAGGGATAGGAAGCGTGTTTGCATTTACTCCGCCTACATACCTATAGAGGAATTGTCCTGATTCCTGAGCAGCAGCATTGGCAGCAGCAAGCGACACGCCCAATATAGCATTTGCACCGAGGTTAGCCTTATTTGGTGTACCATCGAGTTCAATCATACGGGCATCAAGTTCATTCTGATCAGAAACTGAATAACCTTTAAGTTCTTCAGCCAGAATCTTGTTAACATTGTGAACTGCTTTTAATACACCTTTGCCAAGGTATAGTGAGTTATCCCCATCACGAAGCTCAACCGCTTCATGCACGCCTGTAGAAGCGCCTGAAGGCACGGCAGCCCGGCCGAGTACTCCGTTGGTAGTGTATACGTCAACTTCAATAGTTGGATTGCCACGCGAATCAAGGATCTGGCGGGCGAAGATTGTTGCAATTGTACCCATAGTTTGAAATTTTATGAAATAAATTTGAAGTCGTTAAACAAAAAAGAGGACAAAGTACGGGTACTTTATCCTCATTTATTTTCAATTAGATTATGTTAACCGTTATTTTCAGTGTTTGCATCATCCTTTGGTTCATCAGCTTTTGGCTTTTCTGTCTTAGTCTTTTCAGTCTTTGGAGTTTCAGCCTTTGGAGTTTCAACTTTAGCTTTAGGAGCTCTGCTGCGGCGTGTTGTTTTAACCTTAGGTGCTTCTTTTGTAGTGAGCATTGCTTCGTTAAAATCAACAAGTTCCATCATACACATTTCAGCATTATCACCAAGACGGTTACCGGTCTTGAGAATACGGGTATATCCACCCGGGCGGGCTGCCACCTTCACTGCTACATCTCTGAAGAGAGTAGAAACAGCCTCTTTCGACTGAAGGTATGAGAACACCATTCTGCGTGAATGCGTTGAATCATCTTTTGAACGTGTGATCAGAGGTTCAACATATGACCTGAGGGCTTTGGCTTTAGCCAGAGTTGTATTTATTCGTTTATGGAGAATAAGCGAGGCAGCCATATTCGACAACATAGCCTTACGATGGGCGCTGGTCCTTCCAAGGTGATTGACTTTCTTTCCGTGTCTCATTTTTCAATTAATCCTTATCAAGTTTATACTTTGCGACATTCATACCGAATTCCAGGTTCTTTGATTTAACAAGGTCTTCCAACTCAGTAAGTGATTTCTTACCAAAGTTCCTGAATTTCAACAAATCATTCTTATTATATGATACCAGTTCGCCTAATGTTTCAACATCTGCAGCTTTGAGGCAGTTCAGAGCTCTCACTGACAGGTCCATATCAACCAGTTTGGTTTTAAGTAACTGACGAATATGCAGTGATGTTTCATCAAACTCATCATTAACAGTTTTTTCTTCTGCATCAATGGTGATCTTCTCATCTGAAAAGAGCATAAAATGATGAATCAGAATACGGGCGGCTTCCTTTAAAGCATCTTTAGGTTTGATAGAACCATCAGATACAACTTCCATAACGAGCTTTTCGTAGTCGGTTTTCTGTTCAACGCGGAAATTCTCAATGGTATACTTTACGTTCTTTATTGGTGTATGAATTGAATCAATTGCAATGGTACCAATTGGAGCGTTTTGAACTTTATTCTCTTCTGCAGGAACGTACCCACGGCCTTTGTCGATGGTTAGGTCAACAGTTAACTTTACTGAGGGTTCCATATGACAGATTTCAATGTCAGGGTTCAGTACCTGAAATACAGAGAGGTGCTTGTTAATATCACCGGCTTTGAAACTATCCTGACCTGAAACGATCACCCTGATATTTTCAGAGGTTTCACCTTCATTAAGGCGTTTAAAGCGAACTTTCTTGAGGTTAAGAATGATATCAGTAACATCCTCTACTACTCCTTTGATTGAAGAAAACTCCATATCAACTCCATCAATCTTGATAGAAGTGATTGCGAATCCTTCGAGCGAGGAGAGAAGTATTCTCCGCAGGGCATTGCCGATGGTGATTCCGAAACCCGGTTCAAGTGGCCTGAATTCAAACACACCCTTAGAGTCATCGGCTTCGATCATTATAACCTTCTCAGGTTTTTGAAATGCTAATATTGCCATATTATCTTCCTCTTGAGTAATAAATTTATTAACCTAAAATACTTTATTTTGAATACAACTCAACGATGAGCTGCTCTTTGATGTTCTCAGGAATATCTTCACGTGAGGGTACAATAGTCATTTTACCACTCATAAGATTACTATCCCACTCGAGCCATGGATAACTGTTACGTTTTCCGGCAAGAGAGTTAACAATTACTTCAAGAGATTTTGATTTCTCCCTAACTGAAACTACATCACCAACTTTAACTTCGTATGAAGGAACGTTAACAACATGCCCGTTAACAACGATGTGGCAATGTGAAACCAACTGCCTGCCGGCGCTTCTTGAAGGAGCTATACCGAGGCGGTAAACTATATTATCAAGACGTGATTCCACTAACTGGAGCAGAATTTCACCGGTGATACCTTTTTTACGTGAGGCTTTGTGGAAAGTGTTCCTGAATTGTTTCTCCAGGATTCCATATGTATATTTAGCTTTCTGCTTTTCCTGGAGCTGAGTTCCATATTCAGAAAGTTTTTTACGCCTTTTTGAATTTCCATGCATTCCCGGAGCATAGTTCTTTTTCTCGAAATACTTATCGGGTCCGTAAATAGGATCTTTAAACTTGCGTGCAATTTTGGTTTTTGGGCCTGTGTACCTAGCCATAATTACTTTGTTATTTTATTTTCAATTGTTTTTCAAAAAGTCATAGTTGCCGGCTGCCAAACCATCTTTGTAAGAGCACAACAGCCAGTAACAACCTTGATATTATACCCTTCTTCTTTTTGGAGGGCGGCAACCATTATGTGGCATAGGAGTTACATCCATAATTTCAGTAACTTCAATACCGGCTGAGTGAATAGTACGGATAGCTGATTCGCGTCCTGAACCTGGTCCCTTTACAAAAACCTTCACCTTGCGTAATCCAAGATCATAAGCAACCTTTGAACAATCGGTAGCTGCCATCTGAGCAGCATAAGGAGTGTTCTTCTTTGAACCTCTGAAGCCCATCTTTCCTGCAGATGCCCAGCTGATTACCTGTCCGGTGTTATTAGTCAGGGAAATGATAATATTGTTGAATGAGGCCGTAACATAAGCATGACCTATAGGATCAACCTTAACAACTCTTTTCTTTGATGTTTTAGCAGTTTTTGCCATAACAGTTTTTTTTCTACTTTCTTAAGTTTAATTACTGATTAAGGATCAACTCTTAACCTTTGGTTGCCTTCTTCTTGTTAGCAACAGTTTTTTTCTTGCCTTTACGGGTACGCGCATTGTTCTTGGTACTCTGACCACGCAGAGGTAATCCAAGACGATGGCGGATACCACGATAGCAGCCTATGTCCATCAATCGCTTGATGTTGGTTTGCACTTCTGTGCGCAGCGCTCCTTCAACTTTGATCTGATCACCAATGATTGTACGAATGGCGTTCTGTTCATCGTCGTTCCAGTCCTGTACTTTTTTATTGACATCAATGCCGGCACTTAACAGAATCCTCTGCGCGGTGCTGCGACCGATACCATAAATGTAAGTAAGTCCTATTTCGCCTCTTTTGTTCTTGGGTATATCAATACCAGCAATACGTGCCATATATTGTTTATTGTTATGACGTTAAATAATTATCCTTGTCTTTGTTTGTATTTAGGGTTCTTTTTGTTGATTATATACAACCTCCCCTTTCGTCTGACGATCTTACACTCAGGTGTTCTCTTTTTAATAGATGCTCTTACTTTCATTGTACAAGATGGTTTGTTTATTTGTATCTGAAAATTATTCTTCCTTTACTAAGGTCATAAGGCGACATTTCGAGTTTTACTTTATCACCCGGTAAAATCTTGATGTAGTGCATCCTCATTTTACCTGAAATATGGGCGGTAATTATATGCCCGTTCTCTAGTTCAACACGAAACATGGCATTACCTAATGACTCGGTAACCGTTCCATCTTGTTCTATTGAAATTTGTTTCGCCATTTATGTTGTTTAATTTGCTTTTTCTTTTAAAACTTTCTCTATTTCATCAAAAGATGACAGAATTATTGGGTCACCTTCGGTAATTGCTATCTGGTGCTCGTAGTGGGCTGAAGGCATATTGTCGGCAGTCCTGATGGTCCAGCCATCTTTATCCTGCGTTATATTACGCTTTCCCAGGTTTATCATTGGCTCAATGCATATAACCAATCCAGGCTTTAGCATTGTACCTTCACCTCTTTTTCCATAATTAGGAACTTCGGGCTTTTCATGTAAACTGGTACCGATACCATGGCCAACAAGATCACGAACCACTGAATAACCAAAACTTTCTACATAAGTTTGAACTTCATAACCTATGTTTCCTATCCGGTTACCTGCCCTTGCAACTTTTATGCCAAGGTAGAGTGATTCTTTGGTCCGTTCCATAAGCAATCTTTTTTCTTCGCTTACTTCGCCTACAGCAAAAGAGTAGGCTGAGTCACCATAAAAACCATTCAGCAGTGTCCCACAATCAACTGAAACCAGATCACCTTCCTTTAATTCCTGATTACCGGGAATACCATGCACCACCACATCGTTAACTGATATGCAAAGTGTAGCAGGGAATCCATTGTATCCCTTGAAAGCCGGCTTGGCCTTGTGATCCCTGATAAAGGTTTCAGCTACCTTATCAAGTTCAATGGTCTTTATACCGGGGCGGATGAGTCTGGCTACTTCAGCCAGGGTTTTTCCAACAAGTAAAGAACTCTGTCGTATTAATTCTATTTCCTCTATTGACTTATAAGAGATCATCTAATGCTTCTTACATGTTAACTGAAGAGCGACCCTTTATACGTCCTGATTTTGTTAAACCATCATAATGACGCATCAGGAGGTGACTCTCAATCTGTTGTAATGTATCGAGAACAACACCAACCAGGATGAGCAATGATGTTCCTCCGAAGAAGTTGGCGAACTGTGAAGTTACACCCATCTGCGCTACTATTGCTGGCATAATAGCCACAAAAGCTAGGAACATTGAACCCGGTAAAGTAATTCTCGACATAATCTGGTCAATAAATTCAGCTGTTTTCTTACCTGGTTTTACACCTGGTATGAAACCGTTATTCTTCTTCATATCCTCTGCCATCTGATTAGGATTAATAGTGATAGCAGTGTAAAAATATGTGAAGACAATGATTAAAATTGCGAATACAAAATTATACCAAAAACCATTAACATTTGTAAAAGTAGCAGCGAAACCTGATAATGACTCTGACTCAGCAAATCCGGCCAGTGTAAGTGGCAGAAACATAATAGCCTGAGCAAAGATGATTGGCATAACTCCGGCAGCATTTACTTTAAGAGGAATATACTGGCGCACGCCACCATACTGTTTGTTTCCTACAATTCTTTTTGCATATTGTACCGGAATCTTTCTTGTTCCCTGCACCAGCAGAATACTGATAAGAATTACCGCCATCAGAACCGCCAGTTCAACAATAAATATTACAAGTCCGCCACCTTGTTGTTCCATACGTGATACAAGTTCACCAAAGAGGGCAAAAGGCAGGTTGGCAATGATACCTATCATAATGATAAGTGAAATACCATTTCCAATACCTTTATCGGTAATACGCTCCCCTAGCCACATTACAAACAAAGTACCAGAAATCAGAATGACAACTGAAGATACCCAGAAGAAAGTGCCGGGATTACTAACAGCAGGGTCAAACGGAGAAATAGCCTGTGCCGGCAATTGTGATATTAGGTTTGCAATATAAGCGGGGGCCTGGAAACCGGTAATAATAACTGTAAGATAACGAGTGATCTGGTTTATTTTCTTACGACCGCTTTCACCTTCCTTCTGAAGTTTCTGGAAGTAAGGAATGGCCATTCCGAGCAACTGCACAACGATAGATGCAGAAATATACGGCATGATACCAAGCGCAAAGATGGAAGCATTTGAGAATGCACCACCTGAGAACATGTTAAGCAGACCGAGTAGCCCTCCACTGGTTTGATCCTGCAAACCGGCAAGCTGGTTAGGATCAATACCTGGCAGTGTAACAAACGATCCAAACCTGTATATAAGAATAATCCCTAAAGTATAAGCAATACGCTTACGGAGATCTTCAATCTTATATATGTTTCTTATTGTTTGAATTAGTCTTTTCATTTAAGGCTAGATTTTAGTGGCCACACCACCGGTTGATTCAATAGCTTTAGCAGCGCTTGCTGAGAAAGCATGAGCTTTAACGTCAACTTTAGCAGTCAATTCACCCCTGCCTAAAATCTTGATTTTATCATTTTTAGAGGCGATACCATATTCTACAAAAATATCCATATCAATAACCTCAATATTGCGTGTAGCAGCCAGAGCCTGAATTACATCAAGGTTAATGCTCCGGTACTCAACACGGTTGATGTTTTTGAATCCGAATTTTGGTAAGCGCCTGTATATTGGCATCTGTCCGCCTTCAAAACCAAATCTCCTGCTATAACCGGAACGTGATTTCTGACCTTTGTGACCACGTGTGGATGTTCCGCCGCGTCCTGTTCCCTGTCCTCGTCCGATCCGTTTGCTATTCTTGGTTGAACCTGCAGCCGGTGTAAGATTACTTAAATCCATAATGTCTTGTCCGTTTACTTTGTTGTAAATTAAATTTCTTCCACTTTAAGCAAGTGTTTGATCTTGGCAATCATGCCTTCAATCTGCGGTGTACCTGTTAATTCAACAGGGTGGCCCATTTTAGAAATACCAAGAGCTCTCATTGTTCTCTTTTGGCGTTCGGGCTGTTTGATAACACTCTTTATCTGTGTAACTCTCAAATTTCTCATGTTGTAGCTTTTTTTATCGGTTAAAATTAACCGTTGAATACTTTATTAAGGTCAACACCACGAAGTTGTGCTACAGTGTATGCATCGCGCATATTAACAAGTGCATCAATAGTTGCTTTAACTACACTGTGAGGATTTGAAGAACCTTTCGACTTAGCAAGCACGTCTCTAACGCCAACACTTTCAAGTACAGCACGCATAGCACCACCAGCAATAACACCTGTTCCCGGGGAAGCCGGTTTAAGGAATATGAGGGCTCCGCCATATTTGCCTAGTTGTTCGTGAGGGATAGTACCTTTAAGAACAGGAACTTTCACAAGATTCTTTTTAGCGTCATCAACACCTTTAGCGATAGCAGCGGTAACTTCCTTAGCTTTTCCCAAACCGTATCCTACAACACCATTTTCGTTTCCAACAACTACAATAGCTGAGAAACTGAAGGTTCTACCTCCCTTGGTTACTTTGGTTACCCTTTGAATGCTTACCAGGCGGTCTTTAAATTCTATCTCGCTGGATTTTACTCTCTTAATATTTGTGTTTGCCATTTGCGTTAAAATTTAAGGCCTCCTTCTCTGGCCGCTTCAGCTAATGATTTGATTCTTCCGTGATACAAATATCCGTTGCGGTCGAACACTACTTTTTCGATTCCTGCTTCAATTGCTTTTTTAGCAATGAGCTGGCCTACCAACTTCGCCTGTTCGATTTTGGCAATTGGGTTTCCTGAAATCTCAGGAACGAGTGACGATGCAGAAACAAGTGTCTTACCATCCAGGTCATTAATGATCTGGGCATAAATCTGTTTGTTGCTTCTGAATACTGTCAACCTTGGCTGCTCAGGGCTACCGGTAATTACCTTCCGGATTCTGAGTTTTATCCTGTGCCTTCTGTATTCTTTTCTGTTCTTAATAGCCATCCTGCTTTAAGGAATTTTGCCCCGGATTACTCCGGATGCGGGTTATTTTAAATATTATTTGTCAGATGCTGATTTTCCTGCTTTTTTCTTAACAACTTCACCCTGGAAGCGAATACCCTTACCTTTATAAGGCTCCGGTTTACGAATTGACCTTATCTTAGCTGCTACCTGACCGATAAGCTGCTTGTCGAATGAGGTGAGTGTTATTGTTGGGTTCTTTCCTCTTTCTGCGGCTGTTGCAACAGTTACTTCAGCAGGCATCTCAAAAAAGATACTATGTGAGTAACCAAGTGCAAGTTCCAGTACGTTGTTTACTGCTGTTGCTTTGTAACCAACACCTACCAGTTCCTGAACTACAGTGAAACCGTCAGATACACCTTTAACCATATTAGCAAGTAATGAGCGGTATAAACCATGTTTTGATCTTGTACCCTGCTCTTCATTTGCCCTGTTAACGGTAAGTTCACTACCTTCAACCTGTATGGTGATGTTAGGATCGAGCTGTTGAGTCAACGTTCCTAATTTACCTTTTACAGTGACTGTGTTATCATCTGCTACTGTTATCTGAACACCGGCAGGAATAACGATTGGCATTTTTCCTATTCTCGACATCGTAAGTTCTCCTTGTTTAGCTAATGTAACATAATACTTCGCCACCAATCTGAAGCGTTCTGGCTTCCTTGTCGGTCATTAAACCACGGCTTGTTGATAAGATTGCAATTCCCAGTCCGTTGAGTACACGTGGCAGATCTTCCGACCCCACGTAACGGCGTAAACCAGGTTTGCTGATTCGCTCAAGTTTGGTGATAGCTGACACTTTTGAAACAGGATGATACTTAAGAGCTATCTTAATAATTCCTGGAAGGCCTTCATCTTCAAACTTATAGTTTAAAATATAACCCTTATCAAAGAGTATCTTGGTGATCTCCTTCTTAATGTTGGATGAAGGTATTTCCACGATACGGTGGTTAGCCATCACGGCGTTCCTCAACCGGGTCAGGTAATCTGCAATAGGATCTGTTACCATTTTATCCTTTAATATTATTGTTGTTATAAATATTTATTTACCAGCTGGCTTTCTTAATTCCCGGTATCTGTCCGTTGAGGGCCATGAACCTGAAGTTAATACGTGAAATTCCGAACTGACGCATATACCCTTTTGGGCGGCCCGTCATCTTGCAACGATTGTGCAAGCGTACAGGTGATGAATTCTTAGGCAGTTTCTGTAAACCGACGTAATCACCGGCTTCTTTCAATTCTGCGCGTTTGGCAGCGTATTTGGCAACAAGACGTTCTCTTTTACGTTCTCTTGCTTTGATAGATTCTTTTGCCATATTATTGTTTGTTCTGATTTTTAAAAGGTAAACCGAATTCTTTCATCAAAGCCAGGCATTCCTGATCATTGCGGGCAGTGGTCACAAATGTAATGTCCATGCCATTGATCTTCGCTACCTTATCCATTTGAATTTCAGGGAAAATGATCTGCTCTGATACTCCGAGGGTGTAATTGCCACGTCCATCAAAACCTTTTTCATTAATCCCGCGGAAGTCCCTGATACGAGGTATTGCTACTGAAACCAAACGATCGAGGAATTCATACATCTTATCACCACGCAGGGTAACACGTACTCCAATAGGCATGCCTTTACGGAGTTTGAAGTTTGAGATGTCCTTCTTTGATTTGGTAGAAACAGCTTTCTGTCCGGTGATATTTGTTAATTCATTAACGCCTGCGTCAATGAGTTTCTTATCAGCAATAGCAGTACCTAAGCCCTGGTTTACACAAATCTTGAGTAGTTTTGGAACCTGCATTACTGTTTTATACTGGAACTGTTCGGTCATAGCCGGAACAATCTCCTTAGCATATTTATCTTTTAAGCGTGGTGAATAGTTCATTACTTAATTACCTCCCCCGACTTTTTGGAATAACGTACTGATTTATTGGTCTTGGCGTCAATCTTACGGCCGATCTTCGACGGTTTACCGCTATTATCGATAACCATAAGGTTTGATATATGAATACCGGCCTCTTTTTTCACAATACCGCCCTGAGTGTTTTTAGCATTCGGTTTAGTATTCTTCGACATCAGGTTCACTCCTTCAACAATGGCGTACAATTTTTCAGTATCCACTTCAAGGACTTTCCCCTGCTTGCCTTTTGAGTCACCGGCTATAACCTTCACGGTGTCGCCTTTTTTAATATTTAATTTCGTGCTCATAGTTTTGATGGTCATTTACAGCACCTCGGGTGCTAATGAAACAATTTTCATGTACTGCTTTTCGCGAAGTTCACGTGCCACCGGGCCGAATATACGGGTACCCGACATTTCACCAGCATTGTTAAGCAATACCACCGCGTTATCGTCAAACCGGATATATGATCCATCGTTACGACGAATTTCTTTTTTGGTTCTAACCACCACTGCTTTGGCTACGGTACCTTTTTTAATGTTTCCTGAAGGAAGCGCATTTTTAACGGTAACGACAATCTTATCGCCAATGGAGGCATATTTTTTACGGGTTCCACCCAGTACCCGGATGCACAGAACTTCTTTAGCTCCGCTGTTATCAGCAACCGTAAGTCGTGATTCCTGTTGTATCATAATTACTTGGCTCTTTCAATTATTTCGACTAATCTCCAGCATTTATTCTTGCTCAGGGGACGTGTTTCGGCTATACGAACTAAGTCGCCAATATTGCATTCATCTTTTTCATCATGTGCGGCGAATTTTGAAGATCTCTTCACAAACTTACCGTACTTGGGGTGCTTTTCACGACGTTCAACCACAACGGTGATCGTCTTCTGCATTTTGTTACTTGTAACAACCCCCACTCTTTCTTTTCTAAGGTTTCTTGTTTCTATTGTTTCCATAGCTTTTTATCCCGGGTTATTTATTTACAGTAGCTTGTGCCTGAGCCTGTGCTTCATTCGCATTGCGTCTGTGCAAGTCGGTGAGCATGCGGGCTATAGTCCTACGGTATGTTTTAATTTTATTGGGATTCTCAAGAGGAGACACAGCATGGTTAAGCTTGAGCTTGTTAAGCTGTTTGCGTTCTTCTTCCAACCGCTCAATGAGCTCGGCTTTTGAAAGCTCTCTAATGACTTCTTGTTTCATCGTTGCTTTATATTGATTCTTCTACGTAATCTCTTCTTACTACGAAGCGTGTTGCAACCGGCAATTTCTGCGCAGCCAAACGTAATGCTTCTTTTGCTACTTCTTCAGTAACGCCTTCTGCTTCAAATAAAATACGGCCAGGGCTAATACGTGCAACGAAATATTCAGGTGCACCCTTTCCTTTACCCATACGTACTTCGGCAGGTTTCTTTGTCACTGGTTTATCCGGGAATATACGGATCCATATTTGTCCTTCACGTTTCATGTGACGGCTAACCGCCTGACGTGCTGCCTCTATCTGTCTGCCGGTTATCCAGGCTTCTTCCAGGGTTTTGATACCGAATGAACCGAATGAAAGTTCTGCTCCACGCTTGGTGTTGCCTTTCATTTTGCCTTTCTGCATCTTCCTGTACTTCGTTTTCTTTGGCTGTAACATTATTACAAGATATTGATCGGATTGTTACTCTTTTTCTTTTCTATTATTATCTCTTTGAGCGGCCACCATCTCTGCCACCTTCACGTCCACCGTCGCGGCCACCTTCTCTGCCACCGTCGCGTCCACCATCTCTACCACCTGGTCTGTTACCACGTGGTGGGCGACCACCACCGCCTCCAGGGCGCTGACCCATTGGTTTATCACCACGGCCACCTGGTAAATTCTGGCTTTCAACACTTGGTACGAGATCAGGTTTTCCGTAGATCTCACCTTTACAAATCCATACTTTTATGCCAATACGGCCATAAGTAGTGTGGGCTTCAGCTAGTGCATAATCTATATCAGCACGTAAGGTATGTAATGGAATACGGCCTTCCTTGATCATCTCACGACGAGCCATTTCAGCACCTGCCAACCTGCCTGATATCAGAACCTTGATTCCTTCAGCACCAATACGCATGGTAGAGGCAATAGCAGTTTTGATGGCACGGCGGTATGATATACGGCCTTCAATCTGGCGGGCAATTGCATTAGCTACGATCACTGCATCCATTTCCGGGCGTTTGATCTCAGAGATGTTGATCTGGATCTCCTTCTTGGTGATCTTCTTCAACTCTTCTTTCAACTTGTCAACTTCCTGTCCACCTTTACCAATGATGATACCTGGGCGGGCTGTATGAATAGTTACAGTAACCAGTTTAAGCGTGCGCTCAATAATTATTTTTGAAACACCTGCCTTTGATAAACGGGCGTTAAGATAGTTACGGATCTGATCGTCTTCAATCAGTTTGTTCTCGAAACTTTTTCCGCCATACCAGTTGGAATCCCATCCTCTGATGATGCCTAACCTTAAACCTATTGGATTTGCTTTTTGTCCCATTCAACAAATTATTAATTAGTTGTTGTAATTTCTGTAATTCTATTATCTATCAGTACTGTAACATGATTTGAACGCTTACGGATACGATGAGCACGACCCTGAGGAGCAGTTCTTATACGTTTGAGTGAACGGCCACCGTCAACACCAATTTCCTTAATATACAGGTTAGTGTTTTCCATGCGAACGCCTTCATTCTTAGCCTGCCAGTTAGCAAGAGCTGATAGAACGAGCTTATGCAAACGGCCACTGGCATCCTGTGGTGAGTGATGGAGTATATGAAGAGCTTGCTCTACTTTCAAGCCGCGAACCATGTCAGCAACAAGGCGCATTTTGCGGGGTGAAGTTGGACAATTGTTCAACTTTGCGAACGACTCCTTCTTCTTAGCCTCTTTTACCAATTCGGCTTTATTATGTTTACGTGATCCCATTGGTGTGTTCTTTCTTTATTTTTTACCTTTATCTTTACTACCGGCGTGTCCCCTGAATATACGGGTTGGTGAAAATTCTCCGAATTTATGACCTACCATATTCTCAGTCACATATACCGGTATAAATTTATTTCCGTTGTGCACTGCTACTGTCTGACCAATAAAATCAGGAGAAATCATTGATGCACGTGACCAGGTTTTAATAACAACCTTCTTGTTGGAGCTTACTACGTCCAACACTTTTTTTTCCAGTTTATAGTCGATATAAGGACCTTTTTTTAACGAACGGCTCATGTTAAAATGCTGTTAATGATCAATTACTTCTTCCTTCTTTCGATGATATACTTGCTCGAAGCTTTCTTCGGGTAGCGTGTTTTATAACCCTTTGAAGGTATGCCCTTACGTGAACGTGGGTGTCCACCGGAGGCTCTTCCTTCACCACCACCCATTGGGTGATCAACAGGATTCATAACAACTGCACGAGTGCGTGGGCGGCGTCCGAACCAACGGGTACGACCAGCTTTACCTGATACTTCAAGGTTGTGTTCAGTATTTGAAACAATCCCTATAGTAGCTTTGCATGTCTGCAGGATCATACGTGTTTCACCTGAAGGCAATTTGATTACAGCGAATTTACCATCGCGCGACATTAACTGGGCTGAAGAACCGGCACTGCGTGCCATCTTAGCTCCCTGACCCGGGCGCAATTCGATGTTATGAATTACTGTTCCGAAAGGTATCTCACTTAAGTAAAGTGAATTTCCTATTTCAGGTTGAACGCCTTTGCCTGATAAAACCTGCTGACCAACTTTTAATCCGTTGGGGGCTACAATATATCTCTTCTCGCCGTCAGCATAAAACAATAAAGCTATGCGTGCTGTGCGGTTAGGATCATATTCAATAGTTTGTACTGTTGCAGGAACATCTTCCTTATCACGTTTAAAATCTATGATACGGTATTTTTGCTTATGTCCGCCACCAATAGACCTAACGGTCATTTTACCATCGTTATTTCGTCCTCCCGATCTCTTTTGAGATACCAAAAGGCTCTTCTCCGGACTGGTGGCAGTGATGTCATCCATTGCGCTTACCAGTTTAAAGCGCTGTCCTGAAGTGGTCGGTTTGAATTTCTTTAAAGCCATTATCTTTAAATATTGCTATAAAAATCAATTGTTTCACCTTCAGCTAATGTTATGATAGCTTTTTTGTATGCACCAGAGTTACCCTTAACCATTCCGGTTTTAGTAAATCTGCTCTTAGCCTTACCGGCATAAGTCATAGTATTAACTTCTTTAACATCAACTCCGTATAATTCCTCAACTGCTTTCTTTATCTGCAGTTTATTTGAGTCCTTCTTTACGATGAACCCGTAACGGTGGAGCTTATCACCCAAGGCTGTCATCTTTTCCGTAACTACCGGCTTTATTATGATTCCCATCGTTCTGTATTATTAATGGTTTCTAATCTCAGCGCTTTTATGCGGTGAATTTAATTTTGTAAAACTTTTTCTATTTCGGCAACCGATCCTTCAAGAATGATCAGATTATGAGCGCGAAGAATCTCGTATGTATTAAGGTCTGAAGCTCTTAGTACTTTAGCATGCTTCAGGTTACGGGACGACAAAAATAGTACTTTATTGCTTTCGCTCAACACCATAAGTGTCCTTTTACCTGTAAGTTTGAGGTTATCGAGCAATTCTATGAAAGTTTTAGTTTTTGGCTTCTCAATGTTGAGATCCTCAAGTACAACGATATTATTGTTCTTTGCTTTGTAACTCAGTGCAGATAAACGAGCCAGTTGTTTAAGTTTCTGGTTCAGTTTAAAAGTATAGTTTCTTGGACGAGGACCGAATACCCTTGCACCACCACGCATTAAAGGTGATTTGATACTACCAGCCCTGGCGCCACCTGTACCTTTTTGTTTCTTCAGTTTACGGGTACTTCCTGAAACTGTCGACTTTTCCTTTGAACTATGTGTTCCCTGGCGTTGATTTGCAAGATATTGCTTTGCATCAAGGTAGATGGCGTGGTCGTTGGGCTCGATATTGTAGATCGAATCGCTCAGGGTAACTGTCCTGGCAGTCTTTTCCCCTTTTATGTTATAAACTTCTAGCTCCATCGTTCAATTATTACGTATGATCCATTTGCTCCGGGTACTGCACCCTTTACCAATAACAGATTCTTGTCCTTAACTATTTTTATTATCTGAAGGTTGATAACCTTTCTTCTCTTGCTGCCTGTTTGGCCTGCCATGCGCATTCCCTTGAATACCCTTGATGGCCATGATGATGCTCCTACTGAACCCGGCGCTCTTAACCTGTTATGCTGTCCGTGGGTTGCTCCACCTACTCCTGCAAAGCCGTGGCGTTTTACAACACCCTGGAATCCTTTACCTTTAGTAGTTCCGACTACGTCAACAAACTCACCTTCTGTAAATACATCTACCTCAACAGCTTCACCAAATTGCTTGCGGTGATCAGCTTCAAAACGTGTAAACTCTACAAGTTTCCTTTTCGGTGTTATTCCAGCCTTTGCAAAGTGACCTTTCATAGCCTGGGTAGTATGCTTTTCTTTCTTATCCTCGAAAGCAAGCTGAATGGCTTCGTACCCATCAACTTCTTTTGTCCTGATCTGTGTGACAAAACAAGGGCCGGCTTCAATGACCGTAACTGGTATATTCTTGCCGTTGGCATCGAATACACTGGTCATTCCGATTTTTTTTCCTATAATTCCTGACATTGCAGTATCATGTTTAATTTGATGATTCTTTTTTCAAACAGCACTCGGTGTATTTTACACTGAATTCTATCACACTTTAATTTCTACTTCTACTCCGCTTGGCAATTCCAGTTTCATCAGCGCATCAATTGTTTTGCTGGTGGTACTGTAAATATCGAGCAAACGTTTGTAAGAGTTCAATTCAAACTGCTCTCTCGATTTCTTATTGACAAAGGTTGACCTCAACACAGTGTAAATCTTCTTATTCGTTGGCAGGGGAATTGGTCCGTTGACAACTGCACCGGTTGATTTTACGGTCTTAACGATCTTTTCGGCTGATTTGTCTACCAGGCTGTGATCGTACGATTTCAGTTTAATTCTGATCCTTTGGCTCACGTTACTTTGAGTTTATTGATTTAATGCTTTTCTTTATTTTATTAGGTAACCTTTAATCTTATATATTATCTCATCAGTCAGTGCTGAAGGTAATTCAGCATAGTGCGAAAACTCCATGCTTGAGGTTCCCCTGCCCGATGTTATGGTGCGTAAGCTTGTTACGTAACCAAACATCTCTGCTAATGGTACATGTGCCTTTACTATCTGGTAACGGTTTTTATGCTCGATACCTTCTACACTTGCACGCCTCTTATTCAAATCACCGGTAATGTCGCCCACATATTCATCAGGCACATTAACTTCAAGTTTCATGATTGGTTCCATCAATACAGTGCGACCTTTACGGGCTGCTTCTTTGAAACCTACTTTGGCACAAATTTCAAATGCCAGCGAATCAGAATCAACAGTATGGAATGAACCATCAATTAATCGTACTTTTAAACTTTCAAGGCTGAAACCTGCCAATACACCATTCTGCATGGCAACGCGGAAACCTTTTTCAATAGCAGGTATATACTCTTTTGGAATATTGCCGCCTTTTATATCGTTGATGAACTGTAGTCCTTTTATTCCTTCATCTGCCGGACCAATCTCAAACTGGATATCAGCAAACTTACCACGGCCACCATGTTGTTTCTTATAAATCTCACGATGCTCAATAGTTGAAACCACTGCTTCTTTATAGGCAACCTGAGGATTTCCTTTATTAATTTCTATCTTAAACTCACGGCGTAAACGATCAGTAATGATCTCCAGGTGGAGTTCACCCATTCCGCTTATCACTGTTTGACCGGTTTCACTGTCAATCCTTACATTGAAAGTAGGATCTTCTTCTGCAAGTTTTACAAGTGATGCTTCAAGCTTATCAACATCATCCTGAGTCTTAGGCTCAACAGCAATACTGATAACAGGCTCAGGGAATGTAATTGATTCAAGTACTATAGGATGTTTTTCGTCGCAAAGTGTGTCACCTGTGCGAAGTTCTTTAAAACCAACAAGTGCAGCAATATCGCCTGCCTCTATCTGGGTAAGCGGGTTCTGCTTGTTGGCATGCATCTGCATGATGCGTGAAATGCGTTCCTTCTTACCGGTACCTGTATTCAATACATAACTTCCGGCAGGCAGTGTACCTGAATATACTTTTACAAATGCCAGGCGACCAACATAAGGATCAGTGGCAATTTTGAACACAAGTGCTGAGAATGGTGCATTCGGATCAGCCTTGCGGGTTTCTGTTGCTTCAGTACGGGGATTAATACCTTCTACTGATTCAATTTCTGCCGGGTTTGGCAGGTAATTTACAATCGCGTCAAGCAAAGGCTGAACACCTTTATTCTTAAATGAAGCACCGCAAAGAACAGGAGTGATACGATGCTCAATAGTAGCTTTACGGATAACTGCACGCATTTCATCAGGAGTGATGGAATCATGGTCGGCCATAAACTTTTCAAACAACTTCTCATCCTCTTCAGCAACACCTTCAATCAGTTTTGAACGATACTCGTTCACCACTTCCTTCAATTCCTCAGGAACATCAGCTTCAGTGAATGTAGCACCCAGTGAATCGTCATCCCATATTATTGCCTTATTTGAAATAAGGTCAACAACTCCTGTAAATGTTTCCTCTTCTCCGATAGGGATCTGTAAAGGAACAGGGTTAGCACCCAGTTTATCCTTTATCTGATGTATCACTTCAAAGAAATCGGCACCTGCCCTATCCATCTTATTGACGAAACTAATGCGGGGCACCTTGTATTTATCAGCCTGTTTCCATACTGTTTCACTTTGAGGCTCAACACCACCAACAGCGCAGAAAATAGCAACAGCACCATCGAGTACCCTAAGTGAGCGCTCCACTTCAACAGTGAAGTCGACATGACCAGGAGTATCAATGATGTTGATTTTATATTTTTCATCCCTGCAATCCCAGTAAACTGTAGTTGCAGCTGAAGTAATTGTGATACCGCGCTCCTGTTCCTGGATCATCCAGTCCATGGTAGCGGTACCTTCATGTACTTCGCCAAGCTTATAGTTCTCACCTGTATAATACAGTATCCGCTCAGTTGTCGTGGTTTTACCCGCGTCAATGTGCGCCATTATGCCGATGTTGCGTGTATGTGCTAATTTAGCCGACATTATGTTTGTTACTGTATTAATTGGGTTGATTATTTATTAATTAAATATTAGAAGCGGAAATGTGAGAATGCCTTGTTAGCATCAGCCATACGGTGGGTATCCTCTTTTCTCTTGAATGCGGCACCTTCTTCCTTGTAAGCAGCCATAATTTCACCGGCCAGTTTAGCAGCCATAGTTTTCTCATGACGTTTGCGGGAGAAAAGGATCAGATTCTTCATACCGATAGAGCTCTTACGTGAAGGGCGGATCTCTGAAGGGATCTGGAAAGTAGCACCACCAATACGACGGCTACGTACCTCAACATTAGGGGTAACGTTATTAAGGCCTTTCTTCCAAATTTCAAGACCATCCTCAGAAGTTTTTTCAGAAACTATAGCGATGGCATCATAGAATATCTGGAAAGCCAGGTTTTTCTTTCCTGTGTACATCAGGTTGTTAACGAACTTGGTAACAAGTACGTCATTGAACTTCGGGTCAGGAAGAATGATTCTCTTTTTTGGTTTTGATTTCCTCATTGTTTCTATACTTAATGGTTACCTGAAACCGGCATTATTTTTTACCTTTACCTTTAGCCGCTACTGCAACTTTGCCACCTTTCGGACGCTTGGTTCCGTACTTTGAACGACGTTGGTTACGACCATCAACACCTGAGGTATCGAGGGCTCCCCTGATAATGTGATATCTTACACCTGGTAAGTCCTTAACCCTGCCGCCACGGATCATAACGATCGAGTGTTCCTGCAAGTTGTGACCTTCACCGGGTATATACGCGTTTACTTCCTTACTATTGGTAAGTCGAACCCTGGCTACCTTGCGCATTGCTGAATTAGGTTTTTTTGGTGTAGTGGTATAAACCCTTACACAAACACCTCTTCGCTGCGGGCAACCATCCAGAGCGGGAGATTTGCTCTTGAAAGTTAACTTATTACGTCCTTTACGAACCAATTGCGAAATTGTAGGCATATCAATACTTTTAAAAATTTGTTTATCGCTGCTTTACCCTTTTTTTTGGGGACTGCAAAAGTACAACTATAATTGAATAATACAATACGCTGATAAAAAAATAATTAGCTCTTCTTATTCAGCTCTCCGGATCTTGGTAAATGGTGGGAATTTGATAACCGGATAGACCTTTTGCAGTCTTTTGCCTTTTGATTAGACGTAATCAGCCTTCTAATTTTTGAAGAGGCACTCCTGCCCTTTGCTGATCGAAACCTATAGGTGTCTAAAATTTATCAGGTTCCCGTGATTCGCTAAAATCTCAGAAATTTTACAATTCAAGGGTTTACTAATTAAAGCACACCTTTGATTTGAGGGTGCAAAAATACAAACAATTTTGACATCTGCAACTATTTGGAGAAAAATATTTTAGGGGGAGGGAGTATTATTGGGACCAGTGGGACTGGTGGGACCAGTGGGACGCCAGTTCAGCATGAGCATATACAACAAATGGGGGCAACGTATTTTTGAAACCACTAATGCAACTGAAGGTTGGAAAGGGGAAGATGCATTACCGGGTGTTTATAACTGGTTTATATCATACAGTAATGTGGTTGGGAAGGTATTTCAGTTGAAAGGGAGTGTTATGGTGGTGAAGTAGTTGCCGATAAAACTTTGATTTTAATTTAGTTTGACTTATTTTTCTACTCCTATAAATTATCTCCTCAGGGATTAAATCCAGTTGGAAAAATCAGCCCAAGTCTATTTAACCTTCCCACACACAATGCTGCTGCTCAATATTTTGGTGAAATAAATATAAGTCCGGATGATTCTAAATTTGCTGCCTGTTATGAAGAATCAGGAAAAGTAGAATATGGGTCATTTAATACTGAAACCGGTATTTTAAACCCTTTATTCATTATTGAGCCTGACACAACATGCGGTTCACCAACTGGTACTAGATCACCGGCAGGCCTGGAGTTCTCTTCTGATTCTAAACTTTTATATATTAATCATCTTCATGGTTATATCGATTTTTATGAATGTTCTAAAATACATCAGTTTGATGTTTCAATACCTGATTCTGCCCTTGTCAAACAATCAGAATATATCGTGGGAGTCGGTATGTCCAACGCAAGATACCATACCCTTTGAACAAGCATACCTGCTTGAAGCAACACAGGGATACGCCTCTTATGAATGGAACACCGGCGAAGCCACCTACTACATCAATGTAACCGCCGAAGGAGAATATTCCGTAACCATGAAAACAACCGAAGGCTGTGAAGCACTGGAAAGCGTGTTTATGCTCAACACCTTCATCCCCATACAAGTACCCAACGCCTTCACCCCAAACGGCGACGGTCTAAATGACTCCTTCAAACCAGTGGTAAATGCAGAGCTGGTGCGCCACTAATGCGGTTGGGAAGGTTTATCAGTTGAAGGGGAGTGTGATGGTGGTGAGGTGATACCGCTCAATCTTTTCTAATCGTTCCCACCCATCGTTCAGACGCCAGCATGGCGTCTCTACATTTGATGGTGTTATGACATGAATCATACATGGCATGAAAAAATCAACGTTTAACGCAACCCCGGTGTAGAGACGCAATGATTGCGTCTGTTTGTTGGTGTCTGTTGTAGGCATCTGTTTGTTGATGCGATTGTATGCCTTTATATAGCAAACGATTCCAACACCTCCCTCAACTGATCATTCTCAATCAAAAACCCATCGTGCCCGAAATCTGAGTATATCTCCTTATATATAGCATCCGGGAAAAGTGTTGCAAGGTGTTTTTGTTCATGCACGGGGTATAGGATATCGGTTGTGATGCCAATGACCAGCGTGCGCGCTTTTACCGCTTTGAGCAATTCTTCAATGTTTGGGCGTCCGCGCCAGATGTTGTGTGAATCAATGAATCTGGTTAGAATCATGTAGGAGTATGCATTGAAGCGCTTTACCAGCTTATCGCCCTGGTAGCGTTGGTAGGATGATACATTAAAATCATTGATCTTATCATTATCCACTTCTGCCTGTGTGAGGTTATAAGCTTCAGCGGTTCTGTAACTGATCAGTGCAATTGACCGGGCTGCTTTCATTCCCTGCAACCCGTCGGTTTCTTTTGGTGAGTTTATTGTCCCGATGCCTGTTTCCGGTGTCCCGATGTTTATTTCCGGTGTCCCGATGCCTGTTTCCGGCGCTACGATACCCGAATTCACATTTACCCACCTACTGAATGTCGCGTCAGCCATAATAGCCAACCTTTGTGATTCATTAAAGGCAATAACCCATGGACTGGCTTTAGCGCTGCAGGCGATCAGCACAATATGTTCAAACAAGTTTGGTTTCATGATTGACCATTCCATCGACTGGAAGCCACCAATTGAGCCACCAATAACGGTATGAATCTTATCAATTTGCAGATGTTCACGCAGCAGATCGTTAGCTTTTACAATGTCCCTGATTGTAATTTCCGGAAAATCGTGCAGCCATTGCCTGCCGCTATCAGGGTTAATACTCAGCGGACCGGTTGTACCGTAACACGAGCCGAGCACATTGGCACAAACAATAAAATACTTTGCCGGATCATAAAACCTACCCTCTCCCACCATCCCTGGCCACCAGTCGGCAGCATCTGAATTGGCAGTTAAGGCATGGCAAATCCACACAACATTATTTAGCTCCTTGTTATATGTGCCATAAGTGTGATAGGCAATTTCCAGCCCATTTATAATTGAACCGGTTTCTGTTACAAAGGGTGATGGGTGTTTGTATAATTGCATGAATGCAAAGGTATGGGATGTTATTAAACCTGGTAAAAAACAACACCAACCCGTTTAATATGGTCAACCAATTCTGTATTATTAATTCTATGGAACAGGTTAATATCAATTTTATAGGGTAACAATAAATCATCTAACTCAAATTCAACTTCCGACAGAATATTAGAATCAATATTATTTCCCAGAATAGTAAGGTCAATATCTGAAGATTGTTCAAACTTACCGGTTGCCCTTGAACCGTATAATATTACGCTCTCAATTTCATTGTACTTTGAAAAGACCTGTCTGATCTTCTCAACTTCAATCTCAGATAAACCTGAACTGTGCATAATCAATTATTTAACTTTATCTGCCTATTATTTTGCCTCCATTACATTCCGGAACTCAACAAAAGCAGAATAATACTCTGTTATTATTTTATTGAATATTTCTTCAGAAACATCTTCATTGTATGTATGGGATGTTTTATTACGACTTGAAATCATATCAATCCAAACTTTGCCATCTGATATCAATTTTAACTGAAAGGCTTCTCTTGTTGCATCCCTAATACCGCCAATAGTAGTATTACCCTGATACTTTGCATAGTCCTCTATTACGTTCCATGCAAGTTCATGAGTATATTCAAACCGATGAATCATTCCATCCTTAATGATTCCATCCAAAGTATTTGTATGATGAGTATCGAAGTCTGATTTATCATCATTGATAAATTGCACTGCCTCTGATAATTTATTAAGTGCTTTCAGATAATTTGAAAACCGCTGTTTCCACCTGATATCATCCTCCATCTTTCATGATTCTTTAAAACCCAAAATTAAGAATAAAAACGAATGAAGGTAATTGTAAAGTGCCCCATAATAATTTGTGGCGTTAACCCCAGAGGGTTGAACCGTTACCTTGTTATTACCAGCTTCTCTGTATGAATATACTCTGGTGATTTTATCCGGCAATAATAAATACCTTCTTTTAAATGCGCGACATTGTAATGAAAATCATGGCCGGTTATTTTCTTGTTTTCAATTAAATGGCCAGCAATGTTAAAGATAGCAACCTCTGATTCTGTTAGTATGAAAGAGGCGGGAAATGAGAATGTAATTATATTTGAAGCTGGGTTGGGGTATAGTGTGAAGTTTTTAGATACAAGATTTTGAGTATTGGTAACGAGATAGCATGATTCAAAATCGGGGTTTGAATAAACCGGACCATTTATATCCGACATGCACAAAAGCCAGTACCATCCTCCGGTTATATTCGCTGAACCACTGAAACATATCCCTTTGTTGCTGCCAATCCCGGTAAGCCATGTCTCATGGTAATCATTGTACGATAACCAGAACTTTAACCTGATTATTCCATCAAGATCAACCTCTTTTATTGAATCCACAGTTAGTGGAACCGGTTGGTTAAGTCCAATCATCATTTCTTCCCCCACACCTGCGCTGAAATCATACAATAGATATTCCTCACCGTTGGCTGTTTCACGCATCCATACTCTAAGGTTGTAATCCTCCCGGATGTATCCTGCATGTTTCCAACTTGCCGGATTCTTCTCAGTACTCGACATAATATTTTTGTAAGCGACTGTATTAATAACTGTATCACTAAAGATTCTATAGGTTACTGTGTGGAAAGTGGTGTCGTAATAAGGATCACCGGGAATATATTCAACAGCAAGCACATTCCATGTATTTCCTTCCTCAAGGATTTTTTGTTCAAAAGCAGGATTGGGAGTTGTTAAAAAACGACAAACCATTGGTTTAACGTTATTGCCTGAATACCCTGATACAACAAGCTTGTTATCAGAAGTTAATATTGCCCCGTGAGCTTTTTCATAAGGACTCCCAAAATCAGTTACCAATTTACCATTGAAGGCAAATGTACTATCCAGGCTTCCATTTGGTTTTATTTTAGCAATTGATAGTTTAGTGTAGGAAGTAGTAATATCACCTGAGTATCCTGAAGCAAATATCTCACCTGATGGCATCAAAACTAATGAATGACAAATGTTTTCAGTATTGGGTTCAAACACAAAAGTTAGTTTCCCTGTATTGTTGAATGATTGATCAAGTGTTCCTTCGGGCGTTAGTCTCAAAACCATCAGTTCCGCCAGTGGATTAGAACCAACCATAGTTCCATAAGCGCCGCCAACAAGTATTTTGCCATCAGGTTGACATACCATGGCATTAACATATTCCTGACTTAAGAAATCAACATAATAAGTACCGTTTATGCCGAATGCTGTATTGATGGACCCGTTAAGGTGAAGTTTAGTAACAAATCCGTCTGCAGTAAATCCGGCAATCTGACCTGCCACATAAATATCATTTTCTCCAACAGTTGCAATATTATTAATAATCGTTGTCTGCCCAACACTGAAAGAAACACTTCCATTACTACCAAATGTATTATCAGGAGTTCCATTTTCAAGAAAACGACATATATATCCTAAGTCATTGGCAGTACCTGCAGCTAATATCTTTCCATCAGATTGTTGATGAACTGCAAAAAATGTGTCGTCATACATGACACTTAATGTTACAACACCATTATTGCCAAATGCTTGATCTATTATACCGTCGGGATTAAAACGAAGCATTGTTAAACTGCGGTCACCGGTCCTGGTAGATGCACCGACAACAATAATCTTATCGTCATTTTGCACACATATATTCTGCGCATAATCATAAGTATTCACATCCTTAATAGCTACACCATTAGTACCAAACGTGCTGTCAGTCTTACCATCGGCATTGAACCTTACAACAGAAAAATCATAAGCATCCGGTCCTGAGCTTTTCGATGCACAAACTACAATTTTGCCATTTGATTGATTTGCCACCTTTATCATTCCATAGGCGGTTGAATTCATGTTTACAATATTAAAACCATTCATAGCAAAAGTAGAATCCAGCGGAAAAGGTTGAGCATTAATATTAGTAGAAGTAAGAAGGCTGACGATTAAGCCCAGGGAGTACAGTGTGCGTTTCATAATTTTATTTTAAAAGTAGAAGAACCTTATGAACAGTTCTTCTACTTTTCGTGAATATAACATTTTGTGCTATAATGTATAGAAAGAAGACATTCTGTCATTCAAATAATATAGAGGACCCCAGAAATATATGTAATTGCGGCCCCAGTAACTTAGTGTAGCAATTTTTTTTCTATAGAATGATTTATCATAAATCATCATGTAACTATAGATATCCCAGTCATAGTAGCTACTAACTGCATCATTAAAACTTGGCATCATAAATAATGCTTGACCATAAAGGTGAATCCATGCATCTCCACCACCTAAATTTTTATATACAGTCACAGGAACAGCAAGTCTATTGAAGGTTACATTATACAGATTATTATACCAACTCTCATAATCAAAAGATATTGCGCCCGTAGCTTCATACTCCGCCACTAAATTCTCAGCTTCAATACATTGAATTAACTTAGACTCAAAATTCAAGAACTGCTCAAAATTAGGATTAATAGTCTTTCCAAAAGCAACATAACCAAGATGTGTAGAAAATTCTCTAATTTGAATTTCATTAAGGCTACTATCCTGCTTAAATACAGGAACTATTAATAAGTGAATTTCTGGACTTAATTCTTCAGTGGTAAGATTAGGATTGAATTCAATTGTTTTTTTCTTTATGTTATCAAAATAATAAGTATAAATAACTCCATCTTTTGCTAAATAGACGGAATCTTTGTATTCTCCTAAGCTATCACTCTTTAATGAGTGTAATTCTGTAACCAAGAGTTCTGGATCTTTGTCTTTTGAACATGAGAAAAAAAATACTGTCAGAGCAATACATGCGCTGATAAAAAAAAAGACATTTAGTTTTCATTTTTGATTATATTAAGTTGTTAATAATTGAACGTATCAAATAAGCTACTATGAAACCACCAATAATGACGATTCAACGTCAATTATTATTAAAAATAAAGTTTGTTTTTCGTTGAGAGCAATAACTGGCGTCTGTTTATGATTCGATTGTATGCCTTTATATAGCAACCGGTTCTAATACCTCCCTCAACTGATCATTCTCTATCAGGGAAAAGTGTTGCCAGAAGTTTCTGTTCAATCTAAAACAAATGGGGGCAATGGATTAGTGGAAGGCGTATCTGCCCAGCAATCATAACCTCCAAAATGATTACCGGCTTGATTACTCGGTTAGCAAGATATCTAAATTTGTTCATGGACAATACTGTTTCATTAATGAGTTTTAAGTACTCATCATTAAGGTTGGCAAATTCCTCAACATCTTGAACTTTACTAAAAATTGAAGTATCAATTATAATCAAGAGTGGTAAAAAAATCACTCACATCTTTGAATTGCAACAATGTATCTGAAGGTAATAATTTTTGTTGAATCACTCGCTTAACTGCAGGAGTTTCCTTTTCTTCACAGCTACTAATAATGACAGTCAGTAAAATTAATAGTAATAATGTGTTTGTTGTTTTTTTTCATTTTTTTTATGCAAACATAAACTATTTTATTCTTGCATAACAAATTATTTATTTGGTTAAAAGTGTTGCTTTTTGATGCCGATTTAATGAGTGATGCTTTTTGGGGTGGATTAACTTCAATTGACATACTTAATGATTCGTAAATAGTACAATCCACATCAAATGGATATTCTTCTACCTGTTATACAAAAGACTCCAAATATCACAGTGGTCAACTGCGACATTGCAGTTGACTGACATCCATGGTACAATTATCTTACAACAGAAGGTTGCAAATTCAGTTGCACCCTTACAAATTGATGTATCTCATCTGGTTGCAGGAATGTACCAGTTAAGGTTATTATATCAAGGAAAATTACAGCCGGGAGTAAGGTGTTCGTTAAATAAAATTAATATAACAGTCACCGAGCCGTAGGTGCGAAAATGATTAAAGCCGCCAGACAAGAAAGACGTTTGACTCAAGAGGAAACTTGGGAAACTAGTAGGTTTACAGAAAGCTCAAATTTCTAAACTTGAAAGCAGTGCCAACAGTGCGACAATCGACACCATCTTAAAAGTCTTTAAGGCTTTGAAAGCAGAGATAAGCTTTAACGTGAAAATGGAAGACAACTTTGTTAAACTTGCCTGAGATCTGGAGAAAAATGAAATCCTCAGATTTTCTGGAAAGTCTACAGTTAAATGATAATGATCCGGATTTAATAACAGTCACCGCGAGGTTCGAAACATCGGTAGAAACACAAGCCGCAACCCCGGTGTAGAGACGCCATGTTGGCGTCTGTTTGGGTGAGTCTGTTTGTTGGCAATTCGTTTCATCCATCGTAATTTATTCCCATCAACTGAATAAAAGCTTAGTGTATGTAAACCACTTCGGTGCTGAGACTAATAGAAAACGCACAAACCATTACAGTTCGTGCTTTTTCAAATAAATCAATATTTTTCCCTTAAATTAAACCCTTCCCGGATGGTTCATACTTGTAATACTTAGCGTATAACTGCTACTTTCCTTGTTTCTGAAGTTATTCCGTTGTTAACATTCACCAGATATATCTGATCAGTTGTTTTGAAGTTGAGATAAACAGTCTGCTGACCATTAATACTTGCACTCTCAGAGTGCACTCTTGTACTAGTGGTCGTATGATATTCACGCAGCAGATCGTTAGCTCTTACAATGTCCCTGATAGTAATTTCGGGGAAATCATGCAGATATTGACTGCCGGTATCAGGGTTAACACTCAGCGGACCAGTTGTACCGTAACACGAGCCTAAAACATTAGCACAAACTATAAAATACTTTGCCGGATCATAAAACCTACCCTCTTCCACCATCCCAGGCCACCAATCGGCAGCATCTGAATTGGCTGTTGAGGCATGGCAGATCCACACAACGTTATTGCGTTCCCTGTTAAAAGTGCCATAAGTGTGATAGGCAATTCCCAGGCCATTTATAATTGAACCGGTTTCTGTAACAAATGGTGAGGGGTGCTTGTATAAGTGCATGAATGCAAAGATATGGGATTCTATTTACGATTTTATCAGAACACCCAAAATCTAGAGACGCCATGCTGGCGTCTGATTACGATGGATGAAATCGCCATTTAAATTTCCATTGCAATTCCATTCATATTCCAATCACATTCCAGTCGCACACCAGTCGCACTTCATTCGCATTGTGTTCGCATTTTAAGGCTTAAATGCGAACGATATGCGAACGGTATGCGAACGAAGTGCGACCAGAGTGGTACTCCATCCAAAACTTTATTGGCTATTATTTACAAATTCGGATGACCGGAATCCATCGTGTGAAATTTATTTTTCAGAACCATTATTATCAATTCATACATATATTTGCATTGAATTTAACATTTTGACATCATGGAAAACCAAAATGAGAAGAACCATTACTATCAGTCGAACAAAGCCACGGTGCTTGGCGTGCTGTTGATATTATTTGGCAGTTTGTATTTCATGCACCAGGCTGATTTGATAAATCCCCAGATTTGGCGAGTCATTTTCTCATGGCAAATGCTGTTAATCGCCTTGGGAGTACTCGGTTTATCGGAACGGAATTATGCATGGGGCACTACACTGATTGTGGTTGGCGGACTGTTCATGTATAAACGTTATACTGGGCATGCCATCGATTATTTTTGGCCGATACTCATTATAATAGCAGGACTTGCCATTATTTTTATCCGTCCGCGGAACTTCACCTCAGGTAACTGGACCAGAGAACGTTTTAAAGAGGGCACTACTGATGCCGATTACCTTGATGAAACCACCATTTTTGGAGGGAATGAACGCATTGTTCGTACAGCCAATTTTAAAGGTGGCTCCGTTGTATCAATATTCGGTGGCTCTAAGATAGACCTCAGGCAAAGTAACATAGAACCCGGTTCAACAGTTTACCTTGAAATGACCTCTATTTTTGGTGGTTCAACATTATTATTACCGCCCGATTGGAACACCAGGGTTGAAGTAACAAGTATTCTTGGAGGTTTCTCTGATAAGAGGTACACATCAAATGTCGACATGTCGAAAACCGTTGTAATCAAAGGTGTAAGCATCCTCGGCGGCGGGGAGATTCAATAAAACCAACGTAAAGGTTGATTCAATTAAAAACCTGTGAACAAGCCGACTAAGGAATCGACGGGTTCACAGGTTTTATAATTATCTTTAAGTTAAGGAAACAAGGAAGAGAAATTAATGTCAATCTAAGTTTCATTCACCATACTCATATTGTCTCGCAGCAGTATAAGTTTACTCAACGTATACAATAATATTGTCCTGCAAAGGCTTACCATGATCTTTATAGTGGTATGCAGAAATCACAGTTACTCCTGGTGCTACGCCGGTAACAACTCCTATCCAGTTCACAACGGCAATATTATGGTCGTTGGTATAATACTCAACTTCAGGATAGCTATAAGCAATCGGTGCAACACTTAATTGAAGTGTCTCGCCTATCCCTATTGTAATAGATTCCTGATCAGGCACAATCCAGAAAGAATTACCGGTATTACCACCAGTATTATTGTTGTTGCCTGTTGCAGGTTTTTTCTTCAGCATCATTTCATTAACTGATGCTTGCTGTTCCTTCTCACAAGCCATTGCAAAAAGTACTACCATTAATAGAATACTAAATTTTTTCATTTTTCCCTGTTTTTAAGTTGTTCTTATTTCTATGTTTATTGTCAAAAATGAAAAAAGTAACTTGCTATCATAAAGATAATCAGACATATGGCGAACAAAAATATCTGTTTAGTCCACATTAGGCAGATCGGGCAACTTTGCCAGATTTCGTGCAAAACGTTGCTTGTTGAATGGCTCAGCATACCTCATAAGCCTGAATAATTCAATCTTGATGGTGCGTGATATAAGTGACCGTGCCTCCTCATCGCTAAAAGCCTCTTCCTTAACCAATCGTTCATAAGCATTGAAAGCTTCAGGCGGATCGTTATACAATAATTGCCTGTCGACGATATTCTCTAAGATTGCGCGCAAGTTCTCCTGTTTCATAAATATGTGTTTTCCCGGTTATTTTGGTAGTTGATTGAAAAGTATATTTCAAAAAATGGGAAAAGTAATTTTTGAGGGGTTAGGGGTGTAGGGG
>JAEZDY010000036.1 GCA_023417935.1 Bacteroidota bacterium
TCATAGTTGAAAGATTCATCAATACTTGCAATTGCTTCCGAAATAGGCATCTTATCTGTACTTTTAAGAATCTTACCTTCTTCAACATCTTTAGCTAGCTCAATGAAATTTAGAACTTTTTTGACCATATCCTCATCGGACAAGTTTGTTGCAGTCTTAGATTTCTGAGAATCAATGTCTTTGCTGCACGAAAGAGTTAACAATACAACAGTTAGAAGTACGCTAATTATTAATTTTGTTTTCATGTTTATATGTTTTTGATGAAGCGAATATACAAAATAATTGAAATGTCAAGTACTTTTTGAAAAAAATTTCCTCATAGTATATTTTTTTTCATGAGCTAAATGAATAAACAAATTTCAAAAAATAGTTTTTTTACTTAATAATTAAGCTGTTCTCCCACTAATTTCACCTTTCCAACTTATTTTTTCATCTTTCTTTTTGCCTTTCAAATCTTTTTATATTTAACCCTCATTTTGTTTAACGTTCATTTCTAAATCTACAACCTTACACTTTGAAACGTTCTGCCGTAGTTATTATAGTGATTTTGTGTCATCATGTGCTTGCTTTTCAATTGTTTGCGGGTGGTGAGTACCGGCCGGCAGGGGCACGTTCTGCTGCTTTGGGGAATGCTTCGGTTGCAATTTCTGATGTGTGGTCGGCATTCAATAATCAGGCGGCACTCGCTTCTTTGGGTTCGCCTGTTGCCGGTATATATTATGAAAACAGGTTTTTGATAAAGGAATTGGGCTATAATGCCATTGCCTTCGCTTATCCAATGAAGTCGGGAACAATTGCTGTGTCGTATAGTTATTTCGGGTTCAGCGCTTATAATGAATCGAAAACAGGTGTTGCTTTCGCGAAAGCCCTGAACCGGTTCATTTCAATCGGCGTACAGCTTGATTATTTCTCGCTGCGTGTTGATGAGCCTTATGGCAACAGCAATTTCGTGACCTTCGAAGCCGGACTCACCGCTAAAATTACTCCACAGCTTACTTTGGGAGCCCATGCCTTTAATCCAATAAACGCTTCTTTGTCAAAAACATCAGATGAACGTGCTCCTTCAGTCTTAAGAATAGGAGTCGCTTATAAAACTTCTGATTTCTTTACAATATCCGCGGAAGCTGAGAAAAACATCAATCATAAAGTAGTGCTGAAGACAGGCATTGAATATAAAGTAATTGATGCAGTGCAATTACGAATAGGTATTTCAACAAATCCTTCCCTCTTTTCATTCGGAACAGGTATCCATTATAAGAACCTGCTTATTGATATTAGTGCCGCTTACCATCAGGTACTCGGGTTTTCACCACAAACATCAATAGCTTATGCTTTTTAAAGTCTGTCGTTGCTACTTGATCACTTTATTATTGTTTTCAGCAGTTTGTTCTAGGGCACAAATAACCGGAATAGCCGATTCTATTGCCCGACGGAATGCGAACTCCACTTCAAATGAGATTGATGAAACAGATGAAGAGATCATTGAGCGATATGAAAGGCAAACGGATGCAGGTTATGATTTTAGTGATTATCTTAACTTCACTTTTTCCGGCTCAGCGGTTAACATCAATAATGCTACTGAATCAGAACTCAGGCGATTGCACTTGAATGATCAGCAAATACACAATATCAATCAGTATATTGAAAAATACGGTGAACTCACAAGCATTTATGAACTCAATTTAGTTGAAGGATTTGATTCCGTTCTTATCAAACAGCTTGAGCCAAAATTGGTATTTAAACTTGATAGAGAGCTGCACAAGATCACTTTCCGCAATTTAACCCAACGAGGTAAACATACTTTGCTTTCGCGATATCAGAAGGTACTTGAGCAACAGAAAGGATATTCCTATGGCACTACTCGTGATTCTGTGCTTCAATCAGATAATCAATTCAAGGGATATGCCGGTAGTCCCGATAAACTCCTTTTCAAGTATAATTACAATTTCTACAACCGTTTAAGGTTTGGGTTGACGATGGAGAAGGACCCCGGTGAACCCATGGCCGGGGGATTTGATTTTTACTCTTTTCATTTCTATACGCAAAGCAGAAAGTTTGTAAAAAGGCTTGCACTAGGTGACTATTACCTGCTTTTCGGTCAGGGTCTTACCATGCAGAATGGATTCGGATTTTCAGGTAATCACTCTACCGGAATGATCTTCAGGAAAACCAATGCTGTTAAACCTGCCACCGGCGCCAATGAAACAGGGCCATTCAGGGGTGGAGCTGTTACACTTTCACCTGATCACGGTATTGAGCTTACTTTATTCTATTCTAAAAGAAGTCTTGATGCTAATATTTTGAATACTGACACCTTAGAATCTTCTATCAGTTATTTCAGCACTACCATGGAGACAGGTCTACACAGAACCTTTAGTGAAATCAGTAAGAAGAATGCAATTGAACAACAGGTTTATGGAAGTAATCTGCAAACCAGATTGGGCATAGTGAAACTGGGCGCTACAGTTCTAAATACGTCAACGGATGCAATAAAGTCACCTGATAAATTACCATATAAAATGTTTAGATTCAATGGAAATAATCTGACCAATTTTGGTACTGATTTTTCAATTCATCACAAGACGGTAATTGCATATGGTGAAGTATCGGGTAGTAGCAACGGAGCTAAGGCTTATCTTGCCGGCATTAATTTTCAACGGTCATCCGAGTTTGGAATCACAGTGCTCTACCGCAATTATGCTCGCGACTACCATAATTATTTCAGTAATGCCTATAGCTTTGGGACAGAATGCAGTAATGAAAGCGGTATATACGCAGGCTTTTTCACTCAACTCAACAAATTCCTGCAGCTCAGTGCTTTTGCTGATCATTTCAGGTTCCCGTGGTTGCGCTATAGAGTAGATGCACCATCATATGGCAAAGAGTATATGGTTCAACTACTTTACCGTCTATCTAAAGAAAATCTGGTTACTTTCAGATATAGTTATAACAACAAGCCTCAAAACGATGCATTTATATTCAGCCATTCAGGAGAAGACCGGCTTGGTCTGAATTATCCACAAAGTTACGAGTCAAATCCCCCCTCAACCGGCTACACTAATTATCCTGTGAGCGTGTACAAACATCAATATAGAATCAATTTGTTATATAAGCCATCCCGCAATCTTACCATGAAAACCCGTGCAGAATTTGTGTCGACAGATATAAAATCAATTAAAGGCACAGGGTTTTTGCTTTACACCGATATTATTTATTCCCCTTTAAGCATACCGGTTAGCTTTAATATGAGGTATGCACTCTTTGAAACTGCCTCGTATAATGAACGAATCTATGCCTATGAAAGCGATATACCGGGCTCATATTCAGTGCCTGCATACAGTGACAAAGGCAGCAGGTTTTATGGTATGGTTAAGTACGAGGTTTCCCGGGCGCTTATATTATGGGTGCGATACGCGCAAAGTTACTATCCTGATAAACTGACTGTTGGCACAGGACTGGAGGAAAATGTCGGGAATACCCGAAGTGATGTCAGGGTACAGATGGTAATAAAATTATAATGTACGGCATATCTGATCCTTTCAAGAACCATTTATTATTAGGCAAGATTCCATTAATGTTCCATTTGACTCAGCCTCATTTCAGCTTGTTTTTACATTCATTTTAGCTTCATTTTAGCCTCATTCCAGAATAGAGGCTAGAAAGAAGCTGGAAACAACCTGAGATGAGGCTAAACCGAGGCTGAGTAAAATTGATCACGAATGGAATCCCGTTTGTTTTGGACAAGTTCAAAAGGTAAGTTCTACTATCTATTAAGTTGACCACATTGAACACTATTCAACAACTTTGAACAACATTGAACAACATTGAACTACTTTGAACTACATTTGAACAACTTTTGAACGCGCGAAGCGCCATTTCCGTCAGAGATATTGTTTTTTAATTATTTTTGTGCTGCGAAATTAATTCCAAGCAATATACACACAATCATTAACAACCTGATCTATGTTTAAAAATCACCCCAAAGGTCTTTTGGCGGCCGCGCTGGCTAATATGGGCGAGCGGTTCGGCTTCTACACGATGATGGCTATCCTCGTGCTTTTCTTACAGGCCAAGTTTGGCCTCTCAGGCACCAATGCCGGCTTGATCTATTCGGTGTTCTATTTTTCTATCTACATCCTTGCCTTCGTGGGCGGCCTTATTGCCGACCGCACCCGTAACTATAAGGGAACAATCCTTATTGGTTTGATTGTAATGTCAGTAGGTTATTTTATCCTTGCTTTCCCTACCCCTACCCCTGTGCCTAACCAAACATTGTTCCTGATACTTTCATGTATCGGACTGTTTACCATTGCTTTTGGTAACGGTTTGTTTAAAGGTAACCTGCAGGCATTGGTTGGCCAGATGTACGACAATCCTGCCTATGGAAAAATGAGGGATTCAGGTTTTTCATTGTTCTATATGTTTATCAATGTTGGTGCATTGTTCGCTCCAATTGCTGCTGTTGCGATGAGGAACGGTTTCCTCTCAAGCAGGGGTTTTGAGTACAACTCAAGTTTGCCCGATCTTTGCCATTCATACCTGCGCGGTGATATAACCCCTGAGGCACAGGATAAGCTTGCCACGCTGGCATCGGAGGTTACTACTTCAGGTCAGGTAACTGACTTAACAGCTTTTGCCAACAATTATCTTAATGTATTTACCACAGGTTTCCACTATGCTTTCGGTATAGCTATTATTGCCATGGCCATTTCAGTGGTTATTTACCTGGCTAACAAGAAAACTTTCCCCGATCCTGCTTCAAAGGTTAAAGCAAAAGCAGGTGATGCCACCGCTATTGAAATGGATGTTAAGGAAGTTAAACAGCGCCTGTATGCATTGCTTGCAGTATTTGCTGTTGTTATTTTCTTCTGGTTCTCATTCCATCAGAATGGTTTGACTTTAACATACTTTGCCAAGGATTATACCGACCTTAGCGGGATACGCATAAACCTGGGCTTTACAGTGATTCAGGGTGCCGAGATATTCCAGTCGATCAATCCTATATTTATTGTACTGCTCACCCCGATCATCATGGCCATTTTTGGATGGCTGCGCGCAAGAGGCCAGGAGCCTTCAACCCCCAAGAAGATTGCTATTGGTATGTTTATAGCTGCTTTCGCTTATTTTGTAATGACCTTAGGTTCAATGAACTTACCGTTAAAGAGTGAAGTTGATGCCATGGGCGGTTTAACTGATCTGCAGCGTGTTTCACCATTCCTTCTGATAGGTACTTATTTCATCCTTACCGTGGCCGAGCTGTTTATCAGTCCACTGGGTATATCCTTTGTATCAAAAGTAGCGCCTCCACAATACCAGGGTGTAATGCAGGGCGGTTGGCTTGGTGCCACTGCTTTAGGAAACCAGCTCCTTTTCATTGGTGCTATCCTTTATGAAAGCGTGCCACTATGGTTAACATGGACCGTGTTTGTTGTTGCCTGTTTACTCTCCATGTTCACCATGATTTTTATGCTGAAATGGCTTGAACGGGTTGCTAAATAGAAATTTTAGTTTTAGGTTAATGCCTGAAAGGTCACTCCCACGAGTGACCTTTTTAGGTATTTAGGTATCTTTGCCGGCATGGAACAGCTATCACCTTTCGGCGATCTGCCTTATAATTCATACAATAACTACTTCAGGCGTACTTTCGGACAAAGGGTTCAGAAGGTAAGCATTGATGCAGGTTTTACTTGTCCTAACAGGGATGGCACCGTAGGAACCGGAGGATGCACTTATTGTGATAATGATGCCTTTAACCCATCATACTGTACACCACAAAAGCCGGTAAGTCTGCAGATAGAGGAAGGTATTGAGTTCCACCGTGTAAGATACCGGAGGGCAGGTAAGTATCTGGCTTATTTTCAAACTTATTCCAATACATTTGCCCCTGTTGACAGGCTGAAGCAATTATACAATGAAGCATTGCAGCATCCAGATATAATCGGACTGATCATTGGTACCCGGCCGGATTGTGTTGATGAGCAGAAACTTGATCTGATAGCCGGGCTTGCCGCGCACCATTATGTGATGGTGGAATATGGCATTGAAAGTACCTGTAATGAAACCCTGCAAAGGATCAACAGGGGTCACACATTTGAGCAATCGAAAAAGGCAATAACAGATACTGCAGCCCGCGGAATAAGAACAGGAGCGCACCTGATATTAGGATTACCGGGTGAGTCGCGCGATTTCATGCTCAGTCAGGTTGAAGAAATATCGGCTTTGCCACTTACTACTATCAAGTTCCACCAGTTACAGATAGTGAAGAACACAGCCATGGCCATTGAATACCGGCGAAGGCCTGAGTTATTTGATCTATTTACCCTTGATGATTATATTGACTTCATCATAAAATTTGTTGAGCGGTTAAACCCTGACTTTATCATTGAAAGATTCACCGGCGAAGTACCTCCCCGGTTCCTGATAACACCTCCCTGGGGCAACCTCCGTGCCGACAAGGTGATGGTTATGATCATTGATGAAATGAATAAGCGCAATACCTGGCAGGGGAAGTATTGGAAGTAATTATTTTTCTTCTTTGCCGGATTCGCCGGAATCGGGTGACTTTTCGGGTGATTTGGATTTTTTTAGCCTTCCTGAACTCTTCAGCGCATTGCTGATAATCCATTCCAGTTGTCCGTTGGTACTACGAAACTCATCATTAGCCCACTTCTCCACCGCCTCAAGTGTTTTCTCATCTAAACGTAATACAAATGCTTTCTTCTGACTCATAGGTGCTTTATAGGTTCCGGAATACGAATTTAATCAATACTCAAAATAATCCGCCTGGGGCAATCTTCAGGTTAATAGATTAATCTATCAAGAGTTTGATCCATGATTAAATCAATTAATAGATTAACCTATTAACAGTTGAATGAATATCAATGATTTAAAGTACCAGCATTGATGATAGGACTTGCATCCTTATCAGAACACAGTACCACCATAAGGTTACTGACCATGGCAGCCTTCTTATCTTCATCAAACTCAATAAGTTTTTTGTCAGACAACTGCTCGAGGGCCATCTCAACCATGCTTACCGCACCTTCCACAATTTTAATACGGGCAGCAATGATGGCAGTTGCCTGCTGGCGACGCAACATAGCACCGGCAATTTCATTAGAGTAGGCCAGGTAGCTTATCCTTGCTTCCAGTACTTCAATACCGGCCCTTTCGAGGCGTTCAGAGAGCTCTTCTTCGAGCACCCGGTTTACTTCCTCACCGCCGGCACGTAAAGTGATCTCAGCACCTTCATCGTCAAAATTATCATAGGGGTAATGCCCTGCCAGTTTCCTGATAGCTGCCTCGCTTTGTATTTCAACATAATGCACATAATCATCAACCTCAAAGGCGGCTTTGAAAGTATCCTGGGCTTTCCACACCAGCACAATACCTATCATGATTGGGTTACCTATCTTATCGTTCACCTTAATAGGATCACTGTTAAGATTGCGCGCCCTGAGAGAGATCTTCCGACGCTTGTAAAAAGGGTTAACCCAGAACAGACCGTTGCTCTTGACCGTTCCCACATAATCGCCAAACAACACCAACACGCTCGATTCATTGGGGTTCACCACCAGCAACCCCGGAATAAGGAATATTGCCAGAAACAACACTAAACCGGAAACGATCATCAACCAGGTAATGTGGTTATAGTTTGCGAAGTTATAAATTGTAAAAGCAAGCAACAGAAGAATTACTGCTGCCATGATGTACCCTGACATAGGGGTAGTTGTTTTTTCATGTTTTGTTGGTTCCATTTTGATATCATTTTGATATTGCAATAGTACAACAAAAAATGAGGGAAGTCAAGGAAAAAGTGAAAAAAAATAATCATCCCCAAAGCACCTCATCCCGGCCACAGGCAAGGAGAGTGAGCGCCTCGTTATATGTTTGACACGAAAACATCTTACTCAAAGCACCTCATGAAGGAGCGCCTCGTTACTCAGTACAGAGTGGTTAGTGATTCATAAATAATTAGAATAACAAAGTATTCCATCGAAATTATCCGAAATAGGTATATTTTCTGAAAGATTTTAATTAACTTTTATCCCACCAGTTGATTAAATAAGGTAACTCAATAACTTATGTAATATTGAATATCAATGTGTTATACTAGATACTATATTTATTTTTAAATTTATGCATAAAGTAGGTAAAACTTAGATATATTTGTTTCCAAGAAATCTGGCTGGATCGTTGAACATGATCTTTTTACTACTATAACTTCCCTTCCTATTAATTTCCTTCCTGATTGATAAAACTTTATTGTCAATTATTCACCTAAATTATAAGATCATGAAGGAAACAAACAAACAAACAAACAAACAAACAAACAAACAAACAAACAATACGCTTGCTATTCATTGTGGCAATCTTTTTGGTGTTACTCTTAAATCAAAAAGTAACCTATGGTCAAGCGTGGATGGATGAGTTTGGCCATTTAAAAAATTACTTTACTATACGCGATTCAACAGAGTGGTGGTTTAAGGATGATACCAGCAGAATATCAAATAAATCCAATGATTACAAGGGTTTTCAAAGGTGGAAAACATTCATGGAATCAAGAGTGGACAATTCAGGCAGTTTGTCAACTTATTCAAATGCGTATGTTTCGGCAATTAATAACATCAAAACAAGAGATAATACTAATAGTATAAATGTTGATTGGACTTGTGTTGGCCCTATTAAAAATGAATCCTCCGATGAAGCATCTTTGCTTGGAATAGTCACTTCTTTAAAAGTAGTTAATAAAGATACAATTTATGCCGGGGGTGGCACCGGTGGATTGTTTGTAACGTATAATGGGGGGGCAAATTGGAAGTGCTTAACTGACTTTGAAGGAGTCACTGGAGTAGAATCAATTGAAGTGAACCCTCGAAAACCAGGTACTATTTATATTGGCACTGGTTTTTTTACCTGGGGAAGAGAATATTGTCGAGGTGTAATGAAAAGCATTGATAATGGTATCACATGGAATGAAACGGCCTTAAATACAGCCTCTTTTAATAAAAACTTCGTCATAAGCGGAACTTGCCAAAATAAAATCAATCCTGATACCTTGCTGGCATTAGTGAACTTTGAATTTAAGGCTGGTGCCAGAATAATGAGAACTATTGACGGTGGGCAAAACTGGACTAATGTGCTACCAGAACAGTATTTGTTAGAAGATTTTAAAAAAATTGAAGCATCGCCAACTGATTGTAATACAATGTATGTGAGCGGAACCAAGGTGCTTAAGACTATAGATGGTGGCGATACCTGGCAGGATATTACTCCCAATATTCTGAATATTCACACTAATAAAATAACAAGAGCAACAACGGCCATTAATAAATTTGACCCTAATAAGGTATTCGTAGTACTGGAAAGATATACTATTGTGCCACGTGGTTTTGCCAAGGTAAATTATATTGAATTCCATATATCATATGACGGAGGTAATTCTTTTACAGTGTTATCGTCAAAACCACAAGGCAACTGCCCAAATTTTATATATTATAAAATGGAAACTGTTTGGTCATCAAAGCATCCTGATGTATTTTACGTTGGAGGCCGAGAACTTATAAAATACACTCTTGTTAATGGTGATTTAACTCCTACCTATTTACCTCAGAAATATCATGTTGATATACGTCATATAGAATCAAGTGTGCGACAAGTCGATTCACCTTTTGGTAACGTCACTTTTGGCGATATATGGTTTGGGACTGATGGAGGTGTATCTCACATTACAGAATTTGACAACAGCTATGACCTTGAGGAAATCACAGGTGAGGGTTTGAATATCACCCAATATTATGGGTTTGATATACCAAGAGGAAATTCTCATGTTATTATGGGTGGTACCCAGGATGGCAATTATGATCTATATGATGGTCAGAATTGGTTCAATCGTGGAGGAGATGTAGGAGAAGTTGTTATTGACTATGAGAATCCCGAGGTAGCATATAAAGTAGTCTTTGCTATTGCACCTTACCTATTCAAGACAGTAAATGGAGGAATGAAATGGAGTGAAGTATTTAGATTTGAAGAAGAAGAAAATAGAAGAAATGATGCTCCTTTGGAAATGAGCGGTATGGATCCTAAAAAATTACTTATTGGTGGGACTGATGTATGGATGTCAACAGATGGGGCAGCTACTTTTAATAGGAAATCTGAATTCGATAGTAATGATGCATTAAAAGTAATCAGGTTAGCGCCTTCCAATGAAAATATTATTTATGCAGCAAATCACAATCCTTACTGGGGTATAACAACAAAAATTAAATTAAGAAGAGGCGTAATGGATAATCAGGGGTTTGTAACCTGGTATGATATAACACCACGGCCACCAGCACCTTTAAATCTTTATGGTGTGGGAATATTTGATCTAGCTGTAGACCCTTATGATGAAAATATTTTTTATGTTGCTTTAGACAGGAATATAGCCGACAAGAAAGTGTTTAAAGGAACCGTGACTCTTAATAATGGAGTTCCAACCGTTGAATGGACTAACATGTCACAAGGGTTAACCAATTTGCCGGTTAATTGTATTGAGTTCTATAAAGGTAATGATCATGCGGATATCTTTGTAGGCACAGATGACGGTGTGTATTACTGGGACCAATCCATGAATGAATGGACACCATTTGGCGTGGGTTTACCAATAGTTTCAGTGAGTGATTTAGAGATTAACTATGTACATAATAAATTGTATGCTTCAACTTTTGGTAGAGGTATGTACAAAGCAGATTTGTGCAACTTATATCCGGTTGAGGATATTACAATAAGAGAAGCCCAAACCTGGAATAATAATACCAGAATTACCGGAAACGTTACCATTATGCCAGAGGCTAAGTTAACAATAAAAGGAGAAGTAAAAATGGCGCCTGGTAAAACCATTGTTGTTGAGATTGGAGGGATGCTTATAGTGGACGGAGGTAAAATAACAAACTCATGTGAATTTAGACCCTGGAGAGGTATCAGGGTGAAAGGCACTGATAAGCAGCCGCAAAATCCTTTGTATCAAGGTCTGGTTTCTTTAAAGAACAATGCAACTATTGAGAATGCTGAAATAGGTATTCATAGCACTAATAATACTAAACCGTATACTGGTGGCGGCATTATCATGGCTAATAATGCCATTTTTAAAAATAACCTGATCAGTGTTCAAATGGAGAAGTATTACGGGAGTAATATTGCAAACTTCGTACAATGTACATTTATTACTGATGATGACTTTTATAGTTCACATTTCAAGCCTGAATCTTTCATTGTTTTAAACGAGGTTAGTAATGTTAAAATATTGGGTTGCGAACTAAAAAACACTCAGAAAAATAGTTCATTTGAAGCAAATGGCATAGGTGTTACAAGCTTCAATTCAAACTTCACTTTAGACCATAATTGCATTAGTAGCGGATTAAACAATTGCTTAAAGTACAAGCGGAATATTCTTTCCGGCTTGAACTATGGTGTAGTGGCATATGGTGGATATTCAACCAAAACTTTTAAAGTTAATCATACAACTTTTAATAATAACCAAACTGCTTTATATGCTTCAGGAGTTTATAACGCTGAAATAAAGTGGGATTCAATACTCATGCCTGATACAGATCTTATCGGCATTTATTTTGATCAGTGTAGTGGATATATCCTTGAAGAAAATTACTTTAGAAGTACCCATCCATTAGGTCGCAGTAGAGGTTTGACTATAAACAATAGTTCTGACCAGCCTAATTTTATCTACAGGAATACTTTTTCAAGGATGGAGTATGGCGTAATAGCTCAAAATAAGAATCGCAGCAGAGATGGCAGCCGGGGTCTTCAAATTAAATGTAATGACTTTGATGAGATTGGGTATAGCATCGCTGTATTATCTGATAATATTTCTAACTCCGATGGTATTCCTGCTATTGACGGCATTCCAAATCAGGGATCAAACGAGGATTGTACCAAGCCAGCCGGGAATATATTTACCATTGATTATTATTTACCAGGTTCTTCTGATATTCTCAATGAATGTAAAGAGATAGAATATTTTCACCATAATCCAACCGATAATCAAAACGTAGTGCCTAAAAATCCCGTAAATGTAACATTGCGGAGAACGGAATGGGATTTGGTTTATAATACATGCTGCCCTGAAAAAACAACAGGCGGTGGATCAGGAACTATTGATTCAGAAACAGAGAACTATAAGATCAGCGCTGATTCAATCTCAAATACCCTAAGTCTTTTGGTTGATGACGGCAGTACTACTGATAAAGTGTTCATGGTTAATTCAGCATCACCTAATGAATCTCTTACTATTCAGGAAGATCTTCTGCTAACATCTCCTTTTTTATCTGATACAGTAATAATCTCTTCAATTGAACGGGAAGATTTATTGAATAACGCTATGATACGCGATATTATGGTCGCCAACCCTCAAGGTGTAAAATCACAAGGTGTTATGCAAACTCTTGAATCACGTATTGAACCTATGCCAGATTATTTGATGGATGAAATATTGGAAGGACTACAAACAATTTCGGCCAAGGAATTACTGGAAATCCAGGGTAATCTGAATTATAGTTTCTATTCATATGGATTAAACAGATTACTGTCACAAACACTAAATGATACTTCTCTTTTAATCAATGATTCCATTGTATCACTCTTACAACTTGATGCCACCCCGTATTCTTTAATGAGAGTTGCATGGTTTATGATTGAAAATGGCGATACAACAGGTGCAATTAATAAAGTAGATAGTATTCTTGCCGACACTTTAACTGAACATGAATCATATGAACTAAATCAGCAGAAGACACTTATGTTGTGGCTCATTGAAAATCCGGTTATTGATTCAACATCTGTTGAAGATTTAACTTACTTCCTTCAGTCTGGCAGCCAACTTGTTTCATCATATGCTAGGAGCGTAATGATTACAAATGACTTCTTAGATTATAACGAACCCTATCTGGTGCCACAGCTGTTAAAGAATGATGTTATACGCCAGGTAAAAAGAGTGGCTGATGCCCGGTCCTACGTTAAGGTTTTTCCAAACCCTGCTAAGGACTATATTACAGTTAGTTATAATTCATCTATTGTTAATTCTAATTCTGAAATAATTATTTTGGATGATTCCGGTAAAATTGTTAATAGAATTTCCATAAGTAAGCAATCTGATCAGTTTATTATTAATACCCAAAAACTCACATCAGGTGTATATCTTATTAAGTTGCTGAATAACAATAAAACTACCGCAAAGGAAAAGTTTATAATAGTTAATTAATAACTTTGCTGAGACAGGATTCATGATATCATGAATCCTGTCTTTTTAAAACCTAACATTATGAAATATCTCATTTGTTTAATCATGCTTTTCTCGCATAATTGCCTCACTGCCCAAACCTGGGAAAAGACATTTGGATTGCCTGGTAGATTTGACAAACTTACCAATCTTGCAGAAGTTTACGATAGCGGATTTTTTATTGCTGGCACTTATAATTACTATCCAAATACCCGTGGAGTGATTATTAAAACCGATATAAATGGCAACAAACTTTACCAGATAGATTTAGGAACAGGAACAGGCCTCATTCAAAGCAACCAGCCAAAACATATTGAATCAACTTCTGATGGTGGCATAATATTTTGTGGGACCTTTGATGGCTTTGGTTCTAATGATGTGTTGGTTACCAAATTAAACGCATGTGGTGATGTTGAGTGGTGCAGGATATTCAGAACAGATTCATGGCCTGACTGGGGTTTAGTAATTCACCAGTTGACAGATGGGGGGTATATCATGCTGACAACACAATATGCCGGTTTTGACCCCAATGAAAGGGCTCATTTGTTCAGGTTTGACAGCGCAGGTAACGTATTATGGATTCAACAGTACCTAAAGGATCAGGATCATCCCCGGATAAAAAATGATTTTATTGAGGATGTTATTGTGACTGCATCAGGTGATTATTTTATGACAGGCTGGGCTTACTGGCTTGATTCAGTTCCACCCGGGTACATGAGAGTAAAATCTACCACGCTTTTGGCAGATCAAAACAGAGAGGAAGAGTGGGTATCACTCTACAGAAGGGAAGATACAGAAGAGTATTCAGGTAGTGTTAACTCAACTCAAAAAGATAACAATCATTTTTATACCGGTGCAGTTTACCGTCCACCAAATGGTGACTTTCCAATGATACTGGTTTACGATAGCCTCGGTAATTTACTTCTTGACACAATGCCACAAATACCCAATATTGGAAATAAATGGGCCGAAGGATACTTGCTTCACCCGATGTTTACAGCCGATAGCAGATTGTTCGCTCAAACCCTAATGGTTGACAGTACGAATCGTTGGCCGGGATGGTATAGTATACATGAACTTGATACCCTGGGTGGTTGGATTAATACGTTCCTTCATCCAACTGCACATTACAGTGCCTATTCAATTATGACCTCTGATGAAAAGATACTTGCCGGTGCTCTTGTTGGTTCAGAGTATGACCAGGATATAATATTGATGAAGTTCAACACTTCATTACAATATGATTCCATTTATACCGTACCAAGGACCTACGATTATTTATGTGCAGATAGTATAGTTTCAAAAACAATTGATTATTCAGTTTGCGAGGTAATTGTTAATGTTGAAGACATACCAACGCGTGACGATTATTACAAGTCCATTAAAACTATCCCCATAATCCCCACCCCCAACCCGGCAAGTGATGAAGTTAGATTTATGCTTAAAAACACAGAGCACCATAAGAATATTAGTATCATCTGTTACGATATCCATGGAAGGAAAATAGATTCAGTACCTGTAAACTCAGGAATGAATGAAGCTAAAATAAACGTTTCATCATGGACACCTGGAATGTACGTAGCGGTTGTTTATGCCAGCGGGAAAAAGGTTGGCAGTTGTAGGTTTATTGTTAAGTGAGTGGTTAGGGATATAGTGGTTAGTGGTTAGTGGTGGTCCCCGAGTTTTTATCGAGGGGGAGATTAGTGGTTAGTGTTGTGGTTCAAATATCTCGGGACAGGTAGTAGAATTTTGCAACCACCTAAAAACGAGGGGCTCCCTCTCCTTGAGGAGAGGGCCGGGGTGAGGTGACAACGGGGTGAGGTGAAAACGGTGAGGTGACAACGGGGTAAGGTGCTAAAACGCAAAATTAATAACATGAAAAAAATTACTATTCTAATAAGCTTTGTACTCTTTGCAGTGGTAGCAAAAGCTCAAATACAACCGGTAGATTCCCTTTATATATGGGTGCATTTTACTGATGAGAAGATACTGCTTGATTTCCCTGACTGTTACTTTAATTACAGAACTGAAATCCCCGTATTGCCTCCCGTTGCAGGCTTCAGAAAAATGGCTATCGCTGTTCCGGATCTCCCTAATAATGAAACTATTCGCAAGATGGTCTTAACTGAATTGTCCAAAACCAACAAATTAACTACCAAAGCAAATCAGTTAAACTTCCTGGGCCAGATAAGCATTATGTTATACTACTCCGGCAACGACCGGTTATGGTTAACACATGAAATACAACAACAATTTGAAAAACTGCTGACCAATTCACTCGTTACTAAAGAAGCAAAGCTCGTTAAGAGATGGATTGCTTTGTAGGATTTTAACGCAACCCTGGTGTAGAGACGCCATGTTGGCGTCTGAACGATCTTCAGGGTTATCGTAATAATTTTTTTTACACCACGCTTTAACCTAATTTTGCCGACAATAAACCACTCTACATGCCGGTAAAAAACTACAAACACATCTTTTTTGATCTTGACAGGACTTTATGGGATTTCGATAAGAATTCAAATGAAACGTTCCTTGAAATACACAACAAATACACCCTGGAGGCGAGGGGTGTTCCGGGGTTCTATGATTTCTGCAGTGTGTACAGGGATATAAACCTCTCATTGTGGGATGATTACAGGAAGGGGCTGATATTAAAGGAGGTGATGAATGTTAAGCGGTTCTCACTAACGCTCAGCTCTTTTGGAATAGAGGATGATGCACTCAGCGTAAACATGGCGGAGGATTACATTAGAATAAGTCCCACTAAAAATCACCTTTACGACGGTGCTATCCAAATGCTCGATTACTTGCAGGATAAGTACACTTTGCATATAATCACTAACGGTTTTGAGGAAGTGCAGCACAAGAAGCTTGAGCATTCAGGACTTAATAAATACTTCACCCACGTGATCACTTCAGAGGATGCAGGTTTTAAAAAGCCCGATATCAACATATTCAGGTACGCCTGCGCTATAGCAGGAGCCGGAGTTACCGATTCACTCATGATAGGAGATGATTTAGAAGTTGACATCATAGGTGCTGCTGCCGCCGGCATTGACCAACTGTTGGTTGATTTCGAATATAAATATCCTGAATCAGGGGCAACCTACACAGTGCACGCGCTGGAGGAGATCATCGGGATACTATAAAAAAAAGACCATCACTACTGATGGCCTTTTCAAAACTTGGAAAGTCTTAATTATTTAGACTCAGGGGCGGGTACAGCTTTTGCACTTGCTTTACCACTGCAGCAACCTGATGTTTTTGCACTTGTTGCACAATCAGCTTTTGCTTTGTCGCTGCAACCTGCTGCTGCTTTGTCACCACATGCTGCTTTTGCTTTATCACCGCAAGCTGCTTTAGCTTCAGCTGGTTTTTCAGCTTTTGAATCGCTTACTTTTTCTGTCTTTGCTTTTTCAGGAGCCTTTTGTGCAGATACTTCTACTGTTGAGAATGCAAATATTAAAGCTACTGCTGAGAAGATAATGGCTAATTTTTTCATGAAAGTATTGTTTTTTTAGTGTTTATGCTGACAAAGATAGTATACGAATGTCGAAACGCAACAAAGTAAAATGTTAAAGTTATGTTAATGTGCTACAGGTAGGCTATAACTGTTTGTTTTCCAGATACTTTCTGCCCGATGGTTACTTTTACCTCAGCGCTTTTAGGCAGAAAAATATCCACTCTTGAACCAAATTTAATAAAGCCAAATTCATCGCCCTGCCTTATATTATTGCCTTCACGCGCATAGCAGACAATTCTCCTGGCAAGGGCCCCTGCTATTTGTCGCAATAATATTTGTGTGCCTGCATGATTTTCAATTACTACTGAGGTGCGTTCGTTGTCAGTAGATGATTTAGGATGCCATGCCACCAGGTATTTACCGGGGTGATATTTCATGAACTTTATGCTCCCCGAGATAGGCGCCCAGTTAACATGTACATTGTTGGGCGACATGAAAACGGATACCTGTATTCTATCATCTTTAAAATATTCGGGTTCATGCACTTCTTCAATGGCCACTATTTTGCCATCGGCAGGGCATAATACCCTTGTTTCGTCGGGTGATATAATCCTTTCGGGATTTCTGAAGAATTTAACTATCCACAGAAAGATCAACACAAGTGCTGCCCATACGATGTAATGCAGATATACAGGCATGGGAATCAACCCTGTAAGGGGCGATAATATACCTAAGGCAATAAAGGAAACAAGTATGATCCAAAATCCTTCCCTGTGAATTCTCATCCCGGCAAAAATAGTTAATTTATGTAACGAAGCAACCTAATAAGTATATAAACAACCGGCGCGGCAATGAGGACTGCATCAAACCTGTCAAGTATACCACCATGTCCCGGCAGGATGGTACCTGAGTCTTTAACACCGGCGTTTCTTTTAAACATTGATTCAATGAGATCTCCTGCAGTACCGGCAGCTACGATGGTAATACCAATCACAAGCCACATAACAACTGAGAACTCGGTAAAAGAAGCTGATATCAGGTATGCTACCAGCAGTCCTGCCAGGGTGCCACCAGCAAATCCTTCCCATGATTTCTTTGGACTCACCCGTTCGAGCATCTTATGTTTGCCAAACATGGAACCAAAAATATAGGCACCAGAGTCGTATATCCATAATATCAGGAAAAACCCAAGCAGTAGACCTGTTTCTCGCCACTTATGTTCTTCAGCAAGATTGAAGAATCCTGATAATAATGCCAGCGGAAAGGCAATCCATAAGATTCCAAACACCCCCATAGCCACATTCTGCATTGGGGATGGAGTAGTGCGCGATAGCTCATAAACAGCCAGTATAACGGGGATCAGTAGCAGGAAATATAAAGCGGCATCGGGTAATACGCCGAAGTTCCATGAAACAACAAGGGCATAAGCAGTAATTGCCATTAACATACCTACTATTTTTGAAGGGTAAACATTCAGGGGTTTACACATTCTGATAAATTCCCAATAGCCGGCGAGTACCACCAATAAGAATAGTGATGCAAAAATCCAGTGATTTAAGATGACTGATCCAATGATCACTATTACAAACAGCGCTCCTGTAATAGTACGGAGGGTAAAATTATTCACTTTGAAATTTATTGATTAATTGATTTGCATTGAATGCGTCTTCTATAGGAACGTAGAGTTCAATATCACCAATGAGGTAAAAAGAATCCTGCTTGTTTACTATAACGGAAACGATGTTGAATTCCTGAAGTTGAGCCTTTAATAATTCAATTTCTTGGATTTTATCACTTGAGAATATCAGAGTCCAGCCATCCATAATTTTTAATTATCAGCATTTGCCTCGTCAGCCATAAATACAAACAGCTCCTTAGGTCCATGACCACCACTAACCATTATCTTTTCAATATCATCACTCCTGCTGGAGCCTGTTATGATTGAGATCATAGACGGCAGGCGGGGTCCATATTTAATGCGCATAAATTCAAATGCCTGCTTAAGGTCGTCAACAACCTGCGAAGTAAATGCAATGATTATGTGGATATCACATGTAACTGGAAGCTTTCGGCCTGATTCCTGCGATGAACTTATCATAATGCTCCCAGTGCGGGCAATAAGGCATTCACATGAAGTAACAGCAATTTTGTTAAATGCCGGTCCGGCATTATAAGGATATGCCCTGACACCCGCGTGCTTAAGCAGCCCGGAAATAAGTTCTTCATTACATGCTGCTTCGGTCCATTTATTCTCAATAAATAACGCCTTTACTTTTTCAAGCATATCGTCGGGCGATTTACAATAAATAAACTTAGCACCCTGGTTTACCAGTTCATAAGCAAAGCGGATATCATTATCTTCTGTACTCTTTACATAGACCGATGATTCAACATCATGTTCGGCAAATGGATTTTCAGATGGTTCAAGCAGAGCATGCCTTACTTTCTTAAGCACCTTTTCACGCGAAGTGCTGTCTTTTAAAGATTCAGAAAGACGTGACGTTTTATTACTCATCGGCTATTGAAGTCGGGAAATCTTTTTTAGGTTCTGTATTTTCAGTAACAGGTGCTGTTGTTTCTGCATTTTCAGTATCAGCAGTCTTTACTTCCTGGGTTTCGGCTTTTTCTGGTAAAGATGTATGGTACTCTTCAAAAGCCCTTTTACCAAATATATGTTCGAGGTCCTCCCTGAAGATGACTTCTTTCTTAAGTAGAATATCAGCAAGCTGTTCAAGCTTTGCCTTGTTCTCAATCAAAAGTTTCTTGGCACGTTCGTATGCAAGATCAATGATTTTCTTTATCTCAATATCAATAGTTTGAGCTGTTGCTTCACTATACGGTTTGGTAAAGGCATATTCCTGCTGACCGGTTGAGTCATAATAACTTACATTACCAATTGCTTTGTTCAGTCCGAAAAATACAACCATTGAGTAAGCCTGCTTGGTAACTTTTTCAAGGTCATTGAGAGCACCTGTTGAGATTTTACCAAATATAATGTCCTCCGAAGCTCTTCCGCCTAAGGTAGCGGTAAGTTCATCAAACATCTGGTCGTAATTTGTCAATTGCCTTTCCTCAGGGAGGTACCATGCAGCGCCCAGTGCTTTTCCGCGGGGTACAATTGTTACTTTGATCAGCGGGTGGGCATGTTCAAGTAACCAGCTTATTGTCGCATGGCCCGCCTCATGATAGGCAATGATCTTCTTTTCGTTTGGTGAAATGATCTTGTTACGTTTTTCAAGGCCACCAACAATACGGTCAACTGCATCAATGAAATCCTGCTTTTCAATTTCACCTTTATTGCGGCGTGCTGCAATAAGCGCGGCTTCATTACAAACATTGGCAATATCAGCGCCTGAAAAGCCCGGTGTTTGTTTTGCAAGGAATTCAGCACTTACTGAATCGGCAGTTTTCAGGGGCTTCATGTGTACTTTAAAAATTGCTTTTCGCTCTTCAATATCGGGCAGTTCAACATTGATCTGCCTGTCGAAGCGGCCTGCACGTAGTAGTGCCCTGTCAAGAATATCTGCACGGTTAGTAGCAGCCAGTATAATAACGCCTGCATTGGTAGCAAACCCATCCATTTCAGTGAGAAGCTGATTAAGTGTATTCTCACGCTCGTCATTTGCACCGGTTATTTGGTTTCTGCCCCTGGCACGGCCAATAGCATCAATTTCATCGATGAAGATGATACATGGTGCTTTCTCTTTTGCCTGCTTGAATAAATCGCGCACCCTTGATGCCCCAACTCCTACAAACATTTCAACGAAGTCAGAACCTGAGAGTGAGAAGAATGGCACTTTAGCTTCCCCTGCAACTGCCTTGGCAAGCAAGGTTTTTCCAGTACCCGGAGGGCCTACAAGAAGAGCACCTTTTGGTATTTTCCCCCCTAGCGTGGTATATTTTTTAGGATTCTTAAGGAAATCAACAATTTCCATGATCTCCACTTTGGCTTCTTCCAGTCCGGCAACATCATTGAAATTGATATTCACGTGGGTATCCTTATCAAATAGCTGGGCTTTTGATTTTCCAATATTGAATATCTGCCCGCCACCGCCAGCGCCCCTGCTCATCATCCTCATGAGGAAGAACCATACAGCAACCAGCAGAATAAGTGGCAATATCCATGTCATGGCATCGCCCCAACTCCTGCGAGTTTCATTGGTTATATAAACAGGCTCCCTGGCTTCAGCCTGTGCATCATTGAAATCCTTTTCAAAGTTTTCAACTGAGCCAATCTTGTATATGTATTGAGGTCCCGGGGTTGAGCCAAAAGATTCTGATGGCTGTACATCTTTGTATTTTTCCTTTTTTAAGGTGTCGGGTTTTATATAGATTTCAACAAATTCCTTGTTTACAAGCACGACTTTGCTAACGTGTTCTGCTTGCAGCATTCTCTTTACTTCACCCCAGCCAACTTCCTTGGTACTTGTGTTCCAGCTCATGAACTGCATACCAACAATGAGTACCAGCAGTAAACCGTAAATCCAATAGAAACTAAATTTGGGTTTTAAATTTTTAGGCTTGTTATTGCCATTATTTGGTTTTGTATTATTATCCTGATCCATGATTGGTTATGAAGCTTCTGCTGATGAATTTTTCTTGGTTTTCTTTGGCTTGGCACCTTCGGGCACTAACTGTTTCAGGCCTGCATCAGCCCATAATTCTTCAAGCCGGTAATACTTTCGGTTTGCTTCCTGAAATATATGAATAACTACATCAACATAGTCGAGCAGCACCCATTCAGCATTCTCCAAACCTTCTTTTTTCCAGACATTTAATCCAACGGCCTTTTTAATTTCCATCTGCACTGAATCGGCTATAGCCTCAACCTGTGCACGTGAATTACCATGACAAACAATAAAGAAATCGGCAACAGCATTTTTAATATTCCGTAAATCTATCTGTACTACATCTTCACCTTTTTTCTCAAAAACTCCTTCTGCTGCAATAGTTGCAAGCATTTCAGAAGCTGTTTTGATCTTTTTAGATACCATAGGCTAATTTATATTTTACTTTTGCAAAGTTAATCAATTTATTAAGCTTAAATAAGTCAGGCAACAGCCTGCCTCGGGTAAGCTATAACGAGGTATCAACAATTGTACCGATTTAATGTTGTTTTATGGCTAATTTACAAGTATTTCCTGAATTCACAATATCAGAGATCGCAGAAATTGACTCTACCAATAAGTATGCTGAGAAATTTATTAACTCGGGCACGATTACAGAAGGCTCAGTAATATACACCCATAAACAAACAGCCGGTATTGGCCAGGCAGGGAATACCTGGGAAAGTGAGCCTTTCATGAACCTGACTGCAAGTATGGTTCTATACCCCGTTTTTCTGATCCCCGCTCATCAGTTTTACCTTACTATGGTTGTTTCACTTGCTGTTTGTGATACAGTTGACTTTTTCCTGGATGATGAACATGCCGAAGTAAAATGGCCTAATGACATTTATTGTGGCAACAGGAAAATAGCAGGCTTACTGATCAAAAACCAGGTGATGGGCACTGAGATTTCTACATCCATAGTAGGGTTGGGTCTTAATATTAATCAAACTGTTTTTAGAAATGCTCCAAATGCAACATCACTAAAACTATTAACAGGTAGTAATTTTGAAATTGAAAAAGTACTGTCAAAATGGCACAGTACTGTGGCTGAATATTACGACATGCTGAAGAGTAACCGAAAAGAACTTTATCGCAGGTATCTGAGTAAACTTTATTTGAAGGATATAAAAGCTAACTACCTGATAGATGGAGAGGAAGTGACAGCAACAATTACAGGTATAGGCATACACGGTCAGCTGGTATTGACTGACAACCAGGGGAAACGTTATGAGTGTGGATTAAAGGATATTGTCTTTCCCACCAACAGGTAACCTTGTTTCGCACTCTTCTTTTACCTTAACTGACAGTATGTTCACAAAGTTAGCAAGGGGCTTTGAAGCGATCATCTTAAGCATCATGTTAAGATCAGCATTTAACACCAGCCTGACATTAGTAGAGTTGGCATCAACAGGATCAAGGTGACAATGCAGGTCGAAGCTGAAGGGAGATTTGCCTTCCGAAACAATCACAATATGATCAAAAGGCTTCTTTGTACTGTATCGCATACCGAGTGTAGCCATGTTCTGGATGTTAAAGCTACAGTGGTCACTGTCGCTCTCCCAGTCGGTTACCTGGGGCGGCATAAGGGACTCAAAATTGTTGAAGTCAGAAAGAAATTCAAAAATTAACTGAATATTTCTCTCAATATTTACCTGTTCACTGGTGAATGTTGTCATAATTATGGCTTAAGACTAATTATCCAACCTATAATGTTGAATATGGCTAAGTAGTATTTATCCAACCTTTGAATTGAATATGGCTTAGAAGTATTTATCCAACCTTTGAAAGTTAAAATAGTTCAAACTATTTGCCCCAACCTTCAGGGTTTTCTCTCCATTTTACCAGTGAAAGCTTATCAGATTCCTTGATATATTTCATGTCAAAGGCATACTTGATAAGATGGTCATAATCTGTAAGGGTATAAAGCGAGCAATTTTCTGCTTTAAAGTTCTTCGCTGCTGATTCGAGGCCATAAGTAAAAATGGCAACCATGCCTTTTACAATACAACCAGCTTCGCGCAATGCCTTAACCGCAGCAAGGCTACTCTGACCAGTTGAAACAAGATCTTCAATTACCACAACTGATTGCCCTGATTCAACCACCCCTTCAATTTGATTTGACATGCCATGCTCTTTCTTGCTTGACCTGACATAGGCAAATGGAAGTCCCAAATCCTGGGCTACCAGCACGCCATGTGCAATTGCGCCTGTAGCAACACCGGCAATGAGATCAAGCTCTCCAAATTCTTCCCTTATCAGTTTGGAGAACTCCTGCCGGATATAGGTTCTTATTTTCGGATAGGATAGTATTTTACGGTTATCACAATAAATAGGTGATTTAATTCCCGAACTCCAAGTGAATGGATTATTATTGTCTAACTTTATTGCCTTAATTTGCAATAGAAATTCCGCTGTCTCAAGCGCGATAGTATCATTATTACTCATGCAGCAAATGTACAAAGTTTTTATTTTCGACAAACTAATAATACTGTCAAACGAACCGGTGTTAAGTGCAAAATACAAAACTGCGCAACAAATTGAGGCTGCTTCAAAAAAATCAGTCAAAGAAGCTTACACTAATTTCGTCAATAAACCGGGCGACAATATTTTAATAATATATAACAACGAAAGTGTAAAAAGATTGCTTGATGATTTTATTTCTTTATTCTGGTATGTAGAAGCAGCAGGCGGCATGGTTTATAATTCAAAAGGTGAAAGGCTGTTTATTTACAGGTTTGGCAAATGGGATCTGCCTAAGGGGAAAATAGAAAAGAATGAATCACATCAGCAGGCTGCTGTAAGGGAAGTACAGGAAGAAACCGGATTAATGGAAGTAATTATTACAGAGGAATTGCCGTCAACATTCCACATCTTTGACCACAAAGGAAAGAAAGTGTTGAAACGCACCTACTGGTTCAGGATGATTTACAACGGAAAAACCGACCCAAAACCTCAGCTTGAAGAAGAAATTACAGAAGCAATTTGGGTGCCCGATGCAGAAATCAACAAGGTATACTCAAATACTTATTCATCTCTGAAACCTTTGATTATTGAGGAATAATTTACCTCGCAAAGTTTGATCAATAACGGGCTTTATAATAATTACTTAATAAGCTTCCCGCTGCTGACCTGGTTATTACTGATCACTGTATATACGTACAAACCAGGCTTTAGGATATTAGAGTTCCATACCACGTTATTGTCGGTGACCGGGATTTGTCAGATATCCATCATCCTGACAAAACACAAGGTCTACAGATCCCGGCTTGAATTGGGAATATAATCTGCCCGTATACTCCAAACCAGGAGAGAAAAATAATAACAGTTACGATCCATCTCATTTTAATAGTGTCAAGTTACCAGAATATGACATCTCCATACGAAAGAAAAAGAACAAGTAAAAGTAATAAAACTCAGGTTATTTTTAATCTTGAACCGGAAGCTTAACTTTGGTAGGAATAAAAACACTAACATCTCCCCCATTCTTGTATATATCGCGCACAATTGAAGAGTTGATGGATGTGTATTCGGGGGTAGTAAGCAGAAAAATAGTTTCAATGACGGGATACATTTTTTTATTCACCTGCCCAACAGTTCTTTCAAACTCAAAATCTGCTGAAGTTCTTAAACCTCTTAGGATATACTGTGCATCTACCTTCCTGCAGAAGTCAACGGTAAGCCCGGAGTAATAGTCAACATGTACTGATGCACAATCATCAAAAGTTTGCTTTATCCAGTTCATTCGATCTTCGAGTGAGAACTGATTTTTCTTCTCAATATTCTGGCCAACAGCAATAATGATTTCATCAAACAGTGGTATTGCTCTTCTGATGATATTTTCATGGCCAAGCGTGATTGGATCAAACGACCCTGGAAAAACAGCCCTTTTAAACATGTTATCAGTATTTACTCATTAATATCATGCACATTAGTTGAATTATCATCTAAGCCTGTTGTATTGCTATCATTTTCAGGAAAGGCATTTGTACCTGCTTCATTACTATCATTCTCAGGCACAGCATCTTTACCTTCTTCATTACTATTGACATCAGGATAAGTAAAAATACTAAAATTAACGCTCCCATATTTCCTTTGCTGGGTAAAGCCGGGCGATTGCTTATAATCTGATTTGGCTGAATGCTCAATTATCAACCAACCACCTTCACGGAGTAGATTACGTTCTTTCACTATCACAGGGATTCTGTCAACGCCTTCAAGATCATAGGGAGGGTCGCAGAAAATAATATCATAAGTATTCTGGGTATTTTGGAGAAAACGGAATGCATCAGACCTGAATGAGAGAATTTCCTCAAAGCCAAGTGTCTTGGCGGTGCTCCGAATAAAATCAACACAACGCAATTCGGTATCAATACTGGTTACCCCTAAAGCACCGCGTGAAGCAAACTCGTATGAAATATTGCCTGTACCCGCAAACAGATCAAGCACAACCACATCATCCAAATCAAAATGGTTGACCATAATATTGAATATAGCTTCCTTAGCCATATCGGTTGTAGGCCTTACCGGTAGGTTCTTGGGTGCCTGTATCTGCCTGCTCCTGTGTGTTCCGCTTACAATTCGCATAATCTGGGGTTGAAAAGATCAAAATATCTGAATATCTCAACTTCACTAAGTGCATAACTTAATTGAATGTTGTTATGGTAATCTAACACATCAACGGTGCGGATGTACTTTCGGAGTAGCTTAATAAGGTTTGATTTTTCCTGAATGTTCCCGCTAAGCTTTATTTCAACTTTTTCAGCGTTAACCTTTAGCTGATCAATGACGAAAATGGTGTAGTAAATAATGTCCTCAGCTGATTTAAAATTGAAATTGTTGCAGAATTTTAGTTTACCTTCCTCCAGAAGTACCATATCAAAGTTATCATCGTACAGGTTAAGTAACATGACTGATTTACGGCTACCCTTGAATTTTGGCAGGCAATAATTTGCGTGTGCTGTTATTCCGGGGAGCACGGTTGCGCTTGGAAAGAACTCTTCAATAAGTTGAAACCAGGCAATATTAGAGGAATACACTACTTTAGCATCATCTGTAATCAAATCACATGCCCTAAGTTCGTCATGCACAGGCAATTGGTGCACGAACGAGAAATACTCTGATATCATTTCAGGAATATACAGAGAACCCGGGACTATAGTATATTTTGAAGTTGGGATAATGACGACTGACTTTTGGAATGAATTACGGAGCAGTCCGTCAGTTGAAAGGTATTTATAGATATCAGTAACACCGGCCAGTATTTCAGATTGAAAGCCTATGTACTTTTGGCTATCAGCATCAAATACTGAAAAAAAAAGCCCATCCGGATGAAACCGGATGGACAGTAAGTACTTTTCACTTGAAGCCTTGTCAAATATTCGGTCAAAATAACTTACTGATGAGCGAAGGCCTGACATGGTAGTTATTCCCAATTTCCGTCAGTAGAAGCCTCAGTAAGTGAACCCATTTTAATTCCAGGGTACTTGTTAATATTCTTCTGACGTTCTTTAAGGTTTACAACATACTGGCGGTCCATATCAAAGAGATAATAGTCATAAGGCACAACTATTTCAATAACACTAACCATAACACCCCCTTTATCGATTTTTGATGTTTGCATCTCAAACCTGCGTCCATCAGAGTGTGGAATTACCGCCAGATCTTCAATTTTGAAGTTAGCCCGCTTTGAATACAGTGAATCGGCTATGTTAATAAAGCCTACAGTATCATTAATAGTACGTGTAAAAGTTGTATCATTTGGATCGGGTACCATTTTAACTACAGGTATTTTTCCTGTTTTCAGAAAGTCAGTCAGTGTATCAAAACTTGAAGTATAGGAATTGTTAAATTGCTTATACAAAGTTTGAGCAGTCCTGATATCTTTCAGCCGATTAACAATTTGCGCATTTCTGCGATTTACTTCATCCTGAAAACGAACAGGTTTCATGATAGATGAATAGAGTACATAGCCCAGTACGATAATCACAACTCCCAGTGCTATCTTAATGATTGTGCTTTTCATAATATTTTTTTTTGCCAATGCAAATGTATAATAAATTTTGGATGAATAGACCTCAAATTGCCCTGAAATAAATCATTAAATATTCTTTTAGAGCAATTAAGTGACTTTAGTTGTTATTAAGTTAGGCTGGCAATAATAATTTTTGGCACGTTATTGGTTATATTTGCCATCAATACCAATAAATTCAACAAAAAAATTAACAAAAGATGAAAATGACAATCAGAACTTTAGCCATTATGATAGTTATGGCTGCAACAATTAATTCATTTGCTCAAACAAAAGAGGATGCTGTTAACGCATACAACAAGGCTGTTACTTTGGCAGGCAGTGATCCTCAACAAGCAGTAGTTTCAATGAAAGAGGCTGCTGATATTGCCGCAAAAGTAGGTGTTGAAGCTGATACAATAGGACAAATGGCTCAGCAACAGATTGCAACCCTTCAATATAATTATGCTACTGCGCTTTATAAAGAGAAGAAAATTGATGAAGCCGTTGAGAACTTCAAAATTGCCAGTGATTATGCTAAGCAATATAATGATGAATCAACTAAAGCTAAAGCTGATGGACTCCTTCCTAAATTATACCTTGCAAAGGGTGTGAATGATTATAAAAGCGAAAATTATGACGCAGCAGTTGAAAGCTACACTAAGGCACTTGAATATGATAGTACTATGGCACGTGCCTGGTTGAATATGGGATTAGCTTATAAAAAGCAAAATAAGGATGCAGAAATGCGTAATGCTTTTGAAAATGCTGTTAAACAGGGACTGGCAACCAATGACGAGAAAACTGTGGAAGCAGCCCGTAAGTCAATGAGTGACGATTTACTGATAACTGCAAACAATGCTTTTAAGAAAAATGATTTCAAAACTACTGCTGATCTCCTGCAGGAAGCTGTAAAATACACTGAGGACAATCCTGAGATCTTCTACTTATATGCAGTAGCACTGAATAAACTTGAAAGGTATGATGATGCGCTTGCACAAGCTGAAAAAGGCCTTACAGTAGAAGAAGATACCCCCGTAAAAAAAGCACGTTTCCATTTTGAGATTGGAAATGCACAGGCCGGGAAAGGTCAGAGCGGTGATGCTTGTGCTTCATACAAAAAAGCTGCTGTAGGTGCGTTTGCTGAATCAGCAAATTACCAGATCAAAAATGTTTTGAAATGTAGCTAAGAATATCAAACTATCATTTTTAAAAAGGAGGGTAATAATTATTACGCTCCTTTTTTATTGGTTTTAGTTTGAGTCGCAATATGCTCGCATTTCGTTCGCATATTGTTCGCATAAAATGCCCCAAATGCGAACGAAATGCGAACGGTATGCGAACGGTGTGCGAAGGATGTAAAAATTAATATAAGGTCAATTTTTGCTGAAAGGAGATAAATTTTCAGGATCTATTGTAAGATACTTTGACTATAAGGATATGGTATCTTAGAAAAAAAGTGTAACAGGCAACAATTAAAAAGGATAACCCACTGCAATATTCAATACCAGGTTTTCCCTTCTCCATTTTGGACTACCAAAATCAATCTCATCAATCACCCATCGCTCATTTTTAGGAAGATATGGCTTACGAAGGGGTATACCCAAGTCAAACCTCAGCAGGAAGAACGATAAGTCAATCCGTAATCCTACGCCAGTGCCCACTGCAATTTCACTCATAAAATCATCGGTCCTGAATTCAGCACCTGGCAGGAATTCACTGGCCCGCATAAGCCAAACATTTCCGGCATCAGCAAACAGTGCTCCTTTGAGTAAACTTATGATGCCGAACCGGTATTCTGCATTCAACTCCAGCTTGATATCCCCTGATTGATCGAGATAGCCGGTTGAAAGTGAATCAGGTATTCTGTATGACCCTGGCCCTACTGACCTTGGAAGGAATGCGCGTATACTGTTTGAACCGCCGCTAAAAAACTGCTTTGTATATGGCATTACTCTTGAATTCCCATAAGGTATACCGGCACCAATGATTATGCGGGTAGCCATTTTATTATTGGCGTCGAAATTGTTAAAGTACCTGAAGTCGCCTGACAGCTTAGAATATTGAGAAAAACGTGTATTAAAAAGTTTGTAAGGTCTTTCGTCAGTTGATTCCTCACCACTAAAAACCCTGTGTGCCAGAGATGCTGTATTGCCTGATACATCAAGATGGAGATTAAGATAATACTCATCACGTTTGGGTATGCCTGTCAGGGTGCTGTAAGTATATGAAGCAGTTGAACCAAAGGTGAATTGCTCTTCGAAAGTCCGCCTGAGGTAGGGATTGCGCTCAAGAATAGCCTGAAATATTTCAGTAGTGTTCCTTAGTTTAGCGTAGTTGATGGCTATGGGGTTCACCTCATACTCAGTTCTTTCTGTACCTTTCCATAAATACCCATAAGTAAAGTTAAATCCATTCATATCAAATAGCTCTACCCTGTGAAGCAGCCTGAACTGGAGATCAAATTTAGTTTTAGGCACATTTAAAGTTGATTCATGTTTTATTTTAAATGGCGTAATAAACCGGGGAGTGATTAGTTGGATACCTGCACCCAGTTCCCATGAGTTAAAACCCTTTTGAGGACCGCTAAATTGCACTTCGTATGTGCCGTTAAAACTCAGGATCAGCAATTCAGCTCCACGCCACAGATTTCGATTGGTGAAGGTTGTTGAAAGTGTAGGCCCTGTATAGTTGGTTGATTTTGATCCAATATCCAAATCTACTTTTAAAGTTTTAGGCAATAGCTGCGTTAGGTTAACAGTGGCATCAAGCATTGCTGAATCGCCAACAAGGGTATCATTAAATTTTACACTTACAAATTTAAAAACTCCCATGGCCATTAGCCTGCTTATAGTTAGGTCATGGTTTTTCTTACTGTATTTATCACCTTCATGAAGCTTGATGTATCTACGCAAAACATTATGTTTGAAATTGCTGGCTCTTTCAACAAAATACAGGTTATGCTCATAAACAGTGTCTCTTAATACTACCCTGGTTTTATTTGTGAGAGAATATTGGGGCACCACATAAATATTATTGAGCCTGAAAACCTTTTTGGCCTTATAGGGGGTTTCAGGCTTAACACTTAGCAGGACATTAATCTTCCTCTCTCCTACTGTTGTATCCATTTGGTATACAAGGAAGTCGGGATTAAAAAAGTAGTAACCCTGATTCTTAAGTTCGTTGTCAATTCGGGCGCGTTCATCAATTAGAAGGTCAAGGTTGTATTGTTTGCCTGTGTATATCAGTGCTTTTGCTTGGGTTTGTCTTATAGCAGTATTTAAACTATCAGTTTGCCGGGGATAAACGATATCATTTAACTTGTAGGGTTCACTCACTGTAGCAGTATATTCAACCTCTGCCTTTCGGTTCTTCACTTTCACTTCATGTTCAACACTGCTTTTGAAGTAGCCAAGGTTATCGAGTCTACTTTTCATCAAATCATTCATTAAATCAGGGTCAACCTGACTTAAAAGCACCGGTGGCTCACCTATTTTAGTTTTGAGCCATTTTCTTATTCCTTTATCAGCATTTTCACCTGCAATATTATAGAACCAAAGTTTAGGACGGAGCCCGAGGAATGAGCTGTTGGGTTTAGGGCGTGCCACATCTTGCAGTTCTGACCTTATGTTCTTTCTTTTTACAGTTTCACGTGGTTCAATGTTTATTGATGCACCTGTATATAAATCTTCGCCCGGTTTAAGATACTTGGTATTGCTGCATCCTGATACAAATAATATCAGGATGAATATGATGATGTTAAGGAATTTTTTATTGTTTATCATTGTTTTTTTCTTGCTCCTTAATTTCTTCACTTAATCTCTTTTTTCTGAATTCCTGCAACCTTTCTTTAGACCAGAACAGTTGTCTCATCCTTCTAAAGTCACGTGAATAGCTGAAGCCGATTCCTGTATTTATGACCTCACCTTCAATAGGATCTTCGTATTCAGTCCTTCTGAATCCTTTTAATCTATAGCGGCCATTGGGTGTAAGTTTATATTCAATGTTTACATTTCCGGCAATTTCACTTGCCCTGTCATTTCCTGTACTTGAGCGGGCTTGTTCACCTTCAAGTTCAACATTACCACCCACCTGTACTATTATCCTATCGTTCAGGAATTCTTTTGATAAGCCTAACTGCAACTGGGTTCTGCCTTCCTGTTCTCCGCTTTCAGAGTATTCTTCAAATGAGTTAACACCTATATCCAGATCAACACCTTTAATATATTTTTCTGAGAGTGCACTAAACTGTTGGGTAAGTATTTTACTGGCGCTAGCTCTTGTAGCTGACTCAGCGGTTAACGGAGCATTGCCTGTTTCAAATGGATCCTGGCCCAGGAATCTGCCTAAAGCAAGCAATGCAAAAACCTGCTTGTTAAGTTGTGACTCATCGGCACGTAAAGCTGTAAGTTTTGTATTAACGTCGCCTCCCATTGCACCTTTCTGGTTTTCGGGTAGTTCAATATCAAAACTGATTTCAGGCTTGGTTAGCGGACCTGTTATTTTAAGGAATACAAGGAAAGTTAATGTGTTGCGGTAGGTGTTGCGCTCTGATTCCTCAATTGTTTGACTTTCCATCAGTGTAAGTGGAGATGTACGAACTGTATAAACAGCTGTTAAGTCAGTTATAGCTTCCATAATATCACCTGTCCAGGTTATTGAGCTTCCTTCCCTGATGGTGAATTCTCTTTTAATCAGCTCATTAAGTGTTATATTATAGCCACCTTCGTTAATTTCATATCTTCCTGTCAGGTTCATCTGGCCTCCCGGGTCAAGGGAGAAGTTGAGTGTACCATCACCACTAACATACAAGGAATCACCTGATACCGGATCAATCAACATCTTTAGAACAGCCTCCGGTTCAAAAGTAATGGATGCATTCAGTGTTATTCCCTGAACTCCGGCATTTGTGTTAAGTAGTGAATCGATGGTAACAATATCATTCTTAAAATCAAGTGAGTCAGTAAAAATAACAATTCCTTCGCTCTCATTAAGGGTCATTTGTGACTCGGGCATCACGTAAGTTATCCTTGTACCGTTATCCAATTGCACCTTCATGTCAATTACGGGGCTTGAAGGACTTCCGGTGAAATGAATATCGCTGTCGAGTAGTACTTTGCCATACAAAGGCATATCTCCTTCAGCTCCGGAAGAGTTCATTGCAAGAAAATCGGTAGTATTAATACGAAGGTCAAACAAAAGATTTTGCAGGTCAGAGAAATCGGCATAACCCTTAATTACAGCATTATTATTTAAAGTATCTGTTAGTGTTAGATCGTTGAAAATCATTCTCTGGTTCGCAATGTCAATAGTATTGTCTTGCATTCTCAGGTAGGTATTTGCATAAGGGGCATTGAATGCAACATCATTAAATCTCAATTGCCCGGTAACGTCAGGCACCTCTGTTGTTCCCCTAACATTCATGCTGCCGTCAACAAAACCACTCATCCTTGAAACCTGCCCAAAAGTAAAGGGCTCAACTGCGGCCATGTTCAGCCTGTTAATATCTACGTCCAGGCTAAGCTGACCAACACTGTCCTGTGCCAGATAATATCCGTTAACTGTTAGATCATTATCAAAACCTAATAACTTCAAGTTAACATCAAATTGCTCAGGATTTTGGCTGTTATCTGCAAGCAGTGTGATATCGCCTATTGGAATAGCCATAAATCTCAGACTATCAATTACCAGATCAGAAGTAAAGGCCGAAACTCCATTCACATTGAAAAGGACAAAATGACCATTAAGTTCACCTCTTACCAGTTCCTTTTCTTTTTCAACTATCAAGGAGAGATTTGCTAACCTGAAATTCTCAAAAGAAACTTTTAAAGGTACATCATCACCGGGTTGGGTAATAATAGAAATCAATTGGTCCTCACCGGTAAGAATAACACGCTGCGCATCGAGGCCTTTATCAGAGAATGTTATAACATTATCAGGGTCAATGTTCCAGACCGTATTGTTTAACACAAGAGGTTCATCCATGATGAGCAGGTAATCGTTCCCCCTTTTGGCGTATGATCCACTGGTTTTTAAAACATTGAATGTATCAGCTTTCTGAGCATTAACATTGTATATAATTTCATCGTCAGCTATGCTACCCTTTAAGTCAAACTTTTCAATTGCCAGTGTAGGATTTGAAATCTCAGCAACATTAAAGTCATAGGCCAGTTCCTGGCGGTTTGAATTAACATTAATGTATAAACTATCGATGATGATACCATTATAGTCGATCATAGGAATATCAGCTCTTAGTGCGAGTGCCATCTCATCACTGTTGTAGTTACCGAATATAGCTAAGGGAGTAAATCTTTTGAGGCCAGGAAGAATATTCTCACAAAACAGGTTAGGGTCCTGAACGGTAATGCTATATCCAAAGTTTTGTGGTACAACATCACCATCCATTGAAAGAATTCTTTCCTGCCATGTTTCTGACTTAGTGGCTGTATCTCCCACCGGGTTTTCACTCAGAGGAACAACTCCACCTCTTGTTGTTGTGCCAGCTTTAGCCAGATTGGTCGTATCAGTTTCGGAGAATGCAAAATATTGATTCAGGTGGCTGATAAGGGTAGCCGGCAGGTGTTGTAATACTATATCACCTTTGAAAGATGCGTTTAAAATTTTTGATCTTACTTCAATATAGGAAGAGTCAAAATCATAAGTTGATTCAACAACCAGTGAATCCAGCGGGCAATCAAGGGATTGTGTGATCAGTTGTACATCATACAATTTAAGTTTACCAAGCGGGTTAGGTCCATACCTTTTTGCAAGATCAGCCCGGATAGATCCCCTTGCTTTGAATACAGTTGGTGATAGATTCAAAGCCATCAGATCAGCCCCGTTCAGGACGAAGTCGAAGATGAAAGCCAGACTATCGGGATGGGCATTTATGTAACCGGTGTAATTGAAATCAAGATTCTCGTCATTCATCCATATTTCTCCATGGAATGACCTGTTAACCAGAAATCCTTCAAGGTTTAAATCTTTATAAATGTATTTATTATAGAATGCTTCGTGCACAGTTGCTTTAACTTCTGCATTCATACGGTCAGGTTCCATTCCAGTACCCTTTATATCCAGGCTTAAACTCACAGGCCCAAGAGTATCAGGCTGCATAAGCAGTTTCCCCAGATCAATCCGGTCAACATCAAGTGAGGCAACGTAGTTTGTTTCACGGTTTCCTTTTGATGGATCCATTTTAACTTTAGCATCCAGATTACCGTATGCTGACTTCAGATCAACAGCTGCATTGAAGTTTTTGATATACCCTGTGAAATTTCCAGTAGCGTTAATGTAGTCAGGTATGGAGATTGTTTCTGGCACCACACCTCGCCTGACATAAGACAATATGTCATTTCTGGTTGATCTGAATTTGAAGTCATTTACAGAGGCATACATTCGATCAGGATGCATTGCATTCCTAACTGAGCCAGACAGTGACAGATTTGTAGATTTGTTATTATCAAGATAGAAATTACTGATCATCAGGTCTTCAAGGGATCCCCTGATTCCCCCACTTATGTCAATAACTTCGTTCCTATTGATATTAAGCTTAGGATTATTAGCTAGTTCCGGCATAAAGTACAATACGTCAGCAAATGATATCCTTGTATCCTGAAGATTAATGTTCATCTGCAACTTCTCTATTGAATCGGCAATGCCGGTAATAGAGGTAAAACTCACTTCCAGGTGATCTTTAATACTAGTATTAGGGGTTTCGATAATTAAATCAGCAAGCGTGATATTAGTGGTATCATACGATATTTTTGAGGCAAACTCTTTGAGCATAAAACCACTTTTTTCTGCAAAACTGAAATGGTCAAGGCTGAGTTTTATCTTTCCGGGTGTTACATACATCTCAGATGACTCAAAATTGAAATCTGTTACTACAAGATTATCGAAATCTATACCTTGTGTCTTAGCCACTGAATCATAATCTCTGTATGCAAGGTTGTTATTATTCAGGTTGAGGTTTTTCAGAGTAAACTCCCATTCAGGCGTCACTATTTCTTTTTCTATGCCCTGCTCCTGCACCACCTCAGCTATGATTGTATCAAATTGCTGCGGTTTTGTCTGTAAGAATTTAATGTCCGAATCACTTAAATCAATGTTGTTAAGTGCAAACCTCATCATAACCATATCAATAGTATCAGAGAGCACAGTAAGGTTCCCAATTTTCGCTTCAAGTGCGTTTCCGGCAGCAGGACCCTGGTAATTCACGCTTAGGTTAACCAATGCTATCTTCCTGAAATCCAGATCAGGCATTACTGAGGTTGATGTGTCAGCTGATTTAACCAATGGCGGTGTTTGAAGATAACTTACAGCTGAATTCTCCAGTAATAAGTCCTTCAACTTGTACGACATTTTTTCAATATCAAACTCCCTGAAGGAGGTTTCCAATTTTCCAACATAAACCCTTGCATTGACACCTGAGAGGGTATCTTTATATTGAAGCCTTAAGTCAGTGAAATCTATCTCATCAAATCTTATAATAAAAGCAGCAGTTGTATCAGTAGATTGTGGTTGTTGTTCTGCTGAGGCAAATGCATCAATAATAAAGCTATAATTGAAAGTTGTATCAGGATATTGCCGGTAAACACGACCGGTAACACCGTTGAGACGAACTGACCTAACATCAAGCTTATTCTTCAGCAGGCCAATCATGTTCACTCCTACATAAACATTGTGTGCGTAAAGTAAAGTATCTGATTGCTGGTCTTCCAGATAAAGCCCCTTAATGTTAATTGTCTTAGGGAAACCTATACTTATTGATTCGAGCGTAACCTGAGTTTTAATCTTTTCGTGAAGGAAATTAACTGCTTTTTGAGCGACATAATTCTGCACCGGGGGCAGTTGCAGAGCAATCACCACCAGTATCACCAATCCGAAAACCCCAACTAATAACCAAAGTAAGATTTTGAGGGGAATTCTTATCCACTTATTATTAATTCTCAGATTCTTCATCAATTATTTCCAGTGGGAAATTTGCAGGACCATTTAATACAGCACCTGTAACACTGAAACGACTTCCATGACAAGGGCAGTCCCAGGTTTTTTCAACATTATTCCATCTGACTGTGCACCCCACGTGCGTGCATGTAGCAGATACCATATGTAATAGACCCCTTTCATCTCTGTACGCCCCTGCCTTCTGACCGTCAAATTCAATTATTGCCGCATCATTTAAAGGAATAGAAGCTAGTGTCACCGAGCCTGGGTGATCAGGTCTTGTTTTGTAGTAATCTAATAAGGTCCCAATGGTTTCTTTAAAAAATATTCTTGAAGCTTTAAGGTTGACCCTTCCCGGCTTATATAAACCTTCATAAGGATTTTCTTTTCCTTCAATTAAATCGGCTATCAGCAGTCCGGCAATCGTAGAATGAGTCATACCCTGGCCTGAATCGCCGGTAACCACATAAATATTATCACTATCACTTACGTTTCTGCCAATGAACGCCAATCCATCATAAGGTTCAAGCACCTGTCCTGACCACTTGAAGACAACTTCACCAATTTCAAACCGCTCACGAGTCCAAGCTTCAAGCTTACCATGGGGTTCCATTTCTGATTCTCCGGTCATTACCCCTGTTTTATGGTCTTCACCGCCTGCAATAAGCAAATCATACTCAGCATTATATTGTTGGGTTCTTACATAGTGATAAGGTGGTGTGTCCTTGTCAACACTCATATCTCCTGTGTCCCACCATAAAACTGAGGGGAGTGAATTCTTTTTAATCAGCGCAGCAAGTGCATAAGTGCGATATGCATATTGAATTGTTGGCAATATGAACTTACTGTTTATGGGACTATTGGTTGCCACCACAATACTCTTAGCATTCACCCGAAAACCATCAGAAGTAGTAACCCCACCCGATTCAATTTCGGTTACGTGTGTACCGGTATATATCATGCCACCTCTCGCCGTAATTGCCCTGGCCAGGCCAAGAACATACTTAATGGGATGAAACTGACCCTGCATAGAAAACTTAAGAGCCTTAAGTGGCTGCATTCTCATTGCAGGCACCTCATCAACCCATTCAACCGGTACTCCAATTCCCCTGGCAGCTTTATACTCTTTATCAAGAGATTCAATAGAATCAGAAGCATGAGGAAACAAGTACCCGTCAATACGTTTGAAGTCACAATCGATGCTTTCAAGATTTATAGTTTTTTCAATAAAGTTAATAGCTTCATGATGACTTTGAAAGATGAGCTTTGTTTTTTCCTGCCCAAAGAGTTTCTCCAAACTATAAAAACGGTCATCAAGAACACTAGAGAGATGTGCTGTTGTTCTGCCTGTTTCTCCACTAGCAAGCAAACCATCTTCAAGCAGCACAACTGAATATCCACGATTGATGAGATTATAGGCAACTGATAAGCCTGCTAATCCTCCACCAACAACCACCACATCTGCCTGATTGTTAGTTAAAAGTGGTGAGTACTGACGTTCAGTTGCATTATCCAGCCAGCATGACACATGTTCGCCCGAAGTATTCCGGCCAACATCCAAAGGATTGCTATCACTTTCCATATATGAGGGCATTTAAAATTTTAGAGGTACAATTTGCTATTCACCCGGCAATTTTTAAAATGCACTGGATGGCACAATCTTTTCCTTTAGTTACAACAATGGAAATAGTGCTGGTGTTTTTGTGAATTATAAATGATTCCTATTGCTTTCTATTCCTTCTTGTCATTCTCAGGCTTATGCACTTTGGTGCGCAAACTGAATATACGCCGGGCAAACTTTGTATCGGGTGAATAAGTTCTCTCTTCACCCAACAGATAACCCAATGGTTTTAATTGTTCTATATTATCAAATGCAACTTTCATCATGCCAACAAAAGGCAGAGCAATTATCATACCCACCACCCCCCAGATCATAGCACTTGTTGTAAGTGCAAGGATGGCGGTAAATGGATTTATGCTCACACTACTTCCAACTACATTTGGAGTTATGAAATTATTTTCGAGAAATTGCACAAATATTGCAACACCTGCAACACCCAGGGCAATGGTAAATGAATCTTCAGTAATAAGTGCCATCATGATTGGCAGTATACTGCCTAATAAAACTCCGATGTATGGAATTATATTTAATAGCGCCAGTAATACGCCAAACAATATTGCGTGCCGAAGACCAAGTATTAGAAAACCTGCTGAATTAAGTATAGATAATATTATTACCACCAGGAATAGTCCTTTTAGATAGCTTTGTGATACCGTTGTAATTTTTTTCAGAATAGCTAAAGCATGATCTGCTCTTCTGTCTTTAAATATAAGGTGAATGAAATGCTTGTATTTTTCTCTGTAATAGGTAAGAAAGAATATAAATATTGGCAACAATGCCACAGAAGCAATGAATGATCCTGTAGCTGAAAACAAGCCCAATGCAATTTGTCCGGCAGATTGTCCGGCAGATGTAAGACGTTCATTAACCCAGTCTTTCTGTTTATATTCAGAGTAACCAAATTTGTTATCTATGTATGTATACAATGCATCTATTTTAGCTGACATCTGTTTGCTCAACTGAGGCCAGTCTTCAACAAACATTAACACCTGACTATATAAGAAATAAATAATACCGACAAAAAAGGCAGCGGCAATTATCATGCTTATGACAATTGCAACCCCTCTTGGTATCCTCCAATTCTCTAGTTTTTGAGAAATAGGCAAAAGCAGGAATGTAAATAAAATGGAAACTGCAAGAGGTAAAAGAACTGGTCTGCCTGCTATTAGGAATGCAATTACAAGTGCAATCAGGGCAAGTCGCAGGGTAAGATTGTAAATAACTGTATTTGGTTTTTCCATATTGGCTAATTGGTCTTTGGTTCAGGCATACCTACTGTTTCTCTGAGTCCACTAAATATAGTTTTCCAGGTATAATGGAACATAAACCGTTGTTTGTTCCTAACATAATACATATTAGCTTCACGAGGTTCGTTCTTCCCTGTTGGGTTACTTTCCTTCAAAACAAAGGTGTTAGCTACAAAAATCATTAACTGGTCTTTTAATTTCTTATTTTCATTTTTTACTTCAGGCATTTGCAGTTTCAAATTGTGGTATAGAAATTTCATTCTACCTTTTGATGATGTTTCACCCGCATTAAAGCTAAAGGACAGTGTGTCGATGTGTCCCTCTTTAATTGATACCCCCACAGTTGGTTCAATCATTTTATTGAGTGCAGTCAATGACATATTTGTAAGAAAACCATCACATTTGAACACCATCTGATCAGTGTTCATTGGAAAAACGTAAGTTGCGAATAATTTACCTTCATCCATCAGATTACAGTTTGCTCTCAAGACTAAATCTCTGCCTCTTGCGATCAATGAAGAGTCATTTGTAATACCTGTAAATGTAGCGTTTATATCGTTAAAAGTAATCCTTCCGGGTTTTATTTTTCCTGGAGCGACTTCTTCATATGCAATAAACGAACGATCAAGATTAATGGTGTCAATTTTTAGGTATACTTGTGCATTGAGAATCAGGTGCTGAATTGATTCAGGTGTATCATACATCCGCTCATCATTTTTATCACGAAAAGCAGTTAGTGAAAAATCTGTAACATCAAGTGCATCGGATATAAGGCTATGATGTTCAAACATTTTCCGCAAGTCAATCTTTCTGAATAGCAGGTTACCTGCGAATACGTTGAACCTGTCGGTCTGCTTTCCAGCTATTTCAGCAAAACGACGCTTACTGTAGTTAGGTACCACTTTAACTGAATCAACCCATAATAGTGAATCAATATACGAAATCTCCATTCTCTTCACATCGAAAGTATAAAGACTGTCAGATGTAGTATACGAAAAGTTGTTCATGATTAGTGAAATAGAATCAGCCTCGAATAAACCGGGTAGCTTTTCAGTTGACTCGCCTATATATAAGTTTTTTAGTTTGAAGTGATTGTTATCAGAGTGTAATGAAGGACTTGGCTCATCTGGCCCACTGAAAAGCTTAAAGTCAAAATTTGATATTTCAAACCGATTCACTGATACAGATTCAGCAAAAGACTTAATTAGTTTGTAGATTGAAAAGTCAGTGGTATCCTTTATCTCATTCTTGAGGGGCATACCCTGAACTATAGTAAGGGAAGGTTTCTCAAGTTCAATCACATCCACTTTTACGTACTTACCTCTCAGTATTCCTATTACATTGATTCCAAGAAGATTAAGTCGTGAAGAGTAAACTTTATATGTTGCAGTTCCGGGTGCCGGCTTTTCAGGTTTTATATGTACATCGCTGAATGTAACTGACTGAGTCAATAAGTTCATGCGAAGGGAATTAATAGAAAGGGAGTATTGACCGTTCGTCTGCTCTCTAAATTGATCCTGTAAGCGGGTCTTCACATACCTGTTTAAATACCAGGAGGATGAAAAAAAGGCTATTATGGCAATTATAGTGATCAGAATAACGGGAAGAATAATACGGAAAGCACTCTTTTTTTTCATAGCTATATCTGCTAAAACTAAACAGAGTCATCAATGTAATGTTTTTAGTGTGCTTATGAAAAATAGCTTTGTATTCAGGATTCTTGATGCCATACCTTGCTGCTTAAATGCATACAGGTATTAACACTTACAGCGAGCTGAGATATGAACTAATGAAGATTGTGGGTGCTAGTTACAAAAGCTTATTAATAAGTAGTCTGGACTTTACGATTGACCTTATATAATGAATAACCCCACCATATCAGGAAGATACCCACAATGCCAAATGTAGCATGCATCCAGTTGAACTGCTGAAGAAAAATAACCTGGAAGAATATCCACCCAAAAAGAATTGCACCCTGTAACATAATCAGAAATTCGTGGTTCTTCCATTTCATGAAGTAGGACAAGGCAGTTATCATGCTCAAAACTCCAATAGTAGCAAATAGTATTAATCCCGGAATAAGGAAACTTGTAAAGGGCGAATGTTGAAGTACGGTATTCACTGACATTCCCAGGTCATTACCTGAAGGATTAACAATCATTGAAAAGCCGGCAGCTAAAGCATTAAGACCTGTAATTATTAATACAATCAGGCCAATTAGATTAAGGGATTTTCTTGTTTTCATAATCGAAACAATTTTTGAAATGAATGATTATAGATTGTTATAGATTGGAATATCTTCAAGAAACCTGGTTTCCCCAGTTGTGTAATCAACATAAAGGCAGTGGTGCTCAAGCCCATTGCTTATAAGTAAGTACTTAACCTGCAGGGTCAGGTTATATCGTGCGGCCTGATAAAACACCTCTTCGTTCAAAGGAATTTGGGGTGCTTTACATTCAACTATCATTATTGGTTTACCATCTTTGCCAAAAATAAGTAGGTCGAATCGCTTTGGCAATTTATTGACCATTAATCCTCTTTCAGATGCCATCATTGTTACCGGTACCATCTTTTGAATAGCCAGGTATTGTATGAGGTGCTGCCGCACCCATTCTTCCTCAGTAAGGATAACAAACTTTCGCCTTAAAGAATCATACACTTCAATGTGTGTTCCTTTAACCCGTGTTTGTAATTCCACATCGGGAAGATTAAGTTTTATCATTATATAATCAACGCTGGCTATCCAGAAGCTTGAACTCGTTTAAAAAATGATAGTGGTATTTGATACTAGCGGAAGTAAAGCTACAAATTTTTGGCAAATTGATTACATTTGCCTTAAATTAGCTGAGGGCGATAATTTTTATTAATATTCAAATTATGGCTTTGCAAACCGGAAGTTCTTAATAAACTATATGAGGACAAAACAAGAAATTACTGAAAACTGGCTGCCCAGATATACAGGCACGGCTATTGGAGAATTTGGCGAATACATACTTCTTACTAATTTCATGCATTATGTTGACTTATTTGCCAAGTGGAACAATGTAGAGATTAAAGGCCTTACAAGATCAATGCCCAGTGCTACATCTGATGATATTACCATAATTAATTTTGGTATGGGAAGTGCAAACGCAGCAACAATTATGGATTTGCTGAGCAGCATCAAGCCTAAAGCCGTATTGTTTCTTGGCAAATGTGGTGGACTAAAGCGCAAGGCCCAACTTGGAGATCTCATACTCCCCATTGCGGCTATCAGAGGTGATGGTACATCAAATGACTATTTCCCTGCCGAAGTACCAGCATTACCAGCGTTTAGTTTACAGAAAGCAACTTCTACCGCTATTCGTGATTTTGGCAGAGACTACTGGACAGGAACTGTTTATACAACAAACCGACGGGTATGGGAACACGATGATATTTTTAAAGAATATCTGCGTACAATCAGGGCAATGGCTATTGATATGGAAACAGCCACTATTTTTAGTGTTGGTTTCCATAATGAAATCCCCACAGGTGCCTTATTGCTTATTTCAGATCAGCCAATGATATCAAGTGGAGTTAAGACAGATATCAGCGATACACTGGTCACAGAGCAATTTGTTGAAACACATCTGCATATTGGAATTCAGTCACTCAAACAACTTATTAATAACGGACTAACCGTTAAACACTTACGTTTCTGATCAAATTATGGCTGCTGATTACCAAAAGATCCTTTCAGATATTCAAAAGAAGGTTTTCGCTCCTGTTTATCTGCTTTGCGGTGAGGAACCCTATTACATTGACCTGATATCTGATTATATAGAAGATAATGTACTTACCGAGAGTGAACGTGAGTTCAATCAAAATGTACTGTACGGCAGGGATGTTGATGCCGGGAAGGTGATTGAATATGCCAAGCGATATCCAATGATGTCAAACTATCAGGTGGTGATAGTAAAAGAGGCGCAGGACATGAAATCAATTGACGACCTTTCAGCCTATGTTGAGAAACCTCTTTCATCAACAATTCTAGTACTTTGCTACAAGTATAAAAAATATGATAAGCGGAAATCGCTTTCAAAGATTGTAGAAAAGAAAGGGATTTATTTTGAATCTTCACGTATTTACCCTGAGAAAGTGCCTGCATGGATAACCGACTACATCAACAGTAAAGGATACAAAGTGACGCCTAAAGCAGCTGTTTTACTTGGCGATTTCCTAGGCACTGACCTCTCAAAAGTGGCTAATGAAATAGGCAAATTGTTCATATCATTACCTAAAGGTAGCACGGTAACAGAGGATATAATTGAACAGAACATTGGCATAAGTAAGGACTATAATTTCTTTGAATTCCAGGAAGCACTTGCCTCAAAAAATATAGAGAAGGCCAATAGAATAGTAAACTTCTTTAACTCTAATCCCAAAGAGAACCCATTGGTCAAAATTGTGCCCATGACTTTTAACTTCTTTTCAAAGTTGTTGATATGCGCTTCATTGCCTGATAAATCACAATCATCAATTGCTTCGGCGCTCGGAATAGCTCCCTTCATGACAAAAGACTATGTTAGGGCAACAGGAAATTACTCCTTCGAAAAGATTGCAGGTATAATTTCCATACTTCGGGAGTTCGACCTAAAGAGCAAGGGTGTAAATATAGGCTCAACTGCCGGTCCTGACCTTATGAAAGAGATGGTGTTCAGAATATTACATTAAACAATAAGCGTTCTAACGGTGCTGTCTGTTACTCTATATTAAAAAAAGCTTTCCATCAATTTTGTGCATTGAACTAAACAAAAAGCTTTTCTATCAGAGCTGCGTATTTCTTACCTATAAAATCACGCCGAAGTTTGAGTGATGGTGTTAATTCTCCATTCTCAATTGTAAATTCCTCAGGCAGAATCTGAAAACGTTTTATCTGTTCTGTTGCTCCAAAGTGATGGTTATAACGCTTTATCTCAATGTCAAAACGCTTCTTAACCTGTGGATGGTTAACCATCTCAGCATTAGATGTGTAAGGTATGTCTTTGATCTTACACCAACTTGCCAGGAATGCAAAGTCAGGTACTATGAGTGCAGCAGCAAACTTCTGGTTTTCTCCTAAAACTATCAGAGTGTCAATAAAAGGTGATTCTTTGAATTTATTCTCAAGAAGTTCAGGACTGATATATTTACCAAGCGAAGTCTTGAATATCTCTTTCTTCCTGCCGGTAATCCTTAAATGTCCGGTGTCTTCAAATAAACCGATGTCTCCTGTATGGAACCAACCATCATCATCAATAACTGCTTTAGTAAGCTCGGGTTCTTTATAGTAGCCCAGCATCAGGCCGGGACCCTTAACGAGGATTTCTCCATCATCGGCAATCATTACCCTGGTGTGCTGTATTGGCTTACCCACAGTACCAAACCTAACACCACCTTCACCAAAATCATTTACAGCAACAACCGGCGAAGTTTCAGTAAGTCCGTACCCTTCAAGAACCGGCACACCGGCAGCCCAGAATATACGTGACAACCTTGGCTGCAATGCTGCACCCCCTGAAACTACTACTTTAAGATTGCTTCCCAATGCTTGCCGCCACTTGCTAAATACAAGTTTATCAAGCACCTTTAATTCGAGTTTATAGAACCAACTATTTTTCCCGTCCTCCTTGAAGTGGTTGCCTAGAGCTACAGCCCTGAAAAAAATGGTTTTCTTTACTCCGCTAAGCTTTCTGCCATTTTGAATTATTTTGTCATATATTTTCTCAAGCAACCGTGGGACAGTAGTAACGATATCAGGTTTAACTTCCCTGATGTTTTCGCCAATCATTGCAATATTCTCAGCATAATACACGCTTATGCCGGTGTATTGGAAAAGATAATTAAGCATCCGCTCATAAATATGGCATAGTGGCAGGTAGCTTAATGCCTTACCTTCTTCACCAACGGGAGGAATATGCCTGACAGCATTCATATTGCTGATAATATTATTGTGCGTAAGCATCACCCCCTTTGGATTACCGGTAGTGCCTGAGGTATAGATAATAGTTGCAAGATCGTGTGTTCTTACACTCTTTTTTATAATATCAAGTTTACTCTCGTCAAGGTCATTAAGTGGATCTGCTTTTTTGTGTTTATTACCTGATATAGTATCCTTTTCCTTTGCTATTGCATTTTTTCCTTTGGCTACAAATTCAGCAAAAGGTATCAATCCTTCAATTTCCTTTAATGTGCATATGCCTGTAATACTCGACAATTCAGGAATGATGTGCTCAATTTTTTTGTATATTTCATTACCCGGAATAAATAGGAATTTTACCTCACCATGATGAAGAATGTAACGATAATCAGATTCCTTGATAGTAGGGTATATGGGAACATGGATAGCGCCAATTTGCAGTATAGCCATGTCAATAATATTCCATTCAGGGCGACCCGGCATAATAGTGCCTACCTTATCACCTTTTTTTATACCCATTTCTATCAATGCATAACTAACTGCATCTGACAATTGCCAGTATTCATTAATAGAGTAAGTTATCCACTTACCGGCTTCCTTTGATGCCAGCACATCAGGTTTAGGATTGTAATGACTGGCATGGTATGGAAGGATATCAAATAATCGCTCTATTATGTTCATTTTAGCTTGGTGGATCAATTTGTTGGTTGCTTTATTAATAGGATAATTTACTCTGGCTTAAATTTAGCGTTTATTCCATTGCCATTACCATTGGCCAGGAATAGTTTCTCAATACTTGATTTATACTTCTCAAATATAAAACTGCGTTTCAGTTTAAGTGTTGGAGTAAGCTCTCCTGAGGTTACACTCCACTCATTTGGCACAAGATCAAATTTCTTAACCTGCTCGGCATTGCCAAAGTGCACATTAGCTTCGTCAACTACCCGTGCATAACGCTGTCGTATCACCGGCATATTAACCATTTCTGCTTCAGTGCCACATTCATGGCCTTTGATGTCGCACCAGGCTCTTAAGTATGCAAAGTCAGGTACAATAAGTGCAGCCGCAAACTTCTCATTTTCACCTACAACTATCACATTATCAACAAATGGCGACTCCTTTATCTTATTTTCAATCAATTCAGGCGCAATATACTTGCCCAGTGATGTTTTAAATATCTCTTTTTTCCTGCCCGTTATTCTCAACTGACCTTCGGGCTCAAAAACGCCAACATCACCGGTATGAAACCATCCATCTTTATCAATTACCTGTGCAGTAAGCTCAGGATCTTTATAATATCCCATCATAATACCCGGACCGCTTGCAAGTATTTCGCCATCTTCAGCAAGCTTTACGCCTACCCCCCTCATTGGTGGACCAACAGTACCTATCTTTATTCCATTATGGTCAGTACTTGTGACAGCTACAACCGGAGAGGTTTCCGTTAATCCATATCCTTCATAAATAGGCAAACCTGCGGCCCGGAATGTTCTAACTAACCGGGGTTGAATAGCTGCGCCTCCTGAAACAATGATCTTGAAATTGCCACCTAAAGCATCACGCCACTTGCTGTAGATCAACTTGTCAAAAATTCGGTGCTGAAACTTATACCAAATACTATTCCGGCCATTCACATCATACTTGTCAGCCAGGTTAACTGCCATGAAAAACAGTGCTCGTTTAATGCCTGTAAGCTTTCGTCCACTGGCAATGATCTTGTCATATATTTTTTCAAGAAGCCTGGGCACACAACACATCATATCAGGCTTAATCTCTTTTGCATTCTCAGCGATGGTTGCGAGGCTTTCAGCATAATAGATGGAAATGCCCAGGTAGTGATACATGTAATTAAGCATACGTTCATATACATGACACAAAGGCAGGAAACTCAGGGCCTTTCCCTCTTGACCGAATGTAGGAATATAAGATACAAGGGTGAAATTGGAGATCAGGTTTGAATGTGAAAGCATCACCCCTTTGGGATTGCCTGTTGTACCCGAGGTGTATATTATTGTAACAAGGTCCTCTGTTTTGATATCATCCTTAATTCGTTCAACAATTTCGGGCACAGGCTTCTGCTCACCTAATTCAATCAGGTCGACCAGGTTTCTTTCTCCGTTTTGTCCTTTAATAGTAAAAATTTCTTCCACTGAGGGGCAATCAGTTATAACCTCTTTTATCTTTTTAACCATGTCATCACCGGTCACAAAAACGTATTTTACCGATGCATGATTAAATATGTACTTGTAATCAGCTTTACTGATAGTGGGATATATAGGAACATGAATTGCACCAGCCTGCATGATAGCAAAATCAAGGTAATTCCATTCCGGCCGGTTATTCATTATGGTAGCAATTGTATCACCTTTCTTTACGCCCAAAGCTACCAGACCATAACTTAAGGAATCAACCGTTCGACGGTACTTTTCCAGACTGATTTTTTTCCACACTCCCTCTTCTTTGTATGCCAGCACATCATCCTTGGGGTCAAACGACCTGGCATAATGGGGTAACAGATCAAATAACCGTTCTATAGCCATATCTCTTGATTTAGGTTTTTTTAGGCCTTCTGTTAATTATTGCCGCCGATGCCTGTGCAGTTGGCATAATTAGCAGATCATTGATGTTAACGTGGGGTGGCAGGGTGGTAACGTAATGTACAACTTCTGCAACATCATCAGGCGTAAGAGGCTCGAAACCCTGATATACTGCATTAGCAGCAGCTTCATCACCTGAAAATCTTACTTTTGAGAACTCTGTTTCAACAGCGCCGGGTGCAACCTGCGATACTTTTATGTTCTTTGTTACCAGGTCAATACGCATTGCCTTAGTAAGAGAATCAACTGCTGCTTTTGTTGCGCAGTATACATTACCACTTGAATAAGCTTCTCTGCCAGCAATTGAACCTATATTGATAATATGTCCGTGCCCGTTTTCAATCATTAACGGTACAACAGCGTGGGTAACAAATAGTAGTCCTTTTATATTGGTGTCAATCATTGTTTCCCATTGCTCTGGCTCGCCTTCATGTATAGCGTTTAGTCCTAGGGCAAGCCCGGCATTATTTACAAGAATATCTATTTTCCGGAATTCCTCAGATAAAGATTTCATAGCGTTCATTACCTCACTGCGCCGAGTAACATCAAAGGCAAGGGTACAAACTTCTGAATTGAATTTTTGAACAAGGTTGGATGCAATTGACTCAAGCCGGTCTTTTCTTCTGCCTGTAATAATAATTTTATGCCCTTCTCTCGCGAATCGGAGTGCACATGAACGACCTATGCCGCTTGTAGCGCCGGTAATCAAAACGGTTTTAATCATATTAACCTAAGGTGTTTTAAAAAAACTCGTTTCTTCTTAACACCAAAGGTATTTCATTTTATTCAGAATGCGAAAAAGAATTTTCAGCCTTTTTCTCAGCGATCCAGTTTCTTGCATTCACAAATGCCTCAATCCACGGGCTTATCTCATCATCCTTACGGCTCGAGGGGTAATATGCCCAGTTCCATGGATACAATGAACGTTCAAGGTGGGGCATGATAGCAAGATGACGTCCATCGTTGGAAGCTATAGCTGCAGTGCTGAAATCTGAACCGCTTGGTGTTCCGGGATAAGCCTTGTAACTATACTTAGCAGGAATGTGATACTGATTCTCAGCAAGTGGCAAATTAAAGCGTCCTTCTCCGTGTGCTACCCATATTCCCATGCGCTTACCAATCATAGAGCCAAGCATAACTGTATGATTTTCCATGATATCTATATTCAGGAAGATTGACTCAAACTTTCCTGAAGCGTTGTGAAGCATCTTTGGTTTCTTTTCATGGTCAGGATTAATAAGCCCCAGTTCTACCATTAGCTGGCATCCGTTGCAAACTCCCAGACTTAATGTGTCCTCACGGGCATAGAAAGCGTCTAAAGCTGCTTTAGCTGTTGGATTATAGAGGAAAGCACCTGCCCAGCCTTTGGCTGATCCCAGTACATCAGAATTAGAGAAACCTCCAACGAAAACAATCATACTTATATCGCTCAGTGTTTCACGCCCTGAAATCAAATCAGTCATGTGAACATCTTTAACATCAAAGCCCGCAAGGTAGAGTGACCAGGCCATTTCACGATCGCCATTTACACCCTTTTCACGTATGATTGCGGCTTTTAAACCTGAAGGGGTTCTTCGGTTCTTATCTATACCGAACTGCTCAAACTTTCCTGTGAAATCATCGCCAAATTCAAATGATAAAGGCTGCTTTGAATAATTGTTAAACCTGTCACGTGCATGATCTTCACCGCTTTGCTTCTGATCAAGCAGATATGATGGATGGTACCACATATCGCGCAACTGATCTACATCAAGGTCTATGCAACCATTGTGATAACGAAGTGTGAGGAATCTTCTGAAGGAAGGTTTACCGATTACATGATATTTTACACCTGCCTCGTGAAGTAATACAGATGTGTAGTCAAGATCATTCACCTGAACTATAACACCGGGATTTTCACTCATGAGCAGTTTTACAATATCACTGTCTTCAAAAACTGACAGATCAGCATCAAGTCCTATTCCCGGCTGAGCAAACAACATTTCCAATAATGTAGTAACCATGCCGCCTGCCGATATATCATGCCCGGCAATGATCACACCTTTATTTATCATTGTCTGCACTGCTTCAAAGGCTCGTGCAAAATATAAAGCATCAGTAACAGTCGGAGCCTCTTCACCAATAGCTGACATCGACTGTGCAAAAGCACTGCCCCCAAGTTTAAAGTCGTCGTTGCTGAAATCAATATAAACAATACTTGCTGTAAACTCTGGTTGGATTACCGGGTGCACAACTTTTTTAATATCACTCACTTCGGCAACGGCGCTGATAATAACTGTACCGGGCGACATAACTTTGTTTCCATCAGGGTACTTTTGAGTCATCGATAGTGAATCTTTACCTGTTGGGATATTGATTCCAAGGGCTATCGCAAAGTTGCCTGCTGCTTCAACAGCATCGTATAAACGGGCATCTTCTCCTTCATTGCGGCAAGGCCACATCCAGTTGGCACTTAAGGATACACCCTTCAGGCCGTATTCTAATGGAGCAAAAACTATGTTTGTAAGAGCCTCAGCAATTGACAATACCGATCCCGCTGCCGGGTCTAAAAGTCCAGCCGCAGGTGCATGTCCTATTGAAGTAGCAATCCCCTTCTCACCAGTATAATCAAGGGCAACTACGCCCATATTATTCAAAGGCAGCTGAACCGGACCAGCAGTTTGCTGAACTGCGACTCTACCTGTAACTGACCGGTCAACCTTGTTTGTTAACCAATCCTTACAAGCGACTGCTTCAAGCTGAAGCACCTGTTCAATGTACGACCTGAGTTTTGAAGCATTGTATTTAAATTTACCGTAATGATGCTCCACGTGCTTATCAGTCATTACAGTGCGTGGCGGTTTGCCAAACATGTCATGTAGTCCCAGGTCAATAGGCCTGAAGCCTGTTTTGTTATTTATGAAAGTAAGGTTGTGGTCGCCTGTTGTTTCACCAACAACGAAGAATGGAGCACGCTCACGTTCAGCAACCCGTTTAATATGTTCTAGGTTGTTATTGTCTATAACCAAACCCATACGCTCCTGCGACTCGTTACCGATGATCTCCCTGTCAGATAATGTTGGGTCACCAACCGGTAATTGGTCAATGTCAATACGACCACCCGTTGCTTCCACAAGTTCTGAAAGGCAATTCAAGTGACCACCTGCCCCATGATCATGAATAGAAACTACAGGGTTTTCATCTGATTCAGCCATAGCACGAACCACATTATAAACTCTTTTTTGCATCTCCGGATTGGAGCGCTGTACCGCATTCAGCTCAAGGGCATTGCTGAACTGACCTGTTGCAACTGATGAAACTGCACCTCCACCCATTCCAATGCGGTAATTATCGCCACCCATAACTACCACTTTATCACCTGGTTTAGGTACTTCTTTAAGGCTGTCACCCTTGCTGCCATATCCAATGCCACCTGCAAGCATAATTACTTTGTCGTAACCATAGGTGTGCCTGTTGTCTGAATGCTCGAAAGTCAAAAGACTTCCGCAGATAAGTGGTTGACCGAACTTGTTTCCAAAATCACTTGCGCCGTTTGATGCTTTGATCAGTATTTCTTCAGGAGTTTGGTATAACCACTTACGAGGCTTGATATTCTTTACCCAGGGGTGGTTCGAATCTAATCGAGGATATGAAGTCATGTAAACAGCAGTACCTGCAATAGGCATTGATCCTTTACCACCTGCCATCCTGTCGCGTATTTCACCTCCGCTGCCGGTAGCCGCGCCATTAAAAGGCTCAACTGTTGTAGGGAAGTTGTGTGTTTCAGCCTTAAGAGAAATGACTGAATCAATCTCCTTTATCTTGAAAAAATCAGCTTTATCCTGTGTTTCAGGGGCAAACTGTTCAATAGCCGGACCGTCTATAAAAGCTACATTATCCTTGTAAGCTGAAACAATTTGATTAGGGTTTTCTTTTGATGTTTGACGAATCATTGAGAAAAGCGTGTGAGGCTTCTCTTCTCCATCAATTACAAAGGTGCCGTTGAATATTTTGTGCCTGCAGTGTTCAGAGTTAACCTGTGAAAAGCCAAATACCTCACTGTCAGTAAGTAACCTCCCGAGCTTACTGCTAAGCTGATCAAGGTACTCAATTTCATCATCAGAAAGAGCCAATCCCTCTTGTTTATTGTATGCATGCAAATCTTCAATAAATTGAAGCTCCTCCGGCAATTTATGAATGGTAAAGAGTTCCTGATCAAGTGTTTTATAAACTGCCTGTAACATTGGATCATGATGCGGTTCTTCATTCTGCGCCTCGAAAAACTCTTCCATTCTTGTAATTCCCGTGATTCCCATATTCTGGGTTATTTCCACAGCATTAGTACTCCACGGTGTAATCATTTCCCTTCGCGGACCAACAAAAAAGCCCGAAATTAACCGGGCTTCATTGTATTGTGCTCCACCCAGAAGCCACTCAAGTTTTTTTATATCAGTTACTTGCAAATCATTTGTGCTCTCAACTGCATACAAGCACGTTCCCTTGAAAAAATGGATCATGAGGTCTATCTTTTTCTGTTTCAGACTGCAAATTTACGAATTCCCCTATAATAACCCGCATCACATTCTTCTTTTAATTACCCTTCATTGGCAATGTTAATTACTTGATATTCAAATATAACCACCAATTTATCAAACAATATGAGCTACTCAGGCAAAAAAATTATGCTGCTAAATTGGCTTCAAATAATTTTTTGATTAGTTAATTGAGATAGTTTTTTAGATATTTGTGAAGGAAACTTAAACCAGAAACCTTATGATAAAAAAGTACAGATTCAATGAAGACTGGGCATCGGTAATAGTGGGTTTAATCCTTATTCTGGCTATTGTTGCTACTTCATTCTTTCCCGAATTACCTAAATTCGGACCCAAAGCAGGCTGGACAGGTTGGACAGTTCTAAGCACTGAAATCTTTACTACAGGTAATTCTCTCAGAGTATTAATGACATTCCTTTATTTTTTCTTTTTTGCCATAGTAGGTTCCTGGCTTATGGGACGCCGTGGTAAAGAGCTTCTTCCTGCATTCCCTGTTATTTTTGTTATGTCAATGGTAGCCCAGTTCATCGCTACCAGCGGTTCAATGAAGAACCTGGGTCTTGAAACTGTAATCTTTTCTCTGCTTATAGGTCTTTTCGTAAGTAATGTAATTGGCACTCCCAAGTGGCTAAAAGAAGGCATCCAAAGCGAGTTCTACATTAAAATCGGTCTTGTAATGCTTGGTGCAACTATACTTTTCAGCGAAATCATGAAAGCCGGGTTCTACGGTGTTATACAGGCAGTAGTAGTGGTAATTGCGGTATGGTACTTTGCTTTTTGGGTTGCTAAGAAATTAAAGATTGATGCTGAACTTAGTATGATGCTTGCAAGTGCTGTAAGTATCTGCGGTGTATCAGCAGCAATTGCCACAGCAGGTGCTATAAAAGGCGATTCAAAGAAATTAAGTTATGTGATCTCATTGGTGCTAATTGTGGCTATCCCCATGATGATATTCATGCCTTTAGTAGCCAAATGGATGGGATTGCCCGATGAAGTTACAGGTGCCTGGCTTGGTGGTACTATTGACACAACAGGCGCTGTTGTTGCCGGGGGTACTATTGCAGGTGATATCGCTCTCAAATTCAGTACCATTATCAAATTCTCACAAAATGTGCTCCTCGGTGTTGCAGCTTTCCTGATATCCATCTATTGGTCATACCGGAATACAGGCAACGAGATCACTGAAAAACCATCACTTAAACTGATCTGGGATCGCTTCCCTAAATTTGTACTCGGTTTTATTGTTACTTCCCTGATATTCTCGTTCATCATAGATGGAGAAACTGCTGCAACGGCAGGAAAAACAATTAAAAGCTACCAGTCGCTGTGGTTTAATCTTGCATTCGTATGCATAGGACTAGAAACACGCTTCAAAGATTTAATAACCATGGATCATGGCCGTCCGGCATATGCATTCCTTATTGCACAGGCATTTAACATTGTTCTTACACTCATCGTAGCTTACGTATTGTTTGGCATGTTGTGGCAGGGGTAAATAAGTAAACCCTATTTTGCCATTTTATTCCTATTGTGTAAAGTCTATTTTACAAAAATGCTTGCATTTTGTAAAATAGACTTTACACTTTTTTTATGTCCTGTGTCAGGATAAATGTCCTATGAAAAATGAATGGGAAGCAACCTCAGATGAATCAATCAGCGTATCAAAATCAGAGATTGTTGTTTGATTAATACACTTCTGATTACCATCATCTCTATGTCATCTCTATCTCAAGGTTATGTCATCTCTATGTCATCTCTATGTTTTTGATAGAGATGAAATAGTTATAACATAGTTGCAAGATAGCCTTGAAGCAAACATAGCCAAAATCCAGCATACCTGGCCACAATATCAAATTTTCGGTAATCTATAAAAGGAGCTAATATTAGTTGTACCTTTGCACCCGATTTAAAAGAACATATGCCCTCATTTAATGAATTAGGCTTGAACCACTTGCTATTGCAAGGTGTTGAAGCACTCGGCTTCAGGGAGCCGATGCCGGTACAGGCAGAAGTAATTCCTACCCTGATCTCTGATCCCGTAGATTTAGTTGGACTGGCTCAGACAGGTACCGGAAAAACAGCAGCCTTTGGCTTACCGGTTTTACATCATATTAACCCCGAACTTCGTAAGACTCAGGCACTGATCCTTTGTCCTACCAGGGAACTCTGCCTTCAGATAGCCAGAGATCTTGAGAGCTTCGCTGCTTTCATCCCCAATATCAAGGTTACCGCCGTTTATGGTGGTGCCAGTATTGAAACACAGATCAGGCAGCTGAATGACGGACCACAGGTTATTGTTGCTACTCCAGGTCGGTTGAACGATATGATCCGCCGCAAGCGTGTTGATTTCAGCATGGTTAAATGGGTAGTACTTGATGAAGCCGACGAAATGCTTGATATGGGATTCCAGGAAGAAGTTGATACTATTCTTGAAACTACTCCCAAAGAAAAATATACGCTCCTGTTCTCGGCTACTATGCCGGCCCAGGTGGAACGAATTCTGGCCAAATACATGACTAACCCTGTAGTGAAGTCTATTGGCAAAAAAAATACCGGAACTGCTAACGTAAAGCACATGTACTACCTTGTACATGCCCGCGATCGTTATCAGGCACTCAAGCGGATAGCTGATTTTAACCCGAGTATTTATGCAATTATCTTCTGCCGTACGCGTATTGAGACCCAGGAAATAGCTGATTCACTTATCCGCGATGGATACAATGCCGATTCACTGCACGGTGATCTTTCACAGGCACAACGTGACTACGTTATGGGAAGATTCCGCAAAAGATCACTTCAAATGCTGGTTGCTACTGATGTGGCTGCCCGTGGTCTTGATGTGAACGACTTGACTCATGTTATCAACTATAATTTACCTGACGATTCAGAAGTTTATATCCACCGCAGTGGACGTACCGGACGAGCTGACAAACTTGGAATCTGTATTTCTATCATTAACCTGAAAGAGAAATTCAAGATCAGGCAGATAGAAAAGATGATTGGACGTGAATTCGCCCAGGCTAAAGTGCCTACGGGTGTGCAGGTCTGTGAAAAACAGTTGTTCCATTACACTGACAGGATGGAGAATGTTACACTCGATGAAGAGATTGAATCATTCCTGCCTGTTATTCACCGGAAACTTGACTGGATGACCAAAGAGGATTTGATCAAACGGTTCGTTTCACTTGAATTTAATCGTTTTCTTGAATATTACCGTGATGCAAAAGACCTGAATGTTGTTGAGGAAGAAAGAAGGTCGAGAGACACAGAAAGCCGCGACAGAGGCCGTGATTCAAAACGTGAAGGTGGACGTGAAACCAGAGGCAGCAGAGGTGAAAGATCAGGTGATGATCGCGACCTAACCCGCCTGTTTGTTAGCGTTGGTCGTAAGGACAGGATATTGCCACAGCAGATCATTGGTCTCATAAATGAGGTTACCCGATCAAGGGAGATAAAAGTTGGCCGTATTGACATCATGGATTCATACTCTTTTGTGGATATAGATTCAAAGGCAGTAGCTAAAGTACTCAAGGCATTCAATGATTCAAACAGTAATCCTGATGGCGTTAGGATTGAAGTAGCTTCTGAAAGAGATGGTGGTGGTTCTTCATTTAAGAAAAGATCACCTGCCCGTGGGGAAAGAACAAGCAGGAACGACAGGTTTGATAAACCTGAAAGAGCTTCAAGATCTGACAGATCGGAATCATCAGAAAGATCAGGCAAGGAAAAACCAATATGGCCGTTTAAAGGTTCAGAAAAACCTGAACGCACTGAACGCTCTTTTGACAGATCGGACAGATCGTCAGACAGGCCAGAAAGATCTTCTTCCGACAGACCTGACAGGAAGAAAAAGATACAGAGGGATCAATCTTCATTCGATTCACCCTGGAACAGGGCTCCCAAAAGAGGCGATTCAGGTAAAAGTGACAGCCGCCGCTCTGACTCCCGTAAAGGTGATTCACGACGCGGAAAACGTTAATAACTGCTAAGTTGAAGTGGGATTGATAAGATCCTGCTATAATAAGGTTAAGCAATACAATACTACTAAAAATAAGAGGCTCACCATTAACGGCGAGCCTCTTATTTTACATGTACTTTTTTAATTTTACTTCGCCATGTTCAGAACCTGCGATTCTGATGATGATTCAACGCTCGAAAGGAAACGCTCAGCTTCGATAGCTGCCATACAACCAGTACCTGCTGCAGTAACAGCCTGACGGTAAACATGATCCTGCACATCACCTGCTGCAAATACTCCGGGAATATTTGTTTGGGTAGTTCCAGGTATTGTTTTGATATAACCGTTTTCATTCAGGTCAATCTGTCCTTTAAAAATCTGAGTATTGGGTGAATGTCCTATGGCTACGAAGAATCCCTGGATGTCAATTTGTTTGGCTTCGCCGGTTTTAACATCCTCAAGCAATACACCTGTAACAACTTTTCCATCACCAAGTATTTCACGGGTTACGTGGTTCCAGAGTATCTCAATATTTGGAGTATTCATAACCCTGTGCTGCATAGCCTTACTTGCCCTGAGTTCATCACGGCGTACAATCATATATACTTTACGGGTCATCTTAGCAAGGTAAGTTGCTTCTTCAGCAGCCGTATCACCACCACCCACAACAGCAACATCCTGACCACGATAGAAGAATCCATCGCAGGTTGCACATGCTGAAACACCATGACCATTATATCTAACTTCCGATTCAAGACCTATATACTTGGCTGTTGCACCGGTAGCAATAATTACTGTATCAGCAAGCACTTTTTTACCATCATCCGTAGTAACAGTAAAAGGGCGCTGTGAAAAATCAACCTCGGTAACTAATCCCCAGCGCAGATCAGTGCCAAAACGCTCAGCCTGATGCTGCAGATCGAGCATCATGTCAGGGCCTTGAACACCATTTGGATAACCGGGGAAGTTGTCAACTTCGGTGGTTGAAGTTAGCTGACCGCCCGGCTGCATGCCCTGATATACTACAGGCTTAAGGTCGGCCCTGGCAGCATATATAGCTGCAGTGTAACCTGCAGGCCCCGATCCAATGATCAGGCATTCAATTCTTTCTAAATCGGATTCTGGTTTCATTTATTGTAGTTTTATTGATTACGACGTTGAAAATACAAAGTTAACATTTTTATGGGTAGCCGGCGAGATATAGTATATGAGAGTTTAACCAACCGGCGGCGGATTGGTTTGATTTATATCAAACCTTGTGCCCTTAAATATTTAATGACATTATGTCAGAAAAGATGGTTTTTGTGATCCAACTGAAGCATCAGGTGCACTTAACATGTTAAGAAACCTCTTGATTATAGACTCTGGATTTCGTATATTTGTTATTATCAAATACTTACTACTATGGAAAAAGAAGTAAGGCATATAGCAAGCAACCTGTTTCTGGCAATTGTGCTGATTGCGATCGGCATGGGGTTTATCCTAATCTCTCACGGACAATTAACGGGATCGATATTCGGTTTCATGTTCTTCCTTATGGCGATCACATCTGTAGTTGATCAAAATGATTTGATAAAGTTTGGGAGTACTTGAAGTACACTGGAATATTAAAAATGACGCTGCAGGATTTCTCCAATGCAGCGTCATTATCATCTGTAATCCTGAATGCTTAGAACAATTCCCAAATGGGTATTAATTCTTTACAATCTTTTTAGATACCTCAAATCCATCTTCAAACCTGATCCTCATAAGATAAATGCCCGGTTTCAACTCACCTACCTGAACGTCAACACCTGATTGGCCCGAATTAAGTGAGTGTGTTTGGCTCATTAGATGTCGTCCTGAAAGGTCACATACGGAAATACTGACTGACTTACCTTTCAATAAAGTCCAGGTAACACGGGTAGTTTCAGCAGCTGGATTTGGGTATATGCTTACATCAGTTAATGCTTCTGTTTTTTCAGGGTCACCTAGAATGCTGTTACCTGTAAATGTTAGGGTCAGATCAACCTGATTAGTTTCTGTTGTGAGAATAACCTGCTGATATTCACTGTAAACGCCTGCGAGTTCCGGCTTAATATAATAAGTACCATAGGCAAGGTTACTGAAGCTAAACTCGCCGTTACTGCTTACCTGTGTGAACTGAAGAATGTTATGGTCGCTATCAGTCAGATAAACAATTATTTGACCAATAAAACCGCTTCGCAAGGTGCTCTGATTAATCTGCCCTACTATACTTCCAGGACCTGTGCTTGTATTCCCCTGTGAATTCTGCAGAGTGATGTTTAATGGATTAACGCTTTGTGCAGCATTAACAGTTGCAGCCTCCTGCCAGAAGAGAGTGCTTTCATAATAAGTTGGCAAATATGTGCTTCCATCTGCAGGCACGGCAAGAATATTATAATTGCCATTAGGAACAGTAGGGAATACATATACACCGGAGGAGTCAACCATGGTCATGTCGAAATACGGATAATAACCTGTATTTGATTCAACTGAGAAAATCATAACGAAACCATTGGTAAGCGGGAAGTTATCTTCAAATACCTGACCATATACCTGGTTAAAAGTCATAGTATCACCTACTACTACTTCCTGTGCAGAGTAAGCCACACATCCAGATTGGTCAATGGTCATAAGTGTTACATAGTAAATACCAGGCACCTGATAGTCATAGATCACCGGATTTCCAGTGGCAGTTACTCCATCACCAAATTCCCAGATAAATTCTGTTGGAATGTTATTAAGTTGAACCCCTGTAAATTGCACTGATGTGCCACTTGTAACATAGGTAAAATAATTAGCACACATTAAAATTGAATCGTGTACAATAACCTCCTCACACCATGTACTCTGGCAATCAGGTCCACCTATTGTTAGGCAGGCAGTATAAATTCCGGGTGTTGCATAATAATGTTCCGGGTTTTGTTCAGTACTTCCGGTTCCATCGCCAAAACTCCAATTCCAGCTTGTTAAATTACCATACGACAAATCAATAAATTGCACTGCATTTGGATCTTCAGGTGATGAAGGATGATAAGTAAATTGAGCAATACAACTTGTGTTATTTCCTACAGTTATATTTTCGCAATTATAGGAATAACAGGAACTATCGGCACTTGAAATAGTGAAACATACAATATAGAAGCCTTCTTCAGTATAAGTGTGCACCGGATTCTGCTCATTTGAATAGTGTCCGTCGCCGAAATCCCAGTGCCATGCTGTTGCATTACCTACCGAAACATCCTGAAAGTTAACGGTGAGACCTGATGCGGAATCGGAATACCAGGAGAAATAAGCCTTGCACATATCCGCACCTGTATTCAGATATTGGAGTGCATTGCTATAACAGGTTGAATCAACATTGCTTATATTTAATGTTACCTCGTACAGGCCATGGGTAGCATAAGTTTTCACTGGATTTTCCTCATTGGAGAAAGTTCCATCGCCAAACGACCAGAAAAAATTAAGACCCTCGCCCCCTATTGATTGGTTAACGAACTGATAACTTAGTTCTTCAGTGTTATAATACGTAAATTCAGCCTGACAATTTGGTGCTTGGCAAATTTCAAAGTCTGCAATAAAAATATTTGGTGCATTTGCGCTTACCTCAAAAGCCTGATTTTGCACTTCACCATAGCATGTTTCTGTTGTTATTTCAATGTTACCTAATTGACTTGCAATAGTACCGGTAAATTGATAGTAACCACTTTCATCGGTGTATAATACAGCAAATACCCCACTGGCAATACTGTCGAAAGCATTCATTGACACACGGACTTCGTGTCCGATTACAGGATGATTAGTTCCTGCAAGGGTTAGATGGCCAGTCACAGTGGCCGTAGTGGATTGAGATTGCGCTACAATAGCAATCGCCAACAGGCAGAATAAAGTAATGATTAATCGTTTCATAGTGGTTTGTTTTAAAAAGTGAGAGTAGTTGGTTAATATGTAATTCCAATGGCTATCCTTAGGGATGCGCCATATGGACGTGAAGACACTTTTGGTTTTTCATATACTGAATTGAAATAATAGGTGAACCCAGGCTCAATTTCAAATTGAAGGTTCTCTGAAATGCGGCGGCTGAAGTTTATACCTGTGTTAAGTTGCCAGTTGGTTCGTACCCTATCAGGAGTAATACGATTAATCTGAACAACCTTATCCAAACCAGCCTCATATTGAAATTCAACCGGTTTTTTTGACATTAAAATAGAAAGAATGGGAGAAAACCTAATACCTATTGAATACTTTTCTTTACGAATTACATCGTATCCCATAACAAAAGGAACCTGCAGATAAACAAAATCACGATAAAGTTTGTGGTAGTCTGTTTGTATAGCCGTATCGTGAACTACCTGCTCACTTGTATATTGAGTTTGTTGCATAGTGAACTCCCGCGCGTTCCAAAGAAAACTTATTGAATCAAGGCGTTGGTAATTACCAAGGAATTTGTTGAAATCGACTGCGTATTCATAGTAACCCGTGGTTCGCTGCATGCCAACTCCAATACCCATAATGTAATTACCATTAAAGAAACGTGATTGCCACTCGATGCCAACGCTATGGGTTAACTTTTCATTTTCAATGATATTCCACATTAACCCTGGCTTGTAAAACAAACCTATATAGTGGCGCCGCAAATTAAAATCAGGGGGCTGCACTCCATCATCATCTTCATTTTCGGCATTAGAAATTTCATTAGTCATTAAGGAAACTATGGTATCAGTTAAAGAATCTTCCCAGGCAAATTTTTCATTCTCAGTGATTTTAGTTACATCAGCATTTCCATCCTGTACTTTAGGCACTGATACCTTAGTTTCCAGACTATCATTAAAATCAGGTTCATTGATTAGGTTATAATTCTTATGAGCAAGTTCAATATTAAGGTCATAATTCTGGTACGTAGGTTCAATAGAAAGGTCACTATTCTTGTAATCTGTTCTTTTGTCGTTGGTTTCGGCTGTTATTGTATTAGTTTCTAATTCATCTTTCGCAATCTCTATAATAGGATCTTCTGAATTTAGCACCTTGTTATTTGCTTTCAAAACACTTTTGCTGTCATTTTCAATGGGAGCTTCAAGATGACTGTCGCTTATTGAAACAGAGAAAAATACCAGTGCAAGCAGAACAATAAGTGTGCTGAGTCCATAAATCCAGCCCCTGTGAATTCCATTTGATTTTCCGGCTGGTAATGAAGATAAAAAGCGCTGCCTTGATGTTTCTAATGTAGCGGGCTTATAATCCTCCATCCGCTGACGTAACAATTGGTCAAATTTATCGTCTTCTTTCATCTTGCAGCCTCCGTTGTCCTATTCATCAACTCAAGTTTCCTTCTCATGATACTTCTTGCTTTCGAGAGTTGAGATTTTGATGTATTCTCTGTGATATTCAATTCTTTAGCAATCTCTTTATGCGACATTCGTTCAAATACATACAAGTTGAGCACAGTGCGGTAACCCGCCGGTAATAATTGAATCATTTTTAAAATTTCTTCTTGAGTTAACTCGTACATACGGTTGTTTTCAAAAGAATCATCATCTATCTGAAAAGGCTCTTCCTGAAGGGTTATGTCGGTTTTGCTAAAATCAATATTCCTTTTCATTGATGATAAGCACTGATTAACAGTAATACGACGCATCCATGCTTCAAAAGCCCCATCAAATGCAGGTTTGAAATCATTAATACCTTTCAAAACCTTAATCAATGCCTCGTGCAACACATCTTCAGCTTCTTCCATTCGGCTGCAATATCTTCTTGCAACACCTAGCAGAACAGGGGCATAGATGTTATAGAGTTCTTCCATTGCTTTCCTCTCGCCTTTACGTATCCTGTTTACTAATGCGTCTTCCTGCTTTTGCATATATAGGTAGAACTCCTTTTTTATAAAAGGTTGCCTGGTGATATCACATAAAAGTAGAAAAAATTAACATAAAGCGTTCAACTCCATATAGAATGTGACTCCAGAAATTAATCTTTTACACTGGTGGTAATAAATAAAAAATCTTTCTCGATTTTTCACTACAAAGTAAAATAAGTTTATCGTATATTTGAATTCTCCAGAGATATGTTATCCAACTCTGCGTATGATAGATATTGCAACGGAAGGAGTTCTTTAATCTACAAACTTGAAAATAAGATTTTAACATGCAAAGAAACATTCTACATTTAGTAATCCTCATCTTATTGATGGGGGTTGCAGGGCTTACAGCTAAAAGTCAAAGTGTTAAGCCAGAAGATGGTCAAAAGAAGATTCCTACTAATCCTGAGATCAAAGTAGGTAAGTTACCTAACGGATTAACATACTACATCAGGCATAATAAAAAGCCTGAAAATAAGGTAGAGCTCAGACTGGTGGTTAACACAGGATCAGTACTTGAAGATGATGATCAGCAGGGTTTGGCTCATTTCATGGAACACATGAATTTTAATGGGCTAAAGAATTTTCCGGGGAATGAAATAGTTCACTACTTGCAAAGCATAGGGGTTGCATTTGGGAATGACCTTAACGCTTTCACCAGTTTTGACGAAACAGTATACATTTTACCTGTCCCTTCTGATCAACCCGGTAAACTTGACAGTGCATTTATGATACTTGCCGATTGGAGCAATGGTGCATTGCTAACTTCGGAGGAAATTGATAAAGAGCGTGGTGTAATACTGGCTGAAAGCAAGATTGGGAAAGGCGCTGATGACAGAATGATGAAGAAGTACTTTCCACAAATGTTAAGTGGTTCAAAGTATAGCAACCGTATGCCTATAGGAATTGACTCTATAATAGCTGGTTTTGATCATGAAGTGTTGAGAAGATTTTATAAAGACTGGTATCGCCCAAGCTTACAAGCTGTTATTGTAGTAGGCGATATGCCTGTTGATGAAGCTGAACAACAGATTATTAAAAGATTCAGCAGTTATAAGGACCCCATGAATGTGCGAGAAAGGCCTGAGAGGATTGAGGTAAAGCCGTATGAGAAAAACGCCGCTATTGTGGTAAGTGATCCGGAGGCTTCACGTACAATGATCACCATTAATGGCAGCCCTAAAAAAAGCAATCCCACAGTTTCAGAAGAAGACTACTATTATGACATGGTTGAGAATTTGACCTCAATGATGCTTAATGCTCGATTCAATGAGCTGAGATCATCAGAGAATCCTCCATTTATTTATGCTTATGGATATAATGGTGGATTTATAAAGGGTTATGAAAATTACACAACAATAGCGGTAAGTGGAAGTGAAGGTATCAGGAAAGCAACATACGCATTGATTACCGAACTTAATCGTGCAAAAAAATATGGATTCACAGAAGCGGAATTGCAAAGGGCAAAAGCGTCAATGCTTTCAAATTACGAAAGTCAGTTTAATGAGCGCGATAAGATGGAATCAGGTGGCCTTACATGGGAATTGGTCGATCATTATCTTAATGGCAATGCTGTGCCCGGGATTGAGTGGGAATATAATTACGCAAAAGAAAACTTGGATAAAATTAAACTTGACGACCTGAAGTTTGCGGTCGATAAGATGAATATTGACCAGAAGTATTTCGCCTATATTACATCCAAATCAGATGATAAGCTGCCTACTAATGAAATCTTTAAAGCCTGGATTGACTCAGCCTTAATTACCCCGGTTGAACCTTATAAAGAAAAAGCACTTGCAGCTTCCCTCCTTGAAAAAGAACCGTTGGGGGGCACCATTACAAATACAGTTAAAAATGAGAAATTGGGTACAATTACCTATACGCTTAGCAATAATACTACAGTTTGCATAAAACCAACTGACTTTAAGAATGACGAAGTATTGTTGCGTGGTGTAAGGTTCGGCGGATATAACCTTTATCCTGATGTTTACCAGAGTGCTCAATGGTGCAGTAGCGCAATAGAGGAAATGGGATATGGGAACTTTTCAAGTCCTGATTTGCGAAAATTCCTGTCAGGTAAACAAGTTAGTGTTAATCCCACGATTTCATTTTATACCGATAATATTGATGCAAGTAGTACTATCAAAGATATGGAAACAATGTTTCAGTTAATGTACCTGAAGAGCACACAACCCATTAAAGATGAAGCAGCATTTGCATCTTTCATTTCACGTTCAAAGCAATCAGTTGAGTCGAGAAAACAAAATCCACGTATTTTGTTTATGGATTCAACCTATAATACTTTTTACAAAGGAAACCCTAAGGCTCATATGATTTTCAGTCCTTCCGATTACGATAAAGTAAATATTAATACTGTTTACGATATCTATACAGAAAGAATTGGCAATGCATATGGTATGTATTATGTGTTTACCGGCAGTTTCACTGAAGAACAAATAAAGCCTTTAATTGAAAAATATATCGGGGGTTTGCCCTCCAAAGAAATCAAGACTGGTTACGGTGATATAGGACTTGAACCCTTAAAAGGAAAGAATGAATTCACGCTACATAAAGGTAGTGAGCCACAAGGAATGTTGATGTACTATATTTCAGGGGAGATGCCATACGATGAGAATAATAATTTCCTTTTGTCGCACCTTAACGAAATCATTGGCAATAAAATAATTGACGATATAAGGGAGAAAATGGGCGCAATATACGGTGGTAGTATATCCGGATCGCAAAAGAAATATCCACGGGAAGAATATTTAATGCAAGGGGTATTTCCATGTGGGCCGGAGAATATTAATCAAATTGATACTGCCTTCATGGGGATCCTGACTAAAGTTCAAAAAGATGGTGCAATAACAGAAGCCGACCTCAAAAAAGTAACCGAACCTGCCCTGGAACATAACAAGGTAAATTTGAAAGATAACCGTTATTGGATGAACTATTTCATTGGCGCCTATCTTAATGGATATGACCCTGAAAAAATACTTGACCGGGAACAACGGATTAAAGCAATAACCGTGAAGGATATGACTGAAACGGCCAGGAAATACTATTCAGGACCAAATCTGTTCAAAGCCCAGTGGTTGCCTGAGATTGTGAATTGAGTCCTCAATCCTTTGCGGATAAATTGGCAATCCGACTTGAATAGCTTTCCATATCCATAAACTATAAAAGCACTTACAAGAAATCTTGTAAGTGCTTTTATATTATTTAGTCGGAGTGGCCCGACTCGAACGGGCGACCACTTGCACCCCATGCAAGTACGCTAGCCAACTGCGCCACACCCCGATTAAGCAGGTGCAAATTTACAAAAGTTTTTAATAGCTTAGCTATAACCGGTCTTTTTTGTCGACGTAATAATAAACCTTTATACAGGCAACATCTCTAAGGTAATCGAGTCTGTATATTGATATGCGATGTATGTTAAGGCCGGTTCTGTTTTTTAATTCATTGATCAAATCATTTCGTAATTCAGGCTTTACCATCTCAATTTTCTCAAAATCAACCAATTGATAGAATTCCCTCCGGAGAAATATATTTGAGTCAAGTATAACCAGGAAAAGGAAAATAATGCTACAAATAACCAAAAGAACGGTAGTCTCAAGTTGAATACCACTTATCAGTCCTATGGCAATGAACACAAACAGATAGGTCATATCCTTCATGTCAATGCCCTCAGTACGGTACCTTAACATTGAAAACACTGCAAAAAGACCAAAAGCTGCCCCCATTGATATCTTTACCTTATTAAGGACGAAAGTCAACAACAGAATCACAATATTGAAAACAATGAATGTAAATACAGTATCGAGCTTTTTGTAATTAGGGTAGTATATGAAGATCAGTATCAGCAACACCATTGAAATATCAATAGCTACGCTATAGAGAAAGCGGTTATTGATGGTTACGAGGTCGGGGCCTTTCTTCTTTTCTGTCTTTACATCAGTTGCAGGATTATCCACATCCGTGGTTCCAGCTTCCTCTGTATCAATTCCATTCCACAAATCACTATCTGATTGGGCAGAAGTTGTTGCGCAGGGCACTATGAGCATCATGAGTAGCATTATTGTGAACAGCTTCTTATGAATGCTCATGACAAAGTTTATTAACATGGTGAATCTTGTATTTGAAGTTATTGATTTTGATTGAAGGGTTTAACGATGCAATTCCCAGACAATATTTGCTAAATGAAAAGGGCTGAATATGAGACTCACGCATTAGTCTTGCAAATACAGAACTTGAAGCACGTGATTGCTTCACTTCTGCAATAGCAAGCTGAGGATAATCACAATTATGACCATCTGCCGAATAGCTTAGATTGATATCAATGGTAAGCCTTTCAGGAACCGTTTTACTGACCAGGGTAATACGGGTGAAATTAACTTTGAGCGATTCATGTAACATGTCAGCAGTATAACCAGTCGGAGGCAAGAGTATACTTGCAGCCTTGTTGATTGAGTGATTTGGTTCAGTAACTTCAACCCGTAATTTGATTGTACGACGCTTATTGGTTTTAAATTTAGTTTCAAAGAAAGACAGACCAGTGTTTCTATATGTGCGGAACCGTATCTTGTGCCTGTTGAGTTTACCATTGTGGTGCTGCAAGTACATATCATATCGATCAGTATCAAGATACTCATTTTCATACTTGCTGAGCCCACTGTCTCCAATTATCAGTAAGAGATAATAGTTTGATAATTGTGATAACAATTCCGGTAGTCTGGTAACATTGAAGATGTACTTGGTGTCAACACGGTTCATTAATTTTACCTTATCCATACCATCAAGGCTAATAGGCTCGAACTTTTCAAGTATGGTTTCAATGTGGTTCATTAGATTACTACTAATTTATGTGTTATGGTTCTGTGCTTAAGACGGTAGTGACATTGCCTGAAATGGTGAAAGAATTGTTCAGAACACCTGGTGTGTATACACCACCTTCATATAAACCATGGTTTAATTCGCCGGTTGAACTTCCGGAAGTGTAAATATAATAAGTATTCCCGATCACAAGCTCTGAAGATGAAAACAGTATTGACTGATATACTCCTTCAGGACTGAAAGTCACAATGTTAGTGCCATCCTCCCTTTGCATATGAAAGATGGTTGACTCATCAAAAGTACTATTAAAAAAGATAAGTGCAGAATTTTGTGAAGAAGATTCGCTTGGTGCTTTTGTCATACCTGAGTTAGTACCTGAAGCAATAAGAAATCCACCTGTAATTTTAAAGGAGCCATTGTAATCAATGGCAACCTCAGGCTCAGCAGGAGGTCCGTGGATGATTACTTTGCCATCGTTCATTACTATGCTGCCATTGCTATCAATCACATCACCGAGAATAGTTTTGAGCACCAGGCTACCTCCATTAAGAGAAACCAGGCTATGATCATCAAAATCTACATCAAAACCGGCTGTTGCACTGAAACTATCATCTATTGAGTGAATATCCACATTGCCGTTATTGATGGTTATATAATGACTTTCAATCCCTTCAATAGCTCTTGAAATGTTTAAATCACCATTGTTGAATGTTACAACAGAATCAGAATGAACACCTGCTTTAGCGGCTGTAATACTGTAATTGCCTGAATTAATCACAATTGTGTGGTCAGAATCAATAGCATGATCTGCTGCATTTATAGTGCAGTTTTCCAGGTTTAGTGTCACTTTATTATGGCCTTTTATGCCTTTGGATGATTCTTCATCTGCAGTAAATTCATAACCTCCTCCACTTATAATGTCAAATGAACCAGCTTTAATTTCTATTGTGTTGCTTGCATCGAAGGCATCACCACCTGATACTACTTCGAAATTACCATCATGGATTTCAATAATACCTACCTTGTCATCAAGGTCATTGTCAGATTTAAACCCATCATCACCTGAAGTCACTGCAAAGTTGCCGCTCATCACTACAAGGTAATCCTTGCCCCGGATGCCATCATCATTTGCACTAATGTTATAATTCCCACTTTTTATTATAAGTCCATCTCTGGCATTCAAAGCATCATGATAGTTTCCTTCAATAGTAAATGAGCCTTCACCAAATATTGTAAGATCTGACCTGCAGAACAACGCAGCATTGGGTTCTTCCTCAGGATGCGAATATTGATCACCATCACTTAAAAAATTATCAGTTCCATCCACCAGATTGATAAGCGTTCTGAATGATTTCTCAATATATAAGGCAGGCCCTGAATTATTGTGGATATGTACGTTATTCAGTATAATCCTTACCAAAGCGTTCTTATCAGCATCTATTTTAATTTGTCCGTTGTCGAGATTCCCGCTGATAACATAATTACCGGCTGCATTGATAATGGCTGTATTACCAGTAATATATACATTTGGCGATTCACTGGATATTGAACTTCCATTTAAAGTAATAAATGATTCCGTCGATTTGTCCCATGTATAATCAAGTGCCCGTTCGTGATAATTACCGGTTAATTGTCCCTGCCCGGTAGTATCAACGGGATTTTCATCATCTTCAATTCGAGAGTTCTTTTCACATGATGTTAAATATAGAATAAATAATAGTGTACCAAGGACGGTAAGTAGTTTCTTCATTTTAGCTTTGTGAGTCTTCAAAAATCGAATGTATAACCCAGTCCAAGCACATATTCAGTTTGAGAATCAGAATCGGCGCGGTCCTGGTTTATAATACTAAACAATTGAAACTCATGTTGTTTCGCAACTTTATAAGATAACGACATAGTATAGCGAAACTTTTCAAAAATATTGCCGTCGGGATTATTAAGCTGATAGAAAGATTCAGCAGCAATAGCAGGGGTTAAAGGGGTATTTTTTACGTTGTAACTTATTTTCAAACGATTACGCCAAAGAAGCTCGGGGTTTATTCTATATGTGTCAATTCTTCCATTGTCCCTAATTCTGTCACTCTCATCCTTCTTTGTATATTCTAATTGTTGACGCAGTCTGAATGAAAAACGTTCAATCTTTATCTTGCCGGTTACTGCAAAATCAAACCTGTGACGTATTTGGTAATCATCGTATTTACTATCGTAGAAATTAATTAAAGTATAAGCAGGTCCGACTTCGATTACTTTTGATATATCGTAATAGGCAGCAAATCCCAGACTTGATCGCAGAGTTTTTTCATAGAATCCGGCTTTCCTAATTTCAGCTTCAGTGCTAAACTCCCAGTTATTAATGTTTTTTTTTACACCAAGGCTAGTCCATGTGCGGAATGATTCATCCTGAGTGAATCCGAAGAAAGGCACTAAAACAAATAGTAAAAAGTAAGCTATATTTTTTGACATTGGGTTTTATAAGATTAAACAGCATAATACTGTATAAGGTTAAGAGGCTACAAAATAAGAATAAAACGAGAAGCGAAAGCATAAAAAAAACCGGAAGATCCGGTTTCTTTTATTATATCAATGATCCATTAGTGGGGGTTGTTACTGTCGACCCAGTTTATCCAGAACCTTTTCAGCTTCTTCTTTATGGTAGTTATTCTGGTCGACTGCTATTTTTCTGAATTGGTTAACGGCAAAATCTATTTGCTCGTTTTTAAGATAACACAATCCTAAGTACCATTCTGCATGTTCTGCATAAAGGTTTTTCTTATCGTCAATGATGAATTTAAATGCTTTAGCTGCATCATCTATTCTATCAGTTTCGATATAGGAAATTCCGTTATAAAACCAGACTGCCATATTAGAGCTGTCCCTGTCGAGTATTTCAGCAAATAGCAGGGAAGCACCCTGAAAATCTTTCTGTTGAAATTTCAAAACAGCCTCTACGATATTAGCGTTTCCAGAACGAGTAAGTTCAATGGATCTGTCTGAATCATAGTACATACTGAATAGTTTTTCAGGCGTATAGGAGCGTTGCTGAGTAAACAAAAGAGCACCACCGGTAATCATAAGAACAGCAATAGCGGCTGCGGCAGCTAACTGCCACTTACGAGCTTGCAATCTCACAACCTTTGGAGCAGATTGTTTCTTCTCATCGTAAATACTTAAAAGCTTTCGTCGGAACTCAATAACATCTTCGTCTATTAAGACTTTGTCGAGGTCCTTGTCCAGCTTAAGCTCAGTCGACAGTTCAGTATTGAGCTGAAGCTCTTTACTAAACCATCGGAGTTCATCCTCATTCATTTCCCCTGCAATAAATCTTTCGATAAGCTGGGAATACTTGAGTTTTCTAGTCATCGGACAGGAATTTTTGGCACTTAGGATCATTGATAATTCTCTTTTTTAACTCTTCCTTACAGAGATATTTTCTTGTTTTCGCGTATTTTTCAGTCTTAAATCCCATTTCAGCAGCAATTTCTCTTAAAGATACTTTCTTCATAAAGAGCATTAGAACTTTTTGGCAATCTTCGCCCAGCGTTAAAAAATGCTGCTGGTACAGTCTGAACTTTTCAACATCATCCTGATTCTTCTCCATTAATGCATAATCAGTCATGGTGATATAAGTTTCTACATCACTGAACTCCCTGGAAAATTGCTTGCGCTTACTAAGCTTTTGTAACCAGAGGTTCCTGCTGACTGAATAAATATACGTACGGAAAGAACAACTCAATTCAAAATCATTTGCCTTGATCTTTTTAAAGACAATTATGAGACTGTCTTGAAAAATATCTTCAGCATCTTCCTCACTTCCAGTGTTTTTGGTTACCAAAAACAAGATCATGGGGAACAATTCCTGATAAATGTATTTGATGATATAATCACTTCTGAGCCTAAGCCCTTCAATGATCGCCTCATCAGAATAATGAATCATAGTTCGTTACTTTATCCGTTTTTTATCAAAAGGTAATACAGCTACTCAAAAAAAACATTTTCCCCTAAATCACTCTACTTCAGTATCTAATAAATTTTTCAAATATTTAATGTGTTGTTTATCAGGACTTTATAATTTTTTTTCAAATAAATGCATCAAATATGTCAATTTTGGTATTACCTTTACCCGCTAAACCGATTAATTGACGTAAAGGTGTCTCTCTTTGTTTAACCAGTGGCATCATTTGCAGGATCAAAATTAATAAGTATATTTGAGACGAAAATAATAACACATAGGGTTGTAAGCGTAAATTGGTCCAAATCTCAACATGACAAAAGTAACGAACTTCTTATATTTAACAAAATAAAAGAAAATACTTAATCCCAAACCCCTTAACCAATGAAAAAAAGAACTACTCAATTGATCATCGCTACTATAGCCTTACTCTTGCTAAGTAGCCAATTGTTTGCAGATCAGCCTATAAAAGGCAAGGTAATTTACCATGAAGATGAGAACAACCCCATTCCTTCAGTTACAGTTAAGCTATTCAACAATATGAACGTACACATTGCAACCACTGTAACCAATTTCAATGGCATGTACATTTTCCCTAATATGCCTTATGGCACTTATTATGTTGAAGCCCAGACGACACCAATAGATGCCGGTGGTATAGAACTTGATGATTTAACATTAATGTTTCAAATAATCGACGAAGGTTATCCAGCAACAGATATTGAGATGCTTGCTGCTGACGTAAATGGTGATGGAAGTGTCGACTACGATGATACAGATGAATGGATGTTAAACTGGGACAACGGCTTTGAGCCAGAATGGGTATTCGGGGAACGTGTGCCAGTTAATCATAATGGCACCAAAACAAACGTTCCTACAATGGGTGGATCAAGCTCAGGTGACGTTAACGGTACATTTGTTCCAACCGGAAGAAGTGAGATTGTTGCTCAGGTCAATTATTTTGCAAAAGCCTTCTCAAGCAATTTCAGCATTGAAATATTTGCCAACGATTTAGTAAGTGCAAGTGCTATGGGATTGGTTATTGACTATCCTTCAACAGTTAATGTTAAAGACATTACCTCACAGGTTGGTGATTTCAATAATCTGCGAATTGAGAATAACCAAATTGTTATAACATGGGCAAGTGAAGCGGTTTTACTTGACCCATCAAAACCAGTTGTTACTATCAATGGCAGCACAAATAAGAATTATAATGGTGGCGATATTAGGTTTAAAGTTAACAGCAAGAGTCATTTTGTTACAAACGGCAAGGTATTCTCACCTGAATTCAAGGTTCCATACCTATCTGTAACTGGAAATGATAACCTTAGTCATTGTTATCCAAACCCGGCAAACAATCAAACAACTGTTTATTTTAACCTTCCTGCTAACACAAAAGCAATGCTTAATGTTTACAGTTTGAACGGAACACTTGTAAAAACTATACTTAACGAAGAAATGACTGCAGGTCAGCATTCAGTTATCATTCCGGTTAACGACCTTCGCGAAGGTGTATATTTTTACAGCCTTACAACCAATGGAGCTGTGAATATAAATGAAGCTAAACGCCTCATAGTAGTTCACTAAATAGTTGACACACTTTTTAAAAAAAGGGGCTTTTTTAGCCCCTTTTTTGATTGTTTATTCTTTTGTGGAATTAATAATTTAATTTTGTATCAGATTCTAAGATAGACATTCAATGATTTACCTCAATAGCCGTACTTCATCAGCGGCACTTTGGGTACAGATTTTAACAGTTTCAGTTCTACTGACTCTTGGTTGTAGGCCTCAATCACAAAAGGAGGCTGCTAAGGAGAATAATGCCATATTTAAATCAAATTTGAGTGATCTTGTGCTAGGTGATACACTAGTACAAAAAGAGAAATATGACAGTGCCTACATATACTACAAGAGAGCGGCTGATGAGTTTGAGAAACAAGGAAATAAAGAGAAACTTACAACAGCCCTTTTAAAGATAACCGACCTTAAAAGAATACAGGGTGATATTGATGAAGCGATGCTTATAGTTGAAAAGGCTATTGAAACCATTGACCCTAAAAATACTGATGATCATAAAATTCTGGCCGAGGTACTCCACAAGAAAGGACTGTTGCTAAATAACAAGGGATATTTTGATAGTGCTGCCTCTGTTTTAAACTTAAGTATAAGGTATAAAACTAAGCTCTATGGGACAAATGACACTTCCATGTCAAATACCTATAACCTGTTAGGAATCGCTTATTTTTACAAAGGTGATTATGATAATGCATTAAAGAATTATACCATTGCAAGAAATCTTGCACTAAGGAGGAAAAACCCAGAGGACGCTGACATGGCAATGATACTTCAGAACATTGGTATTATCAATGCTCAGAAAGGTGAGTATGAAAAGGCAGAAGAGGCTTTCACTACCTCACTTCGAATTCATGAAAAGGTTCTAAAATCTAATGACCCACAGCTCTCAATGATAAACCTAAATGTTGGGAGGCTCAAGGCATTACTAAATAAAGATTCAGAAGCGCTTGAGTTTTATAATAAGGCAGAGGAGATACTAGTAAGAAGGGCTGAGCCTGGGCATCCTTACTTTATATATATCTATTCGAATAAAGGGCAGACTTATGTACATATGGCGGATTACGAAAAGGCACTTATTTATTTTAACAGGGCACTGGCACTTGCTGAAGTATCATTCGACAATAAACATCCGCAAATTCTTTCGTTGAACATGAATATTGGTTTTGTGTATGAGAAAAAGAGGGATTATAATAATGCACTGTCATTCTATTTAGCCAGCATTCCTGAAGATACTGATAATTCGTCACTCATTAAAACCTATAGTAACCTGGCAAGTTTGTACAATTCACTGAACGATAAGATCAAATCCGATGAATATTATGTAAAAGCACTTAATCTTGCTGAAAAATTCCTGACTCCTGATCACCCTGAGAAAGGACTACTTTATACAAGGTATGGATATTTTCTCTTATACGATCCACTCAGGAATAACGAAATAGATTATTTTAATAAAGCACTCGCTATTAGTAAAAAGCATTATGGTGATAAGAGCAGGGAGGTATCAAATAATTATACCCATATAGGAAATTATTACTATATGCAGAATCAGATCAGTGAGGCTCTTATTTTTTATCAGAAAGCAATTATAGCTATTACTGAAGGTTTCAATGACGCAAATATTTCTGTAAATCCAGCTCCTGAAAAAACTGAAGCCGATAGGTACCTCGTAAATGCCTTAACTGGAAAGGCACAAGCACTGGCATTATCCGGTAAAAAAAGCGACCTGGTGCTGAGCCTTGAAACCTATAAACTTGCAGTTAAAGTACTTGATAAACTTAGGTCAACATACCAGGATGAAGAAAGTAAGCTACTGATATCGGATGAAGCTAAATCAACATTTCAGAAGACTGTAGGTGTAGCTATTAAACTATTTGAACGTACAAATGACAAGAAATACCTTGCTGAAGCATTTCAATATTCTGATAAAAGCAAATCAGCGGTACTTATTAACTCAATGCACGATATTGAAGCCCAACATTTTGGTAAAATACCTAACAATATCCTTGCTCTCGAAAAGCAACTTAAGTTGAATATCTCTACCTTCAGGAGATTTATTTACGAGGAACAACAAAAGGCTGCGCCTGATAATGCAATGATAAATAAATGGAAGTCACGGGTGTTTGAATTTACTGTACGTTACGACAGTTTAACCGGTTTCCTTGAATCAAATTACCCAGATTATTATACGTTAAAGTATACAGAACCAAGCGTAAGCATCAGCGAAATTCAGAAAGCATTAGCAGATGATAATGTACTTATTGAATACATGTTGAATGACTCGGCTCTTTACACATTTGCCATTAGTAAGAGATCTTTCGAAGTTTTCACTCAGCCAATTGACTCATCATTTTTCAGAAATATTCAAACAATTGTTTCTGCCACCAATAACAATTCAATGTTCAGCACAACTGACAAGGATTACGTTAATTATGCGCTGTCGGCCTTTAATCTGCACCAGCAATTGTTAAGTCAGGTAACTGAAAAATTTGATGAAAATAAACTGATCATCATTCCAGATGGGGAAATAGGATATGTTTCATTTGATATGCTACTCACAGCAATGCCGGATACAAATTTAATGGATTACAGACGACTCTACTATCTTATTAAAGACAAGATAGTTAGTTATAGTACATCGGCTATACTTCAGTTCTCAGGATTTCAGAAGAGAGAACGAAAAGCATCAAAGAACTTCCTTGCAATGGCTCCATCGTATGAGAATCTAACTGACAAAGAGAGAACAACTTTTACAGATGAGAATGGGAATCAGGTATACTTGCTCCCAATTCCAGGTGTTGAGAAGGAAATGGATGGTATAAAGAACAGTATGTTTGCTAAGAAAATAAGAGGCAAATCAGCTACAGAGGCCAAATTTAAAGAAGAAGTAGGTGAATATAATGTATTGCATCTTGCTATGCATACACTTATCAATAATAGCCAGCCGATGCTTTCAAAGCTTGTTTTTTACCAGAATAATGACAGCTTAGAAGATGGTATGCTTAACACTTATGAATTGTTCAGCATGGACTTAAATGCAGGCTTGGCTGTGTTGAGTGCATGTAATACAGGTTCTGGTAAACTTCTTAAGGGTGAAGGCATTATGAACCTCGCAAGGGGGTTTATATTTGCCGGAGTGCCTGGAATTGTCATGACTATGTGGTCAGTGGACGATGAATCAAGTGCCGAAATAGTAAGTAAGTTTTATGAATATCTTGAGGAGGGAAAGCCTAAAGATGAAGCACTTCGACAAGCGAAACTTGATTTGCTTGCCAAGGGTGATCCCCTAAAGTCACATCCATTTTATTGGGCTGCCTATGTGAATATTGGTGATAACAGTCCGATGGAATTCCGTAGTGTCATGCTAACCTATTTATTATATTCCCTGATAACTATTATAATTGCAGGTACAACAGTATTCATTCTCAGAAGAAAGAAAACAAAGAATCAATTAAAAATCAGCCAGTTGGCTTAATTTTTGATTAGTTGTAACTATTCCTGAATCACTTACTAATTATTAAAGAAGGCATCATAAATGATATACCCCGCAAACTTTGAAATCAAATCAGGTTTTGCTGTAATTCGTGATTTTCTTCATCAACGGTGTTTAGTAGATTACTCTCATGCCCTTGTTGATGCCATATCCTTCAATACAGATTTTGAAACACTCAACCGCCTTCTTGGCCAATCGGCCGAAATGAAGTATTTGCTTCAATTTATTCCTGGTTTTCCACAGCAGGACTACTATGATTTAAGCGAAGAACTTATACGAATTAGAGTAAAAGGCACATACATGGAAGCCGAAACGCTGGGTGCGTTGAAACTTTCTCTTGAAGCAATCACGGATATAATAAGTTTCATCCTTAATCTGGATAATGAGAAATTTGGCGAGTTAAGAGCATTGCTTCCGTCAGGTATTCCCGACAGGGAACTTATAAGAAAGGTAAGCTCAATAATAGATGAAAAAGGAGAGATAAGGGATAATGCAAGCGAAAAGCTTTCCTCAATACGGAAAGAAATCAAAAGCAGGCTTACAACTATTGACAGGCGAATAAACCAAATACTTGGGCAGGCACGTAAGGATAATATTATTAATGATGATGCAGAATTAACCATAAGGAACGGACGCCTGGTTCTGCCTATTCCTTCAGGTAATAAAAGGAAACTGAAAGGTTACGTACATGACACTTCAGCTACTGGTCAAACAGTTTTTCTCGAACCTGCAGAAGTATTTGAAATGAATAATGATATCCAAAATTTCAGAGTTGAAGAAAAACAGGAAATCATCAATATTCTTACTTCATTTGCAGATTCAGTGCGATCAAAGATTGAAGAACTACTTGGCTTTTATAGTTTTCTAGGACAAATAGATTTCATCAGGGTAAAGGCGGTGCTGGCAATTGAGTTACAAGCCAATAAACCTGAATTGCATAATAACACAATTACTGATTGGCGAAGAGCGGCACATCCACTGTTGCATAAAAGCTTACAAAAACAAGGTAAATCAATAGTTGCCCAGGATATTAAGCTTGACAGTGAGAATCGCATTATGGTGATCAGTGGCCCCAACGCAGGTGGCAAATCGGTTTGTCTGAAAACTGTGGCATTACTTCAGTACATGCTACAATGTGGCTTGCTAATTCCTGTTAGTGAAGATTCAAAAGCAGGCATCTATTCAAAGATATTCCTGGAGATAGGTGACGAGCAATCATTAGAGAATGATCTTAGTACATATAGCTCTCATTTGATCCATATTAAATACTTCCTGGAACATGCTGACAACAGGACACTCTTCCTTATTGATGAATTTGGTGCAGGGACTGAACCTCAATTGGGTGGTGCAATGGCAGAGGCTAGTCTTCAAAAGCTTAACTCCATTGGTTGTTTTGGAATTGTTACAACACATTATACAAATTTAAAGCTACTGGCAGGTGAAAACGAAGGCTTATTTAATGCAGCCATGTTATACGATGCGAGGGCAATGATGCCGTTATTTAAGCTAAGCATTGGTAAACCTGGAAGTTCATTTGCCTTTGAAATTGCTAATAAAATAGGTTTTCCGGAAGAGGTAGTTGCAAACGCTGCGAGTAAGATTGGAAGCAGTCAGCTGGATTTTGAGAAACAGCTTGCTCAGCTTGATGTTGACAAAAAACATATAGCCAGGAAAATAGCTGAACTAAAAGTAGCGGATGATACACTGGCTGAACTAGTTAATAAGTACAATAAATTGGTAAGCGACCTCGAATCAAGAAAAAATAGTGTACTCAAGGATGCAAAAACAAGAGCTCAGCAAATAGTGGCTGATTCGAATAAATTAATAGAAAAAACCATTAGAGACATTAAAGAAAATCAGGCTGAAAGAGATGTAACAAAACAACTACGTGATGACTTCCAGAAAGCAGTAAATGACTTGATTGAAAAAGAAAGCCCGGTTATGGAACATCCATTTATTATTCAAGATCTGGAGCCTGTAAGCAAAAACACGGAACTACTTCGATTAAGAAAAGGATCTTACGTTAAAATGGAAGGTCAGGATGCGGTTGGTATTATTGAGGACCTAAGGGGCAGCAAAGCCTCAGTTTGGTTTGGCTCCTTTAAGATAAGAACATCGCTTGATAAATTGATCACTGCAACAGCTGCCGAAATTAAAGCTTACGAAGGAAGTAAGCTGTTCCAATTAAAAAGTAGTTCTATCATTAATGACCTGAGTGCCAAAATGGCAGACTTCAGGATGTCTATTGATCTGAGAGGAAAACGCCCCGAAGAGGCGAAAGAAGCCCTTTTAAAATACATTGACCAGGCAACATTATTGAGAGTTAAAGAAGTTAAGATATTACATGGCAAAGGAAACGGGGTACTTAGAAACATGGTTCATGAATACTTGAATGATAATCCTGAAGTACTAAGAATAGAAGATGAGAAACCTGACAGAGGTGGAACCGGCATAACTCTTGTATACCTACATTAAACTTTATACTGCCGCACTTTGTTAACTCAACTTAAATTGCTAATAATGAATAACCTTATCGAAAAGCTTCAATCAAAGAACTCAATAAAAAACATAATAGGCTTAGTAATTGGTGCCCTTGCCGGATACCTTTACTACCATTTTATTGGTTGTACAAGTGGCAGTTGTGCCATCACATCCAATCCATACATGAGTATAGTGTGGGGTGCAGTGCTTGGCTACCTTTTATTTGATATGTACAAAATAAAAGACAGAACAGACCAGACTACCCTGGAAAAGTAACCTATCATGACTTGGCTTTCGAAACCAGTGAATAAGAGTCTTTAATCCATTCCTTCAATTCTTGATCTGGTATTGTGCCATCTATATCTACCGTATTCCAATGTTTCTTGTTCATATGGAATCCAGGTTTTACACATGGATATTGTTCTCTTAACTCAATTGCCTTTTCAGGATCGCATTTTACATTCATACTGAACTGTCCTTCCAGATCAGTTAGTAGGAACATTTTCCCTCTGACTTTAAAAACCAAGGTAGTTTGATCAAAAGGGAAACTCTCAGAGACCTCAGGGAGACTTAAACAATATTCACGTAAGTGCTCAATATTCATTGCCATCATTTTAAAAAACAAAAGTAAGAAGAATCATAATCTTAATCTAAACTTAAGATTACCTTAAAATTAAGGCAGAGTTGAACAATATAAAAACAAGATACTTGATACCTAATCAAGTACTTGCGCATTAATTGAGTTACTATTTTAATAACAATTGCCTAGTCACCTCTTTTTGCTTTTAATTTTAGTAGTACCTTTGTGTGCTTTTGCAAAAACGCTGAGTAAAGGGAAAAGAGAGAATAATCTAAAACTTCACAAATGTCATTAACAAAAAAAACATCTGACCTCAAAAAGAGGATGCGTGACGCATTGATGGGAGGCGGACAAGTAGCTATTGAGAAGCAGAAGGCAACGGGTAAGATGACTGCCCGTGAAAGAATAATAGCATTGCTTGATCCCAAATCATTCCATGAGTATGACTTATTTGTCGAACATGCAGGTAAGGACTTCGACATGGGTGACAAATACTTGCCTGGCGACGGAGTAATAACCGGCACCGGAACATTGAACGGGTATCCAGTATGTATATATGCGCAGGACTTTACGGTAGCGGGTGGTTCACTAGGTTGGATGCATGCCAAGAAAATTACAAAGATCATGGATCATGCAATGAAACTTAAAGTCCCCATCATAGGAATTAACGATTCAGGTGGCGCACGTATTCAAGAAGGTGTTAACTCACTCGCAGGATATGGTGAAATATTTTATCGCAATACACAAGCATCGGGAGTAATTCCACAGATCAGCGTTATACTTGGTCCATGTGCCGGTGGAGCGGTTTATTCACCTGCACTTACAGATTTTGTATTTGTTGTTGATAAGATATCAAAGATGTTCATCACGGGACCTGAAGTGATAAAGACGGTACTTGGTGAAGAGATCTCAATGGAAGAACTTGGTGGTGCTCGGGTACAGAGTGAAATCACCGGTAATGCGCATTTCTTTGCTGAAAGTGAGAATGAGTGTTTTGAACAGATAAAAACCTTATGTAGCTTCATACCCTGGAATAATATCAAGAAAGCCGAACCATTCCCAAAGAAGCCACCCAGAACTAGAAGCTACAATATTGACAATATTTTCCCTACTAATCCCCGTCAACCTTATGATGTTAAAGATATTATAAGGGCTATTGTTGATGATTCAGAATTCTTTGAAGTACAGAGCATGTTTGCTGCAAACATGGTTATTGGCTTTGCCCGACTTAACGGTCATACAGTTGGCTTTGTAGCTAACCAGCCTTTAGTTCTTGCCGGCGTGCTTGATGTTGATTCATCCGACAAAGCGGCTCGCTTTATCCGGTATTGTGACGCATTTAACATTCCATTAGTTACATTAGTTGACCTTCCAGGTTATCTGCCTGGTGTTGACCAGGAACATGCTGGTGTCATCCGGCATGGCGCCAAAGTCCTTTATGCTTACTCAGAGGCAACTGTTCCTAAAATGACTGTTATTCTTCGTAAAGCTTACGGAGGAGGCTATATTGCCATGTGTTCAAGCCATCTGAGAGCTGATTTTGTTTTCGCTTGGCCTACTGCTGAAATAGCTGTGATGGGTCCTGAAGGTGCAGCTAATATTATATTCAGGAATGAAATAAAAAACGCTGAAAATCCTGACGAAATGCGCAAACTTAAAATAAAGGAATATAAAGAGAAGTTTGCCAATCCTTATGTTGCCGCTGCATATGGCTATGTTGATGCTGTTATTGAACCTTCAGAAACCCGGAACATGCTTATTCATGCTCTGTTAATATCAACTGAAAAAGTTCAGGAAACACCTAAAAAGAAACACGGAATACCTCCATTCTAAAAATTGCTGATATGGCAGAAAGTAACGACCCACAAGAAATAAAGACGATCATTATTGATAACGTTAAATACAAAACAAGGTTAACTAAGAAGTACCTGGCGCGCAAGGCTTACGCCCCCGCTAATATAGGGCACGTGTATTCATTCATTCCAGGTACTATTCTGAAGATTTCTGTAAAGGAAGGTGAGAAAGTAAAAAAAGGAACTCACTTGCTTGAGCTTGAAGCAATGAAGATGGCTAACAACCTGATATCACCGATTGACGGAATTGTAAAGAGAATTTATGTAAAACAGGGGGATCTTGTGCCAAAAAACTTCTTATTAGTAGAAGTTGTATAGTTAGAGGGTTTTCCTATTTTCTGGAAGACCACATCTTATTATTTTCTGCAATAAACCTAAGGATGTCATCACATCCTTTTCCTGTTATCGTAGAGGTTATATATATTGGTGGTAACTCCTCCCAATACTGAAGAAGATCCTTCTTTACAGCAGCAGTGTTACTACTAAGTTGATTAGGCGACAATTTATCGCTTTTAGTAAATACAATGGCAAATGGTAATTGCTTTTCACCGAACCAGTTGATCATATTCTTGTCAGATTCTTTGAGTTCTATTCTACTATCAAGCAATATAAATGTTAAAAGCAAATCTTCTCTTTTGGTAATATAATTATGTATCATTATCTCCCACTTCTCACGCTCGGTCTTTGATATCCTGGCATAACCATACCCGGGAAGATCTACCAATACCCATGCATCATTTACTAAAAAATGGTTTATAAGACGTGTCTTTCCAGGTGTAGATGAAACACGAGCGAGATTTTTACGGTTGAGCAGGTAATTAATAAGGGAAGACTTTCCAACATTCGACCTTCCAATAAAAGCATACTCTGGCTTGTCGAGCTTCGGGCATTTCCGATAATCAGTATTACTTGCCAGGAATTCTGCCTTATGGATGATCATGCTATATGATTAGAGGTTTTAAATCCTACTCTTGTGGAACAGAAAGGTGTCGTTCTATCTTCATTCCGTATATGTCTGCAATAGTTATCAGGATTCCTGATTCCTCAACTTCGCCAAACCCGGGGTTGATAGCTGTACCGAAGAATTTCATAGTTGATGATAGATTCATGTATGCATTCACCAATGGTGGTATTGATTCCCCAAGGGCCCGCACTTTCTGTATCAACACTTTGTAATCCTTCTCATAAACATTGTTTTTAAAGGTTGATTCAAGAATTTTAGGATCAGTACTCAATTTGATTGGGTGATAGGGGTAAACCAATTTCTCACTATCGCCAAAATATTTCTGCATGAAATACAGTATGAGGTCTCTGGCTTCTGGATTGTAATCCGGATACATTGTAATCTTCCCAAAATAATACCTTGCATCAGGATTTTGCAATATCACTGCACCTAACCCGTCCCATATATTGTCAAGGGAATACATGCCCTTCCTGATATTATTAGTCGGCTGGTAATTAGGCTGAACAAATGATCTACCAAGTTCTATAGTATAAGGTAAGTAATCTTTCAGGAATTCATCACTGTACTTGAATAGTTTAAATGTTGGTGTATGATATACATTGTTATGATCAGGCTTAAGATCACGGCAATGCAAGTATCGGTATCCACCAACAATCTCTTTATCTAGAGGATTCCACACCAGTAATTGCTGAAATGGATTCTCTTCAGTATCATAATCATCAAGATCATAACTCATTCCAGTTCCGCCACCGGCATCTCTAAAAGTTATTTCTCGTAATCTGCCAATTTCAAGGGTAACGTTAGGCGCATTATGATAGTTAACCACATAGATTAAGTTATTTCCTGCGTTTGTTTTTCTAAGCAGTTTCTCTTGAGTTAGTTCCTGTTCAAGTATTTCCCTTGGAACCGGGGGAATTATATTTTCCATGTTAATTAACGGTTGGTGTAAATTCTGCATTGGCATCTTTTTCGAGCAAATATACATAGCTTCTAAGCCTGGATGCCCAATCTTTATCTTTTAATTTCTTATCAAAAATGTCAACAGGTATTGGCTTCCCAAAGGTAATAACAATGTCTTTGTTTTCCTGCTTAAACATTTCATCAACAAGGTAAAGCATTTCAATATTAGCCTTAAGACCAATTTTATTCCGTAAACGAGCCAGATTATAGAAGAAAGAAGAATTTTTACCACTAATATGAACTGGCAGAATATGTCTGTCATATTTCCTTGCCTGTGATAAAAAGGTTTTCTTCCATTCAAGATCAATGATCTGATTTCCCACCTTTCGTGAACATAATCCTGCAGGGAAAAAGATCACAAGTTTGCCTGATTCAAATGTTTTGTTCAAGGCTTCAATATTTTCAGCATTTGATCCATGCTTGTTAACAGGCACAAATAATGATTTCAAATTCTCAATATGCAACAGGAAGTCATTTGCTGTCATCGCAATAGAAGGGTTTATTCGTCCAATTGCCAGCATCAAAGCCATACCATCCAATCCTCCCAGGGGATGATTCGAAATAGCTACAAAACTAGTTTCCTCCTTTAAATGATGTTCACCAACTACTTTAATATTGACATTAAATTCTTTTAGAACAGCATCAAGAAATTCAACTCCATGTTTGTGTCGGTTTCGTTGAATAATTCCATTTAACCTTTCCTGATGAAGAATTCTTTTCAAGTACTTAATGATAAACTTAGGAAGAATATTTAATAAACGGGGGTTCTTCCCTTGAATTACTTTTTCAACATCAATGAATTTAGGCTCAGTGTTTTCCGGATGCATTGCTGTGTTCTCTTATATAGCAGAGTATTTTTATTCTACAAAAATAGCGATTTCGCCGGTAGTTGTCACACTCCTTTATAAATCCTTTCACATTACTATATGTTAATAACCAATTATGTTGCTCTATAGTATTGATTTGCAATAATTTACAGATTGTATTTTCTTTTTAGCGCAATAGTCTGGTTAAAAGTTATCAACAAAAGTGGGAAAATGTGGGAAAAAGTGGTTTTATACACTATATTTACACTCTAAAACCACACGATTTAACATGTTGGAAATGATAGGAGTTCATGAGTGCAAAGTTGATAATAAAGGCAGGATATTGCTACCTACTGCCCTTAAAAATCAGCTTGAGCCAATAATTTCTGATGGTTTTATTATAAAACGCAGCATTTTCCAACAATGTCTTGAAATATTTCCTCGGATTGAATGGAATGAAGCAATAGAAGGCATCAATAAATTAAGCAGGTATACTAAAAAGAACACCGACTTTATAAGGGTTTTCATGGCCGGAGTTAAGGAAGTTGAGCTTGATAATTCCGGAAGGATGTTGATTCCGCGTGATCTTGCAGTATTTGCTAATATAACAAAAGATGTGGTACTTGCTTCAGCAGTCAATATAATTGAGGTATGGGATAAAGAGATGTATGAAGCTAAGATAGCTGAAGATCAAGTGAATTTCTCAGAGTTAGCGGAAGAGGTTATGGGTCAAATGAAATAGCGATATGTATCACAATCCGGTGTTGCTGCAAGAAACGATCGAGCTTTTGGCTATCAAGCCTGAAGGCACATATGTTGATGTGACCTTTGGTGGTGGTGGTCATTCAAAGGCAATACTTGACAAACTGACAACAGGCAGACTTCTAGCTTTTGATCAGGATAAAGATGCATTGAGTAACACTATACATGACCCCCGTTTCCAGCTCATAAACCAGAATTTTAAATTCCTTACAAACTTCCTTAAGTTCTACAAGGCATTCCCGGTTGACGGCATACTTGCAGATCTTGGTATTTCATCTTTTCAGATCGATAATCCGTCCCGGGGTTTCTCTACTCGCTTTGAAGGTGATTTAGATCTTCGCATGGACCAAAATTCAGGTGTAAGTGCACGACATGTTATCAATAATTATAATGGTGACGATCTTAAGAGAATGTTTAAGCTATATGGTGAGTTTGATAATGCCTATCATATAGCCCAGCGACTTGTAAATGCACGTGTTGATGCAGAAATATCAACAACATCAGAATTAAAAGAAGTATTGAATCCATTAGCTGAGAAGGGCCGCGAAAACAAGTTCTTTGCACGTATATTCCAGGCTTTAAGAATAGAAGTAAATAATGAGATGGAGGTATTAAAAGAACTTCTTGCTCAGTCAAATAACGCAATTAAGCCAGGTGGCAGGTTAGTGGTTATATCATATCATTCGCTCGAGGATCGCTTGGTCAAGAACCACATGCGATCAGGAAACTTTGAAGGCGAAATTGAAAAGGACTTTTATGGGAACATCGTTGCTCCTTTTAAGCCCCTGACAAGGAAGCCAATTACTGCGGGTAATGAAGAATTGGAAGAAAATCCCAGATCAAGAAGTGCCAAATTGAGGGCAGCAGAAAGGACAAACCATGGCTAGATTCAATTTCACACCTGAGGTATCTCAATTTGAAAATGTTAAAGTCAAAAAAACTGCACTTCAGAAAAATACGGTAAAAAAGGTTAATTTCAATGAGCCAGTGAAAGATCCTGAACCACGGGTTATGGCCAAGAAGCGCTTCAGGAAAATGAAGATGTTAAACAGGAACATTTCATTCAGCAAATCGGCTGCTTCAATTCTTGATGGTAGTTTTCTTACTCGCGAGAACTTGCTTAGGCAAATCCCTTTTATAATATTTATAACCTTCTTAGGCATCATGTATATTGCCAATTCTTATAACGCAGAGAAAACAATTATTGAAATAGGAAGAACTAAAAACCAACTCGAGGAATTGAGGTACGAATACATAACAGTTAAATCACAACTCGTATTTCAGAGCAAGCAATCCAATGTAGCTTACCGTTTATCAAACACTCAGGTTAAAGAATCAACTGTTCCACCAATCAAACTTAAAAATACGGAGGCAGGAAATGAGTAGCGAGAAAAACGACATACTCAGGAATGTTTACATAGTGTATTTCTTAGTGGTACTTGCTGGTTGCGCTATAATCGGAAAAGCCGCATATATTCAGATAGTTGAGGGAGATATTTGGCGTGAGAAAGGAAAGGTGATGAATCTCAAAGTTGAGAAGATAGAGGCAACACGAGGTAACATAATGGCAAGTGACGGCAGTTTGCTGGCCGCAAGTGTTCCATTGTTCAATCTGCGCGTTGATGTCGGGAATACGCATTATAATGATCAATACTTTTATGAAAATGTTGACTCACTAGCCTTATGTCTGTCAAACCTCTTTAATGACAGGTCAATGGCAGCTTATAAGCAAATTCTGGTTAAAGGCAGAAAAAACAACAACAGATATTTACTTCTTAAACGAGATATAACATATACCCAATTAAAGAAACTTCGTAAGTTCCCAATCTTTCGGGATGGGAAATACAAGGGAGGCGTAATAGCCGAACCTAAAAGTAAACGAGTGCTTCCATATCAATGGCTGGCATTCCGCACAATTGGATGGGATAAAGACGGTTCTGAGAATGACGTAGGGCTTGAAGGAGCATACAGCGATATCCTCAAAGGCGAAAGTGGCAGCAGACTGATGCAACGTATTGGAAGTGGTGCATGGCGTCCAACCAATGAAGAGAATGAAATAGATCCTCAGAATGGACATGATATAATTACATCAATTGATATCAACATACAGGATGTAGCTGAAGATGCCTTAATGAGGCAGTTGATCAAGAATGAAGCTGACCATGGATGTGCAATTTTAATGGAAGTAAGCACCGGCTTTATTGTGGCCATAGCAAACCTTGGCAAGAATGAAAAAGGATTCTATGAAGAAAAGTTTAATTATGCAGTTGGCGAAAGTTCTGAACCCGGATCAACATTTAAGACTGCCTCCTTGCTTGCCGCACTTGACGACGGCGTAATTGATACAAGCCGAATCATTGATACAGAAGATGGCACTACGCGCTTTGCCAACCGGGTGATGCGTGATTCACATAAAGGTGGATATGGTAAGATATCTGTCGGTCGCGCTTTTGAACTGTCATCTAATGTGGCTATTTCTAAAGCAATTGTTACAGCGTATAAAGACCAACCACAGGGGTTAATTGACAGATTTTACTTTATGCGACTGAATCAAACGTTAAGTCTTGATATTCCTGGAGAAGGGCAACCAAATATTAAAAGCACTGACCATAAACACTGGTCGAAAGTATCACTGCCTTGGATGTCAATAGGGTATGAAATAGCATTGACCCCACTGCAAACATTAGCATTTTATAATGCCATTGCCAATAACGGCGTGATGGTAAAACCACAATTCATTAAAGAAATAAGAGCATCAGGGTTACTGACCAAAAAGTTTGAAACTGTAGTACTAAAAGATAAAATTGTAAAGAATCAAGGTGCTATTGACCAAATGAGGAAATTGCTAGAAGGGGTAGTGGAACATGGTACAGCAACTAACCTCAGAAATCCAATTTACAAGATTGCAGGTAAAACAGGCACAGCTCAGATTGCACAAAACAATAAAGGATACAACAAGTCAAACTATAAAGCTTCTTTTGCTGGATATTTTCCGGCTGATAACCCAAAGTATTCATGCATAGTAGTCATTAACAATCCTACAAAGGGTATTTATTACGGTGGTTCAATTGCAGGTCCGGTATTTAAAGAAATTGCTGATAAGGTATATGCAACCCGCCTCTCGCCTGGTGAAACTCCAACGGAGAATCTATCTGTCAACGCTATCAAAAATGCTTCAGGTAGTAGCGGAGATATAGCATATCTGCTTAAACACTCAAGCCTGAGACTGCCAAATGATTCCGATTACATCAAAATAGAAACCGATGATACCGTTACAATGGTGAGATCACTGGTGTTGGAAGATGATAAAATGCCAGAGGTTATTGGTATGGGTGCACGTGATGCAGTTTATCTACTTGAATCGGCAGGTTTAAACGTTAAAGTTGTGGGTAAAGGCAAGGTCAGGAAACAATCTATTGTTCCTGGCAGTGCATATAAAAGAGGCACTAACTGTATAATTGAACTTGGGTAGTTGATGAAAAGATTAATAGACATATTATACAAGTGTAGGATAATACGGGTAATCGGAAATAACGATATCCTGATTGACAAGATTACGTTCGATTCACGGGATCTGTCGAAGAAATCGGTTTTTATAGCGATTAAAGGCACAATGACCGATGGTCACAATTACATTGAGCAGGTGGTTCAGGGAGGTGTTGTGGCAGTGGTATGCGAGAACCTACCTGAAGAAATTGACATTAGGGTCTGTTATATTCTTGTTAAGGATTCAGCTGAAACGTTGGCATACATGGCTTGTAATTATTATGACAATCCATCAGAGAAAATCCACCTTATTGGCATAACCGGTACCAACGGTAAAACAACAACAGCCACGTTACTTTATGATTTGTACCGTTCAGCCGGTTATAAAACAGGGCTTATTTCTACAGTAAAGAATTGCATTCACAATAAGGTTTTCCAAACAAAGCACACAACTCCTGATCCATTGCAATTAAATGCATTGCTATCCGAAATGGTAGAATTTGGATGTGAGTATTGTTTCATGGAAGTTAGTTCTCATGCCATTGTGCAACATCGCATAACAGGATTAAAGTACAGAGGGGGTATATTTAGTAATCTTACACATGACCATCTTGACTTTCATAAAACATTTGAATCATATAGGGATGCCAAAAAGGGCTTCTTTGACAAACTGCCTGCTGATGCTTTTGCATTAATCAACATTGATGATAAGAATGGCAGATTTATGGTTCAGAATACCAAAGCGAAAGTGGTTACAATGGCTATTAAAACTGCTGCTGACTATCACTGCAAAGTGCTTGAAAATCAATTTGACGGATTGCTCCTTAACATCAACGGAAAGGAAGTATGGACTCATCTGGTAGGTGAATTCAATGCTTACAATATACTGGCTATATATGCAGCAACAAGGTTATTGTCACTTGATGAACAGGAAGCGCTAGTTGCACTTAGCAAGTTGCAGCCAGTTGATGGGAGATTTGAATACTTCAGGTCAACCGATGGAATTGTAGCAATTGTTGATTACGCTCACACCCCTGATGCATTAAAGAATGTAATCGATACTATTAATGCAATCAGAGCAGGATTAGGAAAGTTGATAACTGTAGTTGGTGCTGGTGGTGACCGCGATAAGAGCAAACGACCTGTTATGGCTAGGATAGCAGCAGAAGGAAGTAACATGGTCATACTCACATCCGACAATCCACGAACTGAGGATCCTAAGGTCATACTCAGTGAAATGAATGCAGGAATTCCCATTGACAAGAAGAAAAGGTCACTCACTATAACTGATCGAAGGCAAGCCATAAAAACTGCATGTAATATGGCCAATGATGGTGATGTTATTTTGGTTGCCGGGAAAGGTCATGAAACATACCAGGAAATTAATGGTGAGCGGTTTCATTTTGATGACAGAGAACAAATCAAAGAATTCTTTTACAACAATAACGAGTAAACAATATAAAACATGCTGTATTATCTCTTTGATTTTCTAGATGAAGCGTACAATATTCCGGGGTCAGGAGTATTTCAGTACATCTCATTTCGTGCAGCGCTCGCAGTGATTACTTCCTTGACTATCTCTCTGCTTTTTGGAAAGTCACTCATAAACCTCTTACGTAGGAAACAAGTTGGGGAACCTGTAAGGGATCTTGGCTTAACAGGTCAAAAAGAAAAACAGGGCACTCCTACCATGGGAGGTCTTATCATTCTAACTGCCATTATCGTCCCTACTCTGCTGTTTGCAAAGCTTAACAATATTTATATTATCCTGATCCTTTTTACCACTGTCTGGCTTGGGTTTATTGGATTTCTCGATGATTATATTAAAGTATTTCGCAAGGATAAGAAAGGCTTGGCAGCAAGCTTTAAGGTTTTCGGTCAAATTTTCATAGGCCTGGTGGTAGCGTTGACTTTATACTTCCATGATGGAGTGGTTATCAGGGAAAAACTTCATGAAACCAATACCCATTCAACAACACAGTTGAGTGAATTTGAAAGAAGTCCCGATCATACTACCAAGTTTTCACGTGAAGCAGTAAAATCAACTAAAACCACAATTCCATTTGTAAAAAATAATGAATTTGATTACTCCATAATCCTTAGGCCTTTTGGTGAAGCAGCAAAAAAATACGCTTTCCTGATCTTTATTCCTATCGTAATATTCATTATTACAGCAGTGTCAAATGGCGCTAACCTAACTGATGGCATCGACGGACTTGCCACTGGCACATCGGCCATAATAGGTGCCACTTTAGGTATACTTGCATGGGTATCAGGTAACATAGTATTTGCTGATTACCTAAATATAATGTATCTGCCTAATACAGGTGAACTCGCCATATTTGTAAGTGCGTTTGTTGGGGCATGTACCGGTTTTCTTTGGTATAACACATATCCCGCACAGGTTTTTATGGGAGATACAGGTTCACTTGCAATAGGTGGTATCATTGCTGTTCTTGCAATTATGATACGTAAAGAACTTCTCTTACCAATTCTTTGTGGGATATTTTTTGCTGAAAACCTGTCAGTTGTTCTACAGGTAGCGTACTTCAAACATACCAAGAGAAAGTATGGCGAAGGCAGAAGGATATTCCTTATGTCACCATTACATCATCATTACCAAAAACTCGGCTATTCAGAACCCAAGATAGTACAACGGTTTTTCATTGTTGGAATAATGCTCGCGGTACTAACCATAATTACATTAAAGATAAGGTAACAAGGACTTTTAATAATATACTCATGACACTCGAAGAATTAGCGCAAAAAGGAATAAAGAACAATACCTCTATGGCAGCAGGCATTGGCTCCAAACTAGTCGGTCTTAGGAAGGTAAGTATTCGGGAGTGCTTATCCGACTTCCAAAATGTAGAACATAAACTTGAATTCGTTGCCAATATACATGGAATTGAGTTTATAAATGACTCAAAGGCAACAAATATTAACTCTGTATGGTATGCACTTGAAAGCGCAACCAAGCCAGTGGTATGGATTGCTGGTGGCATCGACAAAGGCAATGACTATTCAAAAATTGCTGACCTTGTAAGAGAAAAAGTAAAAGCCATTGTATGTCTTGGTCTGGATAACACTAAACTTTTTGATGCTTTTTACGGCCAGGTGCAAATAATGGAAGAAGCATCTTCAGCTGAAGATGCTGTTCATAAGGCATATGCCCTTGCAAGTAAAGGTGACCAGGTATTGTTATCACCTGCCTGTGCGAGTTTTGACTTGTTTGAAAACTATGAGGAACGGGGAAATAAGTTTAAAAAAGCTGTGATTGACTTATAAATTGAAAGGAATATACAGAATAATGCACATGATAAACATAGTCCTCTAACAGAAAGTAATAAATGAGTTCCATTCTAAAAAATATCAAAGGTGATAAAGTAATATGGGTAGTAGTTGCTCTGCTGTCAATATTCTCTATCCTGGCAGTATACAGCTCAACGGGAACACTTGCCTATAGATATCAATCGGGCAATACTGAATACTATCTGATCAAGCACTTTGGCATTTTGCTCTTAGGCCTGGGATTAATGTTCCTGGCACACCTTGTACCTTATAAATATTATGCACGTATCTCTCAATTGGCAATTTACATAAGTGTCCCTCTATTGCTTTACACACTTCTCTTCGGAACAAACCTAAATGAAGCCAGCCGTTGGTATACATTGCCGCTGATAAATATAACATTCCAGCCATCTGACCTGGCGAAATTGGCACTTATCATTTATGTTGCCCGATTATTATCAAAAAAGCAGGTCGACATACAGGATTTTAAAAAGGGATTTATAGCTATTATGTTACCCGTATTAATAGTGACTTTACTGATCTTACCATCCAACTTTTCAACTGCTGCTATGATATTCAGCACATGCCTGGTATTAATGTTTGTTGGCAGGGTGAGAATTAAATACATAATGCTGTTAGTGTTGGTAGGAATTGTAAGTTTTGGATTGCTCATTGTTATTGCCGTGAACTCACCAAAATTAAGCGGAAGATTTGGTACATGGCAAACCAGGATTGAGAGTTTTAGAAGTGGCGATAGTGAAGCCAATTATCAGGTTGAACAAGCCAAGATAGCTATTGCTACAGGTGGCATCTTTGGCAAAATGCCCGGAAACTCAGTTCAAAAGAATTTTCTTCCTCACCCCTACTCTGATTTTATTTTTGCCATTATAATCGAAGAATTCGGCTTAACGGGAGGATCACTAGTTGTACTCCTCTACCTGATCTTGCTGTTCAGGGCAGTGAAGATCGTTATTAAAAGTCCCCGCAATTTTGCGGCATTCTTAACTTTCGGAGTTGCCTTTAGCCTGGTATTTCAGGCAATGGTTAATATGATGGTAGCAGTCAACTTATTACCAGTCACTGGTCAAACCCTTCCATTAATAAGTATGGGTGGCACATCCATCTGGTTCACAAGTATTGCAATTGGAATCATTCTGAGTGTAAGCAGGGAAATTGATGCTGCGTCAGAAGAAATGAGTGAAAACTTTAACACAACTGAAAATGTCGTTGCCTGATATGAAAGTGATCATTAGTGGTGGTGGTACCGGGGGGCATGTATTCCCGGCTATTGCCATTGCCGACGCATTGAAGGAAATGAACCCTGGAATTGATATACTCTTTATTGGTGCAGAAGGAAGAATGGAAATGGAAAAAGTGCCTGATGCAGGGTATCCAATAAAGGGATTATGGATAAGCGGTATACATAGGAGACTCACCATTAAAAATATATCCTTTCCCTTTAAATTAATCCATAGTACGTTAACTGCAAGAAAAATAATAAAAGAATTTAAGCCCAATGTTGTAGTGGGAGTTGGTGGTTATGCCAGTGGCCCTGCATTGCGTGCTGCAGCATCATTTAATATACCCATCGTTTTGCAGGAGCAGAATTCCTACCCCGGTATTACCAACAGGCTGCTTGCAAAGAAAGCCAGCTTCATCTGTGTTGCGTATCCAGGCATGGAAAAACACTTCCCAAAAGAAAAAATAGTGCTTACCGGAAATCCGGTTCGTAAGGGTATAGCAAATGATATCACTCCTCGTGAGGGAGCCTTGCGCTATTTCAATCTTGACCCTGATAAACCGGTTATCCTATCAGTTGGTGGTAGCCTTGGAGCCCAAACTTTAAACAATAGCATTGTTGCAGGTATTAACCAGTTTGAGAACAAAGGCATACAGGTAATATGGCAAACAGGGAAGTACTTTGCTGATACAGCTGAAAAAAAATTGAAAGACAATGATTCCCGAGGAATTCTTGCGTTTAAATTCATTGACCGTATGGATCTTGCCTATTCGGCTGCTGATGTTGTTATTTCACGTGCAGGTGCGCTGGCAATTTCAGAGATAAGCTTAAGGGGCAAGCCATGTATACTTGTACCATCACCCAATGTTGCTGAAGATCATCAAACACACAATGCGATGTCGCTGGTTTCAAGGGATGCAGCGTTAATGGTAACTGATGCATCAGCAGTCGAAAATCTTGTGGCTACAGCTATTCGTCTGGCAACCGATGAAGACTTGCAAAAGAAGCTTTCAGATAACATTGAAAAGCTGGCTAGTCCTAATGCTGCCATCGAGATTGCACGCATTGTAACAAATTGTGCCAAATCATCAATCAAAACCCGCTATGAATATTAAAGCACTAAAAAAAGTCTATTTCCTGGGTATTGGCGGTATTGGTATGAGTGCTTTGGCACGGTATCTGAATACTTCCGGTATCAAGGTTGTGGGATATGACAAAACGCCGACCTCACTTACTGGTGAGTTGCAGGCTGAAGGCATTGATGTGCATTTTGATGATCAGGTTGAATATATCACTGAGGATATAAGTCTGGTAGTATATACGCCTGCTGTTCCGGAAGAACTTGAGGAATTCAAAAAAATCAGGCAATTGAACCTGCCTCTTATCAAGCGATCGCAACTGCTTGAACAGCTCACAGCGGAGCATGAAACCATTGCCGTTGCCGGAACACATGGTAAGACTACAGTGTCAACCATGCTAGCACATATTCTCTACTCTTCACCTATAGGGTGTACTGCTTTTCTGGGTGGGATTGCCAAGAACTACAACAGCAACTTATTGATCAACCATAACAGCAGAATAATGGTAGCCGAGGCTGATGAATTCGATCGTTCATTTCTAAGGCTCTATCCATCACTCGCAGTGATTACTTCCACTGATGCTGATCATCTTGATATCTATCAGGATCATGAAAGTTTGTTGTCGTCATTCGGGGAGTTTGCATCCAATATCGTAGAAGAAGGCACATTACTGGTTAAATCAACGGTAGTGCTTCCATCAATAGCTCTAAAAAATAAAGGTATAAAACAATATACATATGCTTTAACGTCATCTGATTTCCAACAGGATATTATAGATAGTCCACTCCCCCGGCCGACTAGTTTTAGTAATCCAGAGATACTCAACTCTGCTGCTGAGGCAGATAAAGATGACAAATCAAATAATAAAGTTATCGACTTCTATGTCAGGAATCTTCAACTTGTAAATGGTAAATACCAATTCTCATTACAAACCCCCGGCATACTTATTGAAGGCTTCAACCCCCCGCTTACCGGCCTGTTCAATGTTGAGAATTGTGTGGCTGCATCAGCGGCTGCTTACCTGTCAGGTGTAGATCCAGCTGACATTGTTAAAGCGATAAATAGTTTCAAAGGTGTAAAACGTCGCTTTGACCGCCGTATTGAGCAGGTAGACTTTCTATATATCGATGACTACGCCCATCACCCGGAAGAACTTAAGGCTTGTATTACTTCAGTTCGGAAGCTCTATCCTGAACGGGAAATTACAGGTATTTTCCAACCGCATCTTTATACAAGGACAAGGGACTTCGCAGAGGGGTTTTCTGAAAGCCTGGCTCTTCTCGACAAGCTGATACTTCTTGATATTTATCCAGCACGGGAAAAACCAATTGAAGGCGTTTCTTCTCAAATGTTACTTGATAATACACCTGTAAAGACAAAATTATTGTTATCGAAAGAGGAAGTTCTAAAACACCTGAAAAGAAATAAACCTGACATATTATTAACTCTTGGTGCCGGTGATATTGACCAACTGGTACCTCTGATTGAAGGAATTTTTAAATCGTAAAAACTGTGACGTCAACAAGAAAAACTGTAACTAAATAAGACCTGAAAATGAAGAGGATATTCAACATCATTATTTTCATAGCACTCTCATCAGGAATGGTCTTTCTTTTTGTATTTGCTAACCTGAAGCAAAAAGAACTGGTATGCGGTGAGTTCATCATTGACATTGACTACAATGGAGCACCTCCTCTTATTAATAATTCAACTATCAGGAGAGAGATCACACGTTCAGGTCTCAGAATTAAAAACCAGCCGGTAGCATCTATTAAAGCGCCTCAATTGCAGCAGCTACTAAAAAGTAATCCTTACGTTAAGAAAGCCACCATTTCTGTATCAGTGAATGGTGTTGTTAAAGCTAACATCCTTCAAAGAAACCCGATAGTGAGGGTTGTGGACCGCGAATACAACCAATGCCTACTCGATGACGAAGGTCACATGATGCCTGTTAATATTGAGTTCCCAGTGAGGCTGGTTCTTGCAACCGGTAATATTAATAACCTTAAAAAAGCATCAGCTAAAACTGGTGCTTCTAATGCTCCATCAACAAGAGTAAGGTATCAACCGGCAAGGACTTCAAATCTACCTTCAGACTTAAGCGACATTCATAAGGTAGCTCTTAAACTTGAAGCTGATACATTGACTTCAGCCCTCATTGAGCAGATATACATCAACAGCGAGAAGGAAATTGAATTAATACCTAAGATTGGTGAACAGTCAATAATAATGGGCGATACGGTACTAATTGACCATAAACTAAGGAATCTGCGTGTTTTTTATGATCATGGTATGAAAAATTTTGCATGGAATAATTACAAGGTCATAAACCTTAAGTATAAAAATCAGGTTGTTTGCTCTAAATAATAAAAAGATATGGAATCTTCTGAAATAATAGTTGGCCTCGATATAGGGACTACCAAAATTGCCACTATAGTGGGACAAAGAAACGAACATGGGAAAATTGAGATACTTGGATTTGGGCGTTCTGAATCAATTGGTGTCAAGCGTGGTGTTGTAGCCAACATTGAGGATACAGTACAAAGCATAGTAGCTGCAGTTAAGGAAGCTGAAGCAAGATCTGACTCCAACATTGTAACAGTTAATGTAGGCATTGCGGGCCAACACATCAAAAGTATACAGTATCGCGGATCTATTATCAGGCCAAACAGTGAGATTGAAATAAGCCAGGATGATATCGATGGTCTCACCGAAAGCATGTATAAGCTTGCTATGAATCCCGGTGAGGAGATAATAGAAGCAATTCCCCAGGAATATACCATTGATGGCGAAACTGGCATAAAGCAACCCAAAGGTATGCTAGGTCACACGCTTGAAGCCAATTTCCATATCATTACAGGGCAAACAGTAGCAGCACGTAATATTTGCAAATGTGTTAAGAAAGCTAACCTTAACATTGACTCCCTGCTTATGGAACCACTTGCATCAGCTGAAGCTGTGTTGAGTGATGAAGAAAAGGAAGCAGGGGTTGCATTAGTTGATATTGGTGGTGGTACAACTGATATAGCTATTTTCCAGGATGGAATTATAAGGCACACAGCCGTTATTCCGTTTGGTGGCGACATCATTACCGAGGACATTAAGGAAGGCTGTACAATTATCAAGAAACACGCAGAAGATTTGAAAGTAAAGTTCGGTTCTGCACTGGCAAGTGAAAACAGGGATGAAGAAATTGTTGCCATTCCCGGTCTCAGGGGACGGCCTCCAAAGGAAATCACCTTAAAAAACCTGGCTAGTATTATACAGGCACGAATGGAGGAGATTATTGAGCATGTTCATTTTGAAATTAAGAACTCAGGTTACGAAAAGAAACTAATAGCGGGCATAGTACTCACTGGTGGCGGAGCTCTTCTCAAGCATGTTACCCAGCTCACTGAATTCATCACTGGTATGGATACACGAATTGGATATCCAAATGAACATCTTGCTCCCGGTGTACCTGAAGAAATGGCAAGTCCCATGTATTCAACAGGTATTGGTCTTGTGATTATTGGCCTTCAGAGGTATGAGAAAGAGCAGACAAAAAATGAGAAATCTGATAAGGTGGTTGAGAAAATTGAAAAGCCTGTAAAACAGGAAGAAAGGAAGCCTACCAAGTCATTTCTAGATAAAATAAAGAAGTTTTTTGAAGAGGACGGAGTATGAAGATATTAACAAATGACCTGTTGATAAAAAGTCCTTAAAATATTGAATATACGCACAATTAACAAGTAAATTTAGGAGATCAAAACATGCCTGAAATGCTGAAATTTGAAATGCCGAAAAATCAGTCATCCATCATAAAAGTTATAGGTGTAGGTGGCGGTGGTAGCAATGCTGTTACCCATATGTTTAAGCAAGGAATAAGGGGGGTTGACTTTATCATATGCAATACTGATTGTCAGGCCCTTGATACAAGTCCTGTTCCCGTTAAAATACAACTGGGAAATAAAGGTCTCGGTGCCGGCTCCATCCCGCAAGTGGGGAAGGAAGCTGCAAACGAGAATATTGACCAGATAAGAAAGATGCTTGAGAACAACACGAAGATGGTATTCATTACCGCCGGAATGGGCGGTGGTACCGGTACTGGTGCTGCTCCGGTGATTGCTGCCCTGGCAAAGGAACTGGGCATTCTCACAGTTGGCATTGTTACTTTGCCGTTTTCCTTTGAAGGTCGAAAACGTACCCAACAAGCACGAGCAGGTATTGATGAATTGCGTAAAACAGTTGATACATTACTTATCATCTGCAATGATAAACTGCGTGAACTGGAAGGCGACCTAAAACTTTCAGAAGCTTTCAGTAAAGCTGATAACATACTCACAGTTGCTGCTAAGGGTATAGCCGAGATCATTACAGTTACCGGCTATATAAATGTTGACTTTGAAGATGTTAAAACTGTAATGAAAGAAAGCGGTAAAGCTATCATGGGTTCAGGTATGGCAAGTGGTGAAAACCGTGCGCTGGAAGCTGTCAAAATGGCTATGACCTCACCACTTCTTGATGATGCAAATATTAGGGGTGCCAGCAACATCCTGCTGTATATTTCATCAGGCAGTGAAGAGATTACACTTGATGAAGTAATGGAAATCACTGATTATATTCAGCATGAAGCCGGTTCAACTGCCGATATCATCTGGGGTAATGGCACCGACGATAGTTTAGAGGATAAAATAAGTCTTACACTGATTGCTACAGGCTTTGATTCAAAAAATAAACCTGCGGAAGAGACTGAAAAAATAATACATGTTCTCAATGCCAAAAATCACACACCGGCAGCCATTATGGAAATCCCGGTTACCAAAGAGAATAATATTGACAACCGCGATGTCGATAACATTACGGAAGTAAAACTAATCACTCCATTAAAAGCTGATAAGCAGCCCGAAACCAGCATTGCATCATTTTCAGAAAATCAGGAAAATAAGGAAGATCGTATTTTTACATTTGAAATTAAAGGAACTCCTGCACAGAATCCCATCACGACTGCAAATTCAGGAATGAAGGATACGCCAGCTATTGATGATTCATCCGGGTCCAAAGCCAATTTAAGAACTCAGGAAAATAGTGGGACTCAGTCAAATTATGTTCTATCAAATAGTGTGGCAAATAGCGGTTCAAGAATCACCCAGGAACCTCTGCCTCAGAGAAAGGCACAGCCCGGGTTTGAGTTCCTGAGAGCCTTTAAATCTGACCCAGAGGTTAAACAGGAGGAATTATCACAGGATCGCGCTCGTAAACTCGAAGAAATGAGCCTCAAGATCAAAACTACTGAAGGACTGGAAGAGCTTGAAAAGCAACCGGCATACAAGCGTCGTCAGGTAGAATTGAGTGAGCCTGCTGCCTCCTCTGAAACAGAAGTATCCCGGTATTCACTCTTTAAAAATGAAAATGGTGTTGAAATGAAGCAAAACAATTCATTCCTTCACGATAATGTTGACTAATATGAGCCTAACTGATAAGATTAACGAGGATATAAAGAAAGCAATGCTTGCCCGTGAAAAGGAGAAGCTTGAGGCCCTGCGGGCTGTAAAATCTGCCCTATTACTGGCTCATACCAGTGAAGGTGCCAGCCAGGTGTCTGAAGACGAAGAAATAAAGATACTTCAGAAACTGGTTAAGCAACGCAAGGAAACTGCAGCTATCTACCAGCAACAAAATCGCGAAGACCTGGCAGGAACTGAACTTTTCCAAGCCGACATTATTTCAGCATATCTGCCAGAACAAATGGATGAAGCATCTTTACTTGCTTTCGTCAGAAACCTTATTAAGGAAATGGGTGCTTCTGGTATGAAGGATATGGGAAAAGTTGTAAACGCAGCTAATCAGCAGCTTGCAGGTAAAGCTGAAAGTAAAACAATTGCCATGATTGTAAGGCAGGAACTACAATAATCCCTTAATCTGGTTAGGTGAATACTTCCCCCGGTCATGCTCTTAACCTCAGAAGAGTTCCACCACAAAGGTTTATAACTGAGACTTGATTTAAATCTAAAAAACAAAAAAAGCCATTAATTAATGGCTTTTTTGTTTTTATTCATAGTTTCATCATTTAAGCACCAAGCATAAAACGCTTGAAGGTACTAACAGAAAGATCCTTGTTAACTTTATTCAAATACTCGCGAACTGACAATTTATTGTCGCGAACAAATTCCTGGTTAAGCAAAGTGTTTTCTTTATAGAACTTATTTAATTTTCCAAGAGCGATTTTCTCTACCATATCCTCAGGTTTACCTTCAAGGCGAGCCTGTTCTTTACCTATTTCAATTTCACGCTCTATAATATCAGAAGGAACATCATCCTTATCAACAGCAACAGGAGCCATAGCAGCTATCTGCATAGCAACTTCGTGACCTGCTTGCTCAATACCGTCAACACCTGCCTGGCTAAGACCAAGAAGGGTAGCCAGACGATTACCCGGGTGATTATAAGCGAAAACTGCAGGAGCACTAATTGCTTCAAAGTGTGCAAGTTCCATCTTCTCACCTGTTTTACCTACCATCTCAGTGATATTTTCTTCAACGGTACGTCCATTCAGATCGAGTGATTTGAATTGCTCAGCATTTGCTGGTTTGCTTTCAATAGCTTTAGCCATTAGAGAATTGGTGAAATTCACAAATTCCTGGTTCTTTGCTACGAAATCTGTTTCACAGTTAAGCATGAAAATAACTCCGTAATCGCGGGCATCATTGGTGCGGGCAAGTACGATACCTTCATTGGCGTCTTTATCAGCACGTTTTGTGGCTAATTTCTGTCCTTTTTTACGGAGATAATCAATTGCTTTTTCAAAATCTCCGTCGTTTTCCTGTAATGCATTCTTGCAGTCCATCATACCAGCACCGGTCATCTGGCGTAGCTTGTTTACGTCTGCAGCTGTAATATTTGCCATAAAAAGAATCAGTTATATATTATACAATTTATTTACGGGGAGGTCCACCTGGTTTTTTACCAATAGGTTTACGAGCAAGTGGTTTACGGCCTCTGCCTTCACCACCGGCCTCTTCAGCCGGAACTGGTTTAGCCCTTAGGCGCTCAGTACCTGCTATAGTTTCTTCGTCCTCGTCATCATCAAGATCATAATTACGACCAAGCTTACCACTTGTTGTGTCATCTTTGTCCTCATCACGCTTGTCACGGTCAATCTTACGCTCCATTAATCCTTCTTCAATTGCCTGTACCATTTTACCAACAATCAGGGAAATTGATTTTGAAGCATCGTCATTTGCTGGAATTGGAAAATCAACCTGATTAGGATCAGAGTTTGTATCAACGATAGCAAACGTAGGAATGTTAAGTTTCCGTGCTTCAGCAATTGCAATATGCTCCTTTATGATATCAACAACAAACAGTGCAGCTGGTAAGCGGCTAAGATCAGAGATTGAACCTAAGTTTTTCTCGAGTTTAGCACGTTCACGGGCTATCTGCAGACGCTCGCGTTTTGAGATGTTATCGTAACTTGGGCTGGTCATAAGACGGTCAATTGACGACATCTTACGAACAGCTTTGCGGATAGTAGCAAAGTTTGTAAGCATACCACCCGGCCAGCGCTCAGTAACGTATGGCATGCCAACACTTTTAACATGCTCAGCCACTATTTCCTTAGCTTGCTTTTTGGTAGCAACAAATAAAACCTTCTTACCTGATTTGGTGATCTGCTTTATTGCTGCGGCAGCCTCATCTATCTTGGCGATAGTTTTGTATAGATCTATAATGTGAATGCCATTACGCTCCATAAAAATATATGGGCCCATGTTTGGATTCCATTTACGCTTTAAATGCCCGAAATGTGAACCGGCATCCAGTAATTCATCGAAAGTTGTTCTTGCCATTTAATTTTTTGTTATTTGTTTACATTCTGTGAAACTCAATCGACTGGTAGCTCATCAGGCAGCATGCGCTGGCCATAGAGGTCCTGACGATTTAGATACTAAACACCAATTGTGATTAGCGCTTGCTGAACTGGAATTTCTTACGGGCTTTCTTTTGTCCCGGTTTTTTCCTCTCAACCATACGCGGATCTCTTCTGAGTAATCCCTTAGCTTTGAGCGGGGGACGGAATTCAGCGTTGATCTCGCATAGCGCCTTTGAGATAGCTAAGCGAAGTGCTTCAGCCTGACCTGTAATACCACCACCATCAAGGTTTACTTTGATATCATATTTACCTTGTGAGTTAGCAACTTCCAGCGACTGTGTTACCACATATTGTAAAGTTCCTGTCGGAAAGTATTCTTTATAATCTCTGCCGTTAACGGTAATGGTACCGTTGCCATCTTTGAGATATATGCGAGCTACAGCAGTCTTCCTTCTGCCAAGAGCGTTGATCACTTCCATAACTATTTGATTGAATTTAAATTAACCAATTGTGGTTGCTGAGCCTGATGAGGATGCTCAGTACCTGCATAAACTTTAAGATTACGGTAAATAGCATCACCCAACTTATTTGATGGGAGCATACCACGTACTGCATGTTCTATAATCCGCTCAGGAAACTTTTGCATGAGTTCCCATGGAGTAGCGAAACGCTGACCTCCGGGATAACCGGTATGCCTAACGTATACTTTATCATTCATCTTCTTGCCCGTAAGTTTTATCTTTTCGGCATTGATTACAATTACGTAGTCGCCACAATCGAGGTTAGGTGTAAAGTTAGTTTTATACTTACCTCTAAGTAAATTGGCAACCTTACTCGAGAAACGTCCGAGTGTCTGTCCGTCTGCATCCACCAAAACCCAGTTCTTCTGGATGTTGTCAGGAGTCGCTGACAAGGTTTTATAACTTAATGTATCCATTTTGTTTATTTTAACACTTTAAAAAACAATAATAAACCGGGCGTATTATCCTATTCACGGGCATGAGAATAAAATAACATTCGGTTAGCCCCTCATTCGAAGCCTTTCCTCAATTTGTCGGGTTACGGCCTTCCAAATCAATTCTTTCCTTCTAAAAGGGGTGCAAAGGTAGGAGTAAAATTTTGATTTAACAAATTTACTGACAATTATTTATTGAAATCGGCTGGAAGCCTTTTGGCAGGCAAATTTATGAATTTCTTTCGTCCAATTTGACTATTTTTGCCCATATTTTTATGATATGTCAATTGTTGTTACCAATATAACCAAACGCTACGGCACACAGCTTGCTCTAAATAATGTATCGTTCAGCATAAAACCAGGCGAAATAGTTGGTTTGCTGGGTCCTAATGGTGCCGGTAAATCAACCCTCATGAAAATCATTACCTGTTTTATCCCTCCTACTTCAGGCGATGTTACAGTTTATGGACATGATATCAGGGAAGAATCTCTTGAAATAAGAAGGAAGGTTGGCTACCTCCCCGAAAATAACCCTCTATATACTGATATGTACATAAGAGAGTGCCTCGAATTTATTGCCGGACTCCATAATCTGGGCTCTAACCGTAACAGTCGAATCACTGAGATCATGGACCTTACTGGCCTTAATGCCGAACGCAAAAAGAAGATCGGGGCACTATCAAAAGGTTACAAGCAACGGGTTGGATTAGCAATGGCACTCGTGCATGACCCCGAAGTGCTTATTCTCGATGAACCAACCTCAGGTCTTGACCCTAATCAACTGGTTGAAATCAGGAATCTTATACTAGAAATTGGTAAACAAAAAACAGTTGTTTTGTCCACTCATATAATGCAGGAAGTGGAAGCAATGTGCAACCGCGCCATTATCATTAATAAAGGTGAAATAGTCGCTGATGATTCCCCCGGAAACCTGCTTCATAACATGGGTGCCACTGACCGTGTGTACGCAGGTTTTGATAAAGTTGTTGACATTAAACTCCTCCGCCAGATACCCGGTGTAAAACAAGTTACAGCAGTTGATCAGGATACCTGGCTCCTTGAAGCTGAAAAGAACAGGGATATACGCCAGGAGATATTCAAGTTTGCCGTAGAGAAAAATCTTACTGTTCTCTCAATGCGTAAGGAAGAAAATACTCTTGAGAATGTGTTTAGAAAGCTGACTAAACTAAAATAGTTCAAAACTTTCTGCTCGAACTCCTCTTTTAATAGAATTCATCAGTGATGGACAAGTCACGACCTGTCCCTACAAATTAATACATACTGTTCAATACTACCAACATTGATGATGGACAGGTCACCACCTGTCCTTACAATCATTACACTACTTTTTTCAAACCAATCATTACACTACTTTTTTTCAAACCAATCCCTGTTTAAATAATTATTCTTATTTTTGCAGCACGGTATAATACCGTGATGGAGAGATTTGATTGATTGCAACCATTTAAAAAAATGCTAAAGCAAATCCTGTCTTTGATCAAATCTCCCGTTTACATAGTACTTACTTATTAAACTAATACTATAATGGGTTATTTATTTACATCAGAATCGGTATCTGAAGGGCATCCTGATAAAGTAGCCGATCAGATATCTGACGCATTGCTTGATGAATTCCTTAGGTTTGATCCCAATTCAAAAGTAGCATGCGAAACACTTGTTACTACCGGATTAACTATATGCAGCGGCGAAGTACGCACTGAAGGATATGTTGACATCCAGAAAGTGGTACGCAACACTATTAAGGAAATCGGGTATACTAAAAATGAATATCGCTTTGAAGCTGAATCCTGTGGCATTATTTCAACTATTCATGAGCAGTCGCAGGATATTAACCGTGGTGTTGAACGAAAAAATCCTGAAGACCAGGGCGCGGGCGACCAGGGAATGATGTTTGGTTATGCCAACAACGATATGGAAAACCATATGCCAATGCCTATCGAACTGGCGCATATACTACTACAAAAACTGGCTGAAATCCGCAAGGAAGGTAAGATCATGACTTACCTGCGCCCCGACTCAAAGTCGCAGGTAACCGTTGAGTATGACGACAATAACAAGCCTGTCAGGATTGATACTATCGTAATCTCAACCCAGCATGATGACTTTGCCGACACTTCACTCCCTGAGGAAGAGCGCGACCTGATCATGCAGAATACTATATCAAAAGATATCAGAGAAATTCTCATACCTTCCGTTATAGCTGATCTGCCAATTTCTGTTAGCCACCTGTTTAAGGATGATTACAAGTTATATGTTAACCCAACAGGCAAGTTTGTAATAGGTGGTCCGCATGGTGATACCGGTTTAACCGGACGTAAGATCATTGTTGATACCTACGGCGGTAAAGGCGCACATGGTGGTGGAGCTTTCTCAGGAAAAGATCCTTCAAAAGTTGACCGTTCTGCTGCCTATGCTGCCCGTCATATTGCAAAGAACCTTGTTGCCGCAGGTGTAGCCGACGAAGTACTTGTTCAGATCGCATACGCTATTGGAGTTGCGAAACCTGTAGGACTTTACCTTAATACATTTAACACTGCTAAAGTTACCGATGTTAACGGCAATATTCTGTCAGATCAGCAAATTTCACGTATAGTTGACAGCATTTTTGACCTACGGCCTTTTGCTATAATAAACCGCTTCGGACTACGTAATCCAATTTACCTCCCAACAGCTAAATACGGGCATTTTGGAAGGGATTATAATCCTGACTATGAAGTTGAAGTTTACTTTAACAACTCCGATTCCTATAAAAGAGAAGTTAATGGTGAAATGAAGAGCTTTAAGAAAGTGAAATTATTTGCCTGGGAAAACCTTGACTATGTTGATACCATCAAAGAAGCTTTTTCGATGAAAACTGCTGAAAAGGTATATTAATCGCATCAAATTCTGATTGGATAATTCTACTATAGAGACGCGATTAATCGCGTCTCTATATTTTTATCAAATGACATAAAAATTCTTTGCATCAAGCATATAAAGTAAAAACCCCGGCAAGCCGGGGTTTTTGCACATTAAGCTAAACAAGTAATCCAAGTTAAACAAGTATCTTACTAACGCTTTACTACGAATTTTCGTGTAACAGTCGCTGAATTATTTATCATTATTGAGTAAAAATATACACCATTCTTAAGGTCATTCACATTTACCGCTGCTTTTCCTTCATTTTTTGTCAGATCAACAGTACTTACAGTTGTTCCCAAAAGATTGCTGATCTTAAGTTTGGCATTGGTTGTATTGGCAGGCAGCTTATAATCAACATACACCATTGATGATGCGGGGTTAGGATAAGCATTTGACACCTTTGCAGTCTTAGCTAAAATATCATTTCTTCCAACAAATCCTATGTTGTAATTCACGATTACAAAACTTGAATCATTTGGGTTATCCACATCAAAGAACACAAACTTAGCTGTTGAAGTGCCCAATGAATTTGGTATATAAGCTAAATCTCCTTCAAAATTAGGGCAGATCATGTTAGGCTCAATCTCGATCGCATCGGGCGATTCAAATACAAATGGCGGGTAACATGATAGCCAGCAAATTGTAAGTCCTTCTACTGCCGGTAGCATATTGAGCTCTATCTTTTTCACTTTGACGTTTTTGGCTGTAGCCGCTACATTGAGCACATCAAGTTTAAATGATGCATAACCATCAGCGGGAGCACATAACAGATCAATAGTGGTTCCGGTTATATCGTTTCCTTCCTTGTCCTTCAGGCTGAGCGACTGAGCCGATACAGCAGTGAGGATTAATATGGATGCAAATAAGAGTAAGGTTCTTTTCATAAGCCGCTTAATTTCTTTGCAAATATACTACAAAAAACGTGCTAGAGTTATTAAAATCTGTTAATAAGCAAAAATTTACCAGCCTTCCATACCCCGTATTTACTTTCCCGAGGCGCAAATATATTATCTTCTCTTCAATCCGGTATAAAAAATAATGAGAAAACTTATCAACATCAATGCATACAACATATTTTATTGCGTACTTTGCAATAAGCAAAAGTAATTTAACTGCCACATTATGAAAAATTTAGCTTTACTTTCATTGTTGATAACTATGAGTATTACAGGTTTTAGTCAGTCTCAAAGGCTTGTAATGCTTGAGCATTTTACACAGGCTTCCTGTGGACCATGTGCAAACGTTAATCCAACTATTCACAACCTGATGCTGAATAACGCGGATAAAATGACCACTATCAACTACCATACAAGTTGGCCGGGATATGATCCAATGTACCTTCATAATACAGCTGACCCCAGTGCTAAGGTTTCGTATTATGGTCTCAACAGTGTTCCACATTCTGTGATAGACGGTAATGTTTACAATGGTCATCCTGATGGCTGGACCACAAACATGTCAATCATCAATAATCGCTACGCGGTGCCTTCACCATTTACACTCAGTGTTAACCAACACCTTTCACCGTCAAATGACACCCTCTTTGTTACTATGCTTGTTGAAGCTACTGCGCTTGTTACAGGCCCCATAAGTGCATATATGGCTGTTATTGAGAAATATATACATTTTAATACAGCTCCCGGCTCTAACGGTGAAAAAGATTTTTATAATGTACTCAAGAAGTTATTACCTACCAAAACAGGTGTAGCGCTGCCAACTCCTATGCAACCCGGGGAATATGTAATACTTGAATATTATTGGGTGCTGGCAAATGTATATAACCTCGACCAATTGAGTGTTGTAAGTTTTATCCAGAATCCTACTACCAAGGAAATCCATCAGGCTGCAAACCTTATGATCAATCCAATGCAGGCAGTGTATAATAACGATGTTGAAGCAATGATTATAACCAATGCTTTGCCCCGTTACTGCCAGGAAAATTTAATTCCTAAGATCAAAATAAGAAACAATGGAAATAACGATCTTACAAACCTTACGATAAAATATCAGGTAAATAATGAAGATGTTCATACTTATCAATGGACCGGTAACATGGACTTTCTTGATAAAGATATTTTGGAATTACCCGAAATTACTTACAGTATTCAGGATAGTAATATATTGAAAGTGTATATTGACCAGGTGAATCAAACCAACGATGAATATACTAAAAATGATACACTGGTACAACATTTTGAAAGTGCATTAGTAGTGGAGGGTAACCAGTTGCAGCTTAAGATTCGTACGGATAATGCGCCTGAAGAAGTGACCTGGGAAATATTTAATGAGCAGGGTGAAGTTGTAGCAAGCGGTGGACCCTATACCGAAGCTAATACAATGCACACAGAGAACATTACGATCCCGGCCGGCGATTATGCTGAGTGTTTTGAATTTTTCATTTATGATTCAGGAAACAATGGACTATGTTGTGGAAACGGCACAGGTCTTTTCCGTCTTGCACCTGCATCAGGCAATCCGGTTATTGCTCAGGGTACAATATTTGAATCACAAGTCGGAGCACAGTTCCTGGCATTTACTGTAGGTATAAATGATCTGGAAACTTCATCTGAACCTAAAGTTTATCCAAACCCTGCGGGGAATTCACTCTGGATTGAAGTACCCGCTAATAAAGCAACCATTAGTATTACCAATCAACTAGGTCAAATAGTGTTTGAAAAGGCTAATGCATCAGGGAAAATAGAGATTAACTCAACACAATGGCTCAATGGATTATACATAGTGACCTTCAGGTCAGAACACGGTATTTCCATTAAGAAGATCAATGTGATAAAATAAGATATCAAGCGGAGAAAACTAAATGAACCTACCAAGGCAACCTGGTAACCTTAAATTTTAAAACATTATCATGATATTCACTCTCGACACAGGACATGAATATATACAGCTGAACCAGCTTCTTAAGCTACTCAATCTGGTAGAAAGCGGTGGTGAAGCCAACCAGGTTATCACTGCCGGAGAGGTAATTGTAAACAACCAAACTGAAACGCAAAAGAGAAAGAAATTAAAGCCGGGTGATGTGGTATTGTACAATGGACAAATGGTTGAGATCAAAGAATGATGGATTAAGCCATGGGTTCTCGACTTGAACCTGGGCAAAAGCTTGTTTCTTATAGGGTGTAATCTTTGAAGAACTTCCATATTTCTTCAAACGCATTGATATCCATATTTGCCGGATATTCTATGCCAGGTATTGAGTGTACGCCATTGTTGATCCTGTAAAATAAAATGTCGCTTTTTCCTGAATAACTGTGATATTCAAACTTTGTAACAGTGGAATTATCATTCTTATTAATATCAGGCAATTCAACAACTAGCGGACTTGATGATGTATTGTTATTTTCAATAAAGAGTGTAAGTATCCTGCTCCAGCCTACACTGCTTCCATCGCCTTCAATTTCAACAGTCGCATCGGCGGTTCCATGTATATAACATAGCGGCAGCGGCTTACGCATATTGTAATTTGAAAATACTGTGTTATCCATAAGTCCTGCGATTGGCGCAATCGCGGCTATTTTGTCCTGCAATTCCTCAGCAACAGTAAAGGTCATAAAACCACCATTCGACATACCTGAAACATATATCCTGCTTAAATCAACCTGACCTTTTTTATTAAGTGTATCAATGATGCTGTTGATAAAATCAACGTCATTCCATGGCAGTAAATTATGGGCATCCCATCCTGTCATTTTATTCTCTGAACTTCCAGGCAGTGCCTGTGGTTGCAGGAAGATAAATTTTTCACGTTCAGCCAGTTTGGTGAAGTGATAGTTGATCATCTTAGGCCATATAATACCGGCAGCCCCATGCAGGAAAATAACCAGGGGCAGTTTCTGGTTATCTGAACCGGTTGGCAAATAGAGGCCATACTCCCTTTCCCTTCCCCCTAACCAGAACTTGTTATGACTAATCTCTGCACCGGCATGCAGTGATTTAGTGTATATAATTTGACTGTTTGTCAGTCCACCAGTATCAACTGAGGTTATATTAATCTTGTAGATTGTTTCGGGCAGCAAGTGGTCAAACTTAAAAAGACCTGTATAATCCTGGTTATCACCAATCATACTGTCGTTCAAATAATATCTGTATTTCACTGGTTGATACTCGGGATCGTATGACTCACTATATGAAACAACTATTTCGCTACCGGTAATTATTTCAGGCACTATTGTAAAATCCTGCGGAGGCTTATTTATCTTCGGAAGTATATAAACTTGCTTGTCATCATCCTTTTTGCATGAAAACAAGAACGAAGTAGACATGAACGAAGCAAATAGGATGATGTAAATAATGTTTTTCAAAATTGTGTTGTGTTAGTTTTCAGCTCCATATCCATGCAACCGGATAAAGGTTGTTTCAAATGATCTTCTTCCTTTTAAACCAATAATAAATCAACAGTGATACAATCGTCATGAAAATGATAACGTATAAATAGCCATACTTCCAGTGGAGCTCGGGCATGAAGTCAAAGTTCATTCCGTAAAGTCCTACAATGAAAGTAAGTGGCAGAAAGAAAGCAGAGAAAATAGTGAGCAGTTTCATTACATCATTACTCTTACTGGCAGTAAGAGCCAGATAGGTATTCATCAGGTTGTTTGCATCTTCTACAGCCTCATCATAAATTAAAATGAGCCTGAGAATTTTATCTTTCACATCCTGAAGCAAGGTCTCAGTATCTTTGTTTACAGATATCTTATTCACAACTTCCTGGGTAATCTGCATTAGCTTTTTAATGATGCGTGTTTGTGATTTCTGGAAGTACAATTCTTCGATTGATATAGTGGATCTGGACTTTAAGAAAATTGTCTTTTCAATCTGATCAATTTTGTCACTATGCCATTCAGATGGTTCCACGAAAGTGTCAACCATATCATTAATTATATGGATCAGCAAGTGAGGTATTGATTTAAAATCATCGCTTTCCTTGTCAATAAAATCAAATCTTGCTTTGTGTACAGTTATAATTTTATGTGAGTTATAGAAGAAAGCAACCTTGTTCGACAACTCACTTACTGTCGACTTGCGTTCATTCTTTTTGCCAGTGTATGCCCTTAGGATAATAAAATTATAATCCTCAAGCTTTTCAAACTTAGGCAAATGTCCATGTTCAAGACTATCCATTACCTGCAAATAGTCAATGTCATTCTCCCTTGCTAATTCAACCAATTGCTCTTTTTGAGGATTCGTAACATCAATCCACTCAAAAGTCTTAAACTTTAATTCCCTTATGTTGCTCATTAAATATAAATATGATGATCAAAGATAAGAAAAACGCTGTGCAATTCTGTAATTTTGCTTCATGAGTAATTTAATTCTTACTACGTCTTACCGCGTAAGTTCTGCTGATACTGATATGTATGCCCGGCTAAGGCTTGGAGCAATTATTAACATCCTTATCCAGTCAGCCATTGAATCTGCTGATCAGCTTGGCTTTGGCTTTGAAGCATTTAAACAGCATAAGTTATTTTGGGTTGTCAGCCGATTTACTGTTGAAATTGGCAGGCCTCTTAAATGGAATGAGGCTTGTGAAACCGAAACCTGGCCAAAGGACCTTGACAAGCTACTTTATCTCCGTGACTTTTTAATCAGGGATGAACATCAGGAGACCATTGCCAGAGCCACTTCCGGCTGGCTGGCTGTTGATGCAGTTACACGGAGTCCAAGGTTGATAGAAGGGGTGGCAGATTCCATGTTTACAGAACTCAGTAAGAAGCATGCTATTGAAACTCAGCCTGAAAAACTAGGGCCTGTTCATGGTGAAGAAGTTGCATTAATCAATGTTACTTACTTCGATCTCGATGTAAACAGACATGTAACTTCCACACGTTACTTCGACTGGATGATGGATACTTTTAGTCCTGAATTCCACAGAAAGAACTACCCCAAAAAAGTATCAATAAACTTCATGAAGGAGATCAAGTCAGGTGATACTATCCGCCTAATCAGGCTTGATTGTGGTGATCAGGTGTTTGCATTTGAAGGTATCAATCAAGCCAAAGATATTACAGCTTTTCGGGGGCGTATTTCTTTTTAAGGCTTTATGTTTTGTCAGAATTAATCCTGAGACTTTATTCCTCTACCACAACATCAATAATAGCTACATCCCCACGGGAGTAGAGATCAACAATCTTAATCAGCCCCAATTTGCCTTCCTCCGTTTTAAATAGGATTATTTCACCTTCTGACAGGTTATTAACCAGTGTGGTCTGCATACTAGAATTGAATTGCGGGAATTCAAACTTATCCCCAATAGCATCAAACTGTGTCACAGTCATATTGGTTTTGTTGAAACGAGTCTGATTCCTTTCTGGCCAAGCGGTGAGTTGAAAGGCTAATATGGTATTTGCTGATACATCATCCGGTGAAGCAATTGCATTCGCATTAGTGACACCTTTAAAAAAAAGAAAATCAACCTTAGCCTGATCAGCAGGTGAATTTACCAATTGACCCGGGGTATATACATCACCGGTTGACGTAGCAAAAAATCCTCCTGTAGCATCATTAAAAGATCCTAACTGAATGCCGGTAAATTTAGTTACAGTTGACCCTGGCTCTTCTTTCACTGTAATGAAGAGGTTCTTCAGTACTTTGTTACCTGCTTCATCCCAAAGCTCAAAGCGCAGTTCTGCCTCTCCAATTGCGTTAAAACCTAATTCAATTTCCCATGAAAAAGTTGCAGTGTTAATTACTGAGTCAACAATAACATAAGGAATAAGGTAAGAAACAACGGTGAATTTAAAACGACTCAGGTTACTGTCAGAGAACTGATTCTTCATACCGTTGATACCAACCAAAATAGTGTTGTCAACGATGATTTCAGTATTGGTTGATACATAAGCCCCACCTTGTTTTAGTGAAATAGATGGATCGCCGGGAGGAAGAGCTTGTGATGTAAATGACCGTTCCTCTCCAAATGAAGTGCCAATAGCGTTTGTGGCAAAAGCTCTGAAATAATAGGTTTCAGCTGTTGTGAAGACACCAATAGTATTAGTAAATTCACCCGGACCCATCCCTGCGGTTTCTACTGAATCATTCAATTCAGGATTAGGGTTCCTGCTCCAGCAGAATCCACGTGTAACGACAGCAGCTCCATTTTCATTCACCACATTACCACTAAGAGTAACTGAACCAGACGTAACAGTCGCTTCATTTGTCTTTACTTCAGGAATTAAATTATCTACTTCTTTTTCTTTCTTACAACCGGCCAGGAAGATTACAACCAGCGTGAAGGAGAAGATTAAGTTTTTAGTTTTCATTGTGTTATGGTTTCATTTATTTTGTTTGGTAAAGATGACCCTTATATTCCATTTAAGTTATTTGAAGGAACTTCTCTTGTTTTGAAGCAACTTCTCTTGTTTTGAATGAACGCATCTTCCGGTCAATGTAAGTATTATCTTACAAACTTAATGCTCCTCTTTCCCTTATCGGATAATACAGTAATGATGTAAACACCTTTCGGGATATCGGCTAAGGATATTTCTGTATGTGGGGTTTGGATTGAATGCACTGATAACAGCCGACCATTGGTAGTTCTTATTTCTGCGTAAGCATTTCCTGATAGAACAACTTTGCCGAAATCAAGATAGATGCTGTTGCTGCTATTATCTTGATGTATTGTGAAAATATCTACATCTGAATTCTCTTCAAGTCCTACTACACCTTCAATGTTCACCATAAAAGTGAAGTCCATGCCTGCTAAATTGGTGATGACTATGGAATGCGATCCCTGGCTAAGACCTGTAATTGTATCATTTTCAACTATCCGGCTAATTCCATCTACCAAAACAGTATACGGACCTCCACCCGGTGGGGTGATCACGGCCATTCCTTCATTCTGCGGTGTATTGGTTAAATCAGGAAACACAACCACATTTTCCGGACAAACAATGCTGGCAATAACAATGGGCATGGAGCCTGAAACGCAACCTGCTTCATTCCTTATCCAGGCAACATATATCCCTGGATATAAATTTGTAAAGAATCCTCCGTTTTGAACAAAATTAATACCTCCATCCACGCTATACCAATAATCATCAGGGTCACCTGATTCAGGAATAACTGTAATTGTGCCTGATCCTGTATTGCAGATGTCATGTGTTACATTAATGTAATATATAATTGGTTGAGGATAACTGCCTATTACTATAGTATCAGAACCTGAGCATCCATTCTCAATTACTTTTACCCAATAGATTCCAGTAGAACTAACCTGGAAGGTGCCCTGACCCGGAGTTAAACTCCCATTCCAGAAATACTGATCCCCTACACCTGCATCGAGTAATAAGTTAATGCTCTCACCATAACAGAACAATGTATCACTTCCCAGTTCAGGAGATGGACTTGGATATATTACCACCGTATCATAAACCGTTTTGGATATGAATCCCGAAAAAACAGTAAGTTCAGGATAATAAGTACCAGGTGCTGAATAGGTATATGATGGATTTAAAAGAGTGGAAGTGTCAAACGGAAAATTTCCTAAGTCATTGAATTCCCAGTGTACAGAATCTATTCCTTCAGTATTCCCTATTATAAACTCTGTAGGCATTCCAAAGCAATGTTGAGCTGTAATGAAGTACGGATCACTAAAGTATGATTGCATGAAATTAGGGAAACTCATTCTGCAATTACGGGTAAGGTCAATGGCATTCGCTTCAAAGTTACACATCAGACCTTTCTCGTTTGGATTATGAATAACACCTAATGAATTACCGGAAGATGCAAGGTATATTTTGCCATCAGCACCAAGTTGAATTGCTCCATAATCTGAAACATTTTGAGATACTATAACTTCAGATAATAAAATCAGATCAGGATCGGCTGTAGTAAGATCATATTGTCGGAGATGCTGTGATCCACCATTTACATAGAGCTTTTTATTGTCGGAAGAAAATTCAACTCCCTTGGCATCTGATGGAAGATCCATTTCGAAATTGGTCCATAGCATTCCGGTTTGATTGTTAAAACGGAAAAGTTGCGACTTTCCTGTTTCATTGGGATTCGCACATGCAACCCATTTCCCATCAGAAGAGAATTTAAGGTACCCCGCCTCTGAATAACCAGCTCCAACGAAACTGTTAACTGGTATACTAATGCCATTTTGAGTTATCAGGAATGCGTAATAGTAGTTAGTACCCGATTCATGAGTTAATATCCATATATCCTGACCATTTGCATGCAGTACTGCATTCAAATGAGTGCTGGTATTTGATTGTAAGATGATACCTTTTTGTTCCTGAACAACACTTCCTCCATAAAGTGATGCATCTACTACAGAATATTGTAATTGATGCAGGCTGTTATCAGAACTGAAATTAAAAAAGTAATAGATGTCATTACTTCCGGGAACCTTGATAAATAATCCACCTTGCAAGGTAGCATTGCCCATATTAGTACCATTTACCATAACCTGATGGTTATTATTCCAAACAGTTACACCATCTGAATAGAAAAGCAGGTCACCCTCATGCGAAGAAATACAAGCTGTACCCCTAAACATATCAGCATTGATTTGTCCATCCAAGAGTACTGCCGGTGGCGAACCGGTATTAAACGTTAAACCTGCATACTCGCCAAAGTACCAGTTATTTGCCTGCTTGCTGCTTTGTGCCGATAAAATAACCGGTGCCAGGAATAGAAGGATAATAATAGAGTGTGAATGGTAGATGTTGAACTTCATGGAGTAAAATTACGAAAATGTTTTATCTATACTTATATGACAAAATATTTGCGTTTTACCCTAAAGAAAAATGGTGTTTTTTTTTAAATAATCATCAACAAATTCAATATTCTTCAGTTGCCTTACATACCTCTCCACAAAAAATAAATCAATCAATTTTTTAATAACTTTACCATAACCACCTACTGAAGTTATATGCACTTGCGTATAATAACCTTAATTTATATTACGCTATATCTTTTTGCGTATAATTTCGTATATTTGTACCGAATTATATTTAAAAGCATATAATGAAACCATTAGATGATTTTGTAAAAGAGCGCCGTAAAGCTGCCGGATTAACCCAGGAGGAATTCGCAGAACGCGCCGGGGTTGCTCTCACTGTGCTTAGAAAAATTGAGCAAGGGAAAACCAATCTTAATATGGATAAAGTAAATCTTGTTCTTGAAATGTTCGGTCATCGTCTTGCACCTGTAAACTCTAAAGAAATTGAATTATGAGGAGTGGCATCGTATATTACAGCGATATTCCGGCAGGCACCATCACAGAAACTGATGATGGTGAATATATCTTTCAATACTATGATGATTACGTACAGAATCATCCTGCAAAATTCATCAGTTTCAACTTCCCGGTAAGGAAAGAGCCTTATGTTGAAAAGCGGCTTTTCCCCTTGTTTGAAGGTCTTATACCCGAAGGTTGGTTGCTTGATATTGCCTCTAAGAGCTGGAAGATAAACAAGAACGACAGAATGGGCCTTTTGCTGGCATGTTGTAACGACTGCATTGGCGCTTTAAGCATTAAACCGCTTCATGATGAAAAATAACTGTTTATATTGTTACAAGCCTGTTGAACAGGGTGAATTCCATCCCAAATGCTCACTTAAGTTCTTTGGTTCGGAAAATCCTCCCGATATTCCTTTCTCCATTGATGATATGATTACCCTGGCAAAGCAAGTTGTGCAGAGGAGTATTTCAGTTCCTGGTGTTCAGCCAAAGATATCAATGGACATCATAGGGGAAAATCTTAACACCCGCTTTACTGTAGTAGGAATACCTGATGGTAACTATATTTTTAAACCTCCATCAGATATTTACCCTGAAATGCCGGCAAACGAGCACTTTACAATGAAAATTGCTGAAGCATCAGGTATCAGGGTTGTCCCTTCAAGCCTTATTCGTCTAAAATCAGGTGAACTATCTTACATCACAAAGCGAATTGACAGGGCTGATAAAGGCACACGTATACATATGCTTGATATGTTCCAGATAACTGAAGCCTTTGATAAATACAAAAGCTCCATGGAGAAAATTGGTAAGGCAATTCATGAGCATTCAAGCAACACCCTCTTGGATAAAGTCCTCTTCTTTGAACTGGCGCTGTTTTGTTTTATTACCGGGAACAGTGATATGCACCTTAAAAACTTCTCAATGATTGAAAGTGCCTCCGGATGGATGCTTGCACCTGCTTACGACCTGCTAAATGTTGCAATTGCTAATCCCGATGACACAGAAGAACTTGCGCTTACGCTGGATGGCAAAAAGAAAAAACTAAAAAAGATCAATTTCATAAATCTTGGGAAGAGTCTGCAATTAACCAACAAACAAATAGAACGTGCATTTGAGAGATTATTAAAAACCAAAGCTATTGCAGTTGACCTGATAAGTCGTTCTTTCTTATCAGGAGATATGCAGAGTACTTATCTTCAAATAATGGAATCGAGGTATAAAGCTTTGGATTGAGAGGATAGCGGTTTACTTCACTTAACCACCGCCACACTCCCCTTCATCTGATTCACCTTCCCTACCCTGTTCTTATAACTTATCACCCAATTATAAACCCCGGGCATGGCATCTTCACCATTCCAACCCTTTGAAGCATTCCGGGTTTCAAATATTAATTGCCCCCACTTGTTGTAGATGCTCATGCTAAATTGCCTCACCAGCTCAGTATTTACAATCGGCCTGAAGGTATCATTCAACCCATCACTATTTGGCGTGAAGGCATTAGGGATTTGTATGGGGACGAAAGTTTCAAGCATGTAAACACTTTCTACTGCCTTACAGCCTTCTTCAGTTTGCATGGTTACGGTGTATTCGCCTTCTTCAGTTACGTTGATGTAGTAGATCATATCCCCGGTGTTCCATTCGTAAGATGCATAGCCGGGTGTGGCTTCAAGTAGGTAGGCCTGTTCAAAAGGAATGGTATCCTGTGAAGGATTTGTGGCAGGGAAATTGGCCCGGGGCAAAGGCACTACTGTTAGGTTTACCTTTACGGTGTCAGCACAGTAGAAATAGTCACTCACGGTAATCTGGTAATTACCTGCATCAGTTAGTTTGGCATTCAGTACCTCAAATTGCTGCGACTGGCTTGAGTCGTTTGGCGTTTGCCAGATGTAATCAATTGGGTCAGTACCTCCGGTTATTTGGGGGATCAACGTTATGCTATCCTGCTCACATACATAATGCGATTGGTCAATAGCAATCTCCGGGATTTCGTGTATGATGATATCCCCTGGAAAGAAGACCGTGTGAATGGAATCGCCCGATTCGTTGAGGAAATAAGTGATTGTACTGTTTGCTTCCCAGGTAACATCGGCTACTCCTTCCTGAAGGGTCTCAAAGATCATACTACCCAGTGAGAGGGTATCATTTACATTGCTGGTGATGGCTGATGTGCCTTGCCATGCCAGTTCAACTCTTGGTGGAGTGGTGAAAAGCTGTGCCGTAATGCCCGGGAACGTTGCACTGTTTGCGTTGAAGTTAGTGCAGTTAAGGATATTGTTGTTGTAATAAAGTGTTGCCTTCAGGTCTTTCATGCCTGTAACCCTTGTAATGCGGATATCGGAGTTTGCAGGTTTGTAATGGCACTTGCGGTCTTTATCTGCCAAAGCGACCAGTAAAGAACCTTGCAGACTTTCAACAACCACAGTATCGCGCGTTGGGCAACCAAATTCATCGGTTACAATCACATAATAAGTATTGGCAGATAACCCATTGAACACATTACCCGATTGTGGCGAACTACCCTCAAGCTGGTAAGTAAGGTTAACTCCCGAGGATATCACGGTAATTGAACCATCGCCATTACTTCCATTCTCGGGGGTGGGAATGCAGTTTATGTCAGGGCCTTCCACATTCTCCACTTCAACTGAAGAGGGTGCACTGATACAACCAAACTGATCTTTCAGGGTGATGTTGTATGGTCCGGCAGTTAGTCCGGTAATTTCAGCGGTCAAAGGAAAATAATCTAGTCCATTAAAACTGTACTGATAATCGGTAACAGAACCCGTTTTAGGGGTAATGATTATGCTTCCCATGCCTTGATAACAGTGGTCATCATCTTCAGGTAATGCACTTGCAATTACAGGCGCATTATTATCGGCAATGGAATAGGGCCCAAATGTTAGAGTGCACTCATTACCATAAGTAACCTCAGCAAAGTAGCTACCTGCGGGGACGTTTAAAAGGTCATTACCTGTGCCAACCTGATTACCACCTGCATCCAACCAAGTAATGGTAAAAGGATCAGGAGCAATAACCTGAATTCCGGTAATGGAACCATCACTTAGTCCGCAGTTGGAGGGTGTGATTGAAGGCTCAACACTTACTATTGCTTCGTCGTAACTCGCAACATTGATGGTATCCCTGCCAATGCAGCCGTGATCAATCACCTTCACCCAGTAAGTGCCGGTATCTGAAACGATGAAGGTGCTGTCACCTGGAGTGAGATTATTATTCCAGTTGTATTGTTCTCCCGGGGCAGCATTGAGTGTTAGGTGGATTGGGTCATTAGGGCAAAAGATGGTATCATTGCCAAGATCCGGCACAGGACTTGCATAGATAACCACGGTATCCTTAACTGTTTTGCTTATGAATCCTGACCAGACAGTTAGTTCAGGATAATAAGTATCTGGAGCTGAAAAAGTATATAAAGGACTAAATAACGTGGATGTATCATTTGGAAAATTGCCAAAATCCTTGAATCGCCAGAAGACTGAATCAATGCCATTTGCATCTACAATATTGAATTGGGTTGGCTGGCCAGAGCAGTGTTGTGTGTAAGTGAATTCAGGATCATTAAGATATGATTGGATAAACTGAGGTAAACCTATTTCTAATCTTGAGTTCTCTCCACCAATATAAATTGAATTAGGCTCAAAATTACAACCTAATCCCTGGATGCTGGGATTATGAATAACGCCCAAACTCAATTGATCATCATCGGTAATACAATAGATTTTACCATCGGGACCAACCTGAAGTGCGCCACAAAAATAACAGCCTTCATTCGAAATCTGCATCTCTGATTCTACTATTTGTTGAGGTGTACCCGCAGTGAGGTCGTATTGATAAAGAAACCCACTATTTACATATAGTAATTTATTATCAGGTGAAAATTCAATACCGCTGGAAGCTACGTCTATATGGACAATGTTTGCGTCACTGATAATACCGGTATTATTATCGAAGTCGAGTACCTCACAAAAATAGTCAGTGCCTTCTCCATTATATGTAACAGCTATTTTCTTCCCATCAGGTGACAACTTTATATAATTATACAGTTCCACCTGGTTATATGGAATGACAGATCCTGCATTACTGATAAATGGACCTTCAACTCCCTGAGCGGTGACCTTATAAGTTAAAAAAGTATTGCTCCCTTCCTTATGAGTAATAATCCAGAAATCTACCTGGTTAGAATGTTTTACTGCTGTTTGATTACCAAGTGCAGGATAATACAGAGGAATACATTTTTTATCAGGAAGTATCCCACCTAATCCGCCATCTAATCGCATATCAATAACCGAATACTGAAATGTGTGGTTATGGCTATTAGGATCTGGGCATGTAAAATTAAAGTAATAATACAAATTTGCATTCCCGGGATCAGGAACAGCTAATGCAGACTGCATTGCAACACATGAATTTCCCACAACTAACTTATCAGCATTTTGCATAACCTGATGATTCCGGTTCCATATAGTATACATACTACCATAGAATAAAAGACTGCCATTTTCATCAGACATAGTTGCGCTGCATGCAAAATCCCACATCTTACTATCATGAAGTACAGAAGGAGGACTGCCGGTATTGAAATTTAATGCACAGTAATGGCCAAAATACCAGTTATTAGCTTGTTTGCCCTGGGCGAATAAGAGAATGGGTGCCAAAATTAGTAGAAGAATCAATTGAAAGCGGTAAAAGAAGATATACTTCATGGGTGTGAAGTTACAAATTAGTTTGGATGCTACATTAATATGACAAAAAAACAGCATTTTACCCTAGTGTAAAATGCTGTTTTTTATTGAAAATATGGGATATTTTATAAGGTCTTCCCGGTCATTACAGAATTTACCTCAACGCCCTCTCAATCACCCCATCATCAGCCTTTTCAGGCAGGGTAACTTTCAGCAGTGGCTCCTGTGCCATGGCGCGCTTGATGGCGAAGATGGCTTCGTCATTGCGGGCCCATGAGCGGCGGGCTATGCCGTTGTTTACATCCCAGTGGAGCATGCTGCGAAGTCGCCTGTCGCTGTCGGCACTGCCGTCGAGCAACATGCCGAAACCGCCGTTTATAACCTCGCCCCAGCCTACGCCACCACCGTTGTGTATTGATACCCATGTGGCGCCCCTGAATGAATCGCCAATCACGTTGTGTATGGCCATGTCGGCGGTAAAGCTGCTGCCGTCATAAATATTGGAAGTTTCCCTGAAAGGTGAATCGGTGCCCGACACATCATGATGATCCCTGCCAAGCACCACCGGGGCACTTATAACACCATCGGCAATGGCCTTGTTGAAAGCCGCGGCTATGCGGGTGCGCCCTTCGCAGTCGGCGTAGAGTATGCGGGCCTGTGAACCCACCACCAGCTTGTTCTGCTTGGCTTCGCGTATCCACCGTATGTTGTCCTTCATCTGCATGCTGATTTCCGCCGGGGCCGTGGCGGCTATCTCTGCCAGCACTTCCATCGCTATGCGGTCGGTAGTATCCAGATCTTCCGGTTTGCCCGATGCACATACCCACCTGAACGGACCAAAGCCGTAGTCGAAGCACATCGGACCCATGATGTCCTGCACGTAACTCGGGTACCTGAAAGTGCCTTTATCGTTAAAGATGTCAGCCCCTGCCCTGCCTGCTTCAAGCAGAAACGCGTTGCCGTAATCAAAAAAGTACATACCACCGGCGGCAAGCCTGTTAATGGCAGTCACCTGTCGCTTCAGCGATTCATGCACCCGCTCCCTGAACTTCTCCGGTTCACGGGCCATCATATCGTTGGCTTCCTCAAACGTAAGACCGGCGGGATAATACCCTCCTGCCCACGGATTGTGCAGCGATGTTTGGTCTGAACCCATATCCACCTTCACGCCGCGCTCTGCCAGCCGCTCCCACAGGTCAACAATATTACCCAGGTAGGCTATTGAATGCGCTTCACCGGCAGCCATAAAATACAGTGCCCTGTTGATGGCTTCATCCACATCGGCAGTAAGCTCATCCACCCAGCCCTGGCTGTGACGCTTATGGGCGGCATGGGGATTAACCTCGGCGGTAATACTCACCACCCCGGCAATATTGGCTGCCTTGGGCTGTGCCCCGCTCATACCTCCCAATCCCGCAGTTACAAACAGCCGACCCTCTAATCCGCGCTCTTCTGTTAAGTTGGGGTTGTTCGCTTCCGCAGATGCCTGCAATTCATTAGTCGCTTCCGCAGATGACTGTAATTCGTTGGTCGCTTTCGCGGATGCCTGGGCAATTTTCCGGCCTACATTAAGCACCGTGATAGCGGTACCATGCACAATTCCCTGCGGACCGATGTACATGTATGAACCTGCTGTCATTTGGCCGTATTGCGATACACCCAGGGCGTTGAAGCGCTCCCAGTGATCGGGGGTGGAATAGTTGGGTATCACCATGCCATTGGTGACCACTACGCGGGGCGCATCCTTGTGCGATGGAAACAATCCCATCGGATGTCCCGAGTACATCACCAGTGTCTGCTCTTCAGTCATCTCCGCGAGGTACTTCATGGTAAGCAGGTACTGTGCCCAGTTCTGGAAAACAGCCCCGTTGCCGCCGTATGTTATCAGCTCATGCGGATGCTGTGCAACAGCCGGATCGAGGTTATTCTGAATCATCAGCATTATGGCTGCTGCCTGTGCACACTTTGCAGGGTAATCGCTTATTGGCCTGGCATACATATCATACGTGGGCATGAAGCGGTACATATAAACGCGACCGTACTTCTTCAGCTCATCGGCAAACTCAGGTGCCAGCACCTCATGGTGCCGTGCATCAAAGTATCTCAGCGCATTGCGCAGGGCAAGTTTCTTTTCTTCCGCGGTAAGTATATCCTTCCGTACCGGTGCGTGACTTACTGTTTCATCATACGCCCGGGGCGCCGGCAACGTTCCCGGAATACCGGCCATCACAGCTTTCTTAAAATCCATCACTTCCATTGTTTCATCGCTTTAAGCAAACACCTGCCAATCAACCGGCTTTACCACTGGGTTTTCCTGCCAAACATCCCGGCAAGGCCAAGCCACGTGTTTACTATCATTAAAAATATTTCGAAGAAAGGCACCCACATCAGAAAGTGCTTTTCGTACAATTTGTTCATAACCTTCTTTACTATAAACAGTTGAGTGCCCAGCCTTATTGCGAACACCGCCGCCAGCAGCACCGGTTCAACCTTTAGCACCGCCAGTGTTACCAGCAGTGCAAAGAATAAAAACCGTGTAAAGGCGAACGTGCCAAGCACTATCTGGTGGCGTGTGCGATAGAAACCACCTGTGGTAAGGTGCCGCCGCTTCTGGTGAAACCAGTAACCAAGGCTCTGTTTGGGCTTCGAGTAAGTGAATGAGGCAGCATCTACTTGTACGCGTGTGTTCCCTTTGTTGGCTACGCCGTTAATAAACAGGTCGTCGTCGCCCGACATAAGTTTGTAGTGTTTCACAAAGCCGCCTGAACTATAAAACAGGCTGCGATGATAAGCCAGGTTGCGCCCCACCCCCATGTAAGGCATCCCCGCCAGGGCATAACCCATGTACTGCATGGCCACCTGCACCGTGTCAAACCTTATAAGTTTGTTAAGCAATCCCGGCTGTTCATTGTAAGCGCCATAACCGAGCACAATCTCCGTTTTATCCGTAAAGGCCTCCTGCATACTACTAATCCAGTTTGTGCCCGCAGGCTGGCAATCTGCATCAGCAAGCAGCAACCGTTCATGTTTTGCCTCCCTGATACCCAGCGACAGTGGAAACTTCTTTCCCCTGAAGAAGTTAAGGTTCTGTTCAATATTTACCACCTTCAGGCGACTATACTTATCGCGCAGCTCCCGCAACAAGTAAAACGTATCGTCGTCCGATGCATCGTTCACCACAATTACCTCAAATTCGGGGTAATCCTGTTCAAGCACCTTTGGCAGGAATCTCACCAGGTTATGGTACTCATTCTTCGCGCATATTATCACCGACACCGGCGGCCTGAGCTCACTCACCGGTTGCTTTTGCGACTTATAAAATGCCAGCCGCGCGAACACGAACCAGTAATAACCCAGCTGTATCAGCAGCATAACAACCAGCAACACAACCAACGGAAACCAGGGCGATGCCACCAGGGTATTTATCCAAACCATATAAAGTTATTTCAACCCCGCAAAATTATTCAAATCAAGCCAACTTTTGAAGTTAAGTTATTAACAAGTGGTAGCTGACAACGTGTAACACCTCACCCTAGCCCTCTCCTATATTTGCGCCCATCCGACTCTAAATATACTTTTATCTATGGAAAAATGCAAAATTTTCCTATTTTTCCATAGATAAGAATCAAACAAAAGGTTCCATCCTTCGTTCAGACGCCAACATGGCGTCTCTACATTTGGTGGTGTTTATGACAAAAATCTTCCGCGTCACTTTTAATTTTTTAATATCTCCCTTATTTCCTCAACTGCAAATCCCCTATAACTTACTATTAATACTGTGAAACCAATCAAGCATAGAAACAGAGATCCAATTAAGTTCCCAACATTATGGAATAATACAAACTTGATAAAAAAATAAATACCAAGAAATGAATAGATTATAGCACCAAGGCCTGTGAAAGCTATATTGCCTCCGCCGATACTATGAGCGAGTCCCTTTAATAAGTATAGGCTAATAAGTGGTTCCATCAAATCTATGTATGTACCATCTTCTTCATCAATGTGGTTCTTAACTACCTCAGCACCTTCATCTGAAAGCATATCAACTATTTCACTGTATTTACGAATAGTGCCTTCATATAGTTTTATACCCTTTCCGCTTATTTCACTCCCGTATAGCATATCATAGTACTTACGCCCCGCTTCATTACCCAGCACGCTATATGCTCTGCTGATGCTAAGCACAGACTCCTTAACATCAGTTGAACTATCTGAATCCAGTAATTCCCGCATTCTCTCCTTGTACTTCTTTGCAATCCTGTAATTACTTGATTGAGGCTTGAGATTTAGTAGCGTATAGTAGTCTTCCATGGGTTGAGGGTATAAAACCCTTTATCTAAATAATTGTGATATACTTTATAAGAGGCAATCTTAACAAAGGTATTAATAATGCAATAAGATAGTTATCTTATAATTGTTTGTCACCGCGCCGTAGGTGCGAAAGATCGGTAGAAACATACAGCCTGCTATTCTTCTTGTTTTACAACGATTGTGTAGCATGTCTTTTGGTAGTAACTGTGAGAAATCTTAAGGGTGGGGAATTTCTCAACAATTACCCAATTGTAAACAATTTTGTTTATTTTTGTATTATGAAAGATCAATTATCCATTATCAAGGGCATTCATCCCGGACTTATTGTTGACCGGGAACTGAAGAAGCGCAAGATCCAACAAGGGAAATTTGCATCTGACATACATGAATATCCTCAAACGCTTTCTTCGATTATTAAGACCAAGCGAAACATGAATACTCCTCTTTCTTTAAAAATAGAGAAAGCTTTTGGTTGGGAGGAAGGCTTTTTAATGATCCTGCAGGTATATTATGATATTGAACAGGAAAAGATCAATCTACCTGGCAGAAAGCCTGATCTTAATAAATTCAGGCCCGGACTGTTCTGGGACACCGATATTGAATCAATCAACTGGGATAAGCAGAAAAGGGCTGTTATACAAAGGGTATTTGAAAGAGGAAATGATCAGGAGAAAAATGAAATCCTCAGATTTTATGGAAAGTCTACAGTTAACGTGATAATGAATAAATATGCCGTTTAAACTCAAATACAATACCATTGATCCGCGCTTAAAATCAGCACTGCTTTTATGTATGAGAGCCCCTGAGCTTGAAACTTTCAGACTTGTTGGAGGAACTGCATTAAGTTTATATCGGGGTCATCGTATGTCGATTGACCTTGACCTATTCACTGATGAACCTTATGGATCTGTTGATTTTGAGAAAATTAACAGATTTTTGAATACCACATTCCCTTATGTTGATTCATTGAATATTCAACCCATTGGTTTTGGTCAATCTTATATTGTTGGTGAAAACAAGGATGATAATTTTAAAATTGACTTGTACTATACTGACACTTTTATTGACCCAGTGAAAACTAACGAAGGAATCAGAATAGCTTCTATCCCCGATTTAATTGCCATGAAAGTGGATGTTATTCAACGCGGTGGCAGAAAAAAGGATTTTTGGGATATACATGAATTAATATCTGATTTCACTTTCAAAGAGATGATTATATTTCATCTAAAGAGGTATCCATATAATCATGACGTGCAAGAAATACTTGCAAATTTTCAAGACTTTAGTAAGGCTGATGAAGATTTTGACCCAATCTGCCTAAAAGAGAAAGTATGGGAAATTATTAAGCTGGATATCCTTGACTTTGTTAAAGCTTCTTAATTACAATCACCGCGGCGTTTCCTCCCCGCAGTCGCTGCAATCCATATCTTTCTCCTTAACGAGTGTGTAAAACTCCTGCCAGTTGTCTTCTTTACGCACATGCCCGTCAGTTATTTTCAGAAAATCATTATTGATGCAATATATTTGTTTTCTGGTCCAGCCATAACGGTGATTCATTTTGATCTTCATTTGATTTCCTTTATAAATTCGTAATGATAAAGCTCCACCGGCAAGAATAATATCCAAAGTTGAATAAAATGAAAATTCTTTAAAAGGTATAATCAGCTTTTTTTTAATAATGAACAGAAGTACATAGGCAAATTCGATCTCTTTTCGTTCGTAATCAATTATAAATTCTTCAACGATTGTATGACTAGTCAAAATCCGATATATTATAAATGAAAATGACATAAATACAACAGAGAAAGTACTATTTATATTGAAACTAGTGTCAAACACTATATCATTAATGTGCAAGAACTCCAGAACAGCCAATATAGATATAAAAAAAGCAGTATGTATAAACAGTTCAAGTAACCGGGGTATTTTCAATAACCTTGAGTTTATGTATTTTTTCTTCATTTGTATCGCCGTCAGCATAAACAAAGATATCAAAAAATTCCTGCGAAGAGCTTTCTTTTTGTGTGACCTGTGGGACCTGTGGGACTTGAGGGACATTTGTTGCGATTGGGGTTTTGTCCCACCTGTCCCACCAGTCCCACCAGTCCCACCAAACCACCGTCCCTACTTTTCACCGCACCACCCCCACACTCCCTGCAACCCTTCTACGCCTGGTATCAGCGGGGTGCTTGTAGTAAATTATATACATGTAAATGCCGGGTGGTGATAGGTGGCCTTTGTGATGTCCATTCCAGCCTTCGGCCATATTGCGGGTTTCAAAGAGTAGTTGTCCGCGCTGGTCGTAGATCGTGATGTTATAGTACTGAAGCTGCAGGGTTGCATCCGTGAAAACGGGCCTGAATATATCGTTGAGTCCATCGCCATTGGGCGTGAAGGCGTTGGGGATCAAAAGCCATGGATGGCCTGCTGTGTCGTGCGCAGGCAGAACAATAACAAGCCCTGTGGCTGCTTCGCCGGTGCATCCTGCGGGTGTGGTTTCCTGAACTTCCAGGTAGTACATGCCCGGTTCGTGCCAGGTGATTGTTAGCCTGTTGCTGTATTCATCCTGCGCAGTCCCGTCAACCCACCAGTTGAAAGTGGAACTTGCCGGGGCATTAACATAATACTCCCTCACGGTACCTACCGGCACACTGTCGGGCACCGGTGCCTGCGCAGTTACCCTTATTCCGGGGGGCCAGAAACATAACAGCAGAACCAGCATATAATAGCCGGGCACTTCCTGTGATCTCATATAAGTTGGTTATGTGAATTCATGCTGCCTTAATTGATCAATTGTTAATTGAATTATTCTGCACCAATTGATTAATTATGGAAAATAGTGATCGTTGCCGGAAGCTGATTCACAGTAACATCCAATGATGCGGTTGCAGAGCATTCACCGGCTGTTTCGGTAAGCGATACCGTTCCGCTGCCTGCATTTGTCCAGGTAACTGAAATCTGACCGGTTCCCTGTCCTGTAGCAATAGTACCACCGGTAACCATCCATTCATACACATTTCCCGCCGATAGCACAACCGAATAAACCTGCACATCGCCGGCACACACCATATCAGCACCTGAAATAACCGGCGCAGGGGTTGGATTAACAATCACGGTAACCGCCTGTATGTGGGCGCACCCTTCGGTGGTGGCTGCTTTGATGTAATAGGTGCCCGATATGGCTATTGCCGATGGATTGCTTAACGCGATGGTTGCTTCAGCATCAGCCCAGTAAGTTAGTACTGTGCCGGCCGGCAACGTGCTGCCTGCTGTAATTTCAGGGGCAGTGATATCAACAGTTGATGGCTGACATACAGCCTCCGGATGGGTGATCACAAGCACCGGGGCGGGGTTTACCGTTATGCTGATGGTTACCAGCACGGAGCATGAATTGGTGTTGGTTTCAATAAGCTGCAATTCGCAGGTACCCGGTGTTTCCCAGTACACTGTAATCAGGTTGCCGGTTGCTCCCGCGTTGATGGTTCCATTGGCACCGCCCGAAGGGATGATGCTCCACTGATATGTTGTGTTGGCGGTAAATTCAACACCATAGGGCTCTGTGGTAAACTGACAAACCGAATGGTCGCCTGAGTTCGAATAAGGCTGGGCAGTTGAACTCAAACAGGTTAATGTGATCACTGTCGCGAGAATGAATTGAGCAATAGAAAGCTTTGATTTCATAATGTTGGGTTTTTGGGGTTAACTTAGGTTTTATGTTTTTCAAATTGTGTTATTAATGCTCTGTTATTGGGCTTAACTTAGGTTTGATTTTTCAAGTTCTGTTGCTGATGTTGTGTTGTTGGCCATAACATGGGTTTTGTATTTTTCAAATTGTTCTAATGATGCCAGATTGTAGTCGTTAACGGACCCTGCAAATCATTCACTGATAACTGCGTGGCATGGGTTACTGCGTAGCAATCACCATCACTGCCGCTAATCATGCAGTAAAACTGATTGCCGTTCATTGCCGATGTTACATTTAAAATACTGAGGGTACCCGTATTGGCACCGCTGTATGTTGTACCGTCGGTTAACGGCTCCCACGCACCGTTCACCAGCATGAACCATTGATATTGCAGTGGTTCTGTGGCATTGATCAGTTCAACTGTGAATACCGTCATCGAACCTTCACAGGTTTCCTGCGAAAGCGGTTGCCCGATAATTAAAGGCATTTCGGCAATAGCCCCATCGCAATTATGCACATGAGGCGTAGCAGGTAAGGTACCGGCAGTTGTAACCGTTGTGGTAGGCTCCCACTCGAGGTATGACGAATTGGGCTGCGGACTGCATATACCCGGTTTCCGCACCAGCGATCTGTTGCTGTACCAATCGTCGGCCGTTTGATCCCTCACAATGCCGTCAATCCGGGTTTCACCGTTATACAATGCCGCCCCATCGCGCCACTGCCCGTTCCAGTAATAACAGGCACCGTTCACACCGCTGTTTGTGAACCATTCAGGGCTAGTGAAATCATGCGTTACCGACTGCGCGCCCGAATACCCGCAGGTTAACGCCTGGTAAGCATTAATGGTGCCATGTAGGTTCCAGCACATCACCCACTCGCTGCAGGGCGCATCAACCACATTGTTCGGTATGGCCCGCACACTCCATCCCGTAAGGTCAACAGGCGTATCCGTGGGGTTATAGATCTCAATAAACCTGTCGGTTTCAAAGCCCGTTTGCGGATCGCACAGCTCTGATATCATAAGCCCCTGTGCCAATGGGCAGTTATTCCGTAAAACCACAAAATCATTCGCACTCAAAACAGCACATCCGGCAAGGCATCGCACCCTCCCGGTAGCAGCCCCGTTTGGAACCAAAGCCCTTATGGTATCATGGCTGATGCCGGTGAACTCCGCAGGCGTGCCGTTGAAGTAAACCGCCGTTACTTCATCAAGGTTGCTTCCGCAGATGTGCACCAACGTGTTCACCGGTCCTGTGGCCGGACTTAGTGAAGTAATTGCCAACGGACAAGCATCCGATGCGATAAAAGAGAAATCATCAATAGCCAGTCCATCGTCAGAATAATCGGCATTAAAGTCGAGCCACCGCACCCAGAAAGAGGCCCCATTCACTATGCTAAGCCCTGTGATCTCGGCGATTAAAGTGGTTCTGTTTGCAGGGTCATTGCCATCGAGCGCTGTCGCGGAAGGGCTTGCTGTAACGGGACTAACAAAGTCGAGCGCATCAAAATCAACCCACCCGATAGTGCCATGCAAATAAGTGGCCGTAGTGCTGTATTGGAAATCCATCCTGTCATTACTGGTGGTGTTTCCTATGCGCCACTGCTCACCGGTATATTCAATAATAAAGCGGGTGATCACCCCACCGGTGTTGTTTATGAACTTTGCACCGATGATGGTGTTCACAGTTCCGGTTCTGATAGAGCCAAAAGCCCTGTCAACTGAACCGGTAGTGCCGAAACTATAAGTATTTCCTGAATTGATGCTACCGTCACTAGCCACATAAGTAGTTGCACTTCCACCGGTTTCATTAAACGACCACCCCAGTGGTACATTACTGGCAGTACCTATATTGCTCAGCGTGTTGAAATTCTGGTAATAGGGCGACTGGTATGCAGTGATGCTGATCTGTGATTTCAGCGCCTGACCGGTAAATACCAGCAGGAACACTACGCACAGCCATTTTATGCTTAAACAGTTAACAGGCAAACTAATCCTCACAATCCAGAAGTAGTATTTTATAGTTATGAACCTTAAAAGGTTTTCTTAATTCAAATTTATGGAATGTTTTTAATATAAAGCAAATTAATGTTATTTATTTGTGGAAGGCCTGTCGAATATATCTGCACTGGTGATGTGATAAATGGTATCACCGGTGCTCCATAATCCCTTCACCCCACGACCCCTCTCTCTCGTCTTTTGGAACGCGGAGATTGGGAGGCGTTGATAATTATTTTCAGATAAAGTATGTTAAACTTAAGGTCATATTTCACTTAACATCCGTTCAGCATCCGTTTAACATCTGTATAACATTGATCATAGCCAAGTTTAATGGATGCTAGACCATTGTTGAACGGATGCTGAACGGATGTTAAGCCAAATAAATTAGTAATGAAAACGGGGTGGCCGTGCATATTGTATATGCTCAGCACTGCCCTGCCGGCCAGTGCAGTGTAACAGGCAACAGTGATTTTATAACAGTTGAGTCATCTGGTATTCTACATCTTCTCCATCTTCCTAACCACAACCCCCTGTTCCGTTTCAAGCCTTACAATAAACAATCCGGGCTTTAAAGCACCAAGGTTCGGTTTCAGGGTGTAAGTGCCATCAGCTTCAGTAATAAACTGATAAGTGTAAACGGTATGGCCGTGCATATTGTAAATGCTTAACACCGCCTTGCCGGGCAGGGCCGTATAACAGGTAACGGTGATTTCACCGCTGCCGGGGTTGGGGTATAGGTTGAGGTGCAGGTTGCTATAAAATGATTGGCCGGCTGAAATGGTGCCGTTGAGGGGTGGGAATACGATGTAGTCAAGCCACGCACAGTCCTGCCCATGGGAGCCATAGTAGTTTTTGGCATAAGTCCATTTAAATTTCGTTGGGCCGGCAGGTACAGCAAAGGCAGCACGCTGCCACCCGGTGTTGCCGCTCCATCTTCCTTTTTCTGTAAAGTCAGCAAAGAAAAGCAAAACATCCCTGTCGGCCTGTGAATCAACTTTATACCAGAAAGAAATTGAGTCAGCAAAATCAACGTCCCAGTACTTCACCAGTATAGAAGCTTGATCATGCCCTATTTTACCTGAACGGATACTGTAATCTCCCTGCATGGCAGTGCCTTCTTCAATATACCATGGGGCGTTGCCTGCAAAGTCCCAGTCCAGCCATTGCAGGTCATTAGCTTCAAAGGTTTCAGCAACAATGCCTGCCCGGAACGTTACAGTAGTTGTATCAGTATAACCATTGTGCCCGTTAAGCGTATGGTTAAGCAGAATGGTGTGGCCGACGGGTACATCGGGCGACAGGCTGATAAGGTAGTCAGCAGTCCATACCTCGTTGGGCAGCAGGGTGTCGTTACCGGCGGTGTTGGTGAGTATGGAAACGTAAGGATCAACTGATTGCAGCAGGGTAGTTGCATTTATAAGCTCAGCACCCCCGGTATTGACCAGGGTAACCTGCAGGTCAAGCTGTTCACCCGGTTCGGGGTACTGGTTGTTATTGTCAGTAACGGCCCACCCTTTAACAGGGGTAACAGGACTGAAGCCCGTGAGGTTAAGGTTACGTTGCCATGCGCCCTGAGGGGCGGTTGCCTGCATAGTCATAAGCGACTGGTGAATATTCGGCAGGTTAGTGCCCGCGGTAAACTCAAAGGCATTCATGGTAAACACATGCCCCGGCAGCAGCGCGGGCATTTGGGCGATGCTATCAGTAAACGTATAATAAGGGTCAGAATTTCCCAGCGTTATAGTGAGGGGACCTACCGCGAAGTTGTTATGGTTGGCAACGGTGAGGAGCGTGGTTACGCCCTCGCCGAATTCAATCTTTTGGTCATCGTCAGTAAGGAACATACACTCCATTTGGAGTCCGGTTGATGTAAGCTGGAAATTACGGGAGGCGCGGATATTGTTTTGATCGCTTACACTTACAGTGAGCTGGTTGCCTGTTACAGGATGGTAGCACTGGCCGGTAAGTAACCCATCGGTTGAAAGTGTGAGACCGGAGGCCAGGCTATTGTGAGGCGTATAGGTAATAAGCTTTCCCTGTTCAGGCACGAAATTGCCCTGGTAGCTCACAATTTCATAGTTTTCGCCATCGCCCCCTGAAATTCCGGCATACCTTTCAACCCAGCCGGGCAGGATGCAGTCGGCATAATTGATTTCAATTTTACCATCGGCGTAAAGCCTCACCATGCCATTGAACATGGCACCGGGGGTTTCATAAACGGAGGTGCGCCAGCGGAAGGTAACATGATCATTGGTTTCCTCATACCATATACCATCGGCCGAAGAGCCAATAACAAAAGGATTGCACAGGGCAGGTGCTATCATGGGGTTTTCAATAAAGTAAGTGCGCCCTTCAATATAATAAGGCCAGGGCACATCAGTATCAAGAAACGAAAGGAAACCATCAACAGTGGCATACACCTCATTATATTCCCTGCCGTAAAAAGAAAACGGGAACGGTAGCACTACGCGGGTGCGGCCGTTGAACACGGATGAGAGTGATAGTTTAGTTTCATTGGTGGTGGTAAGTGCGGCGGTAGTATCATGCCGGGTATAGCCATCAACCATATGCCACCGGTAAGGAGGTGTGCCGCCGATAGCCTGAAGCTGGTGCGAATAATCCTCATAAAGCGGTAACGCGGGAAGTGTGTTGGTAGATACCTCCACCGGGTAATAGGCATTATTGGCATTTGCAGATACTGTTGTTACACCGTTGTTCACCATGGGCAGGTTGTTAACAGTGGTGAGAATTTCCAATACACCGTAGGTATAATCAATAAGGGAGAAACTATGGATAGTACCGGTTGCTTCGCCGGCAGGATCATCTTCCTGCACCATGATAAAATACCTGGCTTCTTCACCCGGTGCTACATGATTCAGCAGCAGGTTAAGATCGAGACCTATTTCAATGGAATCACCTTCATTACCTTCCATGCCAAGGCAACCACCCTGGAAATCGAATAAAGGGTAGTGGATGATAAATTCAGGTTCAGTGGCATCAGGATCAGTTGAAACGCCGGCAGTGATTTTGAGTTTATTACGGCAGGTATGTGAAATGCTAAGCTTTGCCGTGAGCAGTGGTTCATAGGCTTCCTTAGCATCAATTACCACCACGCTGTTGTTCCATATACCACCATAGCCAAACTCATCAGCCACTGTTTTGTACATCATATAGGCAAATCCATTGGTGCCCCAATACTGGCCGTATGAATTCACCATCTTAAAGCCGCCTATCTCCCAATCGCGCACATTTACCAGTCCGTCGCCATTAATATCCACGTTGTTGGTGAACAGCCCATCCTCATTGTAATCAAACCTGATAGAGTCGTTGTAACCAACTATGGTCATGGAGTGATTAGCGGTAGAGCCCCAGTTGATAACAACAGTTTTTCCGGCTTCAGGTGTACCTGCGGGTAGCAGAGGAAGTTGAAAATCAACTTCGGCATAAAAACAGCCGATGCCACCGTACTGTGATCCATTGCCATGATCGTAAATCCAGTTCTTAAGCGTTTGAATGCCCTCTTCAGTGCCCACTTTAACTGAATAAACCTCAGCAACACGGTTATGCATGGCATTATAATACTGATCATAACCGCTCATCCATCGGGTTTCACCGCCTTCAGCCATACCTCCATATTCAGCAATGGTGGGACAACCCACACGCTTCAGTATTTCATAAGTTTCATAATAACTAACGCCTACCTCTTCACCGCCATTAATGAAATTATACGCGAAATGAGTGGTATACTGGTTTTCAGGCACATCGGCAGACAGATTGCGAATACAATTCATCTCATAGGTAAACACATATCCGATACTGGCCGCTTGTCCGCACTCATAAGTGTACTGCTGCAATACAGGCCTCAGAAACGGCAGGGTGGAATTATCAACCACGGGGGGCAATAACCGCCGTGAAGCTTCCGCACTTAGCTTTAACTCAGGCAAAGCCGACAGTTTCAATGAATCATAACTACTCATAGGCGCACTTTTGAAAACTGTGGGCTGTTGAGCATTAATACATGTAATTGTGATTAGAGCGATAAAAACCAGTAGTAGCTTTTTCATAGGATCTAACTAATTAGAATCCCAAATATATAAAGTATACATAAAAATAACAAACCAACCACGTTAAAAGTAAAGTTTATTCACCCTCTTTCACTAATAGAGGATGTTGTAGGGATCAGGGGTCTATGTTTCTTCGTATAAATAATCAGGCAGAGATGGTGTTGAACTAGTAATCTAAGTCCTGACTCCTTTAATTATCACCAAACGCTGTAATACTAACGACAGATTAACTATATATGTTGTGGCACGTCAATATATATAGATACTTGTATGTGATATATTATTTTAGATTATTTGTATTTTAGAAAACATTTAATATATTTGACCCACTGGAAGATATTAAACTCTCTTCACTCGCCAATCTATAACTACTTCATTTACAAACATATCCTCCCTTTTTTAGAAGTGGTTTATTATATATTGCTGTTAATAATCTATTATTTGGAACAGTGTATTTACGCAATGTAAAATAAACTGGCAAAAGTAGTTTTAAAAATTATCTTAATTTGAAGTTACATATATACAATAAAGAGTATTAGAAATATACTGAAATAGTTCAGTGTCTAAATAATCATTATTAACCAAATCAATCAATCATGAAAAAATGCATCTTTTTATTCATCCTGTTGTTCATTTTTATGAGCAATGTAAATTCTCAAATTTACCAAGCTGGAAATTATCAAATTTTACTAGAAGATTCAAAGTATTATGACGTAACTGGTGGCACTAAAAAAGTTGAATTTACAACTAATAAATGTATTATTAAGCTCGAAGAAGCTCTTTCCACAGCTGAGAGGACATCATTTTCAACAAGGCATGGACTCACCTTGCTCTCAACAACAAAATTAGGTATATCAGTTTATGAGATAAGTAGTAGTACAGACCCAATTAATCTTATAACTAATCTTTCTGTCGATTCAGATATCCTGTACTTCGATCTTAACTATTTGTTTGATTACTGCACTACAACTCCCTATACTAATGACAGTTATGATATCGTTTGGGCAGAACTTATTAATGATCCCAATTTCTTAATTCCATATGAGACAATTGGTTTATTCGATGCATGGAACACAACAACAGGTTTTTCAGATGTCATCATTGGTAACCTGGATAATGGAATATTTCTTAATCATGAAGACTTAGCAGCTGGTCCTGATTCTTATTCAAATATTTGGACAAATGTGAATGAGATACCTAATAATGGAATAGATGATGATGGTAATGGGTATGTTGACGATTATTACGGTTGGAACTTTGGTTCTTCAATGTTTGGAAATAATGATATATCACATAACGATCCTGCCGGTTATTATCACGGAACCACTTCAGCAGGCATTATGGTTGCGAAGACAAATAATAGCATCGGAGGTTTTGGTGTTGCCGGTGGGTGGAATAGTCCGGGCGTCAGAGTAATGACTGTAAAAACAGCAAATAGCGAAGATAAGGTTGAAGTAGCTTTCCTTACTTTTGCTATTGAATATGCTTGTGAAAATGGTGCTAAAGTTATTAATATGCCTTTTGGTGGCGATGAACCTGTTTCCTCGATTCAAGAGACAATTCAACATTATTATTCCTTAAATAATGTTATTTTCCTTGCTGCAGCTGGTCATAATACAGGAACCACCTCAAATCCAGGAGTCCTGTTTCCAGCAAATTCAGAGTATGTAATTGCTGTAAATGGAAGTGAAGTAAGCAGTATAGGTGAAGGTATATGGTATGGTACAAGTGAACCAGATTATTGCGAGCTTCCTCCTAAGTGGACAACATTCTATGGCCCAGAAGTTGATATTAGCTCACCGGTTAATCCTTCCATACAATTAACTGTAAAGAAAGACATAAATAATAATTTAATCGGTGGTTATCATTTTTTGCATGATATAGGTCCCTGTTACGCAGGCACATCTTGGTCTGTTTCCATTGCAAGTGGTGTTGTTGGTTTGATGTTGTCTGTAGATCCTTGTTTAACTCCTGATGAGATTAAAGAAATATTACATAACACTGCTGATAAGGTAGGGGGCTATAATTATAATTGGGATCCATCAAATCCTGGCCATTCCTTAGAAATGGGCTTTGGTAGGATAAATGCTGCTGCAGCAGTTGCTGCTTGTATGCCAGAATTTCCAACTCCAATCACAACTTCTTTAACATGGAATACAAACAAACGTATAGGCACAGATATCATTATTGAAAGCGGTGGAGAATTAAGGATTAATCCTGGTTCATATATAAGAATGAATCCATATACTAAACTAATTGTAAAACCTGGTGGTAGACTAATAATTGATGGCGGTACAATCACCACGACATGTAATAAGATGTGGATTGGTATAGAAGTATGGGGTGATCCATCACTTCCTCAAATTCCAAGTTCAAATCAAGGTTTTGTACAAGTTATTAACAATGGCACCATTGAAAATGCTCTATGTGGTATTAAGGTATATCGCCCAGATGATAGAGGCCTTGATCAAAAACCGGGTGGAATAGCCATGTGTGAAAGTGCTAACTTTCATAATAATAAAACAGCAATAGATATTCGATATCTAAAAGGAGTAAATAATGTCTCTAGTATAAGTCACTCGACATTCAAAATTGATTACCATTTTTTAGATTGCAAAAAAGGGCTCTGGGGAGCAAAAATGTATCCCTACTTTGATCAGCATATTTATCTTCGAGCGGTATCTGGTGTAGACTTTTACTCGAATGAGTTTGATAACGATTTTGGCTATGGGTCTGATTTTCCATATAAGGGAATTGGAATCAATAGTTCGAACAGTAATTTTAATGTTCTACCTTCCTGCACAATGATTCCTTGCGAAGATAATCCAGCTGAAACAAATGAATTTACCGGTCTAGAATATGGAATCTATGCCGTAAATGATTTAGCTACAGAAAAATTTAGGTCTGAAAATGCCATTTTTTCTACAAGCTATATTGGAATTTATACTGAAAATATCCCTTACGCTAAGATCCTGAAAAATAAATTTTATGTACCAGCGAGAAGTACAAACTCATGGGCAGGAGATAGGATTGCTACTGGATTGTATATGGATGCTTCTACAGGATATCATGTTGAAAGAAATGAATTTCATGGTGGTAGTGTTATTTACGGTAGGTCAAATATTGGAGTCTATGTAAAAAATTCTGGCCCGTCAACCAACTATATATATAATAACACATTTGACAGACTTGGGCATGGAAGTATTGCAGAAGGTTATAATTATAATCAAGTTAATACAGTGAGTGGTACTGGTCTATGTTATAAGTGTAATGATTTCTATGACAACGGTACTGATTTTGCTACTACTACGACAGAGAAAGAAGAACTTCCTAATGGCATCAAAACATATCAAGGTTACTATGGAAATGATACATACCTGCAGGAAATGTTTTTAGTCAGCAGCCAAACACCGTTCATATTAATAACCGGGCAGGAGATGTTGAAATGCAGTACTATTATCATGGCAAATCCTATACTATTCCGTATATTTGGTTAAAGCCATTCACTGCATATAATGTTTCTGACATTGGTGCATTAGGTTCATATTATGCTAAACCAGTAAGCTGTGAAACATGGATTGGTAAACCAGAAAATCCAGAGGAAAAACTTCTTTCAGACTACAATGCAAGTGTTATAGCTGAAACCCAGGTTCTGGAATCAATATCAGTTCTTCAAGATGGCGGAAGTACTGAAAATACAATTAATGAAATAAATACAACAGATCCAAATAATGCATTCATCTTAACTGAAGATTTACTTACAATTTCTCCTTATTTAAGTACTGAAACATTAAGTGTAATAGCCGAGGATGAATATGTTATGGATAATTCATTGGTTCGTGATATTTTAGTTTCAAATCCTCATGCTGGTAAATCAACTAATTTATTATCAAAAATAGAAAATAGATTAGATCCAATGTCTGATGATATGTATCTTGAAATCTTGGAAGCAAGTGAGAATATAGGCCCATATGAACAAATGCTAGAATCTTTTGTGAATTACAATTCGGTTAGGTACGATAGGTTTGATAAATTAGCAGAAAAGTACATCTCGGAAACTGAAAATCCGAACTCGATGCAAAAACTGGTAAATCTTGTAAACACTGATAATTCACTTTATGCAGATATGATCCTACTCAGGCATTATGTATCTATGGGAATGATGAATGAAGCTGTTACTAGAAATAACACTTTAATGAATCGCTTCTCAACTATTGATAATATTGAACTACTTCAAAGCCAGGTTTCTGAATTCCTTTCAATCTACAGTGCTGTAATGGATACAAATGGAATCGATTCAACTGAATTGACTGCACTTCAAACGCTTATTGAAACTGGTGAGTACCCTGTTAACAATTGGGCTTCAAAGTTGAACTCTTTCATTATTGGAACTAATATGAATGAATCTTATGTTCTACCAATACCTGGTGAGTTACAAAACACAAGGGTTAGGCCAGCTGCTTCCAAAAAGGATAATACAAATATTCTTTCAATTTATCCAAATCCTGCAAAAGATTATATCATTGCAAGCTACAGGACATCTGAAGGGACTTCAGATAATAAAATCATAATCAGATCCATCGACGGTAAGATTTTACTTGAATCTAATTTGGCTGGGTCAGTAAATAGCAAGACCATCTATTTAGAAGGACTTAATAGTAGAACTTATATTGTTGAATTAATTAGCAATAATAATTCAATTGCAACTACTAAGCTTCAAATAATTCGCTAAATTTACAGCAGGGTAATACTCGTATAGTGTTACCCTGCTATTTATATACTTATTGATATGAAGCGACTTACTATTTTCTTTTTTCTTTTCCTTCTCATTAAACTGACCTATGGGCAGTGGCCAGCAGTTTTCGGAACTGAATATTATTGGGCAACACCAAATCACACCAGAGAAACTTACGATAAAGGTTTTTTATTAACTTTAGATTTTGAATCCCAGCCTAATACGCCATATGGATCGTGTATTATAAAAACCGATATCAATGGTAATGAGCTTTGGAGGAAGCGAATAGGTAACAGCTCAAAACACTTAGAAATCCTGGGAGTTGCTTTAGATCCGGAAAACAACTTATATATTACTGGAGCTACTGCACAGTTTGATGATTGGAGAGATCCATTTATTATGAAGCTCAATCCGTGTATGGAAGTTGAGTGGTGCAATATTTATGCAAGTCCCGGCCTTGATGATCTTGCTTTTGAGATAGTATATGTGCCTCAGTTGAATACATTCACTGTCAATTTATACTATACCCGTCTTATTGACAATACCCGCTTATTAAACATCGATACTGATGGAAACGAAGTATGGAGTAATTATTATGGAAATAATTACAATTATACTGGTATTTTGCCTTTTGGATTAACAAATATCTCTATTGATACCAGCAACCTAGTGTATGGTTTCGCCTATGCAAGGATTGATAGCACATCAGTTTTTGAACTCGAACCGTATTGGTTAAAAGTCGCACATGATGGAACGCCTGTATGGGAAAAATACAGATTACCTGATTCTGTTTTTGGCGGAGGTGAGACCAGGGAGGAACCTTTTATGCAGAATCAAAATAGTTTCATTAGCGGTGTACAATCCTCACATAATTGTCAATTAGTGCAATTGAGTTATGAAGATGGAAGTTATGAGTGGATAAAAACCTTGTATCAACCTGACTCAATAGTTGCCTGCGTTTTAAATATGTGTACAAAATTCAACAGCCACATATACGCAGGTGTCCAATATTTCGATACCGGTTATGATGCGAAAGGCAAAGGTTCATTGCAAAAAAACGACACTCTTGGAAACTTCATAATGGAAACAATTCTTCCTGTCAATTTCACTACTGTGATTGAAGATATATGTATAACTCACGACAATAAATTACTGATATCAGCAAACTATAGCCTATCGCATAGAGATGTCATGCTTATCAAATATACAGAAGACTTGGTATATGCTGATTTAAACACTGACCAATTAACTTACGACAGTTTATGTCCAACAACAATCACTTCAGGCACTATTGAATTAGCTTGTAATATTATTACGGGTATAAATAAGCAATCTAATAAAGGAATTTCAAAGCTTATAATTGCACCCAATCCGGCTGATGATTATACAGTTATATATTTGCCTGAAACAATTGAAACCGGCACCTGGCAGGGTGTTATGGATGTTACAACATACAGGAGTGACTATGTTAGGAATCTTACTATGGACATAGTTAACATTAACGGGCAGAGAGTGTATTCAAAACCAT
>JAEZDY010000038.1 GCA_023417935.1 Bacteroidota bacterium
ATGGTTTTGAATACACTCTCTGCCCGTTAATGTTAACTATGTCCATAGTAAGATTCCTAACATAGTCACTCCTGTATGTTGTAACATCCATAACACCCTGCCAGGTGCCGGTTTCAATTGTTTCAGGTAAATATATAACTGTATAATCTTCAGCCGGATTGGGGACAATTGTAAGCTTTGTAATTCCTTTATCAGATTGATTCTTTAAGCCAGTGATAATATTGCAAGCTAATTCAACAGTGCCTGAGGTGATTGTTGTAGGACAGAGACTGTCATAAATTAATTGGTCAGTGTTTAAATCTGCAAACACCAGGTCTTCTGTATATTTGATAATCATGACGTCTCTTGCCGAATAGTTGTAATTTGCATAAATCAATAATTTATTGTCGTAAGTAATTACTGCAGATTCTGTGAATGATTTTGTTATTAACATTAACCATCCGGATTATGTTAGAAGCGGCCATTGGTTCATCTATCTCAATCTATCAAATCTAGGCAATAGAACCTTGAGTTGTCACACCTCCAATGATGTTCTTATTGGAGATGTTTTGACTAAAGGTAGTATTATCATAAAAGAAAAGAATTCAGATACTGTAATTGTAAAAAACAAAGACAAACCAGATTTTTACTTTATACTTCTAAAAAAAGGCGAAGATCCCTTTGAATAATTAAGTACTATTCCTTAAATTCTGCCATTTCACCACAAAGGATACGAGTCGCAATGATTGCGTCTGAACAATGGATAGGTTCTTGTTCCGCACCTAACGGAGCGGTGTAGGTGTGGGGCCCTATAATTCTACCGATCTTTCTCACCTACGGAGCGTTGTTAATAGTACCTCTGGTTTTAACCAGAAATTAAGAATGATGCCAGTCTCTGCTTTTCTTAATACATGTGTGTATAATATAAATATAACGCCAGACGTTGTAGGTAATCCTGTGATGAAAAACAATTATTTTAAATAGAACTATAATGTTTAATATTCGCGATTTGCACATTGAAAAGGAATTACTTCCTCTGATAGATTTCACCACAAATGAATTCTCACGTAATGTGTTGCTTGAGATACTTAATCAACCCCTTGATTCAGTGGAAGAGATTTTTCAGAGGCAGATAGTTATTAAGGGATTCATTGCTAATTATGAAATTTTAAAAAACTATACCTATTCCCGAAGAGAGCTGATGGAGATTTTATTGTTTCTCAAGCAATCAAATTTTAGAGAAAATCACAAAAGAAATCAGAGATTGCAACTTTTATTTTCAGAGCAAAACAGACACAGACAAGCCAGCAATTTAATACAAGTAGTTCTGTTTTTGAATAGGCTGCAATTATATTATATTTCCAGATTAAACTTAACAACCTTCCCTGAGAGTTATAAAAAAGACTTAATCAAGATTAGTGATTTTCTTAGAGGCTTAGACCTGCCAAAATATGAATTATTAATTAGAGAACAAAAATTCAAAGTCAAACATATTGTTGAACTAACCAGGTTATACGCAAAACCAATATTAAACGGAGAATTTGAAGATTTCTGGAATACCCTTTTTACGTTTGAAGCTTATCTTTCAATTAGTTTAGGGATTGTTAAACATAAATGGGAATTCCCATCTTTTTCAAAGACTGAATTTACACTAGTTGATTTTTATCATCCGATGTTGGTGAACCCTGTTGTAAATAGTTTTACCACAAAAAGTAATGTAGTTTTAATAACTGGTCCTAATATGTCAGGAAAGTCAACATTCCTGAAGGCAGTGGGTCTTTGCGTTTATCTTGCTCACATTGGATTGGGAGTGCCAGCCAGAAAGGCTAACATATTTTTTACTGATTCAATTTCTATATCGATCAATCTTAATGATGATATTCTGAGCGGTTATAGCCACTTTATGACAGAAGTCATAAACCTAAAAAAGGTAATTACCGAAGCCACTGAGAATAAACATTGTTTCGCGGCATTTGATGAGTTATTCAGAGGTACCAACAATGAAGACGCAGTAGAAATAAGTGCAACGACTATAAAAGGATTGACAAAGTTTAGAAATTCAATCTTTTTTATCTCTACGCACCTTCAGGAACTGAAAGAAATAGATGAAGTTAAAGAGCAAAAAATTTCTACCTTTTACATAGACTGTGAATTGAAGGATAATAATCCTGTATTTACTTATGAGGTAAAAGAAGGATGGTCGAACCTAAAAGTAGGACGAATATTATTTGAAAAAGAAGGGTTGAACGACTTGTTAAATTAAGTCAGACAACGAAACTGATTCTTCAATCTTGAACCACCTTGAACAACATTGAACAACATTGAACAACATTGAACCATTTGAACTATCTTTCCTTATTTCTTCACAAACCTCTGAGTACTTACTCCAAGCCTGGTAGTTACTTTACAAAAATAGATTCCGGGCTCAAGCTTGCTGATATCTATTGCATTTCCTCTAAGGGTAGCAGAAACGCTTTGCCCGTTGAGTGTGAATATTTCGGCACCGGTGATCTTCTCATCAGCCTGAAGGTAAATCTCATCGCCTGCAGGATTAGGATAAATTTTGAAAGAATTAGCCTGGAGATGTGGCACACTTATAATGATAGAACTCAGGTATTGGAATTGATTTGACTCACCATCTGATGATAAGGTCGCTACTTCGCCAAAGGAGTTGGTAAACCAGCGGTACATAGTTTGTTGAAAGGTTTAGGTTCTGGAAAATTCCCAACCGTTTACCATATCCCATGTGAAGGTTGAATCAACATGATTTGACACTTCATTCACACGCAATGCAGGATAGGTGCCAACAGGGGTTATAATGGTGCCGCTGCCATCAACATTCATAGTCAGGGAAATATTAGAAACTATTAATGAAGAATCAATAAGAAAACCGGCTACCCTTACTGATGTATACCTTTCGCCGGTAGTAGATGCGGTTGATTGGTTTCCGTAGTTTAAGGGAAGCGGAAGTGTGTTAGGATCAGGGTTGTAGGTTTGAGTTGAGCGAAAGGTGTATTCCGGTGAACCGAAATAAAGATTCCACCCGATAGCATACATCCCATCAGTGGCAGAATTCCAGAAAATGTAATTGGAGAAATTGCCGTTAATGTCGAAGATGGTTCTGCCTTCAGCCATGTTAGCACCGGGGAACATCTCATAACCCGGCACTTCTGAAGGGTTAAGATAATCGACAGTGTCACTCATTTGAGGAACTACGGTGCCGAAATTCCATGTTTGGTTCTGCCCGGCAGTTCCGGGATTAGTCACATTGATTGTATCAATGTCGCGCATAATTACCATTCCTGGCACCGGCATATCTTCGTGGGTGATGGTTATTTGTGCTGACGCAATAAACGCGCTAAGGAGCACAAAAAGCATAAATAACCATTGGAATGTACGTGAAAAAGTATAGGTTTTTTCCATAGTTTGTATATTTAAATGATGAGTGTATAAAAAAGAAACAATCTTCAATTAATTAAGTTACATTGCACTTTATTTGCCTTAATTTTATGCCATAAACACTATAAGCATGAAGAGTTTAAGTTTGGTTATGCAGTTGGTTCTGCTTCTGATTGTTACATCATGGCGCTCAACTGCACAGGAAACAACACGTCAGTTCTCAGGTTGGAAGGAAACAGGGAATACTGTTGAAATATCAGTTAATGACGGAAAGTATATTATTCAGCCGATGAACGAAAAGGTGGTGCATGTTACTTTTCATCCTGCCGGTAAAGAGCTGAAGAGTTTTTCATACGCTGCAGCGATTAGTCCTGACAAGAATACTAAGTCTGTTATTACTGAAACTGACACACAAATTACTATAGATTCGAAAGGAATAGATGTGCTGGTTGAGAAGCATCCTTTTAAGATAAGCTACTCTTTGAATGGGAAACCCCTGTTGGAAGAAGGCAGCGGTTACCGGGAAGCCGACAGTAGCTGGATGCTTAATTTTAGTATAACGGATGATGAAGTACTTTATGGAGGTGGTGCAAGGGTGTTGGGGATGAACAGACGCGGCAACAGGCTTATGCTTTACAACAGGGCGCATTATGGGTATGAAACACGCTCAGAACTGATGAATTACACGTTGCCTCTAACCCTCTCTTCAAATGGTTATGCTGTTCTGTTTGATAATGCAGGACTTGGGTATCTTGATCTTGACAGTAAGAAAACCAACACTCTTTCATACGAAAGTCACAGCGGAACACCTAATTATTATGTTATTGCCGGAACTGACTGGTTTGATCTGATGAGTCAGTATACTTTGCTCACGGGTCGACAGCCATTGCCTCCGCGTTGGGCGTTTGGTAATTTCAGTAGTCGCTTTGGGTACCATACCCAGAAAGAAACGGAAGAAACAGTTGAGATGTATTTCAAAGAAAATATACCACTCGATGCAGTGGTGATAGATATATACTGGTTTGGTAAAGAGATCAAGGGTGAGATGGGTAATTTGGCATGGTATACTGATAGTTTCCCTTCGCCTGACAAGATGATAAAGAAGTTTGAGAAGAAAGGGGTACAAACAATACTTGTTACCGAGCCTTTTATTCTAACCACCTCCAAAAGATGGGATGAAGCTGTAAAAGCGGACATACTGGCAAAAAATGCTGAAGGGAAGCCTTATACTTTTGATTTCTATTTTGGCAACACCGGACTTATTGATCTGTACAAGCCTGAGGCGAGAGATTGGTTCTGGAATATCTATAAAGAGTTTACATTGCAAGGCATCTCAGGCTGGTGGGGTGATTTGGGAGAGCCGGAGGTACATCCCGCTGATATACGTCATGCTGTTGGCACAGGCAATGACATCCACAATGCCTATGGTCATGAATGGGCAAAACTTATTTATGAGGGCTACCAAAGGGACTTCCCCGATGTCCGCCCCTTTATCCTGATGCGCGCCGGTTATGCAGGATCACAGAGATACGGCATGATACCCTGGTCGGGCGATGTTAACCGCAGTTGGGGTGGCCTGGTACCACAACCTGAAATTGCGCTTCAGATGGGCATGCAGGGATTGGGGTATATGCATTCCGACCTCGGAGGATTTGCCGGAGGCGACAGTATTAACGATGAACTTTATGTAAGGTGGCTGCAATATGGTGTGTTTCAACCTATTTTCCGCCCTCATGGACAGGAACATATTCCCGCAGAACCGGTATTCCAGGCATACAGGACAAAGATGTTCGCTAAACAGGCAATTGACTTGCGTTACAGGATGTTGCCCTACAACTATACTTTGGCTCATGTTAACAATACAAAGGGATATCCACACATGCGGCCTCTGTTCTTTTATGAAAAAAACAATCCACAATTGCTCACCTATGATCTGGCATATATGTGGGGCGATGCTTTCCTGGTGTCGCCGGTAAAAGAACCGGGTATCATGTACCAGGAGATCTATTTGCCTGAAGGGAGCTACTGGATAGATTTTTATACCAACCAGGCATACCAGGGAGGGAAAACTATCAATTACCCGGTTTCACCTAACAGTATACCAGTGTTGGTAAAAGGAGGCTCGTTTGTACCATTGAGCCCGGTAACGGGTAATACAAGTACTTATTCGCTTGATGAGTTTGAGATGCATTTTTATGCTGATACTAATGTACGATCTTCATCGTATGATCTATACAATGATGACGGTTTAACCCCCAATGCTTATTCAAAAGGGAAGTATGAGATGATGAACTTCACCGCTCAAAATGATCAGCAAACGCTCACTATCTCGGTACAGAAGCATACAACAGATGCCGGTTATGCCAAAGTAGAGAACAAAGTGAAACTATGTGTAAATAGCCTTTCCGGAAGACCAGAGTCAGTATTAATAAACGGCCGTAAGCTGAACGATAAAAATATAAGCTGGAATCCCGTTACCAGCAAGTTGATGATTAATGTTAGTTGTACTGTAACCAAGAGTGAGGTGGTCATAAAGAAATAAATAATGTAGTGACAGGTCGGGACCTGTCCATCACAACAATGGTAAGTCGGGACATGTCCTTCACAACAATGGTAAGGTCGCGACCAGTTCATTGCTACACACAAGTAAATAGCTTAATTTTGCAAAACGAACCAAATAAAACAATCATGAAAAATCTGATACTATTCACATTAATAACCTTTACACTCGTTGGCTGCAACAGTAAACAAAAGGAATACCAGGCACTTCAGGAACGGTATGACAGCTTGATGAGTATTGGGTTTACAAAGGACACAGCATTATATGGCTATATTGAATCGTTTAACCGGATACAGGCTAACCTTGATTCAATCAAGCAGGCAGAACTGTTGATATCACAAAGCACTTCAGGTACCGGTGAATTGCAACCTGACCAAAAAGAACAAATAAACAGGGATATCAACCTTATTTACCAGAAACTGCAGCAAAACAAGAAAACAATTGCAGAGCTAAAGTCAAACTTACGTAACTCAGGCGGTAAAGTAGCTGAATTGCAGAAAATGATAGACAGGATGTCAGTTATGGTTGAGGAAAAAGAAAATGAGATAGCCTTGTTAAGGGGTCATTTGGAAGAAATGAATGTTCAGATTGAGTTATTGAATCTGGATATTGATAATCTAACTGCCGATGCTACAGCCAAATCACAAACCATCAGTGAGCAAACAACAGCTTTGAACACTGCCTGGTATGTTGTTGGTACAAAGCGTGAACTGTTTGACAATAATATCTTAACCCGCGAAGGTGGATTAGTAGGTATTGGCTCAAACAAGAAGTTAAAACAAGACTTTAGCCGTGATTATTTTACCGCTGTTGATATTACCACATTACGCTCAATACCGCTCAGTAAAAAGAAAGCTACCCTTGTAACTACCCATCCTTCACAATCATATAAACTATATGGTGAGAAAGAAAGGGACAGCCTTGTGATTACTAACCCGGCTGAATTCTGGTCAGTATCTAAATACCTGGTGATTCTGATTGATTGAGTAAGAGCATTAACACAATCCCATTTCCTGGGCCAGTTCTTTTATTTGGTCGTGTTTGATCTTAGATACTGACTCAGTCATTTTGCCGATCTTTTTGATCATGTACTTCTCAATGAAATTCATGTTCTCGAACAACAATTCACCACCAGTGAGTTTAGTGCTTAAAGCATGATTTCTGAGTGCTTCAGGAAAAGCTGCCTCAAACTGTGCTTTTGCCTTTTCATTCTCTTCCATGCAACTGAGGAAAAGTCCCAATGGCTTAACTGACAGTTCATGTTGATATGATTCGCAGAACCGGCGAATGCGCTTTTGTACCTGCCCTGCATGAATGGAGCCACCTACAATTACCCTGTCATAGCTACTCAGGTCAGGTCTTTTTACTTTTTTAAGGTCAATTAGTTCTGCTTTACCGGCCGCAAGGTCGTTGATCATACCAGCAACTTTAGCAGTTGTGCCATGGTGTGTCGTGTAAACGATTGCTGTTTTCATTGTTTATCATAATTAGTCTCTGATGTAAGTACACCGGCTTCATTATAGAATTTCCAGATGCCGGTACGTTCACCCATCTTGAAATAACCTTCATAATAAAGTGTGCCATTTTTATGGTACACAGTGCGCTTCCCGTCGCTTAAACCATCTTTAAATTCACCCTCACTCCATAGTTGTCCGTTATCATACCATGAGGCCCAATAACCATCGCGCTTATTATCCTTGTAGTTTCCCTCGATGTATTTTTGCCCGTTCTCATGATAATGCACTTCTTTTACCAGTTCTTTATCACCTTTGACTGACCTGTAGGTTTTTTCTTGCTTAACCTTACCACTGTCGTAAGTTTCTCTTTCAATGGAATCTCTCTTACAGGCCATCAGGATAGTAAGTGAGACCAGCAAAATTATAAACTTTTGCATATTCAGAATTTAGTTTAGTTTATTCATCGTCATGATTAAAAAGCAGGCGGGAACCTTTACGGGATTCATCAAATACACCATTGTTCCAGGCAAGATGACCTCCTACAAATGTGTGCGTGACTTTTGAATGGAACGTTACACCTTCAAACGGCGACCATCCGCATTTATAAAGAATATTTTCTTTGTTAACCTCCCATGGCTGATCAGGATTAATAAGTACCAGGTCAGCATGATATCCTATACGTATATACCCCCGACGGTCAACACCAAAGATACTTGCCGGAGCGTGGCACATTTTATCTACAACCAGTTCTAAACCTATTTCCCGGTTATTAACCTTTTCGAGCATAGCAACAAGTGAATGCTGAACAAGCGGCCCACCAGATGGACAACTTAAGTAAGGGTTTTGCTTTTCATCAGATGTATGAGGTGCATGATCTGTTGCTATTACATCAATCCTGTTATCATGCAAAGCCTGCATTAAAGCATTACGATCAGCATCTGTTTTAATAGCAGGATTCCACTTGATGCTATTACCCAGCCGGGTATAATCGTCATCAGAGAACCAAAGGTGATGAACGCAAACTTCGGCAGTAATTCTCTTCTTTGAATCTGAAGGTTCAGTGGTGAATATATCCATTTCATCAGCAGTAGATAAATGAAGGACATGCAGGCGTGTGTTATACTTACTGGCCAATTCAACTGCCAGCGTTGAAGATTTTAAACATGCTTCACGGCTTCTGATGAGTGGGTGCACCTGTGGCGGAATATCATCACCGTATTGTTGTCTGAAATACTGTAGATTCCCACGTATAATAGGTTCATCTTCACAATGCACTGCTATCAGGCTTTTTGACTGCTTAAAAAGATTTTCGAGGGTTTGGACATTATCAACCAGCATGTTACCGGTTGAAGCACCAAGAAATACCTTTATACCGCATACCTTTGACCTGTCAGTTTTAAGAACTTCATCGAGATTATCATTTGACACGCCCATATAAAATGAGTAATTGGCCAATGATTTTGAAGCAGCGGCACTGTACTTTTCTTCCAATAATTCCTGAGTCAGTGTATTGGGCACAGTATTGGGCATATCCATGAAAGAAGTTACGCCTCCGGCAACTGCTGCTCGGCTTTCAGTGTATAGGTCTCCTTTATGTGTAAGTCCGGGATCACGAAAATGCACCTGATCATCAATCACTCCGGGAATAAGATAGTGTCCTGAACCATCAATAACAATTGCATCACCAGGCGAATCTGTTATGCCTTCATGTATGTCAACAATAAAACCGTTATCGATTAGTACATTGCCAACATAGCTTTTGCCTTCGTTAACAATTGTTGCGCCTGATATGTAGTATTTCTTAAGCATATGCAACATAGTAAGTATAATACTATACAAAGATAATGCTTACGAGGGAGTAGATGATAAATGGTTTAAAAATAGGATTAAAAAAGTGGTATTATTTCCTTGATCAGGGGTTTATTTAACCTGTTTAGTTCTTTGCTCTGATTCTCTTAAACCTATGTTATTTCCTGGCTCTGATTCTCTTGAATCTGAGTTGAATAACACCTAATATCGCTTCGCGGAATATGCCTCTGCTCATTTTTGATTCTCCTTCAGTACGGTCAGTAAAGATAATAGGCACTTCAATTATCTTAAAGCCCAGCTTCCAGGCAGTGTATTTCATTTCAATCTGGAAAGCATAGCCGGTGAATTTTATCTTTTCAAAATCTATAGCCTGAAGTAAGGAACGACGGTAGCACTTGAAACCTGCAGTGGTATCCATAACCTTCATACGAGTGATCATCCTCACATACGAAGAAGCGAAGTAACTCATCAATACTCTGCCCATCGGCCAGTTAACAACATTAACGCCCTTTATGTACCTTGAACCAATGGCTACGTCGGCACCTAATACATCGCAGGCATGATGTAAGCGTATAAGGTCTTCGGGATTGTGGGAAAAGTCGGCATCCATTTCAAAAATGTAACGGTACTCGCGCTCAAGTGCCCACTTGAAACCATGGATATAAGCAGTACCAAGACCTAATTTGCCTTTGCGTTCTTCGATAAACAACCTGTTAGGGAACTGTGTGATCAGCCGTTTTACAATAGCTGCTGTGCCATCGGGGGAATTATCCTCTACTATTAGCACATCAAACTCTTTATCAAGAGAAAACACCTTACGGATTATTCGCTCAATATTCTCCTTTTCATTAAATGTCGGGATGACAACAAGATTTTCCTTCACTTGCTTTGGCGTTGAAGGAGCGAAATTATGAAAAAAATTGTAACAAAAAGAATATAACTGCTAATTGTGTTTTTTCACAACAAACAGATATGTGGGAAAATGATCACTATAACCCCCGGCATAGGCACCACCGGCAAATGTGCGGAAAGGATATCCGGCATAAGGACCATCCTTTTGAAGCATGAATTTCTGGTTAAATACGCCTGCCTTATAGTACTTCCAGCCATTATTTTCTTTACTAATAAGTGGATGTGAGACAATTATCTGATCGAAAAGATTCCAGGCATCGCGGTAAGCAAGAGACCCAATGCCCTGCTGGTGAAGTTTAAACATAGGGTTAAACAGTCCGTCACTTTTAACTTCCTTCTCCTTACCTCGGGCGCCAAGCACTTTATATACACTTGGATCAGTTGGGTCATCATTTAAATCACCCATGATAAATATCTTGGCCTCAGGATCAATCTTACGGAGTGAATCAGTCAGACTAAGTGATAAAGCTGCAGCTGCTTCCCTGTATTCAGAACCTGCAGCCCTTGATGGCCAATGATTAACAATGATGTGAATCAATTCTCCATCAAGCAATCCACTTACAACCAACTGGTCACGTGTATACCAATCAGTTTTACCCGGCATGGTTAAACGGTTTGAAGTACTGTTGGTAACTTTGAAAGCTGCCTTTTTATAGATAAGACCAACATCAACACCACGCTTATCGGGCGAATCATAATGCACTATATCATAACCCATTCCTTTTAAAGGAGGGGTATTGATAAGATCTTTAATTACGCTCCGGTTTTCAATTTCTGATAAACCAAGAATGGTTGGTCCGCCTTTAAGAATCTCCCCTCCTATCAGGCTTATAACATATGCCATATTCTCCAGCTTCCTGTTATATCGCGCTGATGTCCATTGATTCATTCCATTGGGCAGAAACTCTGCGTCATTTTTGAATGGATCATCTATAGTGTCGAACAAATTCTCAATATTATAAAAAGCAATGCATGCCACTTTGGTTTTCTCTTGTGCAGAAGCACAGTTTGTGAACAATAGTGCCGGGAATAATGAAATTAAAAATACTTTGTAAAATTGAATACGTATTATCATTGAAAAAAGTAGGATTAAAGCATTAATTTTTAGAAATTTGCATGCAAATATAGGTGATTAAAAAACACCCTGATACGCAATGAGAAGCCTAAAAATTCTTTTCTTTGCACACGCAAAAATAACTTTAAAATACAGTATTCGATAGATATTTATACTCCTAACAAACCTTTCATGATTAGACGAATTATTTTGTTACTGCTGGCTATTCTTCCAGCAACTGTATTATATGCTCAAACGGGAACCGTTTTGGGCATAGTAACAGATGCTGATAAAGGAAATGCGCTACCGGCAGTTACGGTGCGTATAGGCACCCAGCAAACAACCAGTCGCACTGATGGCTCTTTCGAGCTACAGGGCATTACCATAGGTGAAGGTATGATTGATTTTTCATTAAATGGATATGAAGATCATACCTTACAGATCACAGTTCAGGAAACTGTGAACCTTGGAACCATAAAACTAAAAGCTGCTCCTGCATCAGATGTGAGCTCAGGCCTTGCAGAAATTAGTCTTGCTTCCTTTGATTCAGATGATGATTCAAGGGCGCAAAACATTTCAGGCCTTTTGAGTTCTTCAAATGATGTTTTCGTTTCTGCAGCTTCGTATTCATTCAGCGCAGCCTACTTCAGAATGAGGGGTTATGATGCTGACCTTAACAGTACTTATATTGCCAACAGCCAGATCAATGACGCTGAAACAGGCCGTACATTATGGGCTTTATGGGGAGGGTTGAATGATGCTACCAGGAATAAGGTAACCGTTAATGGTATTGCACCATCTAATTTCTCTTTCGGAAACATTGGCAGTGTAACCAACATTATTACCCGCGCATCGCAACAGCGGGCACAAACAAAACTAACCTACAGTTCAACCAATCGAAGTTATACAAACAGGTTAATGCTAACTCATTCAACCGGATTGATGGACAATAACTGGGCGGTATCCATTAGTGCATCACGTCGCTGGGGTAATGAGGGTTATGTTGAAGGCACTTTTTATGATGCATACAGTTGGTTTGTTGGACTGGAGAAGAAGTTAAACAATAATCACAGCCTGGCCTTTACAGCACTTGCAGCTCCGGTAAGAAGAGGTATGCAGGGAGGCTCAATGCAGGAAGTATATGACCTTGTTGGTAGCAATTATTATAACAGTAACTGGGGCTACCAGAACGGGGAAAAGCGCAATGCAAGAGTCCGCAGCATGAATCAACCTTTGATGGTATTAAACCATTACTGGAAACTGAATGAAGCCACCCAGATTACCAGTACCGCTTCGTACTTGTTTGGTAAAACATCAACAAGTGCCCTTAACTGGTATAAAGCATCTGACCCACGTCCCGATTACTATCGTTACTTACCAAGCAACTTCCCGGTTAAAGAGGATTTTGCTTCAGATATTCCAAGTACTATTACTTTTTATGACCCAATTATTGCAGCTACTATGGCTCAAAACTGGCAGAATGACCCTTCGGTAAGTCAGATCAATTGGGATAGACTCTATCAAGTAAATTATCTGGCAAATTTAGAAGGAAAGCAAGCTCATTATATTCTCGAAAACCGCCATAATGACCAATCGCAGATAAACTTATCTTCATTCATTAACCATGATGTGAATGATAAAGCTCAAATCAGCGGTGGAGTTGAATTGTCATCCCATACAGGAAGCTATTATAAAACGCTCGAAGACTTACTTGGCGGAGATTACTGGGTTGACATTGACCAGTTTGCTGAACGCGACTTCCCGGGCAATGATACAACCATACAGAATGACCTGAATAACCCCAACAGGGTAATAAACACTGGTGACAAATTCGGTTATGATTATAAACTACACCAGAATAGCGGAAATGCATGGGCACTTGCCAAGTTCACGACCAGGAAGTTTGACTATTATGGTGGTGTTCAATTAACGTATACATCTTTTTGGCGTGAAGGATTTATGAAAAATGGCAAGTATCCTGAAAACTCACTTGGCAATTCAGCAAAGAACAACTTCTTTGACTATGCATTGAAAGCTGGGGGTACTTATAAAATAACAGGTCGTCACTTCATTGAAGGTAATATTGCGTACATGACCCGCGCTCCTTACATGCGTAACTCATTCCTTAGTGCACGAACAAGGGATGCTGTTTCACCGGGATTGAAAAGCGAGACCATCTTAAGCGGTGAAATAAGCTATCACCTCCGTACTCCAATTGTAAAGGCACGTATCACGGCATATAATACAACATTCACTGACCAAAATGAAATTACCGCTTTTTATGTGGATGGAGTAAACACATTTGTTAATTATGTTCTCTACGGCATTGACCGTACTCATCAAGGCTTGGAAGCAGGTGCTGAAGTAAAGCTTAATTCAATTTTTACACTTCTTGCTGCAGGCAACCTTGGAAATTACAGGTACATAAACCGCCCAGTGGCTATTACATCATACGAGAACGGGAGTATTCCTGATAAATCGGAGTTAATTTATCAAAAGTATTTCTATGTTCCGGGTACCCCACAAACTGCAGGAACATTAGGCCTTAAATATATGGGACCTAAGTATCTCTTCATTGAGGCAAGTGTTAACTATTATGATGATATCTACCTTGACTTTCATCCCGACAGGCGAACTTTGACTGCTGTTGAAGGTCTGGGTGAAGGAGATCCTCTAATTGCAAAGTTGATCCGTCAGCAAAAATTACCTGATGGTTACACAGTTAACGCTTCGATAGGGAAATCATATCGAATTGAAGGTAAATATTTCCTAAACCTTAATTTCAGTATTAGCAATCTTCTTGATAATACAGAACTAATCACAGGCGGATATGAGCAAGGCAGGTTTTTAGATGAGAAAATTAACACGTTTCTGCCCAAGTACTATTATGCTTATGGAAGAACTTACTTCCTAAACTTAGGTTTCCGTTTTTAATTAACTAACAAAGAAATAAAGACTCATGAAAAATATTAAATTTTTAATTCCGGTTCTTTTAATGGCAATCTCATCAGCTTTCCTCACTAGTTGTGTAAAAGGCGAATTTGATGAACCCCCAATCAACATACCAAAAGTAGAGTTTAAAGCAACCACCACTATTCAGGAATTCAGGGAATCATATACAGCACTGAAAGAGATTACTGATTCTGTGGTTATTACTGGAATTGTAACAGCCAACGATGAAAGCGGCAATCTTTATAAAAAAATGATCATACAGGATGAAACCGGCGCACTTGAACTAGCAATTGATCAGACAAACCTGGCAAACGAATATAAAGTTGGACAAAGAGTTTATATTAAATGCAAAGGTCTGTATGTTGGTGATTATAACAATCTCATCCAGTTAGGATACATTTATAATGGTGGCATAGGACGTATGCCCGCAGTTATGGTAAAAAGCCACATTTTCCGCGATAGTTTGCCTGGCAAAAAGCCGGTTGCTCAGGTTTTATCACTTTCTGATCTTGGTACAGCTGATAAGGCTAACCCAGTTGTAAGCAGACTCGTTACCTTTGAAAATGTCATGTTTGCTACCCCAGGTGAACTATTTGCACCACAGGATGCTGATGCTACTGATCGTAAACTATTGGATCAGTCAGGCAATGAATTGGTTGTAAGATCAAGTAAATACTCAAACTTCTCAAGCAACAAAATTCCCCAGGGTTATGGTAAAGTAACCGGTATTCTTTCACTTTACCGTACTACATGGCAGCTCACGCTGAGAGATTCAACTGATGTTAGTGGGTTTGGTGGTATAGTACCTCCTCCTCCGGGTAGTGGTGATGGTACATTTGAAGATCCTTATAATATTGAATCTGCAAGAAGTAACTCTAGCACTACTCCTGTTTGGGTAAAAGGTTTTATTGTAGGTGTTTATGAAACAGGTGATACTGAATTTGTTCCCAACTTCGCAGGTCCATTTACTACCAATTCAAACCTTTTACTTGCCGATAGTGAAGATGAAACCAATCTTGCTAAATGTGTTCCTGTTCAATTACCAGCTGGTGCTATACGTGATGCACTGAATCTGGTTGATAATGCTGGCAATAAGGGTAAGGAAGTTATGGTTCTTGGTACTTTGGAATCATACTTTAGTGTACCGGGTGTTAAAAACCTTTCAGGATACTGGCTCGATGGAAATGGGGTAATACCTGCAACCGGTTTCTTCACTGAAGAGTTCAATAACTCACTTGGCACTTTCAGCCAGTACAGTGTATTAGGTGATCAGGTATGGGCAGGACAAACTTATGATGGTGGCTGTGTTACCATGTCGGGTTTTGTTAATCCTAACAGATTTGCAAATGAAGACTGGCTGATATCACCATCAATCTCACTAGCTGGTAAAACTGGTGTCAAAATGAAGTTCCGCGAGGCAATGAACTTTGCAGGAAACATAAATGAGGAAGCTAAAGTATTCGTATCAACCAACTATTCAGGCTCAGGCGATCCTAATGATGCTGACTGGACTGAAATGACCGGGTTCACAAGATCAACAGGTGATTCATGGTCATTTGTTGACTGCGGAGATATAGATCTTTCAGCATTTGACGGACAAACAATTCATATTGGTTTCAAATACATGAGTACAACTTCTGTTGCAGGAACCTGGGAAATCAGCAGAATGTTGCTTACTTCTGATAATAAGTAATTAAGACAATCCGCAGAATTCCATTCAGGACTAATCATAAGCATAAAAATAACCTTTAACCGGCAGCAGGATCTCTGCTGCCGGTTGTTCTTTCCCATAGGCTCCTAATAGACTCCCTGGTATTGAAAGCAAGCTATCTTAAAATTAATTCGATTTAATATTAGGGTAAACCAGTAATTTCTTGTCATTACATTAAAGACTATGGTGTATTAGTAGAAATCTAAGCCTATGAAAACGAAACTATGGATAGCCCCGATATTACTATTATTTGCTATAGGCTGCTGCCACCCGGGATTTACTCAGATACACGAGATTAGTCTCGATCTTGGTGCCGGAAGTTCAGACACTGACATTAAATCTTCTTTTATTCTTCCAAACTTAGCTGGGTCATCTTATTATCATGCAGGTGGCAATTATGTATTTACGACAAATGATGAGGTAATAAATCTCTATTCGGGATTAGCTTTGATAAGGAAGCAGATACATAGAACTTCAACTGCAACTTCTCTGAGAACCCCTATTGGAATCCAAATTAATTATGGAAGGCGATTTCGCTTTGTGCTGGGCGGGGGAATTAATTTAGGATTATTATTGAGTGAAGATGTTGATAATTATGATCTAAGGAAATTCTCATTCGGTCATTTCCTTAAAGCAGGGCCTGCCTGGCAGATTTCCGATCATTACAGACTGATGTTATCGTATGAGGCTAATTTTGATGATACTGTGATGTATGTTGAGCGCCGCACTTCTCCAGGCGGCAGCCAGAGCAATTATGATATGAAAAGCTATGACGGATTTCTGTTACTGAGCTTGTACAAGAAAATTTACAAAGAACCTAAGTAACAGTTTGTCGGAAACATTCCATGTTAAGGTTACCATTTTAACAATCTCGCTGAAGCTTATGTTAGTAAAAGTAACAATCTTGCTGAAGCCAATGTTAGTAACTGTAACAACCTCTCTGAACCCAATGTTAGTATCTGGGAGAAAACAGATGAAACTGATGAATCAATATGTTTGAACAACGAAGCCCTGATTGGTTTAATCAAAGAATGCAGGATGGCGGTCCTGTATATATGGAAACACGGCCTGAAGGCCTGATAGTTGAGCCCTGGAATGCATTCTCTTCTTTGCTTATACTGATTCCGGCAATTTACTGGATATACCGGATGAGAAAGGAAGGAAACAGAGATTTTCTTATGTGGGCAGTAGTAATTCTTGTAATATCAGGAGGGTTGGGTAGTGCTTTGTTTCATGCCTTCAGGGTATCAGTGTTTTTCCTTATAATGGATGTTCTTCCATCTGCAATCTTAACTCTTACACTTTCGGTTTACTTTTGGATAAAGGTGCTAAAGAAGTGGTGGTATGCGCTGATTGTAATAATTGGGTTGTTTGGCATCAGATATCTTATCTGGGGGAGGCTTCCTGAGCACACATCAATAAACATCTCCTATTTTATTACCGGGCTAAGTATTGGCCTCCCTTTGATCATTTTTCTCTTTAAAACCGGCTTCAGAGGATGGCAATTGGTAACGGCAGCAATTGTTTCATTTATTGTTGCACTGATCTTTCGGCAAACCGACCATATCTACCTTTCCATGCTTCCCATGGGTACACACTTTCTATGGCATAGCTTCAGTGCTGTGGGTGCATGGTTCATACTGGGTTATTTGTACATGATTACATATAAGCACCTGGAAGTAACCGAAATTGACCAAACATAATTGCTATAAGTTTTATAAGTAATTTTGCAGATGCGTGCTGAAATAATCAATACTTGCAATTTACTTGCATTTTACTTGCCTTTAATTTGCCTTTTTCTCGCCTCTCTATAAAATATTTCAGAGCGCCGTCAGTTCTTTAATAGTTTAATTCACAGTGAAATAGAGGATTATTGATGCGCAATCAGGAAATAAAACTAGTGTTGGAAGATGGCACTGAATTCAAGGGTAAATCATTTGGTTTCAACAAGTCAGTTGCTGGGGAAGTAGTTTTTAATACTTCCATGACTGGATACCCTGAAAATCTGTCTGACCCTTCATATACCGGACAAATATTGGTAGTAACATATCCTTTGGTAGGCAACTACGGTGTGCCGGATGAAGCAAGGGAGAATGGTCTGCTCAAACACTTTGAGTCGGATAAGATGAGAATCAGTGCCCTGATAATTTCAGATTATTCGTTTTCATACAGCCACTGGAATTCCAATAAGAGCCTTGCTACCTGGCTTAAGGAAAACAAGATACCAGGCATATACGGCATAGATACCCGCGAACTTACCAAGATCATCAGAGAAAGAGGTGCTATGCTTGGAAAGGTAATCTTTAACGAAGTAGATGTTGATTATTATGACCCAAATAATGATGATCTCACAGAGTTAGTCTCAACCAAAGAAGTAGTGACTTATGGCAATGGCAGGTATAAAATAGTGCTTGTGGATTGCGGCGTTAAAAACAACATTATCAGGTGTCTTCTAAAGAGAGATGTTACCATAACAAGGGTGCCTGCCGGATATGACTTTACTAAGGAAGATTATGATGGACTCTTTCTGTCTAATGGGCCCGGTGATCCAAAAACATCTAAATCAACCATTGCCCATGTAGCTAAAGCTTTTGAATTAGGCAAGCCTGTTATGGGTATTTGTCTGGGCTGCCAGATAATGGCATTGGCTTCGGGCGCTGACACTTACAAACTTAAGTACGGACACAGGAGTCATAACCAACCGGTGCTTCAGGTGGGGACAAACAGATGTTACATCACCTCGCAGAATCATGGCTTTGCAATAGACATGCAGACGCTGTCAACTGATTGGGAACCATTGTTTGTTAATGTAAACGACAATACCTGTGAGGGAATCAGGCATAAATCAAAGCCTTTCTTTGCTGCTCAGTTTCATCCGGAAGCTTCAAGCGGACCGACTGATACAGAATACCTGTTTGATGATTTTATGGAACTGATTAAAAACGCTGCAAAAAGTAAATAATGATAGACAAGAGCATAAAGAAAGTAATAGTACTTGGATCAGGGGCTTTAAAGATTGGTGAAGCCGGGGAGTTTGACTATTCAGGTTCACAAGCCTTGAAAGCTTTACGCGAGGAGGGAATACAAACTGTATTGATCAACCCCAACATTGCGACAATACAGACCTCCGAGAACATTGCCGATAAAGTTTACTTCCTGCCTGTAACTCCCTTTTTCGTTGAGAAGGTAATTGAAAAAGAAAAGGCTGATGGATTGTACCTTTCTTTCGGCGGACAAACTGCGCTTAATTGCGGTGTGCAACTTTTCAGAAACAAGATATTTGAAAAGTACAACATCAGGGTACTTGGCACTCCGGTGCAATCGATCATTGATACTGAGGACAGGGAAGTATTCGTTACAAAGCTTAACGAGATAGAAGTAAAGTCGCCGAAGAGCATCGCGGTTACCAATATTGATGATGCCATCAAAGCGGCTCAGGTTATTAATTACCCATTGATCATCAGGGCTGCCTATGCCCTTGGCGGACTGGGCAGTGGGTTCTGTAATAATGAAGAAGAACTGGTGTCACTAGCCGGAAAAGCTTTTACATATTCAGGGCAAATACTTGTAGAAGAGTCGCTTAAAGGCTGGAAAGAAGTGGAGTATGAAGTAGTTCGTGATCAATTTGATAATTGCATCACCGTATGCAACATGGAGAACTTTGACCCCCTTGGTATCCATACAGGTGAAAGTATTGTAGTTGCTCCTTCGCAAACACTATCAAACAGGGAATATCATAAACTGAGGGAGATTGCTATCAGAATAATCAGGCACATTGGCATTATTGGTGAGTGCAATGTGCAATATGCCCTTGATCCGTTTTCAGAGGATTACAGGGTAATTGAAGTAAATGCCCGCCTCTCACGCTCAAGCGCACTGGCATCAAAGGCTACAGGATATCCATTGGCATTTGTAGCAGCAAAACTTGGTATAGGTTATGGGCTTCATGAACTCACAAACAATGTAACCAAAACTACTACAGCCTGTTATGAACCTGCTCTGGATTATATAGTATGTAAGATTCCCCGCTGGGACCTTAATAAGTTTCAAGGAGTTTCGCGTGAAATAGGAAGCTCAATGAAGAGTGTAGGTGAGGTAATGGCAATTGGCAGAACCTTTGAAGAAGTAATACAGAAAGGCCTCAGAATGATTGGCCAGGGTATGCACGGCTTTGTTGGCAATGCAAATATTCAATTTGATGACCTCGATAATGCACTTTCAAATCCTACCGATTCAAGGATATTTGCCATAGCTGCTGCACTTGAAAAAGGCTACTCAGTAGATAGAATACACGACCTTACAAAGATCGATAAGTGGTTTTTAGTAAAACTAAGGATCATTCTGGAAATTAAAAATGACCTTACCAGCTTTGATTCACTGGAAAGCCTGCCAAAAGAATTACTAAAAGAAGCAAAACAAGCCGGTTTCTCTGATTTCCAGATCGCACGATATGTTATGCGGAGCGAGTCAAAGAACATGATCAGCGACATGGATATTGTAAGGAATTTCAGGAAAGAGCATGGTATACTACCTGTGGTAAAACAGATAGATACACTGGCAGCAGAATATCCTGCCATGACCAATTATCTGTATGTAACCTACAATGGTTCAAGCAATGACGTTGTTTATGAAAATGATCAGAGGTCAGTTGTAGTGCTTGGGTCAGGGGCATACAGGATAGGCAGCAGTGTTGAATTCGACTGGTGCAGTGTAAATGCGGTCAATACCATTTCAAAGGAAGGATACCGCTCAGTAATGATCAATTATAATCCTGAAACAGTAAGTACCGATTACGATATCTGCGACAGGCTATATTTTGAAGAGCTCACACTTGAAAGGGTAATGGACATAATTGACCTGGAAAAGCCTAAAGGAGTAATAGTATCAGTAGGCGGTCAGATCCCTAATAACCTGGCCATTCGATTAAGCGATCAGAACGTTAACATACTTGGCACTTCAGCGCAATCAATTGATATGGCTGAAAACCGTCACAAGTTCTCCTCCCTGTTGGATGAAATTGATGTTGACCAGCCCAGATGGAAAGAGCTCAGCAGCACAGAAGATATCTTTAAATTCGTTGATCTGGTAGGATATCCCGTAATAGTGCGCCCATCGTATGTTTTGTCGGGTGCGGCTATGAATATCGTGTCAAACGAAAATGAGCTTGAGCATTTCCTTACGCTGGCAAAGAATGTATCGAAACAATACCCTGTTGTGGTATCAGAGTTTATACAGAACTCCAAGGAAATAGAGATGGATGCAGTTGCGAATAAAGGAGAAGTTATTGCTTACGCGATATCTGAACACATTGAATTTGCAGGCGTTCACTCGGGTGATGCAACTATAGTATTCCCTCCTCAGAAGATCTATTTTGAAACAGCCCGAAGGGTCAAGAAGATTGCGAAGAAAATAGCCAAAAGTCTCAACATCACCGGCCCGTTTAATATACAATTCCTTGCCAAGGATAACGATGTAATGGTTATTGAATGCAACCTGAGAGCATCGAGGAGCTTCCCTTTTGTTTCAAAGGTGCTTAAAACGAACTTTATTACAATAGCCACTGAAGTGATGCTGGGTAAAGATGTTCCAAGACTCTCAAAATCACTCTTCGACATCGACTATATAGGAATTAAGGCTCCCCAGTTTTCCTTTACCCGCCTGCATAAAGCTGATCCTGTTATTGGTGTGGATATGGCATCAACAGGTGAAGTGGGCTGCATAGGTGAAGATTATTATGAAACCTTGCTAAAGTCGATGCTCTCAGTTGGTTATACCATTCCAAAGAAGTCTATACTGATCTCCTCCGGCCCGGCAGAAGATAAAGCCACACTGCTGGAAGCTGCAAAGATGATGATCGATAAAGGTTATACTATTTATGCTACCAGGGGAACACAAGAATTCTTCTCCAAAAACCAAATTGAAGCAACCACCCTGCACTGGCCCGATGAAGATAAGAAACCCAATACACTTGATTATCTGAAAGAAAAGAAGATTGACCTTGTAATAAACATTCCAAAAAACCTAACCCCCGGAGAGCTTTTTAACGACTATGAAATCAGGCGCAATGCGGTTGATTTGAATATTCCGCTTATTACCAATGCAAGGCTTGCAAAAGCTTTCCTGATTGCAATATGTAAATACAGCTTGGATGATTTGCCTTTAAAAAGTTGGGATGAGTACAATTAAATACTATCATCAGGCGGTTATTCCAACTAATCGAGATAGTCCCTTATTAAGCGCTCAGGCGAATTAACAAAAATCCAAGGCCTTGGGTGACAATAACCGTGATATAGTATTTTGTTTTCATCAGTAAGGATAAGAAGTGAAGGAACGCCCTCCATTTTCAGTTCACTATATACTGCCTCACTTTCACTTGCCATAGTCCAATTAAAACTGTAATTATTTTTGACCAGTTCTTTATAAAAAGTTGTATCCTTATCTCTGAATTTTAGAAAGGTTGCATAAAAAGCCACACTGCTATCGATAGAATACCTGGCTGCTAATTCAGAAAAATAGGGGTATTCTTTATAGCAATTTCCACAATATGCTGAGGTAAACAAAAAAACATTTACTTTTTTTTCTGATGAGTTTAAAGTCTCCCCATCTATATTAACTAACTGAAATTGAAAAGTATCATTAGTTGCAGGATTATTAAAAGAATAAATCCATGCAGCATAATTCTCCTGCAATGGCCATATCAGAGCTAACAATAGAATAAAGGAAACAACAGGTTTGAATGACAGTTTCAATGGTATTACAACATGTCGGGAGATTAGAATCAGAAGAAGACCAATTGAAACAATTAAAGGAGGAAGATATAGAATAAATCCGGTGTAATCGTTCTCCATGATTGGGACTGCAAGATGAACAAGAAAATATGGAGTAAAAAGATATGTTATAGCTAAAAGAGGTTTATCCTTGTTTGTAATAAGAACATATAATCCCGCAGTAATGTAGCAAATCATTGCAAGGCAGGCGTAGGTTCCTTCATTAAATTTTTTAAAGAATGGAACTACTAAAAGCAACAGAAAGCTTAAAAATAATGATACTTTCAATTCTCTTTTCATTTTTAATTTGCTGTATCCCACACCTAAAGCTGCACTTAATAAAAGAACTCCCGGCCATGCCAATATAGGCCTGTAAGTCAATTCAATGTCATGTATATAAGAAATGATTAGCAATGCTGATATGGGTGCTGCAATCATAAGTAAATATGAAATCAAGCGATCCTTAAATAGAAATTTCTCATTCCAAACAGAAACAAGAAACCCGAATAGCAGCGAGGCTTTGAACGATATTGCAGAATCTTTAAGTTGTAATATTGCAATGTATATAAGAGCTGCTAAAATAATCTTTTTCATAGCTACCATTTATTTATCCAACAGGTAGCAAATGTACATGTAATACTTTACATAGCCTCTACCATTTCCTCCAGCGGAATAAGCGCCAAAATAGCTTTTGAAACAGAAGTTATATCCTTGAACGTAAGGCTCAGCTTGTCATTGACCTCTTTCATTCTGACTGACTGGTGATATGCCTGTATGAACTGAAGCACTGTGGAAAATATATTGCTTTGGTAGAAGGGCGACTCTTTATTGGTGATAAAGGTAGCTGACATCAGATTGTTTTTGAGTGTGATCTTCTCAAAGCCAAGCTTCCTTGCTGATCTACGCAGGCGAATGGTGTTTATAAGTTCCTGGGTTTGTTGGGGTACTGGCCCAAATCTGTCAATTAGTTTCTCCTGGTATTTCAACAGTTCATCCTCTGATTCCAGTCCATCCAATTCTTTGTACAGGCTAAGCCTTTCAGTTATGTTGGTGATATACCTGTCGGGGATCATGATTTCAAGGTCAGTTTCAATCAGACACTCTTTTACATAGTCCTTTTGAACCGGTTCATCATACAGGCCGCTGAAATCAGACTGTTTCAGTTCCATTACCGCTTCATCAAGAATACGCTGATACATCTCAAAGCCAATCTCTGAAATAAAGCCACTTTGTTCGGCACCAAGTATATTACCGGCACCACGTATATCCAGATCACGCATGGCTATGTTAAAGCCGCTACCAAGTTCTGAAAACTCCTCAATAGCCTTTAGTCTTTTCCGTGCCTCATCTGTGAGAACAGATACCGGAGGAGCAAGCAGATAACAGAATGCCTTTTTGTTTGTACGTCCTACCCTGCCGCGCAACTGATGCAGGTCACTTAAACCATAGTTCTGCGCTTCATTGATTATGATGGTGTTCACGTTAGGAATATCAAGACCCGACTCAATTATTGTAGTAGCGATAAGTATATCAGAAACCCCTTCCACAAAATCGAGCATTACTTTCTCCAGCTTATGGCCATCCATTTGCCCATGACCTACTGCTATCCTGGCATCGGGGACAAGCCGTTGTATCAGACCGGCTACTTCCATGATATTCTTCACCTTGTTATGAACCACAAACACCTGACCACCTCGCGAAAGTTCGTAATGGATAGCATCCCTGATTATTTCCTCATTAAAAGGATGAAGCTCGGTTTGAACCGGGTATCTGTTAGCCGGAGGGGTATTAAGTATGCTCAAATCTCTAGCTCCCATCAGCGAGAACTGCAGAGTTCGTGGAATAGGGGTAGCGGTAAGTGTGAGGGTATCAACATTCACCTTCATCTGTTTGAGTTTTTCCTTGGTTGATACACCAAATTTTTGCTCTTCATCCACTATCATAAGACCCAGGTCTCTGAACTTCACATCTTTGCTTACAATCCTGTGAGTTCCAATCAGCACATCAATCTTACCTTCCTCAAGTAATTGCAAAGTTTGTTTTTGCTCCTTGGCACTCTTAAACCGGTTTATGTAATCAACCCTGCAAGGAAAATCTTTCAACCGATCTTTGAAAGTATGATAGTGTTGCAGTGCCAAAATAGTGGTAGGCACAAGTATTGCAACCTGCTTGCTGTCGGCCACTGCTTTAAAGGCAGCACGTATAGCAATTTCCGTTTTACCGAATCCAACATCCCCGCATACCAGCCTGTCCATTGGGTACGACTTTTCAAGATCGCGCTTGACATCAGCAGTAGCTTTTACCTGGTCGGGGGTATCCTCATAAATGAAGGATGCCTCCAATTCATGTTGGAGATAACTATCGGGTGCAAAAGCATGTCCGTCAGCCGCTTTGCGTTCAGCATATAACTTGATCAGGTCTTTTGCAATGTCTTTAACCCGCTGTTTGGTTTTAGTCTTTAGCTTATTCCAGGCATTTGAGCCAAGTTTATTCAAAGAAGGAACAGCACCATCCTTACCAACGTATTTGGAGATACGATGCAAGGAGTGAATGCTGATGTAAAGAATGTCGTTATTCTGATAAATTAGCCGGATAGCTTCCTGTTGCTTGCCATTGTTTTCAATCTTCTCCAGCCCGTCGAACCGACCTATTCCATGATCTATATGTGTAACAAAATCACCCGGTTGCAGATCATAGATCTCTTTTAGCGTAAATGCCTCTTTACCTGCAAAGCCGTCCCTGATCCTGAATTTATGGTATCGTTCAAATATCTGATGGTCAGTGTAGCACACTAATTTGTTATGCCTGTCGATAAAGCCTTCATGCAGCGACAGATTGATCAGCTCATAATTGAGTGCACTTTCAGCAATACCCCTGTTACCCATTAAATCACGAAGTATTGTTTGAATACGCTCAGTTTGTTTAGGGTTATCAGAGAGAATTATATTCTTTAAACCCGACTTACTATTCTCATCGAGGTTCTTCAGTAACAGATCAAAATTCTTATTGAACGATGGCTGGGGCTGCATATTGAAGTCAATCACCTGGCTCTCTTTCAGAAGGTGGGCAGTGCCAAATTCAATAACACTATGGTCAAGTATATCCTTTCTGAAATCATCAGCTTTGGTGAATAGCTCATCAGGTTCAAGATGTGCAATTTCGCCGCTTAACTCGGCAAAAGCCTTGGTGGCTTTCTCAAATTCTTTTTCAACTTTATCAATGGCAAAAGAGAAATCCTTGATCCACACAACCGTGCTCTTATCCACATATCTTAAAAACGATTGACGCTTTTCCCGAAGTAGCCTGTCCTGAACATTAGGAGTAATAGTTATGTGGGTAAGCTTATCAATGGAGAGCTGTGTTGCAGGATCGAATGTGCGTATTGACGCTACATCATCGCCAAAGAACTCAATACGGTATGGCCTGTCGTTGGTGAAGGAAAACACGTCAACGATACCTCCGCGGATGGAGAATTGTCCGGGCTCAACAACAAAGTCAACCCGGTTAAAATCATACTCCGACAGCAGGTCTAATACAAAATCAATTGAAAGACTTTCCTTAACACCCAGCCTGAGCGTATTCTTCTTGAGATATTCCCTTCCAACAACCTTCTCAGCCAATGCTTCAGGATATGTGACTACGATAGTACCGCCTTCCCTGGTGCCAAGCCGTTTCATCACCTCCGTGCGTGAGAGCACATTGGTGTTATCAGTTTTCTCTAATTCATAGGGACGGCGATAGGTGGTGGGGAAAAACAGAACCTTCTTTTTATGGAATGGAATATCCTGCTCTCCAAGCAAATTTTCCAGATCATTAAAGAAATAAGCAGCTTCTTCTTTTTCTGACAATACGATCAGAAACAGAGGTTCATTTCTTACAAATGCTGACGCAGCAACAACCGCCCCGGATGATCCGGCCAGTCCTTTTACATGTAATCTGGCATTCTCACCTGAACCGTATGAAACGCCTAAATCCGCAATAAGATTATTATTGCGGTATAAATCAATCAGAGGAGCTACCTTCACTAATTCCTTTCCATTAGAAAAACAGAACGCAAAGTTACTATAATTGTTGAAACACGAGCTTCAATTGGGTTCTTCCGCTCGTGTGCATAATTACATAAAGGAGCAGTGATCAGACGTTCGTTTTCTTAACCGCAATGAACTTATTATAGAGCAGAAGTCCAATTATGGTCAGCACCCCAATCATACTGAAAATGAACCATAATAAGCCTGGTTGTTTCAGATTATCAACAAAATGCACATACAACAATGCACCCAGTATGCCTCCTACTCCACTACCGATAACTCCGTAAAGGAAAGAATATCCAAGGTATAAGGCCTTTTTATCAGCTGGGGCTATCAGGCCGATGTATGATATAAATTTTGGATGAGCAGTCATTTCGCCAATTGAGAAAAGAATCAGTCCGGCAATAAACACCCACGAATAAGTTGAAATTGCAAGAATGCCCATACCTATTGTTCCTAGCATAATACCAAAGATCATTGTTGGAAGTGCAGGGGTTTTTCTTACTATAGCTGAAACAAAAAGCTGTAGTACAATAATAGCACCGGCATTGATAACTGTAACATGCTCTGCATCAAACTCCCATGAAGGATTAGCTACAAATAATGCGAGGAATTTATTGACTACCTGATTAACAGGTGTCATATCAATATAATCCTTAAGATACCAAAGAACTGTGTCAAACATCTGGAAATATAGAATCCAGAAACCTGAATAGATTACTATCATCAACACAAACCTATAATCCTTGAGCACAAGGGCTATGTCCTTTAGCACTTGTGAAAGAGGTTTGGAGCTGGTTGGACGTGGTGGCTCTTTGTAAACAAACAGATTCAGAATGAGCATTGAACCGGTTCCCACTGCAGCCATTATGAATATGTAACTCCAGGAGATCTCTTTTAAATATGGAATAAGAAACAAAGGGAACAGAAAAGCACCAAGATTAATTGACCAATAGAATATACCAAAGCCCAAAGTAGAATTGTTTTCATCAGTCACCCTGGCAATTGTACCCGATATAATAGGCTTGAAGAAACCGGCTCCCACCGCCATTACTATTAAACTTAAAAAAACTATACCATACGATGACGACAAACTGGTAAAGAAGTAGCCCGCGCTCATCATAGCAAATGCAAACATCAGCACCTTACGGTAACCAAAGCGGTCGGCAATTGCACCTGCCAGAATAGGCAACAAGTATAATAGCGGTGTGATAGTACTTTTTATAGCTCCAACACCTTCTTTCGAGAAGCCAAGACCACCTTCCGCTGGTGATAATATTAGATATATTGAAAGCACTGACATTACCCCGTAATATGAACCCCGCTCAAAGAACTCCATTACAATAACTGTCCAGAAATTACCGGGAAAAGATTTAAAGCCTGATTTTTGGTTTTGCTCAGTTGCCATGCTGAATAATTAAGTTTGAAACAAAAATAGGAATAAACTAACTAGTTAATAACTAACTGGACGGTAGTACGGCTTTTTTGTTCGAGCAATACCGTGCGGTCGCCAATAACCTTGTCAATTGTTTCCTGGTCATAGTAGCGGATTGTGATCAGGTATAGGCCGTTGTTATATTTTATCCGGTACTCACTTCCCAGAGCGTCGAACAACCCTTTGATTTTTGCCGGATTATCGTCCATTACGATTGAAAAACTGATTGCAGAATGTTGCATCATATTGAAATGAATATCAAGCGATGAAAGGCATCCAAAGATGCTTTGCAAGTTCCCTTCTGCGATAAAAGAGAAATCCTTTGGAGAAATTGAAACCAACACTTGATCTGCCTTGTATATAAAACTTGGCACCTTGGTATCATTTTCCTCTTCGTGCGAATGGATTATGGTACCCGGTTCATCAGGATGATAAAACGATTTTACAAACAAAGGTATGTCACTGCTTTGAAGTGGCTGGATTGTTTTTGGATGAATGACAGATGCTCCGTAATAGGCAAGTTCAATTGCATCCCTGTAAGTCATTCTTTCCAACTTCACTGTATCTTCAAAGAACCTTGGATCAGCATTCAACACACCGGGAACATCCTTCCATATTATTACCTCTTCTGCATCAAGCGACCAGGCAAATATAGCTGCACTGAAATCAGAGCCTTCACGACCCAATGTAACAGGTTTACTCTGAAGACTTCGCCCTATAAAACCCTGTGTGATGATTACTCTGTCAGAGGGATCAGCATCAGGAACATAAAGCTCTGCTGATATCTTGCTTTTAGTTGCTTCCCAGTTAATATTTGCATTCCTGTGGTGATCATCAGTAATGATCAAATCACGTGCATCAGCCAGTGTGTGGGTGAAATTCCTGCTTATTAAGAAAGAACTGATAAGTCCGGTCGATATTAGCTCCCCATAGGAAACCACAAGATCATAACCTTCATCATAATTAGAAGGTGGATTGGCTGACACTAACTCCTTCAGTTTGTCAGTCCAGGTAGTTACAGCAGTTGTTTCAATGTTCAGGTCACGTGCGATGCCAATATGGTACTCTTCAACAACTTTAAGCAGCTCATAAACACTGTGATCATTATTCATCCACGCATCAGCCACTTTTTCCAGTGCATTGGTAGTTTTCCCCATGGCTGAGAATATGACGCACAGATTATCGTCAGGGTACTTTGACAAGATACCTGCAACATTTAAAACTGCTTTAGCATCTTTTACAGAAGCTCCCCCAAACTTGAAAACTTTCATCAATAAGGTGTGTTTGTAAGACAAAAGTAATACATTTGTTAGAATCACTCTTTACCACCCAATAAACAATGAAAACCTTAATAGAATTCATCAACGACACCCAGGCTGACTTCCCTTACGCCACCGGAGAATTTACACGAGTACTTAATGATTTGACAATTGCAGCCAAGATCGTAAACAGGGAAATTAACAAAGCTGGATTAGCCGATATCAATGGCTACTTTGGTGAAACCAATATTCAGGGCGAAGACCAGAAAAAACTTGACGTGTTTGCCAACAACCATTTTATCGCTGCACTTAAACATGGCGGAATGGTTTGTGCCATTGCTTCAGAAGAAAATGAAGGCCTCATAACTTATGATAACGCCTATTCGCAAAAAGGCAAATACGTTGTTACCATGGATCCACTCGACGGATCATCAAATATTGAAGTAAATGTTCCTATAGGCACTATCTTTTCCATTTACAGAAGAGTTTCAGAATCAGGACCCGGTACACTGACTGACGTACTTCAACCCGGCAATAAGCAGGTTGCCGCAGGTTATATTATTTATGGATCATCAACCATGCTGGTTTATACAACCGGCAATGGTGTTAACGGTTTTACTTATGATCCTTCAGTGGGACTCTTCATCCTCTCCCATCCAAACATGCGAATTCCTGATGATGGATGTATATATTCAATCAATGAGGCTAACTACATTTACTTCCATAAAGGGGTGAAGGAATACATTGCATACTGTCAGGAAGACGATCCTTCAACAGATCGCCCTTATACTACACGATATATAGGATCATTGGTTGCCGATTTTCATCGTAACCTTATTAGGGGAGGTATTTATATTTATCCTGGTACATTCAAAAATCCGGTCGGGAAATTACGTTTGCTATACGAATGCAACCCTATAGCCTACCTTGCAGAACAAGCAGGCGGTATTGCTTCTGACGGATTCAGGAGGATACTTGATATTGTACCCACTGAACTACACCAAAGGGTTCCATTCTTTGTTGGATCAAAGAACATGGTGCTAAAGGCAGAAGAATTCATGAAAATACATTCTGCCAAAGAGGTTGGCTTACAGGTAGATTGATAAGTTTCTTTGTAGGGAAGGTATCCGTACAACTTAATCTTATTATTTTTGCCAAAATTTTGGTATTAACGTTTTGACATTGAATAAATAAAAGGTAAAGATGAAGGGTTCTATTGCAATATTGGCGGGTGGCGGTCCTGCACCGGGCATTAATTCAGTAATTGCTTCAGTAGCAAAGGTGTTTCTTAAAGATGGATACAGGGTAATTGGTTTGCATGAAGGGTACAAAACCCTGTTTAACGGCAACCCAAATATGGTTGATATTGATTTTACAACAGCTGATAAGATTCACAATCAGGGCGGATCAGTACTAAGTATGAGCAGGTACAAACCTACTGACGGAGAATTTAAAACTGACTTCTTTGTGCAGAATGAGGTGAAGCTGCTTGTTACCATTGGTGGCGATGATACTGCTTCAACCGCTAACAGGATATCAAAGTACCTGGCTGCCAACAATATTGTACTGCAGAATATCCATGTACCCAAAACTATAGATAATGACCTGCCACTACCTGATGGCATCCCTACTTTTGGTTATCAAAGTGCAAAACAGGAAGGTGTTAGAATTGCAAACACCGTATATGAAGATGCACGAACCAGTGGGAACTGGTTTGTTGTATCAGCCATGGGTCGTGAAGCCGGACATCTTGCATTTGGAATTGGTGCCGCCTGTCATTACCCAATGATCATCATTCCTGAGATGTTTAATCAGGTTGAGGTAACCTTTGAAAGGATACTCCGCCTGATCATCTCTTCCATGATCAAAAGGAAAATTCTGGGCATTGATTATGGCGTTGTTATTATAAGCGAAGGTGTTTTCCACTTTATGACTGACGATGAAATCGTTAAATCAGGCATCACCTTTACCTTCGATGACCATGGACATCCTGAATTGGGCAATGTAAGCAAGGCGCACATTTTCAATATGCTTCTTCAACTCAAACTGAAAGAACTCAAGATAAATATCAAGAGCCGACCTGTAGAACTTGGATATGAGTTACGCTGCGTGCAGCCTATAGCATTTGATATGCTGTATTGCGCATTACTCGGTATGGGTGTTAAAGTACTCTTTGATCAGGGAATTACTGGTTGCATGGTTGTAAGCGGGCCAAATGGTGATATCTTCCCTGTTTATCTCAAGGATGTCGAAGATGAACATGGTAAAGTCCAGCCACGATTAGTCAACATGCATGGTCAGAAGGCAAAGATGGTATATCAGGACGGAATTCAATACCTCGCCGAAGAAGATTACACCGAAGCGCTCAAGTATGTTCCCAACCCTGAGCATTACGATATGAAGAAAATACTCAACTGGTAGAATAAATTTTTTGTTCAAAAGTTGTTCAAGGTTGTTCAAAGGTTGTTTCCTCAAAATCTTTGATTGTCTTTAGCATTTAAGAGATGTTTTCCTCGTTCCACTGGAAAACCCATTCCATTTCATTAATATTAACTAAGCTGATTGTGGCTTCATGAGTCATTCAAGGTGATTGGCTATTCCATTCCTGCTGAATGGTTGGTTCAAGCCGGGTGAACGGTTGTGCCATACCTTCTTAGTGGAAATTCCATTGCTCTTGCCTGGCTTTTTCGTTTTCAATCATTAAATGCTCTATTTCTGATTCATTGTATTGATGGCTATGTAAAACCTATGTGAAAACTATGTTTTCTCTATGTAAAACATAGACATGAGATAGAGATGACATAGGCTTGAGATAGAGATGACATAGAGATGATGGTAATTTAACATCACACAGAGAGACATCATGAAGGTTTTTATCATGACACAGAGTGGCATCCTAAGGGATTCTATCATGACACAAGGAGGCATCACGAGGGTTTCTCGTGAGTTAGCTCCGTAAATTAAAAAGTCTGATTAGAGTTTTATGATCTTGTCAACGAGCACTTTGGCCAGGCGGTAATGTGATTCGTGGGTCCACCCTGCTATATGCGGGGATAAAATTACTTTCTCAGAGGTGAATAGTTTCTGATAATGTTCTGGGAGGTCATTCAATTCAAGGTTCTCAAATGAAAGCTTTTCACAATCGAGAACATCAAGGGCTGCTCCTTTTACTTTACCTGTTTCAAGTTCGTTTACCAGTTCTGCAGTATTAACACATTGCCCACGAGCGGTATTTATAAGGTACAAAGGTTTACTAAAGCGTACTAAGTATTCTGAGTTAACAAGGTTAAGGGTTTCCTCAGTCAGAGGAACATGCAGGCTTAAGATGTCAGTCTTCCTGAATATCTCATCCATATGCACTTCTTTTACCCACTCGTTTCCAAATCCTGTTTTAAACTTATCAAAAGCAATAACCTCGGCACCAAATCCCCTCAATCGTTCAGCAAAAGCACTACCGGTGTTACCATATCCGATGATGCCTATTGTTTTGCCTTTAACCTCGGTACCCCTGTTACCTGACCTGATCCAGATTCCGTTGCGGACTTCAAGGTTGACCCTGCATAGATGGTTAAGCAGTGAAAGCAGCATACCCATAGCATGTTCTGCTACCGCATCGCGATTACCTTCAGGCGCATTCAAACATTTAATTCCAAGCGATTCAGCATATTGCCAGTCGATATTTTCCATGCCTGCCCCTACTCTGCCTATGAACTTTAATTTAGTGGCTAGTTTTAAAGCTTCAGCATCAAGTTTAATTTTGCTCCGTATTATAATACCGGTGTACAAATGGATCTGGTCAAGAATTTCCTGGCGTTCTAATCCTTCATAATGTACACACTCCAACCCAATTCTGGTGAGTTCTTCACTTAACACTGGATGTGCTGAATCAATAAAAAGTACTCTGCCTGTTATCATATTTGAATGAATAGGTTGCAAAGTTAAAGTATAATATGCTTGATATTTGTGCATTCTGCTTTTTGTTCTTCATCTGATTCTCAATGATTATGCAATTTCTAACATCTCTTAACAAGCCATTTCTTAATTAAAATCGTAACTTCGCCCCCGTAAAGTTTATTGAATGTGATAGTGTAAAAGTTATGTGGAATCTACTGGTACGACTTATGTTACGAAACCGTCCAACCATTCTTATAATGATTGGACTACTTACAATACTGATGGGATGGCAGGGCTTAAGTGTTAAACTGTCATATAATAACAATGCGATGCTGCCTTCAACTGATTCAAGTGTGGTAGCATATAATAATTTCAAAGCAAAGTTTGGTGAAGATGGCAGCGTATTGGTGATCGGCTTGACTAATAAAAATATGTTTGAGCTGGATCAATTAAATGCCTGGTTTGATCTTACAAATGATATAAGCAAAATACAAGGAGTTGAGGGAATAACCTCCATTACCCGTGCTGTTAATATAATAAAGAACGACAGCCTCAGGGTGTTTGAATTCAAACCACTTGCTACTGCACGATTTACAACACAGGCTCAGGCTGATTCACTTAAAGAGCTTATTTATAGTTTACCGTTCTATCGTGGACTGCTCTTTAATCCTGATACAGAAAGTTATCTGATGGCAGTGACCCTGAATAAGGACATGCTAAATGATAAAAGCCGGATAGTTGTAACAGACAACATAGTAGAACGTGCCAGGATATACGAACAGCAAACCGGCAACAAGCTACACCTTTCAGGAATGCCTTATATAAGGTCAGTTATGACCAAGACCACGAAAGCTGAATTGTTCATGTTCATCTTCCTTTCAATATTAGTTGCAGCTTTTGTTCTATACTTGTTCTTCAGGTCAGTTAAAGTAGTTCTCAGTTCATTGATCGTAGTAGCAGTTAGTATAATATTCACACTTGGGCTGATCAATATACTCGGATATAAACTAAGCATTTTAACAGGGGTTATCCCATCGCTAATTGTAGTCATTGCTATTGAAAACTGTATTTATATTCTTAATAAGTACCATTGGGAATACCGGATGCATGGTAATAAAATACGGGCACTTTCTAGGGTAATACAACGTATTGGGCCAGCTTCACTAATGGTAAATACAGCAACAGCAGCCGGTTTCGCAGCTTTCATTCTTGTTTCAAACCAAATGTTACGTGAATTTGGCATCGTAGCAGCCATAAGCATATTTGTAGAATATGTTCTTTGCATTCTCATGCTGCCTATCATATTTAGTTACATGAAACCCCCTACTGAAAAACACCTTTCACATCTCAATAATAAGTTTTTCAGCAGGATTCTTGATAAGATTATCTACCTGATAGAGTATAAGCGTCCGGCAATTTTTATGATTGCAGGCGCCTTAACAATTGTGGGTATAATTGGCATGCTAAATTTAAAGACCTCGGGCAAGGTAGTGGATGATATGAGCGACAAAAGCCAGTTAGCCATTGACTTAAAATATTTTGAAAAAGAGTTTGGAGGTGTAATGCCATTCGAGATATGGGTCGATTCAAAAAAACCTAAAGGTGCCCTGCGACTAAACACAATAGAAAAGATTGATGAATTACAGGCAGAGGTCCTTAAACACAAGGAATTCTCTAAGCCTCTTTCAGTAGCCGAACTGGCAAAGTTTGCCCGCCAGGCATACTTTAATGGAAATCAGGATATGTATGAAGTGCCCAATTCGCAAGAAAGGAACTTTGTGTTTTCATATTTTCCCCGCAATGCCAATAGTCAGAAAGGATTGCTAAATTCGTTTATTGACAGTACGCAGCAACATACAAGGGTTAGTTTCCAGATGGCTGATGTAGGAACCAACGAAATGAAAAGGCTTTTAAGTGATATTCAGCCCAAAGTTGAAGAGATCTTTCCTGCCGAATCATACAATGTTGAAATAACCGGAAATAGCGTAGTATACACTCGTGGCACAGAATTCATGATAAACCACTTGTTTCAAAGTGTGCTTATTGCCATTGGATTTATTTCGCTGTTGATGGTGCTTATGTTTTCAAGTTTCAGAATGATAGTAATTTCAATGCTACCTAACATTATACCCCTGATTATCACTGCAGCAATTATGGGTTTTGCCGGGGTACCTGTGAAACCTTCCACTATCATTGTGTTTGGCATTGCATTGGGCATTTCAGTTGATAACGCTATACAATATCTTTCGCGTTACCGGCATGAGTTAAAACTGACCAACAACAATATTAAACTCTCTGCCCTTAATGCTTTAAGAGAGGCGGGATTCAGTATGATATACACCTCTATTGTATTAGTGTTGGGTTTTAGCGTGTTTATGGTGTCAAGTTTTGGAGGTACCCAGGCATTAGGGCTACTCGTTTCAACCACTTTGTTTATTGCAATGTTCTTTAACATGATGGTATTGCCTTCGTTCCTTTTGGTTCTGGATAAATTCGCTGTTACTAAAGCCTTTGCTTCAGAACCATTTATTGAGGTTTATGATGGAGATGATGAAGAGGTAGTTGATCAAGTTGATGAAATTAAAATAAACAATACATGAAAGGAATAATTCTTGCCGGAGGATCCGGTACCAGACTTCACCCTCTTACACTGGCTGTGAGTAAGCAACTTATGCCTATTTATGATAAGCCAATGATCTATTATCCTCTTTCGGTGCTTATGATGGCTGGGATCAATGAAATATTAATCATCTCTACCCCACATGATTTGCCCAATTTTGAGAAATTGCTTGGAGATGGATCGAACCTGGGATGCAATTTCAGTTATGCTGCGCAGCACGTTCCGAATGGTTTGGCACAAGCCTTTGTAATTGGAGCACCTTTTATAGGTAATGATGATGCAGCACTGATACTTGGCGATAATATTTTTTATAGTTCCGGTTTACCCAAATTACTTTCGGAGTGCAGTGATCCCAAGGGAGGAATAGTTTTTGCATATCATGTTTCAGATCCTGAGCGTTATGGCGTTGTTGAGTTCAATATTGAGAATAAAGCTATTTCAATTGAAGAGAAACCACTAAAGCCTAAATCAAATTATGCTGTTCCTGGTTTGTATTTTTATGACAATTCAATTATTGACGTAGCAAAGAACATAAAGCCCAGCGCAAGAGGTGAGTACGAAATAACTGATGTTAACCGGTACTACCTGGAGAATGGGAAATTATCAGTGAAAGTGATGAGTAGAGGAACAGCCTGGCTTGATACAGGAACTTTCTCATCACTATTGCAGGCATCACAATTTGTTGAGGTAATTGAAAATCGCCAGGGGCTTAAAGTAGGTTGCATAGAAGAGGTTGCTTACCGCATGAATTATATTAACCGTGAACAACTGATCAAATTGGCGCAGCCATTGTTAAAAAGTGGCTATGGCGATTACCTGATCAGAATATCTGAATCTCAATACTTATAGATAAATGTATACTCTGGAGCAGTTACAAGAAAAGATCAAGAGCAAACTGAAGCAGCTTCCACTATACGGAGAACCCGCCGGTTTGTATGAACCTATTGTTTATTCCCTTGAACAGGGTGGCAAAAGGATCAGACCGATGTTTGTGCTTATATCAAACCAGATGTTTGGCGGAAATCCTGAAGAAGCACTCCCTGCTGCTACAGCTATTGAGATATTCCATAATTTCACTTTGTTGCATGATGATATAATTGATCAGGCACCACTAAGAAGAGGGAACAAAACTGTATACCAGAAATGGAATACAAATATTGCAATCTTGTCAGGTGACACTATGTTTGCCATTGCTTATGGTGAACTTTCAAAAAGTAACCCTGCTTTGCTGCCCAACCTCATGGATATCTTTACAAGAACTGCAATAGAAGTATGCGAGGGTCAGCAGTTTGACATAGAATTTGAGGAAACAAATAATGTTACGCTTGAAAATTATATTAACATGATTAGGCTGAAAACAGCCGTATTACTCGCTGCCAGCCTTAAGATAGGTGCAATTATAGCAGGAGCATCGGTAACTGATGCTAACAAAATATACGACTTTGGAATAAACCTCGGTATAGCGTTTCAGCTTCAGGATGATCTGCTTGACGCTTTTGGAGATCAGTCAGTGTTTGGCAAACAAACCGGTGGTGATATTGCTGCAAATAAAAAAACAGCATTGTTTCTGAAAGCAATGGAAATGGCTGATACTGACACGAGAATGCAATTGGAACAGTATTACACAGCAGGAGATGTGGCAACTGAGAAAAAGGTAACTCAAGTGTTATCAATTTTTGAAAAGCTGGAGATAAAATCGGCGGTTGAAGAAATAATTTCTGAATACTATAATAGAGGCATGAGCATATTTAATTCGATAAATGTAACCGAACAACAGCGTTCGATGCTAAGAAGCCTCGCTACATCAATGCTTCAAAGGAACCGTTAATTCAAAGCTTAATCTTTAAGGTCTTTTTTCCTTACTATCCTGAAATCGTCGGTTTCGCTCCAACGTCACTCTGAATAACTACTGTCAATTCTTTGACTTCATAGTTTCTGCCTCTTCATTCAAATCTTCCCAGGTACTCATTAGTTTCTCAAGATCCTTTTTCATTTGATTGTATCTGCTATAAAGCGTAGTATCATCAAGTACTTTCTTGTATTGTGATGGATCAGCAAGTTGAGCATCGATTGCTGAGATTTCAGATTCCACTGACTGGATCTGTTCTTCTATCTTTTCAATTTTATTGGTGACCTTCCTAAGCTCTTTCTCAAACACCTTCCTCTTTTCATACTGTTGTTTGTTGCTTGAATTCTGATCAGTTAATTGTTTTGCCTGCGATTTAGCATTCTGAGCTGCCAATTGATCAAGACTTGCCAATTTTCTCTTCTCAAGGAAATCATAAACATCACCAATATGCTGTTTAACAGTTCCACCGGTGAATTCGAAAACCTTTTGCGTAAGGCCCTGAAGAAAATCCCTATCGTGTGATACAACTATTAAAGTACCATCAAACATCAGCAACGCATTCTTGAGAATGTCCTTTGACATCATATCAAGATGGTTGGTAGGCTCATCTAAAACAAGCAAATTTACCGGTGATAATAAAAGCCTTGCCAGAGCTAAGCGTGATTTTTCACCTCCGCTAAGAACTTTTACTTTTTTCTCAATGTCTTCACCTGTAAAAAGAAAACTGCCGAGTATATTACGGATCTTAGGTCGAATATCACCAACTGCTATTTCATCAATAGTTTCAAATACAGTATGATCTGGGTCGAGTAATTCAGCCTGGTTTTGGGCATAATATCCAATTTTAACATTATACCCAAGGTTACATTTCCCTGTATGCTGTAAATTTTCGACAATTATTTTGGCCATTGTGGTTTTTCCTTCACCATTCTTTCCAACAAAAGCTACGAAGTCATTCTTCTCTATCGCGTAATCAACATCAGCAAAAATCTTTTTATGGCCATAATGTTTAGTAAGGCCTACCGCTTCTACAACCACCCGACCTGATGGTGGAGCAGGTGGAAACTTGAAATGGATAGAACTCTTATCAATGTTCTCAATCTCAATACGGTCAACCTTTTCAAGCATCTTTACGCGTGATTGGACTTGCCTGGATTTGGTTGATTTGTATCGAAACCTTTCTATAAACCGTTCAATGTCGGCAATTTGTTTTTTTTGATTTGTATAAGCAGCCAATTGCTGTTCATGCAAATCGGCACGTTGTTCAACATACTCTGAATAGGAACATTTGAAATCGTAAATTTTTCCTAAAGTAATTTCAATAGTTCTGCGCGTTACATTATCGAGGAAAGCCCTGTCGTGCGATACCAAAATGACTGCACCGCTGAAATTCTGCAAATACTCTTCAAGCCATTGAATTGACTCTATGTCGAGGTGATTTGTTGGCTCATCAAGCAGTAATAAATCGGGTTTTTTAAGCAGCAGTTTGGCAAGTTCCACCCGCATCTTCCAGCCACCACTGAATTCCGTGATCTTACGACTAAAATCAGAGGCTGAAAACCCAAGTCCTAAAAGAACCTTCTCTGCATCACCTTCCATAGTATTGCCACCCAACAAAGCAAAATGCTCATTTATATCATTAAGCTTCTCTATTAAAGCCAAATACTGTTTAGTGTGATAGTCATCACGATCAGTTAACTGCTTACTAATTTCAATGCTCTCAGCTTTTAACGCTAAAGCCTGTTCAAATGCCTTGAGAGTTTCATTAAACACAGTGTCAGTACCTGTACTAATAAGATCCTGGGCCAGATAACCGATCAGAATATCGGCCTTTTTCGAAATAGTACCAGTCTCAGGAACTTGCTCACCATTGATAATTCTTAACAATGTAGTTTTACCGGCACCATTTTTACCAACGAGACCGATCCTGTCACGCTCGTTAATGAGAAATGAAACATTATCAAATAAATATTTACCGGTAAAATACATCGAGAGATTATTAACAGAGAGCATGAGTATTCAGTATTTGAGTTTGCAAATTTACCGCTTTTAGCTGACTTAGCCTGACATAGCATTTATCAAATACAACAATACAGATTGCAAAGCCTCCCATCAATAATTTGCTATACCCATAATTGGTTAACACCTGTGCCTTAAGTAGTTACAATTCTAGGTAAATATTTTTGAAGAAAATCTTAAAATTTCTTTCGATTTTCCTATTACCTATTTGAAAAATAATAATTAACAAATACACCCTTAAAAGAGGTAATTAGATAAAGTTCTTTCGGTTCTGACTTAAAAAGTGAGGTAGTATGAAAACCTTTTATACAATTTTCGGGGGGAAATTAATGAGGTGGTTATTTTTATTTGCCATCTTAACAAATTTCGCTCAAATATCAGCCCAACCATGCAGTAATCCACCTACGGTATTCTTATCGACGGGAAATGCTGTTATTTGTGAAGGGTCAACAACACAAGTAATGTTTAATATTAATGGTGGCACACCGCCCTGGCGCATAACTTATGCGATAGATGGAGTTGTACAACCATTAATTGCTAATATATTAACCAGCCCGTATGCATTAACAACAGGTAACACAGGAGCTTATACTGTTGTTGATATTTATGATTCACAGAATTGCCTTGGACAGGTTCTCGGTGGTAGTGTTACAATTACAGCCGTACCGATGCCAATTGTTGAAGCAGGGCCAAATATTCAAACCTGCGCCGGTTTTGATCCTGTGCAATTAAATGCACTGGTTGAAAACTATGCTTCTGTTACCTGGACATCTACAGGTAATGGCACTTTCTCAAATCCAAACAGTCCGAATACTCTCTATTATCCCGGCACAAGTAATGTTAGTTCGGGTAGTGCATTCCTTACCATTACAGTTGTTCCATTAAGTCCGTGTTCAGGAAATGTACAGGATAATATTTATGTATTAATTGACCAGGGTGCCGTGTGTAATGCAGGTCCCGATGCAGCAAGCTGTGGAACAAATAATTATTACGTCTCAGGGAGTTCAGCTACTGATTATTCTTCAATTCAATGGACAAGTACCGGTACAGGCATAATACTCAATCCAACAGCAGTGCATCCAAGTTATATTCCAAGTCTGGCAGATGTTAATGCTGGTTCAGTAACTCTTACCATGAATACTTATGGTACGGGAAACTGTCTGAATATCCCAGCTGTGGATCAAATGGTTATATATCTCACTCCAGAGCCTATTGTAAATGCAGGGGCTGCAGCAATGGTGTGTGAGGGCTCCTCTTTAACAATAAGTGATGCAACTGCTTCTAATTACAGTACTCTAAATTGGACCACCTCAGGCAGTGGTGTTTTCACAAATAATGGAACCTTATCACCAACATATATACCCAGTGCTAATGATATAAACTCAGGGCTTGTTACACTAACACTCACAGCTTCACCACTTTCACCTTGTTCTGTACCTCAAACTTCGTCTAAAAATATTACTTTCTCATTAAATCCAATAGTAAATGCAGGACCTGATGGTCGGGTTTGTGATAATAATCCTTTCACTATTGGTGACGCAACATCTTTACATCATTTTTCAGTAATGTGGACAACCAGCGGTTCAGGAACATTTACCAATGCCACATCTGTTAACACATCGTATATACCAAGTAATAATGATGTTTTAAATGGTTCAGTAGTTTTAACGCTAACAGCTTATGGTGATCCACTTTGCAATCTGTCAGATGAAGATGACAAGTTGCTTACTATCATTAAATCTCCGGTAGTTAATGCAGGAGTTGACGGAACGGTTTGTGAAAACTCAACATTTACAATAACTACTGCTACTGCAGGCAACTATTCAAATATCCTATGGACCTCTAACGGAACAGGTTCTTTATCAAATGCGACTACGCTTACCCCATCATATACACCATCACATAATGACGGTTTGATTGGATCAGTAACCCTTACAATGTCGGCCACAGGTATTACCCCTTGTAATACTAATCCCACTGACGCAATGCAGCTTACACTAGTTCTTACTCCTGTTGCAAATGCAGGAGGCGACTTAACAACTTGTAGCACATCGCCTGTATTAGTTACAGGTGCATCGGCACAAAATTTTTCAAGTATCGTATGGACTTCTAGCGGTACAGGAACATTTATCAATGCTAATAGTCTGACGCCAACTTATACACCTAGCAATGCTGACGTATTAAATGGAAGTGTTACACTCAGGATGACATTATCATCATTGTCGCCATGTACAGGAAGTGTTTATGATGAATTAACAGTCACCATAATTCCAAATCCAACAGCTAATGCAGGTTTTGATGCAACCAGTTGCGACGGTACTTACCTGATAACCGGTGCATCAGCCACCAGTTACAGTTCAATATCATGGACTACCAGTGGTACGGGTATGTTTACCAATGCCTCAACACTTACTCCAACATACACAGCTTCAGCTCAGGACATACTTGACGGTGCAGTAAGTCTGCACCTGACTGTTCAGGGTCAGTCGACATGCACTCAGCCGGTTACTGACAATATGATCCTCACTTTACAAGGCCCACCTATTGCTAATGCAGGTGTAAATGGCTCAGTATGCGAAGGTTCAACCTTTCAGGTTACAACAGCAACAGCCTCAAATTATGGCAGTTTAAACTGGACTACCTCAGGAAGCGGCACTTTCTCAGGACAAAATACCATCTTCCCGGTATATACCCCAAGTAATGCTGATGTACTTAATGGCTCAGTGATATTAAGGCTTACAGCCGGTTCGATAGCTCCTTGTAATATTTCAGTATATGACGAAATGACCTTAACAATAGTAAGATCACCACGAGCTTACGCAGGTCCTGACCAGTCAATATGCGAAGGTAATTCAGCAACCCTGAATGGGACTATAACAGGAAGTTCAATGTTTGCATGGACTACTTCGGGTGATGGCACATTCACAAGTGCATCAACCCTTACACCTACTTATTTCCCTGGCCCCGGCGATATTGCAAATGGAAGCGCTGTAATTACACTAACAGCTTATCCGGGAGGTGTTTGTTACAATGTGGATAATGATAATATGATTATAAACATTGCCAGAGAAGCACAGGTTTTTGCAGGCAATAACCAAAATATCTGTACCAACACTTATACATTAGAGGACGCTACAGCCATGTATTATAGTTCGTTGTCATGGTCTTCTTCAGGAACAGGTACTTTTATCAATGGTACTCTATTAAATGCCACCTATATGGCAAGTCAAGCTGATATAGCTTTAGGAAGTGTAACATTACGACTCACTGCAACCGGAATACCTCCCTGCGCTGGTTTGATGATAGATGAAATGGTACTTAGCTTCACTCCACAACCTACTGTTTTTGCTGGTATTGATGCTTCAACCTGCGGAAATAGTTATTATACCCTGAGTGATGCATCAGCAGAGAACTACAGCTCAGTAACGTGGAGTACTTCAGGTAGTGGAACATTCTCTAACACATCAGTTGTTAACCCTACATATTTCCCTAGTGCGACAGATTTTAGTGCCGGATTTGTAACCCTTACAATTTCAGCTACCGGCTTCAACCTTTGTAATCTTTCAGCATCAGATAATATGGTGCTGTCATTTAATACTCAACCTACTGTTAATGCCGGACCTGACCTTTCATCATGTGGTACTTTGCCCATTCAGATAACCGGAGCTACAGCTTCAACTTATAGTTCTATTTACTGGACTACCAGCGGAAGTGGCACACTGCAAAATGCAACAGGAATATACCCCGTGTATACACCTTCACAGGCTGATATATTGGCTGGACAGGTTACACTAACATTACATGCCGTTGCTAATAGCCCTTGTACAGGTGAATTTACTGATGAGCTCATGATTATTTTACATGCTGGTCCACAAATATCCGCTGGTGCTGACAAAACTATTTGTGAGAATGAATATTTAATTATTACTGGAGCAACTGCCTCAGGATATGCCAGTTTGTCATGGAATACAAGTGGTTCAGGAACCTTCAGCAACAGCACAGCTTTAAATCCGGTTTACAATCCAAGTCAGGAAGATATACTCGCCGGCACTGTTACTTTAACACTGGCTGCATCGGGCACATCACCATGTAATATCATTGCTTCAGATCCAATGATACTTACTATAAACCCATTACCAATTTCAAATGCAGGACCTGATATTACAACATGTGATAATTCATATCAATTGGTTCTTGCAAATGCCCTCAATTACTCTTCATTAAACTGGACTTCATCAGGAACGGGATCATTTACCAATGCTTCGGTTCTGAATGCAGTTTACACTCCAAGCAGTGCAGATTTATCAGCAGGGTTTGCAATACTAACGCTTACTGTAAACGGAATCGATCCATGTAATGAGCAGTCAGTTGACAACATGACTCTCACATTCGGCAATACAATTATGGCCAATGCCGGTTCAGATGAGTTCACCTGTGAAAGCAATCCTTTCACCGTTACAACATCTTCTGCCAGCCCAAATAGCTCAATTTCATGGACAACCTCAGGTAGCGGTTCATTTGTAAACCAGAATACATTGAACCCAACATACACTCCAAGTATAGCTGATATCCTTGCCGGATCAGTTACTTTAACAATGCTGGCTCAGGGAAGTGCACCATGCTATGCAACTGCAAACGATTCAATGATTTTAAACATCTCGTCATCCCCAACCGTGTATGCCGGTACAGATGGAATTATTTGTACAGGAGCCACATATACAGTTTCAAACGCAACTGCTACTAATTACGCTGCACTTTCATGGTCCACAACAGGTTCAGGATCTTTCACAAGTGGAAATACATTAACTCCTACATACAATCCAAGTGCACTTGATTATCAGAACGGAAGTGTTACGCTTAAGCTCACTGCACTTCCCATTGGAACCTGCGGTGGGAGTGTATTTGATGAAATGTTATTAACTTTTGACACTGGTGCAACAGTTTCTGCCGGACAAGATGAAGAGATTTGTGCCGGAATGAATTTTACTGTTTCAAGTGCAAGTGCATCAGGCACCGTGAATATTTTATGGTCATCTACAGGAAACGGCACTTTCATTAACCAGAATACAATAAGCCCAACTTATATTCCTTCAAATGATGACCGTTTAGCCGGGTCGGTTATTCTCACTATTACAGCAGTTGGAAATACACCTTGCGCTAATACGGCAACAGATAATATGACATTGACTATTAATGCTATTCCAACAGGATTAGTAACAATAGTTGGTACGGCAGAACTTTGCGCCGGACAAACAGGTGTTATATATTCGATAATACCACCAGTTCAATTCGCGACAACTTATGAATGGATACTACCTTCGGGAGCAACCATTGTTGCGGGTGAAAATACCTCGAGCATTACTGTGGATTATAGCTTGACCAGTCAATCAGGAACTATCTATGTTACACCTTCAAATGACTGCGGTAACGGCCCAACCGGCAGTTATGATGTTACAGTTAATCCTGCCCCTGCTAATCCAGGTCCTATTACCGGGCCGGCCGAAGTATGTATGGATACTGAAGTATTATATTCCGTTGAATCAGTAACAGGAACTACAGGTTATGTTTGGACAGTACCAACCGGAGCTTCTATTACCTCAGGAGACGGCACAAACAGCATTCTTGTAAGTTTTGGCAACACAGCTGTTTCAGGAAATGTGAGTGTAAGAATTTCAAATAGCTGCGGTACAGGTGAACCTTCGGTATTGGCGGTTAATGTGATACCATTACCAACAGCACCGGTTATCACTGCCAATGGACCAGTTTCATTCTGCAATGGTGGAAGTGTGGTTTTAACCGCATCAGCCGGTTTCACTTCTTACCTTTGGTCAAATGGCATGGTTTCATCAAGCATTACCGTTACTGATGCAGGCTCATATTCAGTAGTGGGCATCAATAATATTGGATGCAGCAGTTTGCCATCAAATGAAATAACAGTTATTGTAAATTATCCGGCAACTCCGGTAATTACTGCAAGTGGACCATTAACTTTCTGTAATGGTGGAGGTGTAACATTATCAGCAACTCCGGGATTTGTTTCTTATCTTTGGTCAAATGGCGAAACTACACAAAGTATAGTAGTTACTGAGGCAGGAACATATACAGTTACAGCGATAGATGCCGCAGGATGCACAAGTTTACCATCAACACCGGTTTATGTTACTGTAAATGCACCAGTTGCACCAATTATTACTGCAAATGGCCCGCTTGACTTCTGTTTAGGTGGCGTTGTAGTTTTATCAGCACCGGGAGGCTATCAGTCATATTTGTGGTCAAGTGGGGAAACAACTCAAACCATATCTGCATCAGTAAGTGGCAACTACTTTGTACAGGTGACCGATATTAATGGATGTACCAGCGAAGCTTCAAATATTATCAGCGTTAGTGTTACTGATCCTCCGGCACCTGATGCAGGTGGAGATTCTCTTATTTGTGCTGGTTCGTCGTTCTTTATCACTACGGCTAATGCAACAAACTACACTTCACTTCAATGGACAAGTAGTGGTACAGGTACCTGGCTGAATGGCAATTCGATCAATCCTACCTATATTCCATCTAATGCTGATATAGCTATTGGTATGGTTAACCTGACACTAACGGCTTCTAATGATTTTTGCCCTGATGTGCAGGATTTCATGGTGTTGACAATCCAATCGCAGGTAATTGTAAATGCAGGACCTGACGGTTCAACCTGCGAAGGAAACAATTTTATGGTAACCGGCGCATCAGCCAGTTTATCAAGTAGTTTGTTATGGACTAGTTCAGGATCAGGAGCCTTTAATAATACCGCAATAATAAATCCAATTTATACCCCAAGCCCTGCCGATGTTGCAGCTGGTAATGTGCAGTTAAGGCTTACCGGAACATCAGCAGCATGTGGTAACACTGCATTTGATGATTTAATCCTTTATATAAGGCAGGAGCCACAGGCAAATGCAGGTGTTGATGCTACTATTTGCCAGGGTGATCAGTACGTTATAACTGATGCACTGGCTGCAAACTACTCCTCACTCATATGGATTACCTCGGGTTCAGGTAATTTCCTAAATGGAAGTACGCTTACACCAACTTATATTCCAAGCCAGCTTGATGTATTGGCAGGTAGTGTGGTGCTTACCCTTATTGCATCAAATCCTCCATGTAGCGATATCATTGATTCTAAAGTACTGACCATCACACCTGCTGCTTTTGTAGAAGCAGGACCTGATGCAACAATATGCCAGCTTTGCTCTCATACAGTTTCTGGCGCTTTTGTAAATAATGCTGAAAGTTTTACCTGGACATCAACAGGATCAGGCACTTTTACCAATGCCAATACCCTCACTCCTACTTATCAGCCAAGTGCTGCCGATATTGGAATTGGTTCAGTGACACTAATACTAAGTGCCGAAAGTTATTTAGGCTGCGGCACTTTCAGTGATCAAATGGTTATTTACATCAATCAAAACACTTCACTTGATTTTACCTGGGAAGGCACCTGTGATGGCCAACCGACCAATTTTATTGTTGATGAAAATATAACACCTGTAGGTGAGATTGCAGTTTGGAACTGGGATTTTGGTGATGGCTTTTTCTCGAATGTAATGAACCCTGTTCATACATTTGCTGCAACAGGAGCATATACTGTAACCCTAACAACAACTGATACTTTAGGAAATCAGAGTATTGTATCACATGTAATAGATATTCAAAGTACACCTGTTTCCTTCTTCAGCATAGAAACTCCTAATTGCTTAAACAATGAAACACAATTCATAAATCTTTCCTCCACAGGCAATGGTTATATCACACAATGGATATGGAATTTTGGTGATGGATCACCTACCGTTACTGTACTATTTCCTGATGATCCTAATGTTACTCATACATACTCAACTCAGGCAACTTTTGAAGTATCGCTTACAGTTATAAATTCATTTGGATGTGAAAATACATATACTGACAATGTTTCAATAACGCCTGCTCCTATTGCAAACTTCTATCATTCACCTTCTTGTGAAAACATGATAGTTGATTTCCAGGATGCTTCGTCACCAAATGGAGCAGGAAATATTGTTACCTGGAACTGGAATTTTGGAGATCCTGCATCAGGTGTAAATAATACCTCTAATTTAAATAATCCACAGCATATTTATGCTGCACCGGGTATCTATACTGTAACACTTTATGTTGTCAACTTTAATAATTGCACTGATACCATTACTAAGGAAGTAAATGCCGGAGTAGCTCCTCCTGTAGCATTTAACTGGGATGCCAGTTGTGCAAATACACTTACCAGCTTTTTTACAGATGCCACTGTGGTTAACACAAATGCCATCACTAACTATTTATGGGATTTTGGTGATGGCGGACAGGCAACTATTCAGGATCCTCAACATATGTACCAGGTGCCTGGATTATATACTGTAACATTGACTATTACTGATTCTGCAGGTTGTACAAATTCTATTTCCAACCTACTTAATATCAGTGAATCACCGGCAGCTTTCTTCAATTTCTCTTCACCTGTATGCAGTGAGAGTTTAATGCAGTTTACTGACCTTTCCGTCAGCGCTGCAGGATATATCACATCATGGGAGTGGAATTTTGGTGATGGGAACTCAACTACAGTATTTTTCCCCAACAGCCCGAATGTTTCACATCAATACTCAGGCTTTGGATCATATAATGTTACTTTAAAAATCACCTCATCATTAGGTTGCCAGGATTCAGTTACACGAACAGTAACCGTTATTCCCGCTCCAACTGCAAACTTCTCATACATGAGTACATGTTTGAACTTGCCTGTTTTCTTCAATGATCTATCGCAAGCAAATGGTGGCGGACAAATTATAGGCTGGGCATGGGATTTTGGTGATGTAAACTCAGGAACTGGAAACTTCTCTTCATTATCCAATCCTACACATATTTATTCACAGCCCGGAACATATATTGTAACACTAACTGTTACGACTTCAAACGGTTGTACTGATAGTTATACAAGCACTGTATCCATACTGCCTGCACCTGTGGTTGATTTTGCATTCACCACGGGATGTAGTGGTAGCCCCGTAGCTTTCATCAGTTCTACATACGTCAATTTATCAACTACACAAGGTTGGTATTGGGAATTTGGTGATGGAACTACTTCAAGCGAAATGGATCCTGAACATATCTACCCAACCGCTGGTAACTATACTGTTACTTTAGTTATTACTGATTTATCAGGATGTACAGGCACAGCCTCTCATCAGGTAAATATAATTCCTGGTCCGGTAGCAATCTTCACAAGTAATGCCCCTGGATGCACAGGTACTGATGTTCAGTTTGATGACATGTCAAATGCTATAGGTAGTGCTGTGATTGAATGGCATTGGAATTTTGGTGATGGAAATGATATAACTGTTGTTGCTCCCGGGAATCCTGATGTATCACATGCTTATTCACAACCAGGACTCTATAATGTAACCCTCACTGTTTCTAACCACTTAGGATGTACTGCATCAGTTACAAATAGTGTAACTATAATTAATGGACCTCTTACTGATTTCACCTTTACAACAGGTTGTGCCGGTTCGCCGGTTCAGTTCACTGACCAAACCAGCGTAAATGGTGGTACTCCGGTAATACAATGGGCCTGGAATTTTGGTGATCCCGCATCAGGAACTTCAAATACATCCAGCATCCAAAACCCGGTTCATTCATTCAGCACCGCAGGCACTTTCAGTGTTAGTTTAACAACTACCAGTATGTCGGGCTGCGAGAGTGTTCACACGCAACAAGTAACTATTACGGCACCCCCTGCAATTGCATTTACCTATTCATCTAATTGTGCAACTGAATCAATCTTATTCGAGCCTGATCAAGCTGTTATGAATCCTAATACCATCGATTCATGGTTATGGGATTTTGGTGATGGAACTGCCACTTCAACTCAATTGTCACCATCACATGTTTATGCACTTCATGGTGTTTATGATGTAACCTTAACAGCAGTTAGTATTGATGGTTGCGTGAGCGAAATTACAGAGCCGTTAAGTATAGCCGCAGTACCTGTAACTTCATTCTCTTCAAGCAGCACATGCTCAGGAAATGAAACTACATTTACTGACTATTCCTACTCTGTAACAGGGGAACCAATAGTAGCATGGTCATGGTCATTTGGTGATCCTACTTCAGTTGGCGGAGCTGATACTTCCAATTTACAGCACCCGGTTCACACTTACGATAATGCAGGCACTTACTTCGTTTCTCTTATAGCAACAAGTTCGTCAGGTTGCTCATCAATGAGCCGAAAATCAGTTGAGATAGTTTCTCCTCCAACTGCAAATTACACATTCATTACCAATTCATGCCAGAACGGGAAGGTAGCCTTCACTGATGCTTCAAGTGCATACATGGGTGCTGTTAATGCATGGGAATGGGAGTTCACCCCTTACAATTATTCAAATCTGCAACATCCTGTTCATACATTCTCAACCACCGATAGTTGTTATGATGTACGATTGGTTGTAACTGACATCAGAGGCTGTACAGATACTACTGTAAAACAGGTTTGTGTACCTGCCGGCCTGGAAGTTGATATAGAACATACTGTTACATGCCTGGGCGAAAGAACCTTCTTCACGCCTGTGCTTGTTTCACCTGCAACAGCTACATTGGTTTCTTACCTTTGGAACTTTGATGATCTATCATCAGGAGTTAATAATACTTCTACGCTTCAGAATCCGGAACACTTTTTTGCAAATACTGGCAATTACCTGGTTTCACTGGTAGTAACAGACGAAAACAATTGTACTTCAGCACCGGTATACCGCAATGTACAAATTCAGGAACTGCCTAATCCAAACTTCTCATTTGTGGAAGGAAATTGCGATAGTACAATCTATTTTACTGATCTGTCATCTTCAATAGGTGCATCAATCAGCACCTGGATCTGGAATTATGGTGACGGTGAAATTGATACCCTGTACTCAGCTCCTGCTGATATATCACACTATTATACATCAACAGGTACTTTTGAAGTTACACTAACCACGGTTACTTCGTCAGGATGTAGCAAGTCGTATAGTACTAACTTTACCAAGGTGCCATGTATTGTGGCAGGTTTTGACCAGCTTGAACCATTGATTTGCGAAGGCAGTACTTACACTTTTATTGACAATTCCCTTTGTGGAAACCCAATAAGTGATTGGACTTGGTACTTTGGAGATGGTAATACGCTTAATTATAACTCCTATCAGGCGGAGGTAAAACACTCATACGAAACATCAGGAGATTATGATGTATCACTGGTGGTTGCAACAAACCTGGGTGGTTCAACAGTGTATGATACTATAACAAGGATTGTTACAGTATTAGCTTCACCCGTTGCCGATTTCTCAACATCTGATGTTTGTTTGAATGCAACAACCGATTTCAGAGATGAGTCACAGGCAATACAGTCACAAATTAATTCGTGGAGCTGGAACTTTGGCGATCCGGAATCAGTAAGTGATTTCTCAAGTGACCGTCATCCTTCCTACAAATATCCCCGCACAGGGCAGTTCATAACCTCTCTGATCGTTACTAATAAGTATGGCTGTGCTGATACTGTATCAAAGAACATTCATGTACACAATTATCCTACTGCTGATTTTGATTTCAGTATATCATGCCAGGAAAAATACACATACTTCACTGACCTGAGTGATAGTGCGGATGGGCCAATTAGCTACTGGTGGTGGAAATTCAAAGATGAAGAAACTACAATGGGCTTAGCAGGAGTACAGGATCCATATTTTGTATTCCAGGAAACAGGTGAATACGAAGTGCAATTGATCGTGAAAACAAATATTGGCTGTGCTGATACTATTTCAAAAACAGTAACTGTAAATCCAAGGCCTACCAGTGCATTTACTGTAACTGAAAATTATGAGGATATTCAAGGCCAGGTGCTCTTTACCAATGGTTCTATAGGTGCTGAAGCTTATGAGTGGAGTTTCGAAACTGGCCTATCATCTTTTGCGATCGATCCGGTTGTTACATTCCCTTCAGATGGCGAGTATGAGGTGATGCTGGTATCTTATAATGAGTTTGAGTGCCCTGACACATTAAAGATGACCTATACACTACTTTATAAGGGATTATGGATACCAAATGCATTTTCACCTAATAATCCAAATGCACAGTTGCGTCAGCTTAAACCAATTGGAATTAACCTGCAGTCATATTTATTCGAAGTATACGACACATGGGGTAATATCCTTTGGTCAACCAATAAACTCGATGAAAATGGATCTCCGGCAGAAGGATGGACTGGTGTGGTAAACGGCAATCTCTTACCTCAGGATACATATTTATGGAAAGCTTCGGCTGTTTTTAAAGATGGAACTATATGGAATGGAAAGAATGTAGGTAGCCATGAAAAGGTGCCTGAGTATTCATACGGTTCAGTTCACCTTATTCGATAGGTAGTAATAATTCAAAAAAAGAAAGACCATGAAAACTTTAAAAATATACATTTTCATCTTTTGCGCCATATTCCTGTCTCATAATGCTCAGGCACAGGACCCGCTATTTTCACAGTTCTACAATGTTCCCGGTTATTATAACCCGGCTGTAGTAGGCCTTTCACCGGGACTGAGAGCAAGGCTTGCTGTTCGCGATCAGTGGTCAAAGCTACCTGGCGAATTGCGTAATTACAATTTTGGCCTTGATTTCGCTGAAAGGAATATTCCCGGATCAGGTGGTATAGGCTTAGTCGTAATGAATGACAACGCTGGTCTCGGTTATATGAAAACCTCAATGATTGGCCTACAAACGGCAGTGCGAATCAATTTGCAGGAAAATATGGTTAGCCAGGTGGGAATTACTACTTCATTCGTTCAAAAAAGCATAAACTGGGATAACCTGGTGTTTTCTGACCAGCTTGACCCTATCTATGGAAATATATACGAGACTAGTTTTTTGGCTCCTAATACCGGTAATATATTCTACCCTGACTTCTCGGCCGGGGGAGTGTTTCGGTTTACTGAAACTACCAGTACTTTCAGTTCAATTATGGGAACATTTGGTTTGGCAGTGCATCACTTATTTCGCCCAAATGAGTCCTTCCTTTCACTTACTTCTCCCCTACCTCGAAAACTTGTTATAACTGGTGATTTTATCTTTGAAATTGATGGCAATTCTGGTGGACCTTATTTTAAAAGAAACCAAAACTCCAATAAGTTCAAATTCAATCCTGGGTTTATTTATGAATCTCAGGCTGACTTCAGAACTTATGCCTTAGGGGTAAATGTTCTTAAATCATCAATTTATACCGGTGTTTGGTTTCGTAACCGCTCAACCGACCTGGTGAGATCTAACGACCTTATACTACTTCTAGGAATTAATGCAACTATTTCAGAGAATACAAGATTGAAGGTTAACTACTCTTATGATTTTGTACTTTCAGAGATAAGACCAGGAACCGGTGCATCACATGAAGTTACACTGACCTTCGAACTGGACAGTTTTAAGATATTTGCGAACAAAGATTCAGGCTTTGGCTTTTCACCAAGAAATAGCCGCTCAAGAGAAGAACTTGAATGTACACCATTCTAATTTGAATACAGGCTTAATTATAATAGATTATACAGAACACAAAAAAACAAACTTCCTGGCATTTAATTACATAGCTTGATATACAAAGTCAGGAATAAATATGATGCGATCCCCCCGACCATAATTGTTATTGTGGTTTTCGCTCGAAACTGTCCCTCACGGGACAGTTTCATTTTATATGCCTTATGAAGTTTTTAAAAGGGTAGTGTTTATGTGGTTTATAGCGAAATTTCTCTCTGCAGTTTCACAATATTTCATTTCGTATAATACCAAAAGGATTGGGAACTTTCAATAGCTTTTATCTTGGAGGCATCTTTATTTAATCGTTAATACTGAAAATATCAAGGACTTTGCCTTTATAATGGCTTTTCTTTAATCTTCCCAAAAATCTTCTTCTGTAATCAGGTTTGTTCGAACCAGGAAGTAACCGGTGTGAAAATCTATGAACTTCTTAAGCTCGGTGATAATAAGTGGACACAGGGATTCAATATCAGTGTTTTTTGGGAACTTCCTTACTCTTTGAAAATTAGTTAATACATTGGCAGAATAGTTCATTTAAGCTGCATTTGATGTATAGAAAGCTGTGATAGTGATAGCACTGTGCACGAAATAACCCGAGCCCTTATTTTAGAAACCGGACGATTTGATTGGTGCATCGGTCTCATATTTAAAAACACCTATATCTCTTGAATCAAGGTAGATTAAAAGATCGAATCGATCATTAAGTGATTCTATCCAATCCTCTCCGATCCTCTGATTCCTATTGGTGCAGCTCTAATTTCGGCTAGCAAGTTCATTTCGCTAACCTGATATTTAGTTGTAAGCATTTGATTGAGTAGTTGTGCTACATAATGGCGTGGGTTTAAATGAAAAAAGAGCCCCGGCTATACCGGGGCTCTTCAAATGGATATCGATTTAACGATTATTTAGTAACTGCAATTTTCTTTGTGAAGCTTTCACCTGACCTGGTAATAAACTTAATCAGATAAGCGCCTGCATCGTAGTTGCGTACATCAAGTTGGATGTTTTTATCCTTAGCAATAACTATTTCATGAACAACCTGACCTACATAGTTATAAATAACCAGTTGACTGATGTCATTTGTTAGTTGAATGTTAACCACATTGTTAGATGGGTTAGGATAAACACTTACTGCACTGATGTCAAGAACTTCTGTGTTAGTAACGATTGCACATTCTTCATTGCTGAAACCTGATTCGCAATTGTCATAAACAGCTGTTACATGATAGCACCATTCTTCCATGAAGATGGAGATTGATGGATCATCATCCAGGTAAGTAGTTTCAGTTGTTGTAGCTATTAACTCACCTCTACGATATACATTGTAACCAACGAGATCGCGTGAACCCTTAACTACTTCCATTGAAACAGTAACATTTGATGATGTCTGAATAGCACCACGTGTTAACTTAGCGTTTGCAGTAACAGGACCGTAAACACCGTTATCACTGATTGGTTGCAGAGCATTAACGCCATCAACTGACTGTACCCATCCCTGGAGGTTCCAGTTAAAGTTCAGTGCATAAGCCTGTGACATTGATTCCCATACTGAACCATCAAGTGAAATCATATCACCATAACCTGCAACGGCTGGGCCTGCATCGGTTCCGGCAACATAATCAGCACCATGGGTTATCTCATAACCAAACCATACTTCAGTTGTACCTGTAATCATAACAGGAGTGTTGAGGTTGAACTCGTTCCACTCATTAGCTGTATAAGTAGCAACAGGCTGGCTTAATACTAGCTGACTTGCATTAGCACCTGTCCATACTTTCAGTACGATAGTACCGCCAGCATTGATCGGGAACAAACGGATTTTGGTCATACTTGTACCGGCATATTCAGCAAGCTGTGCAGGAGTAAACCTAACAGCTACGTTGAATGTTCCACCACCTTGTAAACCAATAGCAGTGAAGTTAGTACCGTTATCCCAGAATAACCATCCTGAAGGCCCTGGAGGAGGAGTATTTGGAGCTTCCCATGTGAGAAGGATCTGATCCTGATGTCCTGGGTAAAGTTCTGCAAGCAAGTTAGTTGGAGCTTCACAAATACTGTAAATGTGCACATTATCAATATTCCAACTTGTAATGTCAAGTGTATTTACGCCCTTAGCTGTAAAGCGTACGCGGAATACATTGCCCTTTGCAGAGTTTGTAATATCAACATGTTGCATTTCCCAGTTCATATCACCATCTGCAGTATAAGTTGCAGCTGGTACCCAAGCGGAACCATTAAATACTTCAACCAGTAGTTGCTCATCACCTGTTGCATTGATATCATCGAGTTTAAGATCAAAATCAACGTAGATCTTACCGTCGGTAATAATTGCACCATTGAGCCAGTAGCTGGTCAGTGATAATGTATAATCATTTTGAACCGGTGCATAGCTGAACAATGCTGAAGGAGCAGGATTACCTGCCTGGCCAGCAATTTGCCAGTTCTCACCATTGGTTGTCCATTGATTAGTTTCAAACAAGCCAGTTGTGAAAGTTTCAACAAATGGAAGTTCATATCCATAAATTACATCAACTTCAATCGGACCCTCAATCATTGATTCTCCGGTTTGACCGGCATAACCATAAGGTGTAAGGTCATAAACTGCTGTGATGTGATAGGTATAAGTACCTGGATCAAGGTTAAGGTCAAAATAATCTAAAGCTGGTTTTTCTACGTATGCAAGTAAAGCATCATCGCGATAGATATTATAACCCAGAAGGTTAGCAACGGTTTGTCCGCCACCGCCACCTGAACCATTGATAATAAATGGCATTCCCTGAGGACCTACATCAGTAAGAGCTACCCAAGTACCAGACTGGTTTTGAATAGCATTACCAGTTGTTGTTTGTCCATCAATAGTAACAGCAGGAACCCATGGTCCGCTACTTCCACTACCAGTAGCAGTCCATTCAACCCAGTAATCACCGGCTGGAAGTGTCAAACCTTCAGCACTGGCAACAATACGCATTACTGGACGATCAGTTGCACCACCTGGTCCGTTATTGTTACGATAGATATTAGCCCACTCAGTACTTACCATTTTATTGGTAGTAAGGTCACCATAGATAACAGTTCCACCTGAAGTAGGATTACCATCCCAAATGCGGTAGAATATACCTGTGAAAGTACTTGAGGTTGATGAACCGGTTTGATATCCGAAGAATTCAAAACCTGAAATATTCCAGTTACCAGTTACAGTAAAGTCATCAGCAACGCTGTTACCAGCACTTTGCTGCATACCTGAACCATAAGTACTCATGCCTAAATTAGACTGAAGAATGCTCTCATCAGCTCCACCACTACCAGTACCAGGACTGTTAACTAATGGACCATTGTCAAACAGAACTACCCTGCTTGATGACAAAGGAATACTCCTTTGTGGGAATGAATGAGCAAAACTTTCAGTAGCAACGTCTGCTGCTGGTTGAGCAGCAATAACAGGAAGTGCATCCTGGTTTGCAGCCATTACCGGAACAGTTGGAGCTACCCATGTTAAATGAACATAGTCAGTTTGACTTGGGTTAACACCAGCCAAACTATCAGGAGGAATCAGATAAACACTTCTGAATAAGTATGTATCAAGTTCTGAATAACCTGAACTATACAGTCCAGCTACACCTGCAAGATATTCCTGTCCATAGTTTAAGTTGGTATATGTCCAAGTTCTCTCTGGTGTGTTACCTACAAGAGTACCATCGAGGAATACACCGTATCCCTGTAATGGAACACCACCTGAAGCAATCTGAACATCATCAACTGCCCAACCTGAAGCCCATTCACCATTATCATCAGCATGGAAAGCAAGCCATACGCTGCCAAGTCCCGAAGCACCTGAATAAGCTGCAAGGTCAATTTCAATTTCCTGCCATGCACCAGGTGCCGGGGCAAGTGTGTTTATTACTGTCCATGTTGCACCTGCATCAGTACTGATTTCAACATACGCACTCTGAGTATATGCACCATCATAATAGCTGGCAAAATTCAGGCGATAAGTTGGAAGATCGGTCCAATTCATTTCTGGAGTGATCAGATAATCGCAACAGCCATTTCCATTGTCGGCATCATCATTGGTTACCGCATACTTGGTATGTGGAGGAATTACAAATGCTGAACTGCTACCGTTGGTAGTTCCGTACCATCCGGTTGTGTTCTGGGTAATAGCCTGCCATCCTGCCGGTGGGAAGGTTGCTCCTTCGAAGTCTTCCATTACGGCAATTGCCAGAGGCTCATCCCATGTAGCAACAAGGGTTAAAGGATCTACATATAGGTTACGTGGTTTGTATTTACGCTCTGCAAGTATGATGTTGAAGGTACGATCGCTGGTAATGTTAGCAGACATTACATAATCATCAAAACCAACTTTCTCAGCTGTAATAACATAGTTCCCATACCATACTTCAGGGAATATAACCTGACCATCAGCAGGAACAGTTGCTGAATACACCTCATAAGGATAATCCTGTCCAACCATGCTTACAAAAGCACCTTCAGGACTACCACCTGTAGTTAAGGAAACATTAATTGTAACTTCAGCATCAATGTTGTGACCAACTATGTTAGAAATAACTGTATCTGATACATAATTGTCAGGATAGCGAGCTGCAACGCCATAAGCGTACCAGCCTGCCGGAAGTCCTGCCCAGGCCATGTCAACATACTCATTACCCTGAACATTGTTTGCAAGGTTAGTAACAGTGCCTGTTTCAGGACTGTTATCAGGATCAAATCCACTATATCTTACAACCCTGTATCCGGTAACTGCGCGGCTGTTATCCATCATATCAATGGCTACCTTGTATATGCCTGAACCTTCAGCTCCACCAGCTGCAGTAATTGCAGGAGATTGTGAAATTAGTCCTCTTTGTTTAAGTGGTGTACGAACTTCAGAGCTATTTTCAGTGAAAATGCCATCAGCTGGACTTGGTGAACCAAAAATAATTGCTCTCATCATGAAGTCCTGATAAGGAGCTAAACCCCATGGTTGTCCGGCGCCCACATTACGTGAGTAACTGCGGTAAACTATTGGATTCTCCTGGTCAACACCAACCGGAGCAGTATTTGGGGATAAAGTACCCTGAACCATTACAAGATAGAAATCGCCTTCAGTAATTTCAGCTTCTAAACCTGTAAATGTTACCCAACCATAATTAGTAACGGTAACCTCAACTGAATCAATAGTAGTTCCCGGCAAGCCGTTTGTACCATCATCATCAACTACCATAGCACCAAAGGTTGTACCAATGAAACCGGTATTGTTATTCGGGAAACTTCCGTCACCAACATAAATCCTACCACCGGTAACAATTGCCGGATAAGAGGCAGGAGTAAATTTAACTGCGTTCATGTTGCCTGGAACAGCCCATGCAGCATAGTTTTCAGCAGTACCATCATCGTATATAACTTCGTATGGTCCCATACCATCACCCCAGGTTACAAGAACCTCAGTGTCAGTTTCATTTACCTCAGCGTATACAAATGATGGAGGATATGATTCTTCCCTAAGCTGTGCATCAAGAGGAGTAACAACTCCTGCTAGAGCAGTTGTATCAAGCTCAACATAGGTCTGGTATCCAACCTTTTCAAAACTAACATCATAAACACCCGGATCAACATATAGTGAATATTCACCATTGTCATCGGTAAGTGTTGTGAATGACATAATTTCGCGTGATGTACGACCTACACCACTGCGGCCACTATTGCTTTGCAGATTACTAACAGCAAAGCTTGGAGCATGAGTAGGTTTGTTACCAACACCTGGTTCAAATGCTACCATAGTAGTAGTACCTGAAATAAAGCCTGTTGGCCTCAGAAGGAACACACCATTGTATCCATAAGATTGAATTGTGTACCATGCACCTTCATAGTATTCATATGAAAGGTTTGCAGTACTGTTTGGACCATTTAAATCAATGACTAAGTAGCGTGTACTGCCTGACATTGTAGGCCAATGTATCATAGCATAGAAATTACCGCTAAATGGAATATTAGGCAATTCGAAAGTATACCAACCCTCTGTAGTTATTAACATAGGCTCAGAAACTCCAAGCAGGTTAGAAGCCATGTCATAAATTTCTACGTTAACTGGCACAGTCATTGCAGCACCTGCATAGAAATATGCATCAACAGAAGTCAAAACGCCCTCATCAGAAGTGCTATAAACGTTACCCAAACTACCTGTTCCACTTGTATATCCAAAACCATTTTCATTTACACCATCATCAAGGGTGTAGGTTTGGAAGGTCCCAGTAGGATTGGCAGTAACAACCACACCTGTCAAAGGCTCTCCTGTTTGAATGTCAGTAACAGTTCCAGCAAATTGTGCAGGAACATATACAAACATTTCATTAACAATAGTAGCACTTGGATTAGCAAGGTCATTAGATGTAACAATAAGATCCTCAAAATAAGATACTCCCGGATCGAATCCTGTAGCATCCCATGTTATTGTTACAGTTTGAGAACCACCCTGTGGTATAGTGCCTGATGCAGGAACTACGGATGTTATGAATCCAGGCATTCCAACATTAACAGTATAGTCTTCAACTTCTCCAAAGGATGATGATCCGCAAGCAGAAAGAGTACCTCCATATTGTAAGCGGATTCTCATACGTGTCGGGCCAGGTAGAGCATCTTCAGGAACTATGATATTTCCTGTAAATGTAGCACCTCCTCCACTTGAAGTTGTGGTAAATAGTTCTCCGTCATCTGTAAACAACTCATTCTGATTCCAGTCGATATATACACCAACTATGTCACTACTCCAAGGTACAGGATTTGAAACTGTAATAGGATAAGTTTCACCAATTTCAAGATCTGTACTCATACTGGTATAATCAGCATACTGGCTACAACCTGAAGAATTATTGATAGTTCCAAAAGATACATTACCTATATACTCATCGCAACCTCCACTAGCTGTACAATAAGCCAGAGGTGCACGAGCACCGCCATCAGTTTCAACCCAGTCAGGGAAGCTAAATGCAAGAGTTCCTTCTCCTGTGTTACTGATAGTTACAGTTTGTGTAGCAGTTTGATTTACCCATACCTCATCATAGATGTATAGTGGATCAACAAACATTGTTGGATTTGGCCACTCAACTTCTGCCTCAGCGGGTACTGATGCACCTGCTTCAAATACAGCCTGGACCGAATAGTTGTAAGTACCAAAGCCAGGAAGTATATTTGTAAAAGTATTTGCAGTTGTAGTGCCAATTGTTACACCATCACGTTTGATAACAAAGTTGAGGAAATCATTAGTTGGAACAAATGTCCAGCTTAAATTCACCTGCCCTGTAATAGGATTTGTTAAAACAGCTGTGAAATCTTCAGGCATTGAAACTGGATCACCAGCAACAGTCATTGTTACAGGCACTACTATCGTTCCAACGTTTGGATTACTTGTGAAGGTAACATTAGCTGTATAAACCTCACCAGCTTCAGTTCCGTCTGCATTGAAGAATACAGGCAGGTTGAAATTAGTGAAAGCATTCACAGTCCCGGTTTCCTGTCCAAGTGTTAACCATCCGCCAGCACCACCTGAAAGGCACATAGCCAGTTTTTCAGGTAATGTAGTGTAGGTTGTTCCTGATTGTTGCAGTGCGGTACCAACACCTGACATTGAATTCAACCAATAAAATGTAGGCGATGCAGATGTACATTGTACTGAAATCCATCCATCAGGTATGTTCTGAGAAGGAATTTCAACCTGGAACATATAGGTTGGGTATCCAATAACAGGCGTTCCGGTAGCTAATGGAGTTATAGCAACATTAGTTAAAGAAGCCAAAACTGCCCCGGGGGTAGCACCTGCAGCAAGAACTTCAATGTTGAAATTCATTGTTGATGGAGGTGTAGAAGTAAAAATAGCCCAGAAAGTGAGGGTTTTAAAACTTCCGGTTGCACCTATAAATTGCTGATAACACTTATAACCAGCAGATGTAGAACTTGTGTATCCATTGTTTGATCCAACAGGAGGTAAACTAAATTTACTTCCTTCTGGACAAAGCATAGTATTACGTGAATTCAATGGCTCACCGTTTCCGGCAGGAATCATTGATAATGACTCATGATTATTTACATAGTTTAACGTTGCAAAATCAATACCTGGCGATGCACCAGTATGATTTGCAGTTACAGGTTCTGTATATTCAATTTCTGCAGTCCATTCCAGAGGACCGTTTCCATTGTTTGCAATGTTAAAGGCACCTTCCAAATACTCATTCGGATTAACTATAACACTGTATGGATTAGGTGTGATAGCCATGGATGGCTGAGTAAGTGAAAAGTTCTGATATGTAGTCATTGCCTGGAAAATAGCAACTCCATCTACAGTTGTCACATTGTATCCTTCTTTTGAAGCATACATAGTATAGGTACCAATAAAGATGTCGTCCATCATATAGGCACCGTTAGGTCCTGAAGTGGTTGTGAAAGTACCATTATCATTAATCGCCACTATGGTTGCTCCTCCTACAGGAACACCATAAGCATTAGTCGTAAAACCCTGAACAATACCGGTTGGCAATACAGCATTAGGCTGAATTGTCATAGTAATGTTAGGCCTTGTTGCCTGGGTTGAACCTCCACCCATAGTACATCCGGCTGCCCCATCTGTATGATAATGCCATGTTTTACCAGTGGCAGCTGTACCAAATACAGGAGAGTTTCCCGACCAATCATCATTGTCAAAGCAAACACTTACCAGAACATTTGAAGTTCCATCCCAATCAAATGGGGAGGCTAGATCAAAAGTAACCCATCCGGCAGATGTCATTGAAACAGTTGTAGGTCCGTATACGGTAGTCCATCCGGTCTCAACAAAACCTGTTAAAGTGCTTTCCGTGTAATTCTGCATTTGGATTGTGAAATTGCTCATTGCCATTGTATTGAATGAGCTGAGATTAAATCCAATTGAAGTGATATCACCAGGTAAACCGCCAGCTGCCAGTATTTCGGCAGCATCATATATCATATGAGTCCTTGAATCCTCATACAATGTATAAAATGGATATGAAGCTGTTGCTGTACCAGTACCTATGATAAAAGTCACAGGAGCTGGTCCGGTTGAAGTACCTGTTACAGTTACATCATCCATATAACAGTTATTTCCAAATTCAGAAGTGAACAGGAATCCCAGGTATAAAGTTGGTTGATTTTCAGCACCAGCAGGTAATGCGTCCATTTTCAATGTCCAGGCATCAGCTGCACCTGGTCGTATGAATGAACCACCGGTATTCCAGGTTGTTCCGTCCGTTGACCATTGCACATCAACTCTGTCATTGTCAGTAGCATATCCAACGCTTTCCAGCCATGCGAACTCCACAGAAAGATTGTCATACCCAACAGTGGAGAAAGGGGTGGTTGTATAAAGCCGGTTTACTGCAGTAGAATAAGAATATGATGCAAACTTAACCATATAAGTTCCATCATAGGCAACAAACCCCGAAGGGGAGGAACTGCTAGTCTCGAAGGTTAAAGCGTCACTACCTGAAATAGTAGTTTTAGCCCATCCAGCAGGCATAGCACCGCCATTTTCAAAACTTTCTGTCATCAACACATCTTGTGCTGTAACAGAAAACCCTAAAAACAGACTCAGCAGCATAAGGAGCACCCTATGCCGCAGTTTTTTGTGTGTACTGTTTTGCATAATGAATAGTTAAAATTAATAATGATTATAAATCTGAATTGTAAGTAATCAGTATGCCCATTTAAGGGCTTGGGGTTAATTCTGAAATTTAAATCATTTTGATAGGCCTGAACTCCTCTTATCCTCCTTTCTTTGACACTAAATGATTTGTTAATAAATAGTTGTACAAAAATTTGTCATGGAAATAGAACTGCTAAAAATATCCCTTATACAGGAATTAAATTTTCTAATTTGGCAATTAGTAAGTACAGTTATTGGTTAAGAAATGGATTGACCAGTGCAATTCCTTTTAACCAGTAGTTAATCGTAAGGCGAGTAAATCTTTTAATCAGTTATCTGGTAGTAATACAAATGCGAAGATAAAAATTCTTTAATAAATTCAAGCAAAAATCTGACTTTTCAGCAAAAAATTTAAAATTTTTTGAACGATACACTCTTAAATCGGATATTAGCCTTGTTTATCAAATGCAACTTCCTTCCATTATAAGACAAAAAAAATGACTTTTACCCTAGTCAAAAGATCAATTTTTTTCTGAATTATTTCAGGAGAGTAACTATGGCATCAGCAATAAATTCAAATAGTATGCTAATGATCTCCATAAGAGAATTTCCTTCACAGCGTTTCATCCGTATTTAGTTTTCAATTTACAAAATATTCATGCGCGACTATATAAAAACAGAGCCCCATAAATGAGGCTCTGATTAAATAAAGATCGATTTAACGATTATTTAGTAACTGCAATCTTCTTTGTAAAGCTTTCACCTGACCTTGTAATAAACTTGATCAGATAAGCGCCTGCATCGTAATTGCGTACATCAAGTTGAATGTTCTTATCCTTAGCAACATTAACTTCAGTAACAACCTGACCAACGTAGTTATAAATAACCAGTTGACTGATGTTGTTTGTAAGCTCAATGTTAACCACATTGTTAGATGGGTTAGGATAAACACTTACTGCACTAATGTCAAGTACCTCTGTATTAGTGATAATTTCACATTCTTCATTGCTGAAATCTGATTCGCAATTATCGTATACAGCTGTTACAGTGTAACACCAATTATAACCTAATATTGAGATAGCCGGATCAGCATCAAGGTAAGTAGTTTCAGTAGTTGTTGCTATCAGAACGCCTTCACGGTATACATTGTAACCGGTAAGATCGCGTGAACCCATGTTGTCAGTTGCGAAAACTGAAACATTTGATGATGATTGAACACCACTGTTGGTTAGTTTAGCATTTGCAGTAACCGGACCGTAAACGCCATTATCACGGATTGGTTGCAGAGCGCTAACGCCATCAACTGACTCAACCCATCCCTGGAGATTCCAGTTATAGTTCAGAGCATAAGCCTGTGACATTGATTCCCATACTGCACCGTCAAGTGAAATCATATCACCATAACCTGCTACGGCTGGACCTGCGTCGCAACCAGCAACATATTCTGCACCGTGGGTTACTTCATAACCAAACCATAATTCAGTTGTTCCAGTTACCATAACAGGAGTGTTGAGGTTGAACTCATTCCACTGACCTACAGTGTAAGTTGCAACAGGCTGGCTTAATACAAGCTGACTTGCATTAGCACCTGTCCATACTTTCAATACAAGTGTTCCACCTGCACCAAATGGGAACATACGGATCTTGGTTAAGCTGGTTCCGGCATATTCAGCAAGCTGAGCAGGAGTAAACCTTACAGCTACGTTGAAAGTACCACCACCTTGTAAACCAATAGCGTCAGCATTAGTACCATT
>JAEZDY010000039.1 GCA_023417935.1 Bacteroidota bacterium
CGCTCTTCGAGATCAGCGCAGCAATTGCCGCCAAGGTCAGCGGCCTGGGCAGACAGGCTGCCCGCGAGAATGCCAGCCGAGGCAACGATCGCCAAACGGCTAGCTGACTTGAACAGTCCCCCGATCACAGTGGGTCGATGACCAAAAGAGTGTGATTCAGTGGCTTTTGTTGACCTCTAGGCATCGGCGGTTACAGCGCCGGTTACACTCCTAGTCTGCTGCACCCTCTCTGGGTCTGCAGATTTCACAGTTCTCACCCCACGTATCTGCGCGGTGTACGCTCGTTCTAACGCCCGAACGGCGGCCTCGCCACCCCGGACCGCCTGCGTGTAGTGAGCAAGGGTCACTGTTGCATTCGCATGACCGGCCAGCTTGGCCACAAGGCCGATCTCGACCCCTTGGGCCTGGAGGGTGCTGATAAAGGCGTGGCGCGCACTGTGCGGCGTCACGTACGGCAAACCGAGTGCGGCGAGCGCTGGTCGCCAGTAGCTCATGAGGAAGTTGACGTAGGTCAGGCGTCGGCCTGCATTTCGGTTTCGATGTCGAAGCGAACCCAATGTAGGGAACACGCGATGCGGCCCGTCACTGGGCCTGGGGCAGTCCGGCTGCCATCTGAGCAGCAGGTCCTTCAGCAACGGAGTCATCGGAATAACTCGGTTGCCGGCTGCGGTTTTGGTGAACTCCGTTATGGAGCCATCCAACTCCTGCATCCGTTGGATTCGGATCAGATCAGCGTCGAAGTCAACATCCGGCCAGAGGAGCGCTAGTTGCTCGCTCGGACGAACGCCAGCAAGGAAGGGAAAGACGTAGTAGAGCCCTCTCGCTGGATCTTCCTGCGCTGCCTCGAGCAGACGGCCAATTTGGGCAGCAGTAAGGATCTGCCTTTTGGGCTTGGTCCGCCCCCGCCCCAGTCGTGTCGGCATGGGCGGCACGCGCAGAAGGAAATCCTCAGCAGTCAGAGCCAGCGCCGCTCGCAGAAACTTCTTAGCGACGTTTGCGGTATAGCGACTGACTTGGCAGGTCAAGGTCCCATGCCAGCGCCGAATATCTGCGGTTGTCAGGTCTGCAATCCGGATCGGGCCAAGCATATCCAGCAACTCTGCTTCTGGCGACTTCTCCCCTCGAAGTGTGAAGGCTTGGCGCTGGAGGGCAGTGCCAATGAGGAGTGGTCCGGTGATATAGATAGCAATGTGGCGATAACCCTTCCACGTCACACCCTTGACCTCTCCTCGCCGGCTTTCGAGCCAATGTCCTACAGCCTGCGCGACAGTCAGCTCGCTATTTTCCTCCGCATAAGTGCCTGTCACGATGCTCGATAGGAGCGTGTCACGCTTGGCGATGGCGTCCTTGTATCGCGCAAAGAAGAACTGTCTGCGCCTGCCTGTACGGGGTTCACGGAAATTGACCACAAAACGGGTTTGGATGACCACAGCGCCCGACTTCAGACGCCGTCGCCGGTTTCGCTTCGTGATTGAAGCCGTCAGGGTCACGGCCGCCGCTCCTTGGTGAGAATCCATTTATATTCCAATGGATTCCAAATTGCTAGAGGATCGACGTTTGGTATTGCGCCTCCATCGAGTCGGCTAATATGGCCTGCATGGCCAAAGACACACGCCCAGCGCCGTTTCCGATCCGACTTACACCCGATCTCCGCAGACGGTTGGAGGCACTAGCCAATGCGGACCGACGCTCGTTGACGAACTACATTCTGCTGGTACTGGAACGTCACGCCGAAGCAGCGGAACACATCCCAGCAAGCGAACAGGGACGGAAGCGACCGAAGGATTAGCAGCTTGGCCGATCGAGTGCCAGATGCGACGGTCTCCTAGTCAGACGGACGGCCGAGGAATAGGCGTCTAGGCGCTCAGCGGATCTCTAGCCGCCTCTCGCTTTCGCTCCTCCCGAAGCCGCTTCATCCGCTCGCGCTGCTTGGCCTTCTTCGCGATTACCCTGGCTTCGGCGGCTGCCAATTTCTGCTCCACGACGGGCTTCACAAGCTGCTGGAGGGCCCTGTCATCGTCGATTGGCGCTTCCTGCACCGTCTCGGATGTCAGGGTGTAGACGTTATCGATGCCCTTAGCAGAAGCGGTCGGATCGGCCCCGAGATCGAGGCTGGTATTGATCTGGATCGGCACCGTCACCGTCACTGCCGCTTTATCCGAGAAGACGCCGGGGTTCCGTTTCGTGGCGGCCCAGCGCAGCTGCTGGATCAGCTGCTCACGCGCCTTGAGGGCCCCAGGGGAGCCCGGGTTCTCGGCACCAGCGCGCGCCAGGGAGAGGGCTTCCTCCTCCAGCATGTACGCACTGATCCTGCGGCCGGTGTCGTACATTCGCGCGATCGCGGGATCGAGCTGGCACCATTTGACGAATTGAGCCTGCGACGGAAACCCTGGCCGATTGCAGATATCGGGCAGGGCGTGACCGAGAGCAATTAGCTCACAAATCTTGAGGGCACGACCTTGGGTGGGTGTTCGCTGAGGGGCAGTCACAGGGTCAACACTCCGAGTGCACATGGGGTCTACCGAAGATCGCACAATATAGCACAAGGGGTCGGGCAGCGCGAGTTCATCCGCGCACGCAAGCGGCACGGCGGATGGGCTATCACATTGATTTTAAAATGGATTTATGGAGCTTCTGAGCACCGAATAGTGGGGCGGACAGGTCACTTCCCGTTCAGCCCCTGGCCCCAAACCCGCTTCCTCTCTGCAACTCGCAGCTAAAGCCGCAACGGACAAACCCCAGCAGGTCCGCTTGATCCGTGCGGTGGACTTGTCCCATTGATGGCAGCCTGAAGAGGGATGCCGGCTCATGGCTCAGCAACGGACGAAGACGCCCCCGTTATCACCACGGGAGATCGCATCTTTACACAACAGGGTGAGATCGCGCTTCCCGCTGTCGTCGACTGCCACCGCCCGCTGCCGAGAAGCGGCTGCCGCGGCATGCGTCGCTCGGATCTGCTCAAGCTGGAGGCGGCAATTGCCGTATTCTTCCGTCCCAGGCTTGAACCCTAGCTCAGCGCATTTAGCATGATCGGCGGCGGCATTGCGAGCCTCGCGTTCAGCCCGGGTAGGGAGGCCATAAAACCCATTGATCTGGTTAGATGAGCACCCAACGAGTGCGAGCATTGAGAGACACACTGCGTATTGCAACTGCCCCATGACGCCCTCCGGCTCCGGCGAATCGATCTGCTTACAGACGTTATCATGTAGCAGGCCTGCGGATCTGGGACACCCACAGCGTGTCGGATGCCCCAAAAGGCTCCCATTGATTTCAAAGGGAAATCCAGACCGGTCTCGTTCAGATCGTAAGAAAAGGGTCCTTCTTATGATCCGCACGAGACCGCCGCCCCCTTCTTATGATCTTGAAATGGGTCAGCCGCGCCGTTCCTGGGCCCGTGTGAGCCTGTAGACGGCCACGGATGCCCACGACCCGCCCCGGTCCATCTTGGCCTTCCTAGGCCCTTCCAGGGCCATCCCACGGTCAGCAAGCCACTCCCGGACCTCGGAGTGCTTCAGATGCGCCCCGGCTGCATGTGCCTTACAGAAGGCCGCCAGATCGTAGACGGTGAAGTCCCAGGGCTCTCCGTCGCGCTCCTGCATGGTTTTCAGCAGATGCTCGGCTATCGCCTCCCGGGCCTTGCTCTTGAGCTTGAAGGACCGCAGCTTGGCCCCTGTAGGCCGCCAGCCCTTGATTTTGGCCCCGGGGAAGCATTGGGACAGCAGATTGCGCGGGAACGTCATCTGGCTGCTCTTATCGGTGCAGTAGATCGCCCACAACGTACAGCCGGGAGGGCAGTCGCCCCCTTCCATCTTGCGCAGCATCCCACGTCCTGCGGCCTGGAAAATCTGATGAGCCGCTTCCCCGAGCCGGGCAGCCTCAATCTGCTTATCGGTCAAATCCTGATCAGCAGGCATCCGCCCCGCGCCCCGCAAAAGGGCCTCAATGACGCTGACCGATGGTTGCAGGACCCCGACAAGGCAGACGTGCTTGATATCGGCAAACTCGTTCGTCGCCATATGCCTGCCCCATGTGGTGAATGCCAGCCGCTTCCTCGGGATGCCAAGGGACTGCGCCACGGCGGCAATGTACTTGCGCATGTCCTGGAAGGGCTTCTGCGGCTTCCTCACGACGAATAGGACGGGCTCATCATCGGGGACTTGAGTCAGGACATTCGCCGCACCTAGGGCCATCTCCTTCAACTTCTCAACGTTGCGGTGCGCCGCCATTCCGGCCGGATGGTCCCAATGGTGGATGGTCAGGCCCTCATAGGTCTTGCCTCCCGAGGGAAGCGGGACAAGGCCCCCGCGATGCTCCTCCCAGGCCCGATACATCGCGCGCAATCCCCCCGAGGCATCGCAAACCAAAAGCGGCGCGAAGTTCTTCGGCAGCAACTCATCGTAGTGGAGGGCACGCTTGCCGTCGTAGTCGTCCCGGACTCTGACCTCCCGACCCGGGATAGCAAGCATCCGCGCCGTCGGTGTGTCTGCCGGAAGGCGTTCATCGTCATCGTCAAAAGCAGCAAGCATGAAATCGGGAACCTCGATGGCTCCCCGGGTGCGTATGACCTCTTGAAACCATGCTTCAACCCTATCGGCTGCATCCGTATGCCCGCGCGCTCTCAGATCACGGATGAAAGCCTCAATGCTGTCCTCGGTAGCAACCGCAGCCTCCGCAGGCAGAATGGCCTCATCCCAAATGCGAACCGCGCGCGGTTTCTCCTGATAGTGCCAGATGCGCTCATAATCGTGCAGCCATCCCATACGGACCATGTTCAACAACATTGCCTGCGTCGAGACGATAACGCGCGCCTCTCTGTGCTCACTCTCCCACTTCAATTGTCCCTCGCGCTTGCCTTTGCTGATAATCCGGTAGTAGCCCCGTCCCAGTGCCCGAATTTCGTTGTTCTTCTCCTCCCGCATACCGATCTCAATGGCGATATCCTCCTGCGATATCCCCCGGGCCAGCAGCTTCTCCGCTAGGTCTTTGACGTGATCCACTTGCGCAAGGAACACGATGCAGCCGACCCCTTCATAGCGAGGGTCCGCGACAAGCTGGACAAGGGCCTCGCAGATGGTCTCCGTCTTGCCCGCTCCGACGGGCGCGCTGCTGAGATACGTCGCATCGGTCGCCTTACCGTCTGCCATCGCCTCAATCGTCGCTGCAATGGCACGGAGGGCCCTCCAGTTCTCCGGGCTGGGATGGTGTCCCCAGCCGGCGAAGCGCTCCCTCAGGGCGGCTATTGTGCGGTCTGTGAGGCCGGGCCGGAGGGTCCCACGCGTTTCAAGATCATAGGTATCTCTATTAGGATGTTGATGCGTGTCGGCTGCGCCGCCGGTGTCGCCCAGAAGAGGCAACTTTGGACGCGCTGTATGGCTGGGGATCATCGGTTGCTGATCGGACATTCCCTGGCCCTCCCACGTATCGCGGGTGTGCCGCGGCGGTTCGGCCCCGTGCCCTGTGAGGCACACCACGCAGCTTCACCCCCTGCTTCGACATGCTGGTGGAGGAGCCGGTGGACATAACCGGCCAAGCTGCGCTGCTCGGCCTCGGCTAGCCGCGAGAGGGCAACCTTGAGGGCGGCGGGAATTCTGAGCGAAAGCATCGTATCGCGAGGGGAACTCATCTCGCACTCCAATTTGGAAGCTGGGGTTAAGTCATCACGTGATGGGCAAAAAGTGCTGCTCGCATGGTGTTGTGGGATGACTGACAATGTGGTGCGTTTGCTGACAATTTCAATAGATCTCTACACGCATTATCTGTTTACAGATAGATAGCTGGCTGAGCGCTTGGGTCAGCGTTCACCAGGGATGGAGCCTCTGCTATTGAGGACGCTTGGTGATCTGTCGGCTATCACGCTCTGGGACAGGATGCGGCCCGGGTGGCGGGGCCATTTCCCCCAAGGGGGCGGAGTCCCAAAGGTAGCGGTGGGTGGGGCCCCAGGCAGTTTTCATGTGCTGCAGGGTTAACGCTGTATCTGCAAGCTTGAGGCCGTATCGCATGTCCAAAAGGACACACATACGGAAGGTATGTGTTGCGATGCGAGCGCAGACTGCAGGACCGGTCCGCCTCACGGTTACTCGCGGTTACATTGGGAGAGGCGTTCGGGGGGGGGCAGGCAGCACGCCTGTCTCCGCATTCTCAAAAAGAAAGAGCCGCCCCGAAGGACGGCTCTCCCAATGATCGGGTTGTCAGGCGGGATCAGAAGCGGATGATCGCGCCGCCCTTGATCACGTTGGTGTCGCGACCCTCGTAAACGTCTTCGCCGATGACTGCGCCATCAATGCTGTACTGGCGGAACTGCAGGTACAGATCCATGGCTGCCGCGTCGACCGTCTGAACAAGACCCAGACCCCAGTAGTCGCCGCTCGCAGTGTCCTTCCAGGGATCAACAGCGTCAAATGTCTCAGTCTTGAACTCCGAGTTGCCGTACTCACCGTAAACGGTGGTGTTACCCGGACCGAAGAAGTTCTTCTGGATACCGGCGATCAACCAGTAGCCCTTCTGATCCTTGGCAGCATTGTTCGAAGAGATGTCGCCGTAGCCACCTGAGAGGAATAAGCCAGTCGGAACGTGCATCACCGACGCAGAACCTAACCAAACATCATTCTCAGTATCTGCAGTATCGTTGAGCTGCTCGTTCCGGTAGCCAACACCGGCGGCGACACGGACGCCGTTGAATTCACCGGCATAGCGCAGCGCGACTTCCCAGAAGTCGGCCGAGTCCGTGCTGAACTGATCGGCATCATCATGTGGAATAGCACCTTTGGTATAGCTACGCGTCTGATGGCTATAGCCAGCGCCCAGGATGAAGCCCGCGACCGTCGGCGAACGATAGTAGATGCCCTGACGGCGAGCGCCGTCGAACGCATCATTGAACGTATTCTCGTACGCCTTGCCCAGGTAACCGTCCTGGTCGGTGCCAAGCTGCGTCAAAGGCGTGTTGCCGAGGTTGATCTGGAACAGCCCGTCCGTCGTCTGCGACGTCTGACCAACCGACAACCGGCCCAGGCGGGTGTCGTCAAGGTAGAAATAGCTGTGGCGAATCGTGAACGCGCTGTTGGTGTCGTTCGAGCTAACACCCTTATTCTCGTTCAGACCGATTTCGATCTGGTAGCCAGCCTCGAGATCTGGACGGATCTTCGCCGATCCACGGAAGCCGAAGCGGGTCGTTGCAGCTTGGTTGTCATAAACCGTCAGGCTCTCTGAACGATAAGCATCAACCTCATCGCTGTCGTGCCACATCACCGCCTTGTTGACCTGGCCGTAGACGGTCAGCGTCACCTTGCGGTTGCCCTTGCGAGCGGTGGTGGCTTCGAGTTCAGCTACGCGCTCTTCGAGATCAGCGCAGCAATTGCCGCCAAGGTCAGCGGCCTGGGCAGACAGGCTGCCCGCGAGAATGCCAGCCGAGGCAACGATCGCCAAACGGCTAG
>JAEZDY010000008.1 GCA_023417935.1 Bacteroidota bacterium
CTTTTTAATCGCTTTTTTAAAAATGACTTTTCTTTTTTTATTTCTGTCCGTCTTGCGCTTGAAAAGCCGGAACAAAGATCAGCCGGGGGATGTTAAGAACGGAGGTTAGGTTTTGTTGCGCATAACGGCTCGGCTAAGAAACGTAGGGCTTTCGAAGCGATTCACTGTCTATCGAAACCGAAATTTGCTTAATGAACAAAACTTTCTGAAAGCCTTATCTGCCCTATGTTATTTTAGCCATTGTTACCTGCTGTTTTTATTTTTTTAATGATAATAGTCGTCCCAAATTTCTCCATCTCTAATTTTTTCTTGTTCCCAAATTTGCCATTTCTGCTTGTCTGGGTCGTAATTCTTGGGATAATATTTCATTTTCTTTTCCGCCTGTTCCCAATATGATCCACTTTCGATATTAAACAACGTGCTTTCTATAAGTCTGGCAAATTGATATGGACTTGAATTTTCAGAACTTTGAATACCATTTGGCAAATGGAAGTTAGTTACTGAATCATTGTTAACCACCTGAATGTCCGAATATGGATAGTGATACCAATTAAGTTCAGGTGTTGTGTCTTGATTAAGTTGTTTTTCATTTTTCTGAAAGAAGTCGAAAAGTCTGTCTTCACGGTAGAATCCAATCATTTCCCAAGAATTAGGTTTGAAGATTCCATTTTGGTTTATTTTTCTTAAATGAAGGTCGTTGTCCATCCAAAAGATATAGTATTCTCTTAGATACATTCCGTGTTTCTTATGATAGACGATGATCTTATCTATTCCACTTGTTAGCAAAGAGTCGGAAAATGCCTTGCTTTCTTCAATCGAGTTGAGATAAGGCATCGGATATCTTTGCTGTCGTTGAATAGAGCAGCTTGTCATGATCAAAATTGTTATTCCGAGTAGAAATCTCATGTCGTTTTAAATAGCAGGTAACGTTTTGGCGCTTGGCGCAGTGGCGGATTTTGGAGCACTAAACTGTCAATACACCACAAAAGATGATGCGAGGTAGAATGTTCAATTAACCACTTCAACCGCCATTGAGCAAAACGCCTGTTAGGTGCTGCCATTCTTTTCATTCGTCCGATAGTTTTAGTCTATTAAGTTGTCTTTCTACAAAGTCCTGCTGCCACTTCTTTATAAAGTCAAACCATTTCTGTCTGAAGTCGCCCGAATTGTCAATCACGGACTTAAATTCTCTAAACGGCTTATTCTTTCTTAATGCGTCAAATAGTCTGTTTTGCAAATTGCTGTCGGTAAGTTGGTCGGCAAACTCACTCATTGTTTCAAACGCTTCGTCTGAAGTCCATTTGTCAATTTCGTAATAGTCGGTGAAGTTGTTTTCTATTTGTTCAAGTTCTTCGTCCCACGAGTCAAGATCAATGTCGGGATAATTGTTGTTGTCTGGTACGAAAAGGAGTTGTCCTGTTTTCTTGTGTATGAATGCACGAAAACCGCAGTCAAGTTGCTCTGCAATTTCTTTTATGTTGTCTGTTATCGTGCTATTCATATTAATCTGTCCAATTGAGAAATTTTCTTTTCTATTGCGAAACGTCTTTTATTTCTTTCACATTTTTGGTCAGGTATGCCTACTTGGTTTTATTTTTTATCGGTTGAAGTAATTATTGTTTTTCAAGGTCATACTTGTAATGTCCTACATTATTCTTGTCGGCTGAAAATATCAGTTTTTTCCCATCAAACGTATAATCATAGTTACCACTGAGTATAAGATTCCAGTCAAAGTCAGCTGTCCAAGCATTTTCATCATTAAATGTTATTTTTCCCTTGTCCGATGAAAATGTCCCTGAACCCCCAGCAGGTATTCTATTAGAATTACCCGAACAAGTAAATTTACCTTTTTTAAGTTCTAATGTCGTTTGTCCAGTTTGAGTCCCCGAACTGTAAGTTACAGTAAACGTTCCTTTATATGTTCCGTCTTTAATGTTTAAGTTGTCCTTTTTGCAACCCAGAATGAGTGTTACAATAGAAAGGATAATTGGTGTTAAAATTTTATTTTTCATAATTTTATTTTTGTTAGTTAACGATATTTTGTTTAATTTATTTTTCCAATTGTCTCTGCGGAATGTTGTGTTGGCCTCTGGTTATGGTTGCACCTAACGGTTTGCGGCTTGGCGTAGTGGGGGCTTTTTAGCACAACACTTGATACGAAGCACACCGTTCAAATTTAGCATAAATTTTCATACGAAGAACGTCCGCCCCCATTACGCCAAACCGCTGTTACAGGCTGGTGTTTCTGTCTTACAAGTGTTTCAATAATTCCTCCACTAACCTAAATACTGTCGTTGAAGATTCTTCTTTCGCAGGATTTTTGTGGTCAAATAGATTAAAGTTTCTTGTCGCTCTTGCGATTGCCAAATCAACTCTTTTCTTATTGGTTTTGCTGTCTAAGCCGTCTAATAATTCAAAAAAGTTTTCAGTTATTATTTTGTCGCCATTTCCGTCATAGATTACACTAAACGGTTTTAGCAATTCGTTTATCTTGTCGTTATAATCCTTTCTGTGCATTCCTACACCTTGATGGTCGTCAAAATGAAGAATTAACCAATACTCAAAAGATTGATTAGAATAGGCTACTTTAAAATTATTGGTTTCTGCCATTTGTATAGCCTTATTAAAATCATTTTCATTAAAATCGTCTTTGTCAAATACGCACCACACTTGGTCGTATTTTTTTTCATTGACTAATTGCGTAGCTCTATTAACCAAAGAAACAGTATTGTATCCTTCACCAACCGACTTTACTGTTGCCGAAGAAAGCCTGAAATGATTGAAATATGAGGGTTCGGTATTCTTCCCTTCGCAAACAATCAATATTGAGGGCTTTTCAATTAATTCAGCGACAGGTCGTTCCAAATTTGGTTCAGACCGTCTTTTAGCTTTTAAATGCTCTTTATGTTTTTGTTTAGCCGCAATTTGTTCAGCTTTTTTGTCTTTCATTTTCATTTTGCGACAATGAGATGTTTAGATTATCAAAAAAGCCCAAATATGGAACAGCACCATATTTTCCTCTGATGTAATTATCTTCAAAAGGCTCATTCTTTTTAACTTCGTCAGACTTAAAGTTAGCCAAAGAATACAGTTTGGCTTCACCGTATTTGTCCTTGTCTGTAAACCAAATTTGGTCTCGTCTAAACAATCCTGAACTCAACAAATTAGTGTCGTGGGTATTGAAAATTAGCTGAGCATTCTTTTTATTAAACTCTTTTGAATTGAATAATGATACAATTTTACAAACCAAATTCGGGTGCAGTTTTGAGTCAAGTTCGTCAACAATTAATGTGTAACCATTTTCAATAACGTCCAAAATTGGTCCCGTCAACGCAAAGAATTTTTTAGTTCCAAAAGATTCATCGTGATTCATAGAAAAATAAACATCTCCAATGGCATTTCCTTTTGGTGTAAATTTTTTGTGAATTGTAAATAGTTCGGAATTATGAGAAGTATATTCCTCATTGTCTAGAAGAGAACTTAAAATCAATTTCAAAAACTGCTTGTTTGAAAAAAGCATTTTTAGGGCATTTTCATCTTTTAAAATGGAGGAGGGTAATCCAATTTTATGGCTTAAATCATCATTGTTTTTGATTTCATTTAATAATTCGTCCACATTGATAGAATTGATTTCATTTTCAATATCAATGTCAAGTTTTTTAATAGAAACGTCTTTAATTCCTAAATCTGCCGCTTTAAGTAATTCTGTAATCTTGCTTCTAAAAACCAAATCTTTAGTCTTTGATAACGTATAGTTGTAGTGTTCATCTTCGTTTAATCCCGAAATGATTCTTAAACTTTCAAACCAATCAATAACATTAATAGCAGATTTTTCGTTAAACTGAGCAGCAACCGATACCAAAAGTGCATTGTCTCTCACAAGTTTTTCTTTTACAACTGTTGTTCCTTTTGCAAAATTTCTTTCGTGGGTTTCAAATTTGTCTTTTTCTCTGTAAAACAACTCAACTTCTTTTGTCTTGGGTTTATGATAAAGCCATTCTGAAACAACTTTTTCTTTAGTCGCTTCAAATCCATAACGATATAGCTCATTGTTGTAAAGAAAAATTACTTCAAATTCAGAAGGTTCATTTTCTGTTTCCACGCTAAGAAGAAACGGTTCAACATTGATAATTTCGCCCTTTTGAGTTGTTTTAGAACTATTAATTACGAAGTGTCTCATAAAGGAGAACGCTTCCAATAACTTACTTTTACCGCTTGCGTTTGCCCCGTAAATAACGGCACTTTTAAGAAGTCTGTAACCGTATTTTTCGTTGCTGAAAATATTGTCGTCTTCTCGCGTGTCCTTGTCATAATTTGTTGCGACAAGACTCAGAGTTGCTTTATTCTTAAAGGTTCTGAAGTTTTTAATTGAAAACTGTAAAAGCATAATTTTCCTGTTTTTTGTCAAACTTGGAACAAATGTAGTGCTTATTTTTGATTTGCAAGATAAATAAATTGTTTTTTAGACAAGATCTCACTTAAAACCACTTCTATTTTGTGTTTTAGTGTCCTGAATTCAATATTTAAAAGGGGAATTTCTCTTGTGGCGGGGGATTTTACACTTGCCTGTAACGGTTGGCAGCTACAAGAAGTTGGCGATTTCGGAGATGAAAACTGTCTGCCACCAACAAACTTGATACGAAGCACAAAACTTCATTTAACCACTGAACCGCCAATTTCTTGTAGGTGCTGTTAGCGGTTCGTGCTTTTCTGTCCACGAAGGTCTGCTGTCCAAAGTTTGCCGTCATTTTGTGTCGTTAGTTTTTCTTATTCGCAAAATAACAAACTCTTGATTGCAACTTCTCGACCCAAGTAAATATTGCTCCTTTTGTCCGTCCATATTTAAATCATACTCGAAAAAAGATGCGTTAATTAAACTATCAATTACTATTTCTCCAGTTGGATATGTCAGTCGAACTTTATTAAAGTCTGCGTCATTACAAGAAATTCCGATATACTTGATACTGCCTTTACCGTCTGTAAATTGAAACTTTGGATTAGTTCTTTCCCTGTCGTCAGAATTGAATTTGATGCGGTTAAGACTATCAGGTATGTCAAAGTCGTTTTTGTAATATTTTATTTGGTCTGTTGTAATTAGAAGTCGTTTTGCGAAAAGTAGTCCACCCATAAATTCTTGGATTGGTTCACAAGGCAAGCACTCTGTTCGAAAGTGAACTTTATGATTAGGTTGTCCACCTAAGTAGTTGTCAATACCGTTAAAAAGCAAATCAATTTGTCTGTCAGATTTATTCGAAATGTTTTGATGGCTAAATTTTGTAACAAATGAAAAGCTCAAAATACTGTCCGTGGCTGAAGTGTCTGTCTTTGGTTTGTCAGTTACAGAGTTATCGGATACAGTCTTTGTCCTGTTGTCGCACGATGCAACAAATAGAGCTAATGTTATGTAGATGAAATATTTCAATTTTTGTCTATCATTTAATGTTTTACGCTGTCGCACATAGCATGACCGCTAACG
>JAEZDY010000022.1 GCA_023417935.1 Bacteroidota bacterium
ACCTCCCAATCACCGGATCATAAAACCTTGCGCCATAATCATACCAATCCAACCCCAGCTCATCCTGGAACATTTTGCCGTTGTATTGGTATTCGTTGCGGTGAAGGGTGGAGGAGCTGTTGGCTGATAGTTCCTTCATATTCATGCCAAACGGGTAGTAGGCATTTACCTGCCTTATGCCATCCTTTACACCATCGTTGCCGTATGCAACACGTATGTTGCCAAGGTGGTCCTTGATGTAGGTTTCTGCAAAGTATGTGCCATCAGTTTTGTACACTATGCGCCCTTCGTCAAATGTGTGATATGCAGGATAATTATTCTCGTATACAAAGTTACCTATAAAATCGGTTGTTTTAAATAATCGTCCGCCTTCTGAAACCATTTGGCATTTTTTGTTGCCTAAAGCATCGTATTTGTATTCAATTTTGTAATTTCCGGTTAAATCTATTGTTAATGGCAGGTTGAGTTCGTTGTACGTAATTTTTAGTATTTCTTTGTTTAGATCCTGGGTTAAGTTACCATTAGCATCGTACAGGTACTCAGGAGTTTGTGATATGTAATAGAAATGACCATTATCAAAGAAATCGTAATCGTAACCTTTGATAACAGCATCATCAATGCCCACCACCTGATTGCCCGTGTATGTGTAGGTAAGGTTATCTATTATGGTCGATGAACCATATGATTTTCCCTGCCTCTTCAGCTTTTTGATATTTCCGTTCTTATCGTAATCATTAATCAATTCCTGATAAGCATCAGTTCTTTGAAACTTGCTGTCTAACTCTTCATAAAAGGATGTCCCTGTCAGCCGATTAAGCTTGTCGTAGCTGAAACCATAAGCTTTTTGGCCTATTAATTCAACATTTGCTGCTCCTAATGGGGGTTTTGACTGCCACCTGATAAAAGAGATATTTCCATTATATCGCTGTGTGCCAATTGTATCATGTAATTTTTGGTCGTAAAACAATTCCATGGCAAAGTGGTCTTCACCCGTTGGTGTAAAATTAGCAGGATCATTTATTTTGGTAAGCCAGCCCCTGATATTAAACTTGTAATCCACTGTTTGGCGCACGGTTGAGCCTTCAACATACACCTTTTTAATGACCTGATCGCCCAGTGGTGTATAGTCGAAATCAAGCTTCTGCACCAATACATCCTTTAAATAATAACTTCTGCTAAGCAGCCTTCCTTCTGGCGAATAAGAAAAGGTATATTTTTCTGTTTGCTCATATTTTCTTCCATATATATCTGTTGAGTGTTTATGCTCAGAGGCCGATATAAGATTTGTAAGGTTCTTGTAGGATATATTGTTGATTTCAATACCTTTTTTATGATTGACAGATCTTTCCTGTAATAATCTGCCCCGGGTGTCGTAATATGAAACTGTTGGCCATAAAGTACCATTGTATTCAACGTACTGTATTGTTTGAAGCCCTGAGGTGAAGTTCATCTCGTAATCAGGAAGTGTAAAACTCGCGTCAAGCGTATTAAAAATCATATTTGATTCCGAAATAATTGGCTTTATACCTAAACTGGTATTAATAACGTACGTATCATAGTAATTCAAAGTAAGCAACTTTTCATCACCTCCTATTGTAGGAAATGCTCTATTTGTATAATAGTTGCTATTAATTTGTGGGTAAATGGTTGCATACTGTAATGTTTCAAAACACTGATTTTGATTGTTTGCAAGTGCTTGAATATCATCCCGCGACTCCACAGGAAACTGATCAGTTATCCCTGTCATAATTACCCTGCCTAATCCATCATATTTAGTAAATTGCCAGGAGTAACAATTCTTTCCTTCAACCACCTTCCTCATATTTCCATCCTGATACAATATGATCTGGTCAGCTTTGTTATATATATAATATTCAGGCGCTTTACCAGGTATTTGCTTTTCAATCAACCGCTTTCTTAAATCGTACTGATAACAATAAACATACTGTTTGACCAAATCATCAGTTGAAGAAAAACCTCCTTGAATTCTTTCAGAGCCTTCAGGCGAAATCACATAACGTAATAAATTAAGGTCGTCATAGATATAATAGGTATCTGTAAAGGAAGTATCTGAAAGCAGATTCCGTTTCAAAAGGACTCTACTCTGTTTGTCTTTAAATTCATAGGAAGCTGACAAATCTTCATCCACTGTTTTTACTACCCATAACTCATTGGCTGGGTATAAACCATCATACTTACATGATCCATCTTCATCAATCCTCCATTTCTTCACCTGTAATAATGAAGAATTATCATTGGTCAAATATTGAAATGTAACAGGATGACCATTATTGCTAATTTGCCAGCTCGCCCCCGGTGCACCTTGTTTTAAAGTCCTTTGTATAGGTGATTTTTCAATCATAGTAGGCGCGTATCCATTAGCATCTTCGTAAGTACTTTGATAAAAATCAGGCTGCTTCGCTTTAAAGTCTGATCTATATGAGCCTGAGGACCCTTCCCCAGGGTACGGAAGATAATTAATTGTGTCGATTCCAAAATTATCATATTCGAATGGCTTAATGACGTCTTTACCTATATGTGAAAACCCTACTTGAACCGTTTGAAGCGGACGGCCAAGACCATCAAAGTATTGAATGGTTTTAAGCGCGGTATCGTTCGGTACTCCATGTGATACACTACCTACAAAAGGCACCATCATGTCGTAAGTGTAAATGTAATTTTCATTTGAAGGCTGCGCCTGAGCCGATATACCCAATGTAATCAATAAAGTTATTATGGAGAATAGTAGAGATGTTTTCATAAAAATATCTTCAAAGATGATTCTATCAAATTTTATTAACTAACTTGGTAATAGTAGTGTTGTTAACTATTATGTAAAAGAGATACGATCCCGGAGGATATGCAGAAAGATTAAAGCTAAAATAATTACTATTAACCGGCTGACCTGATATAAATGGATAACCTGCCTGATTTGTGACAGTTACAGATTGGATGATGTAGCCTTCTTCACATACCAGAGTAACAATATCTGCCGTAGGGTTTGGATAAGCAACCACACCATCATCATCCATTTGAATACTTACCGTTAAACTGTCAGCCATAGCTCCACAAAAATTGTTGCCTTCAAGAGTGAGTGATACATAACCTTCACTTATATCGTTGTTTGACAATGTGTACGAAGTGTTTATACTCCGAGGATTGTCAAAATAACCATCACCACTAGTTGTCCATAACCAGGATATTGAATTTGTTCCAGTTGCTTGAAAAAGCTCTAAATTCTGACCAGCTTGTAAAATTGTATCAGAACCAGCAAAAACCTGAGGTAAAAACCCATCTGTAACAAGAAGGCTGTCAGTGGCAATACAACCATGGTGGTTGGTAGCTGTTAAGTGATAAACGCCAGTTTGAAAAGTTTGTAAAGGCTCGTCAACTTCTCCACCCGGTGACCAAATAAATGACAAGTAATTGTCTTGAGGGTATAAAACAATTGATTGATTTGGGCAGATTATAGTATCATTACCTGCTTCAATATGGAAATTTTTACACAAATCATCAAAATGGAGCATAAATACATCTTTATCTCCAAATGAACTAATGTCTATTGATTGATTATTTGCACCCTCTAAATTCAGTGTCTTAAAGAAATTACCTATAGCTGTAATTTTTCCTGATTCATTTACTTCAATGCCATTACAATAATCTTCTGAAGTGCCAGGCAGCGTATAGGAAGCCTTTAATATTCCTGATTCATTAAATTTTGCAATAAAGGAATTGCCAAATGGACTAAAAGATTCTAATTCAATCAGGTTCCCATTTTCATCAGGTATCGCAATGATGTGTATGAAGCTACCGGAAACATAGATATCGTTTTCAGAATTCATTTTGATTGAGTATCCTCTGTCATTACTGACACTTCCAATATTCTTTACCCATATTATCCCACCGTCTTTATCTGAAAGCGAAACAAACATGTCCTTACTACCATATGTTTGTAGTACCTGATCATCAAAAAATGCATTATTCTCAAAATATCCGACTGTACCTATTTTGCCCTCAGTTCCGATTACAAAGTCATTTATCTGTTGATCTCCATGTCCAGAAATTGTATTTATCCATTTAAATTGACCACCAAGATTAAAGGATACCAAAAAAGCATCAATAGAACCACTAGAAATATAAGAACTATCAGCAATAAATAGAGTATCAGAAAATGATCCTGCAATAAATAATGTTGAATCGTTACATTGTGCTGATGTAATCGATAAATTGCCTGAACTGTGGAAATAGATTGGATTAATTATACTGCCGGGTGCAATAATTTCACCAAAGAAAATCGAGTTGTTTGAATTTACATTAGGAACACCGGATATTTGAATCAAATCTGAAAAAGCGCCAGAGATAAATGCTCTATTGTCATCATTTGAACAGAGTACCAAATTACGCATTAACCCTCCTTGTCCTACTTTATTAAGATTAATCAGATTGCCATCATAATCTATAACCGCATAAAATCCATTCATGTATGAGTCAGCACTGATACTCACAGAGTCATAGTAAGTGGTATCTTGGAATATGCCTGAAATAATAACATGCTGGTTGATTTCTGTAACTGAAGTAACGGTTTCAAAATCCTTACCTAAAAAGGTTTTTTGCCATTTTATATCGCCCGTAGAATCGATGCATGCTATCCAGCCATTATTACTTATACTTGGTATCAGGGAATCACCTGAAACTTCAGCCTTAATTGAACCTGTAATTATGAAATCTCCAGTTGATAGTCGCTTTAGACTATTAGCATAGTCCCAACTATCATGTCCAAATCTATTGTACCACTCTAAGGATAACTGTTGGCCAAATACGACCCCAGAAAGTAGTTGGATAATGATAAAGGTTACTAAACAGGTTGTTTTAATATTCCACTTCATGATATATCTATTTACTGTTTATAGTGATACTCGAACATTTTACGTCTGTAATTTTCAAAATCCCTTATATGTATAAGTCTACCAAATTCATCATACTCATACATTACAGGTTTGTTATTGACATCACTCTCTGAAGTAACCCCAATTAGCGGTGAGGATGTGTAGGTGGTCATTTGAGCATCCAATGGGTGGAAGCGTATGTCGTCAAAATATGCCGGGTCAGAACTGTTGTTTCCAACATAGACTCTAATTTTTAGAGCACTGTCTATCATTGATTCATAGCGGTGCTTGTATAGCACCACCTTAAGTAGTTGCCATCCTTCTTTTTCACCCTTTTCAACTCTTTCATGAACGCCCCAGCCATTCGCTTCAATATGCAAATATGCCTCTTTTGATCCTTTTACCCAAACACTTGCCTGGTATCCACTATGTTCATTAGCATTAACCCCAATAAATAAATCTTTTGTAGGACCAAATCCATTAGTGACAAGAATTGCAGATTCGCCGGTGTAGATTGGTTCATTGACAAAATGATTCTCAGCATATTTGCTCCAACCGTTTAATTCATTATTTTCAAAACTAGTATAGCTTATTTCATTATTACTTGAGTGTGTAGCATAACCAATGATTGAACTTTCATTATACCCATATATAATGCTATTATTGATTCCATTCTTTTTATGAAATTGTGTTATTTTACCTTTATTATTGTATGAATCTGCTGTAAATTCCAATGAGTATCTTGTATCCATATATAACGTGCCATTTACAGTTTGGGCTATTTGGAAATCACTTAATAATTTGTCTGTTTGAACTGAATATTGTTTCTTAATTTTCCCGTTGGTATTATCATATTCGTTAAATGAAGAACTCTTTAGTAGACTAATACTATTTATTCTACAATATTTAGAGGACTCAATGATAGTTGATACCATATGTTTACTTTTCAAATTTAATATTCCATAATCATTGCCAGCTTGCAGAGCACCAAAATGAATAGGATATGAAAATCTTTCATACAACTGTGTACCATCACTTTTGTTAGTTATTTTCTTAGTTAATAATAAATTGTGATATAATAATGGATCAGTATAATCATATGTAGTAACTTCTTCTAGAGCACTTCCATTGTCATAATAAGTTATTCTATTTGAAGTCATAAGATTATTCCAACCGGAAACATTAACATAAGGTCGCCACAAAAGTGATTCATGATAATGATTTAGAGGAGGACAATTGTAAGGATTTTGTTCAATCACTTCAACATGTGGTTTAACAACAAGGTTAACACCTCGGTCTTCCTTATTATACCAATTATCAAATGTTGCATACTCATTACTAATACTTTCTATGAGTACTGGACCACCTAACTTAGAATCATACTTGTATGTGTCTTTTCTCAATAATAAGCCTCTTTGAAAACCTTTTGAGCAATTCCTTACATAAGGATAATCAAATAGAGGATCTGGATGAATATCCGGATATTGAGTTAAATCAGTAAATGAATATTCAATTTTTCCTCCTAAACCATTAATTCCGAATTCTTCTGTTACAAAACTATACCCAACAGGATATCCAGAATTCAACTCAATAATATTTGATGGATAACTAGTTAACATCCTGTATTTTGCCTTCCCAGTGTAATTTATAGAACAATTTGGTATTCTATTATAGGTAGCTGTTAAATACCAACGATAATGTAATGGATAATTTACAATTAAACCGCTGCTCTTAGAAGGATCAGATGCTTTATTATAATAGAAATTTCGAACTTCTTCTCGAAAGTTCTTTGAATCTGTTTTTATAGATTTAATTCTTAATCCACCTACTATTTTGTTTACTAACTCGTCTCCATTTGAAATATCAATAGATGGAGCTTTCCAAGATACACTAGCTTTTAAGTAAAGACCTGGACAGCAGCAAAATGATAATTTATAATCACCTGGTGGAGGGGCATCTAGAGTCGGGATTGTGAAAGGCTCTGCAGGGTCAATACTGCAAAATTCATAAACGACTCCATTTGTTGTAGCATCAACCAAGCAAATATAAACATCAGTCATCCAGTTAGGAGGAGGACTTAATAATCCAGTCATAACGAATTCCATTGGTGTGGAACCTAGAGAATAGTGGAAAACTGGAGAGTAAACTGGATTTGTAGAAATATTCGATGAACCAGTATGAGCAGTATATTCAAAATATTCATCTTCTAATATAACTGATGCAGGAATTCCATTGCTCAATTTATCAATAACTTGATTCGATTCGTACTCGAATGTAGTGGTTCCCCCAGTTGGGTATTTAATACACTTTAATATATTCGCTTGATTAACCAAGGGATTTACAGTTCTATTTCCACCTTTTATCGTAAGATACCGACCATCAGTTAGGATTTCGAAATAGGAGGGAATAAAGAAGTTATTATCGGCAGCATTAAAATATCCCCATAAATCCTGATCTATTGAGTATCGGGAAGGGAGGGGATTTTCATCGTAAGTAAATGTATATTCCTCATTATTAATTTTTAACTTAGACAGTTTAAGTCGCAAGGTACTATTTGAGTTAGGAAACACCTGTTGCTCAAATGAATAAGTTGTTGGATTATTTCCTTGAAAATAATTAGATTCCAAATGGACTTCACGAACTTTTTCACCACTTAAGTTAATAATTCTTACTTTCGATAATCTTGGTTCATATTCTTGATCTTGTCTATCGAAAAAAGAATCAAAGATTACCTTATTGCCTGATGATGTCACTATACTATCAATCTTACAAGAATAAAGTGCAGTATGAAAAGGAGTTATATTTGACCCGTGAGTAGGTGGTATCCATTCTCCTTCAGAACTTACATAGGCGTATTTTGATTGTAGTAAGGAATATTCATGAGAAAAATAGTTCGAGTAATAGAAATTAATATAGTTGCCAGAAGGATCCGTAATTTTTGTAATATGCCAACCAATAGGTGTAAATCTCGAATTTTCATCTTGAGAACTTTCAAACTTATTAAATTCATATACGAGACCCTTTTCATCAATGATTGTCCAACCAAGGCTTGTTTTATTGATTTCTACATTAGAGTATGGAACCGTTTTATAAATGTCATTTGTATTTTCAAAAAAGTTAAAATTTAAGTCAGGTGTACAGACTGAAAACATATCTCCTTCACCATCCTTCTGACCTGTTTTAATTTCTTCAAATTCTTGTATATGATATGATTCTACACAGTTTATGTCTAACCATTGACTTGCCCATGAATCTGTGTAATACATTCCAAAATAACTATTAGCGGGAGGCCAAGAAAGGTTATACACATCTAAGTACTGAAGAATTCCAGATTCAACTAAATATCCAATATTTCCACCATAGTATTCTGTTGAAGCATTGATATCAGGTAATCCTCTTACTTCCTCGGCTAAAAAGCAACCAGTATTTAAACTCCATCCAAGTCCAGCCCATGACGACACTTCAGATACTTTTATTCCGGAAGAATTATAAGTTAATTTGAGTGGTAATATTATATCACCTTCATTTAAGGTAAATATCGGTATGTTAATGTCAGGTATACCTGTATATGGAGATATCTCATACTGTTTCGCTTTTAAAAAACTGTATGAATTTGGGGAAGGAATATTAATATCTTTAACATCAACTTGAGCACTTAATTTTATAGAAAGAATGATGAGAACAATAAACCAATTCTTTTTCATACAATTGATATTTGGGTTTTATTAGTCAAATATATTAGCTTATTAAGAAAAAAACTAATTTTTTTACTTTTTTTTTGAATAGCTAATGTGTTGTATTTCTTTAATTATTGGATGTGGAAGAAAATCTCCCAATTCAAAATGAGGTATGTCACGAATATATTATCTAATCAATGAATTGACTTAAACCTTGTTTTGCATCGCAAAGAATGTATTTGAAAAGATATTTAGATCAAGCTGTATAAACTGAGGATATTTTGTCTCCGATAGATTTATTAGTTCTTCCCTTATTTTAGCAATTTTTGCAATTTTATCAAGCAGATCATGAAATTCATCTTCAGTGCTGAGCGTGAAGCTGATGACGGATTGAAAAATTACTTTCTGGAAACAGACACTTTTACACATTTAAAGGAAGGTGATAAATCTATTCTATTGGGAAATAGAGGTGCTGGAAAAAGTGCCATAATAAAGATGCTTGTACTCGTTAGAGAAGACCCAAAAGCTGTCTGACAAAGAAAAGTGTGATACTATTCACGGCAAAGGATCGTATGATTATATTATTGACAGGACTCTTAATAGACCCAGAGAACTTATTCAATTCTGTATTGATTATAAAGACAGAGCTATTGAGATTAGATCAGATAAAATTGATATAAATGCTATATTTACCTCATAAGTAAGATACTCTGAGAAGCGGACTAAGGATATTGCTACGGAATATAAATTTCAATATCCAAGCTTACTGAGCATTTTAGAGCATTTTAGAGGCAAGAAAAGCCTTATCAGCCGTTTAATGATGAACTCTTTACCCGAGTTTTGCTAAAAGAGATATCATTGAAGGAGTGTGAATCATGGAACTGAAATCAATCAGAAGAATATTTAATTAATTTACTCTATCAAGTAGTTGTTGTTAGGAAAAAAAATAACCGCTTATATACAATGATACACAGGCGGTTAACATTTATTATCAGTAGCCCCGATAGGAATCGAACCTATATTTAAAGTTTAGGAAACTTCCGTTCTATCCATTGAACTACAGGGCCAAATTGGATGGTGCAAAGGTAATAATTATTTTTAAGAAATAATGCCGGCCAAACTAAGGTAATTTGTAGCAGGCCTAGTTGCTTATTACTTCCCTTACAATATCAAAACTTTCATCTGATGCACCTTTCATGGCACCGGCTATTGATTCAGGCATACCTTCGCTCATAGCAGCAGTGTTGAGTAAAGCAATATAGGTTTTACCATCTTCTTTCTCGTATACTGATATGCGGCATGGCATCATAACAGAAACAATCCGTTCATCACTCTTCTCAAGCATGGTGCCTGAATACTGAGGCTTGCAAATTTCAACCACCTGTACAGGCCTAACATGCTTATCACTTTTGGCAAGTGATTTCTGCAGATCATGGTTTGCAGGGTTCTGCCACTCTTTGCGGGTTGCAACTTCAATGATCTTTTCAACAGTTTCATTAACGCTGAAAGGACTTACCTGCTCAATGATAAATTGGTTTGTGCTCATGATATTTTTGTTTTTTACTGTTAATTCAATTCTTTGGCTATGGCAATGGCAGCAATGGTACCATCAGCTACAGCAGTTGTTATTTGTCGGTATTTCTTACTGATCACATCACCTACGGCATATATACCGGGTATGCTTGTACGCATGTCCTCATCGGTTTTTATATAGCCCCATGCATCGGTTTCAAGCATATTGTCAAACAGTGCAACATTAGGTTTCATGCCGATAAAAACAAATACGCCGTCGCTTTCCAGTCGTGTTAATTCTTTTGTTTTCAGATTCTCTACGAGGGTTATCATCTTATCGCCCTCACGCACGAACGACCTGGGTTCATGTTCAAAGAGTACGCTCACTTTTTTGTTTGCCAGTAGTTTTTCCTGCGCATGTTTGTTGGCAGTGAAGCCGGCAAACTGATGCACCATGGTGATCTTGCTTGCAAATTTGCTGATAAAGTCGGCTTCTTCTACTGCTGAATTACCGCCTCCGATAACCACTACTTCTTTGTCGCCATAATATTTCGCGTCGCAGGTTGCACAGTAGGATATGCCTTTGCCCTTCAGTTCTTTCTCACCGGGAATGCCCATAAGATTAGGTGATGTGCCTGTGGCAATGATTATCTTCTTTGCCCTTACGGTTTCAAACTCATCAATGATTACTTCTTTCTTTTCAAGATCAATTTTGGTGACATCAACCGCTACTTTATAAACGGTACCGCAGAGCTTGGTTTGTTCTGACATGTTGTGCGAGAGCATGTAACCGGGCTGAGGTTCAATAAAGCCGGGATAGTTTGACACTTCATGGGTAGTTGAAACATGTCCGCCCGGAAGTGCTATATCAATTAGTACCGTGTTGATCTTGCTCTGGCAAAGATAGAGCCCTGCGGTTAGTCCGCCGGGTCCTGCCCCTAGAATGATAACATCAAATTCAGATACCGAAGGTTTGATGCCTGACTTGATCTGATCAACTCTCTCCTGAGGCAACATCGTATCAAGGTGATGTATTATCTCACTGCGTTTGATACCTCCTGAAAGCGAATCGGCTACTACTTTTCCATTGTCAAAGAAGAGTAGGGTAGGTGACGACTTAACGCCTAATTCATTGGCCAGTTCCCTGTTCTGCTGTCTGAACATCTTCACAAACTTAATGTCGTCACCATAGAGTGTTGACAATCCCTCAAACTTAGGCGCAAGGGCCTCGCATGGAGGACATTCGGTGGAATAGAAGTCAAGTACTACTTTTCCACCTTCCAATACTTCTGTTTCAAATTCTGCTGCATTTATTTCTTTCATGTTCTATAATTCTAATATTCTATATTTACTTATCGTGATACTCTATTCTGTCAGGTAATTCTAATATACCATCTCATTGGTGTGCTACCATGGCAGTGTTATGAGTCATTTGGTTTTTCTTCAACATTGATTCATTATCAACCATTGCAATGATGTCCTCTATATTACAAATTATATTTGATCAAGCTTAAAAGCTGAAAAACCAAGTCCTAGAAGTTCTTTCACAGGGCGGCAATCAGGTGAATGCACTGTGCCTGTGTTATTCTTTGAAATAGCTCCACAGCCTCCACCACAAGCCAGTTGCATACTGCAATTGCTACATGCCTCAATGGAGATAACGTCTCTTTCTTCCCATGCTTTTATCATTTCATCCTTACGCGTTACTGCAGGATAAAATGTGCCCAGTGATTCGCCTTCCTTACCCACGGTTGCGGTACATGAATAAATCTGCCCTGTATAATCAAACGCCCATTCAGTTTTACATGCGGGGCAGGAGTCAAACAGAGGATCGGGCAATGTGCCGTTTTCAGTTAGATACTTTGTTATTGAATACGAAGGCTGATAAAACTCTGCAATCTGTGGATGCTCTTCAGTGAGCTTGTAGATCTGCTCATACAGTGAGAAACGGTCGAATAGCTTACCGGCAGTTGCCTGACAGTGGTGAAGTTCATAGTTTCTGCCTACCTGGGTTTTGAAATAAGGGCTGGTTGTCCAGCCTTTACTTATTGCAAAGTCAGCTAAAGCAGGAAGTCCTCCAATATTATCCTTATCAATCACCATGCGCAGGTTAACAGGCAATTCATTTTGTAAACATGCGTCAATACCTTCAACTATCTTATCGAAAGTAGCACCTCCGCCTTTGAGGAAGCGCCGGGAATCGTGTATGCTTCCGATACCATCGAGTGTGATCTGTATCTCCCTGATCTTCCCGCCTTTCAGTATGTCAATGTATTCTACCAGTGAGTAACCATTGGTCACAATACAAATATCCAGTCCTGCACCTGTAGCTTGCTCAACCAGATTACTGATCATGACCTTTTGGGCAGGGGAACTCATGAGAGGTTCACCGCCAAAGATTGTAAGGTACTTGCGACGACCGGCAAACTCAAGGTTTATGTAACTGAAAAAGGCATCCACCAAATCCTTTGAAGCCGGCTTGCTTTTGTTTGAATACTCATCCTGGTAACAGTAGGTACAAGCAAAATTGCAGCTATAATTGGGCACGAAGAAAAGTTGAATTTCATCCTCCTCCCGTAAATCAATAAAGTCGAGGTATCTCTGCTTGTAGAGCTTCACTTCTTTGGTTTCATCCACTATATATCCCTTCAGCTGAAGTTCAGTAAGGAATTCAACCGGCACTTCCTTTCCGGCCAGGTAATTGTTAAGCATGCTGAACTCTTCGGGATTCAGAATATCTGCACTCCCGCTCAGCAGATTAACGATATAGTGGTTTTCAGAACCGTCAATAAGCGAATAAATATTGTGTTTTGAGAAGTTCATTAATCGTGACAGCCGGGGGTTGTTTTTGAGGTTTTGGCACAGCATAAAGCTTCTTTCTTTACCACTGTTTTAGTTATTACTTTTTTCCTGATCACTGTTTTCATGATGTAATGTTTTTATTATTGAAATCTGGTTTTACTCTCGATCTATTATTGTTTTATTATGGTTTTATTCCATGTTAACCAAGGTTGGCTTCATCAATTAACTGCTGCAATTGCATTTCAATGATCTCTTTGACGCAATGGTAAAGCTTGCAACCAGGGCTTTCCCTTTAGCATAGGGAGTTGATTCTTCAATGATCTCCACTTCGTTAAAACCTGCATTCACCAGATGCTTCATGTACTCTTCACGGGTAACGGCTCCGGCCCAGCATTCCGCAATAGCCACAGGATCATTTTTGTATTCTTCGGCAATTGGTTCAACAGCATATATATCACTGATAACAAAGCGTCCGCCTTTTTTGAGTATCCGGTGTATCTCATTCCATACAGCCTGTTTGTCAGATGCATGATTAAGTGTACAGTTGGAGATGACAAGATCAGCAATTTTATCAGGTAATTCCAGCTTCTCGAGTGTGCTGCGGATGAAGCTTACATTTTTAACATCAAGTTTCTCTGCATTTCTGCGTGCAGTCTGCAACATTCCATCTGAAATATCCAGGCCGTAAACGAATCCATACTCACCAACTGCTTCGGCCATTCTCAATACATCAGTACCACGTCCGCTTCCAAGGTCAACACAAACTTCACCGGGTTGGGCATCTGCGTATTTCTCAGCGCCTCCGCATGAGAGACAGCATTCTGTTTCAGCCAGTTCGCTATATCTTATATTTATTTCCTTTATTTCCATTTATTCAAAGATAATTCAAAAGATTTCAAAATGCTAATATTAATACTTCGTATGCACTCTCCATTTTCCATAAGTTAAAGCGAGAATTTAAAGTGATGCATCATCGGGTTATAGGTCAGCAAACCTGGCAAGGGCGGTTTATTATAAAATAGCCCAATGCGCTGCCTGCAAGAATACTTGAAACAGGATTAGAGGTTATGGCGCATGAACCTGAATTGCAGCCAACGAAATAGTAGTAGAGATAACCGGCAAGGGCACCAACAATTACAAAAATTATTGTCTTCAAATATCGTGCGGATAATAGCCGCTCTTTGAGAGTGCCATTTTCCTGTTTTGTTTCACATGTTTCTTTCATGGTTATATCACCTTATTAAGTTCATTCATCAGGAAGTCTTTTGACTTGACACCCACAAAGCGGTTGATCTCTTTGCCGTCCTTGAAAAGTATCATTGTTGGAATGCTTCTCACAGAGTGTTTAGCAGCCATATCCTGAAATTCCTGAATATCAAGTTTACAGATCTTTGCTTTTCCTGCTGCTTCCTGAGCAACATCATTTATCACCGGTGCCATCATCTTACAGGGCATACACCATGCTGCCCAGAAATCAACCAGTGAAATGCCATTTTTGATCTGATGCTGCATATTGGCATTTGTTAGGGTAACAATATGTTCGTTCTCTGCCACCAGTGGCATGTTTTTCATCTTTTTCATTGCATACCAGAAATATGCAGCGATGGCTGTAATTAAGGCAAAGATTATAATTGTTGTAATTGACATTGCTAATTAGTTTGTTTTGGTTTTTAAAAACTGGTAATGTAGAAGTAACTTTTACGACGATGCAAAATTAGTAATATTTTTCATTAAAGCGCATTAGTATCACCAATTCTTTTTAAAAATCTAAATAAGAGACCCATTTAATAGGGTCAATAATCGATTTTTACCTTGATACAGTTGATTTAGGTGGTTTATAAAATAATAAAAAGAGACGCAAAATTTTGCGTCTCTTTTTATTTGACATGCCCCCATGTTGTATTATCGCAGGCAATATGGTAATCTATTTATTCTTATGGCAGAGGGATAAACCTTGTTCCTGTAAAAGTTCCGTTTTGCCAATCAACACGATAATGTGTTGGACATTCATCACCGGTTATAGGTTGTAAATCACTGTTATAGCCAAAGAAGACCAAAGCACTTTTATCAGCAGCAGGTATCTGGTGGAACTTTGAACCTGAGATTGGATCCCATGTACAAGCTTGTTTGTATACTATTGATTCAGAAATTTGAGTGTAGAAGTCTTCGCCATTACGGTTTGTGCCCCAGGTAACCAGATTGGTATAATCACCTGAAGTTCCGAAACCATCAACACTTAAAAGCAAGTTGCCACGTGCTCCTGTAAAAGTTTTCTGACGTGCAACAAGCCATGTACGGGTTGTTCCGTTGCTGAAGCTAATATTCATCCTACCCTGCAACCGATGTACCAGAGAGTTGAATCCATTATGCCCAAGCATTCCTATAAATCCGCCTGTTACATTGGTAAATATCTTTGAGCTGTTTATTGTCATTGACCGGGTACCATTAGGCGCACTAACAGTAAAATCAATATGCCTGATATGTACACTTGCCCCGGGTCTGCCAAAGTGGGTACCTACGCGCTTTTTAATCTCAACCTGACCGGTGCGGTATCTGCGACCATTGCATGAAAGACCATCATAGGTTATATAGATGGTAATAGTATCATTCACAATTTCTGTTGAATCAACGGTAGCATTGCATGGAATCCTGCCACCTGATTTAAAGTTGCCGCCTCCCTGATAGTTAAGGAATCCTTCAACATCTTCCATTGACTCATTTGACACTTGTTCTACGGCAAGTTCGTCGTCAGAAAGGTTAGAAACAGAAGTATAATCCATACTTCCTTTCTCGAGCTTATCCTTTTTGCATGACGAAAGCGTGATCGTTGATATTGCAATCAGGATAGCTGCAGTATACAATAATTTCGTGATTTTCATGATCTTTTATTTTGGTTTTTGTTATCTGTCAAATAATACACATAAGGAGCAATATACCCTGATGTCAGCAAAAAATAAATTTTGAATTTACTCATTACAATCAGTTGCCTTCTTTATTACAATCAGTTGCATTCTTTATTGCAAACAGTAGCATATATTAAATCCGGAGGAAATTAATTGCTATAAATCTTCATTTGAATTTCTTTGTGGGGCATTTCCTGCAACCCTTGTTTTGGTAGTTACAGCACATGCGCCAAAAAAGCCCAGTCCATTATTACTCAGATTAACCGGCAAGTTGGAAGGAACAGAATTGAAAAGGCCCCCCTGAAAATTTGTTTCAGCGAGTAAAGCCCTTATAAATGCAGCATGTTGGGTACTAAGTGAGTAACGTTTCTCGGTTATAATTGTACCCTTTGGAAAATGTACAGTTTCTCTTGCAGGAGCAAACATCTGGCTGACATCCAGGGTTGGGAGTGTGTAATAAAGCAGCCTTGCATGGGTACTATCATAAGATACATTTTCATACCCGGCAACCATCGACCAGTCAAGCAGAATCTCGTACATTGCTGGACTCTCAGCATTGTATTGTCCGGCCACCCAAACAATGGTAAAAAGCATTTCCTTGTTCCCCTGCCTACCATATCTTAGAAACTGGAAATCAGCCCCTGGTGGCATAATTGCTTTAGCAGTAATAATCTTACCTTCTGCATTTAAAAACAGCGTGTATTCATTCTCAACAACACCTGCAAACGGTATAATAGAATTATAAACCCCCGGTGCTGTTGAATCTTCTATAAATGTGTAAACACTATCAACTGTGCTGACAATAACTTCTGCTCCTGTGACTGGTTCAGGTGTGTCATTGGGTGATGAGATGGTCCTGTTTAGCTTAATGGTTTGATGCTTGTATTCATCAGTTATGATGCCTTCCACAACAACGAGATCATTTTCAATATTTTCTAAAGGCCATGAAACTTCCCTTTCACAGCCTGTGCTATAGAAAATGGACATTAAGACTATCAGAAATGAAACGGCTCTGCTATTTCTCCCTTTCATGGCTTAGAATTTGAAGGTGTAATTTATAGAAGGAATAGCACCGGCCACAGAGATCTTTGTGGGAATAATTTCTAAATCTCCACTGAGGTCAGCAGGGATATGGATATTTCCTCTGTCGTCCATGATCTTGTTGAAGCTGATGGAGAAGGGGTTGCTTCTGCCGTAAGCATTGTAAACTGACAATACTAAATTGTGCGTAAAGCGCTTATCGGGATCGTTCAGTTTGATAGTCATGGAAAGGTCGAGTCTGTGGTAATCGGGATAACGGTCATTGTTTTTCTCACCATAAATTGGAACAGTAGAGCCATTATATTGCATAAAACCAACAGGGGAGGTGAACGGGGAGCCGGTCATATAGACCCAGCCGGCTGTAATGTCCAGGCGCCTGGTAACTGAAAGCAGAATGTTGGCGAAAATGCTGTTAGGATGATCGAATGAAGCAGGGAATTCTTTTCCTGAATTGATGGATTCAATGGTTTTTAATACCCTGGAATAGGAGTAGCCAACCCAGCCACTGATTATTCCTTCGTTTTTGCGCAACAATACTTCAAGTCCGTATACTCTTGAATCTCCAAAACGTAATTCACCTTCTATAAGCGGATTATAAAGCATATTTGCATGGTCTTTATAATCAATCTGATTGTAAAGCTTTTTATAGAAAATTTCAGTGCTAAACTGCAGTTTCTTAACTGATTTTAAATATCCAAGTGTTAGGAGGTCGGCTTTTTGGGGTTTTATATTGGGACCTGCCGGAGCCCATATATCAAGGGAAGTGAAGGGACTGGTAGAATTCGATAAAATCTGAAGATACTGTGCTGTGCGGCTATATCCTGCTGTTAAGGATGATGAACCCGACAATTTATACGTAATATTCAAACGTGGTTCAGCATTGATATATGGTGAATAGAAACTTCTCTTTTGTACCTCAATGGTATCAAACGGGCGGTATGCAGCATCAAAGAAATATACAGTTGCAGGGCCTAAATTCCTCCATGAACTCACACGCAATCCGGCTTTTAAGGTTATTCTTTCACCCATAATCCGTTCATTGCTAACGTAACCTGATAGTCCCAGCGAATTATATGGTGATATGCGGGGGGCAGCTTGTTGTGTAAGCTCATCAGTAAAATGCACATTGCCCGGATTTGAATGGTAATTGCTAAGCTCAACACCTGCACGATAAGTATTACCCGGGTTTTTAAACCACGAAAGGTCGCTCTTAAGCGCACGCGTCATGATGGAAGAAGTCCAATAGTCATCTTGCTCACGCGACATGTACAGGTAATAATTATACTCGCTGAAGATGGCAGTAGTATTAATGAAGAGCTTGTTGTTAAAAAGATGGTTCCAGCGGATGGTCCCGGTAGCATTATTCCAGCTAAGGCCAAAGGTGGTTACGGTTGCAGCTGACAAACGACTAAAGTCGTCCTTACCGGTAAATCCTGTTAGGAATAAGCGATTCTTATCATTAAGCCTGATATTAAGTTTAGCATTCAAGTCATAGAACTTTACGGTAAAGGACTTCTCGCTGAGGTTGTCAATTTGTGTAAGCCAACTTAGGTTTGAACGTCGTGCCGATAAAATAAAAGAACTCTTTTCTTTCATAATAGGTCCCTCAACGGTAAGGTCAGTGGTGAAGAGGCCGATGTTTCCTGATGCACCAAGCCTGTTAAGGTTACCATCCCGTGCCCTGATATCTATAACTGATGATAGCCTTCCACCATAAGAAGCTGGAAAATCCCCTTTGTATGCTTTTACATCTTTTATGGCATCGGGTGCCAGTGCTGAAAAGAAGCCAAACAGGTGAGCAGGGTTAAAAATTGGCGCTTCATCTATGAGCATCAGGTTCTGATCCTTATCGCCCCCCCTGACATAGTAAAATGATGATCCATCACCAAATCCTGCGATCCCGGGTATTGATTGAAGGGATTTGATCACATCTGTATTGCCGGCAAAACCTGCCATGCGCTTGAGTGTAACCGACGACAGGTGTACCTGTCCGCCTTCATTGTCAATAACTGCTAATTCCGGTCGGCTAACTATCTCAACTTCATTCATTTTAATTGACGATTCCTGCATTAACAGGTCAAGTCGGCGGTCATTCCCCAGTTCTATCAGTATATTGCGTGGTGCATATCCAATCACAGAGTATGTTATTGTGTATGCTCCTTCGGGCAGTGTTAGTGAATAAAAGCCGTATGCATTTGAGATAGTGCCTTTCAACGAAACTTTATCATAAATACCTGCGCCAATTATTACTTCACCATTAATGCTGTCGCGGATAAATCCACTGATGGTGTAATGATTTAGATGCCGCTTTTTAGGAACTTCATCTCCCTGAGATAAAGCTAACTTTTTAAGCACCACATGCCTGCCAGTGACAGAATAGCTTATGTTCAAAGGTGTTAGCAACTCATCAAGTACTTCCTTCACAGGTTTGTTGATAGCGTGTATTGTAACTTCTTCGCTTAAGGGTATTTTTTGAGGATTGTATGAAAACCGGATATCACCTTTTAGAGTGAGTTCATTGAGCACCTTCACCAGAGGTTGTGAAGTGATTTCAAGGGTAATAAGCTTATCAAGATTCTGGGCTCTTAGGGAAATGGTTATTGTAAGAAACAGCAGACACAGGATAGTGGACTTTAATAGTTTACTGGCAATTCCCATCGAGAGAGATGATGTTATCTTTACTGCGACTGTATTTAATTCCGAGTGTTTCGCTGATGACATTGAGTACCTGGTCAAGTGATTGCTTTTCAAAGGTAGCAGTAAGTGTGCAATCTTTCAAGTTTTCATCCTTAACTATTTCTACATGATATACTTTCTCAAGTATCTTTTCTACCTCTTCCAATGCAGTATTATTGAAAACGATGTTACCGGTTAGCCATGCATTATAGTTAGGGTTTGTATTAACTGACTTCTGTATGCTCTTTTCTTCAGTATTGATTAACGCAGCTTCGCCCGGTTTAAGTATCAGCTTTTCTGATTCGTTGCCTTTAAAAAACAAAGAAACCTTACCTGTTTCAAGTACTACGTTCATTTCACCATCGCCAGCCTTGGTATTCACATTAAATTGAGTACCAAGTACCATGATCCTTAAATTATTACCTGATACGATAAAGGGGTGTTTCATATCATGTTGCACATTGAAATTGGCCTCTCCCTCAAGCGTTACATTGCGTGTTTCCTTAACAAAAGATGCAGGATATCCAATTTTTGATCCTTTATATAATGTAATCACCGATCCATCAGGCAGCACATGCTCAATGTTAGCATCTTCAGCATAAACTTCTGTCATTTCAGGGGAAGCAATAAGGTAGTATAGTATAGCGGCTGAAATAACAATTACTGCAAAGGATGCTGCTATCCTCCATGAACTGATCATACTTATAACAGTCGACCTCCTTTTTCTAATATTTGCTGGTTTTACATTATTTGAAATTGCTTTATCAGGGCTAGAAATAGAAGATTTCGCTGAATTGCCCAGGCGGGATGAGAAAGCCTCCCATTCCTTATTGATATCAATGGACGAAATGGTGTCTTTTGTAAGTAACATCCAGGTTTGGTGGTGTTCTTCAAATAAACTCCTGTTCACCGGGTCTTCAGCCAACCAGTCGTAAAGGCGGTTTATTTCCTCAGATGTTGCCTCACCGTGGAAATATTTAACCATCAGGTTGTTGAAGTATGATTTCTTATCGTTCATATTGTTTTTCGTCCGTCAGTTATACACTTAAAGCATCATTTACCCTTATTGTTTAAGAGATAAAAATATCAATATCACTAATTTAAGATATCCCGCCAGACGGGTCCTTAGATATTGCAAAGCTTTTGACATCTGTGCTTCAACAGTTTTTACAGAAATGCCAAGCTTGTCACTGATTTCCCTGTACTTAAGATTCTCATTGCGACTTAGCAGGAAAACCTCCCTGCATTTTTCGGGCAATTCACTTATGGCAGTCTGTATTGTAGTGTGCAACTCCTGCTCAGTAAGATGATCAGAATCAAAAGAATCGAATTGTTCCTCATTTGCAGGCAAATTCTCTATGTCCAGGAGGTTTGTGTGGAATTTCTTGTTATCACGCAGATGGTTCAGGCACTTGTTGCGGATGCCCGTTGTAAGGTATGCTCTTACATTCCGGGTTACGTCAATTGATTCCCGCTTTTCCCATAGTCCCAGAAAAGCATCCTGCACTATTTCACGAGCGGCTTCACCATCCTTTACATAAGTTTGTGCGAAGAAACAGAGTCCCTTGTATTCAGAGCGGAACAATGATTCGAAACTGATCCTGTCAAGTTGATTCATTCGTTTCTGTACTGTGATAATACTGGTTCAATGTATAAATCAGCTGCATGACAGCTATATGCAATTACGGATGCTTGCAAAGATATCTAAAAGATCATTTAGAGTTAACTACGCCCATTTAACCTGCTCAGATACTTTTTTTAAACTAATTTTGCCGGTTCATGCAACTTGTTAAGTTTATAAAACAAAGAATCAGCATTAACCGGAATGAATTATCCGGTGCTTTCGGTGATATAGGCACCGATCTGCCTCTTATTGTGGGTATGATACTGGCAAGTGGGCTTAACAGTGCCAATGTATTGATCGCTTACGGGGCTATGCATGTTATCACAGCTTTTATATATGGCATTCCAATGCCTGTGCAGCCCTTGAAAGCGGTTGCTATGATTGTTATTGCCCAGAAGATCTCACCGGAAATCATTTATGGTGGTGGATTGGCTATTGGCATCGTAATGCTGCTGTTAACTATTACAGGAGCTGTTGACATGATAGCAAAATATATTCCCAAGGTAGTGGTCAGGGGTATACAATTTGGACTCGGACTGCAGCTTTCAATGATTGCCCTCAGGGAATATGTTATGTCAGATTCTTTTAACGGTATAATGATTGCGGTAATTGCTTTTATTATAACTGTTGTGCTGATGGGCAATAGAAAATATCCACCTGCCATATTTGTAATTGTACTAGGCATACTCTATGCACTGGTTACTCACTTTGATGTATTAGGTAACATCCGCCCTGTATTACCCTCAGTGCCTGAACTATACAAGCCTTCCTGGACTGATATCCTCACCGGCTTTATTATTCTTGCCCTTCCGCAAATACCCCTTTCAATTGGTAATTCAATTATAGCCACACACCGGATTGCTGGTGATTTATTTCCTGAGAAAAGGGTGACATTAAAAAAAATAAGCTTTAGCTATTCTCTCATCAATATTATTAACCCAATGTTGGGTGGTATCCCCACCTGTCATGGTTCAGGAGGTATGGCAGGGCATTATGCCTTTGGTGCCCGCACAGGCGGTTCAGTTTTAATATACGGCACCCTCTTTCTTATACTTGGCTTGTTTTTCAGTAATAGCTTTCAACTGATACTCAACATATTTCCACTGCCTGTTCTGGGTATAATCCTGCTGTTTGAAGGTTTGTGGCTGATGATGTTCATAAAAGATATAATAGACTCAAAAAAGAGCTTTTTTATTGCCCTGCTCACTGCGTTGATTGCAGCTTTTTTGCCATATGGATATCTCATTGGCATGATCGTGGGAACTGTATTGTATTACATTTCTGATAAGCATATTAAGAGCTACCTCAAGATTCCTTAAGCAATTACCTGGCAGTTGTGAAAGCAGTGTATATTGTTTAATAGCTAAGGCTAATAGTGCAACCTTATGGTCAATTATACATCTTAAGTAAAATCAGGTATTTTTTTGTTAATTCTTTAAGCTAATAATCACTAAAACTTAAAGTTATGAGAACTATAATATTACTCCCTTTACTTCTGATAAGTTTCTTAACCCTGAATGCACAAACAAACCCGGATATTGAAGGTGACACTATGTTGTGCCCTGATACTGAGGGAACCGCCTATGTTACTAATCCTGTGTTTGATACTTATCAATGGTATTTTAAATATTGGTTCCTTCAGGATGATTTTGTACCAATAGAAGGGGCTACCGGGCCAACGTTTACGTATGACTGGTTCACATACGACCAGGCACTCCTGAAAGTTATCGCCACAATTGGTGGTCAGTCATTTGAGTCAGATACATTACAAATTGACAGTTATGCCTGGTTACCGATTTTTACAATGTATGAACTTGGCGATGGCGTTACTTTTGATCCCGAAACCGAAACTTTTATCCTGGATGAGGGTGCCGAATTTCCTGTGTCAATCAATAACCCTCCATACGACACTCTTATACAGTGGTATAGAGATGGTGATAGTATTGAAGGGGCTACAAATGCCACCTATGTAATACGCGATGCAGGTACATACTATGCAACTGCAGCGCCATCTTTCTGTCCGGGCAGCATAAGTACCAGTATGCCAATGGTTGTTACTATGGCGGTTGATGTACCATTAATTGATCCTGCCACTGCAAGTATCTATCCAAATCCTGCAATTGATGAACTGAATATTGATCTTCCAAACAATTCAACATTCAAAGAATTCATGATATTGGATCTTTCAGGGCGTATAATTATGCAGAAACCAATTGTGTCAGGAGTAAATAAAGTAGCTATTGATGAGCTGAACAGGGGTATATACTTAATTAAACTGAAAGGTGATTCAGTACAAACTACCAAAAGGTTAATAAAGCAATAAGCGAAAAAATTACTACCGTATTTAAGAGAAAAATACAGTACCCTGCAATCCCGATTACTGAGAATTAATCAGTTAAGAACCCGGATTATAATTTAGTGACATCTTGTACTGCTCTTTTTTAGAAGGGCAGTACTTTTTTTGCACTATATTATAAAATTACCTTTTTTAATCAAAGCATACTTCTTAATTTTACATGAAATTCAGCTTTGGATACTGAAATGTCAAGCTCAAGTTTTTATTTATTTAATTCTTATCCGGTATGAATGTAAAACATTTACTCTCAGTACTTTTTATTATTACAGGTATTAACCTCACAGCACAAGTCCCTGATATGACAGCACTTGGTCCTATGTATACATACGGCTGGGATACTATAAAACTTTATGATACTGATGGGCTAATTGAGCGATACACCCAAACTTATAATCAGCAAGGTAGAGTGACTATGCAGTATCATGAAGATTTTGGTATAAACCCATGGAATATTTCAACGAGGAAGAATTACACCTACGATGAAAATGGTAATATGGGTACTACACTTACTCAGAAAATTTTCCCCGACAGCATAGTAAATGCATCGTTATCACTCTTTGAATATAATGGTGCCAAGCAGTTACTAAGCCACCAGATACAGGAATGGAAGTATAATACTACATGGGCTAATGCCTACAGATTTGAGTATGTATATGATAATAGTGGTAACCTTACTGAATATACTGAGAACTCATGGGCAGGTGGATGGAAGCCAACACTCAGGAAGGTTTACACCTATAATTCAATTGACAGCCTCACAACAATGACCACTCAAATAGCTGTTGGTACTGAAATGGTTAACAACCAACGTGAAACATACACCCGTAATCCACAGGGCAAATTAACCTCTCTATTATTTGAAGAATTTACAAACGGTGCTTGGAGGTTCTCAGTGAAAACAGATTTTACCTACCATAACGATGGGAAAATCAGCACAAGGATTGAATCGCAATCTTATGACGGCGTGAACTTGGTTGAATTATTAAAATACAACTATGCATGGGACTCAGCCGGTAATCTCTCGCGTATTATGGAAGCTGAAAAACACGATAATCAATGGGTTGATTTCTTCATGACCAACCATTCGTATGATGCTAAAAAGCATCGTCTACAAACAATTCGTGAGAAAAAGAAAGATGCTGACTGGACAAATTACGACAGGTGCACCTATACATATGATGCCAATGGGAGCACTGTTGAAGGTAAGTATGAAACCTGGGCCGACGGTAACTGGTCGCCTTGGGTAGGCAGGTTGGAACAATACTACAATGGTAAGCACGACGCCTATGTGCAACTTTCTGCTTATCGTTATGAAGCTATATATAGATACATAGACCTTGGCATTGGTGAGAACAAAAATGTATCTGACTTTACTGTATATCCAAACCCGGCAACAAATGTAATTTCCATTTCAGGAAATGATAACCGTTTAGTTAACAGTATTGTGCTACTTGATTCACAAGGTCAGATCTGTCTTTCGCAGAAATCTAATGAAAGAGGCAGAATTCAGTTAAATGTAAGCGCACTTTCGCCAGGTATTTACATCTTGCGCATTGAATCGCAGGGAAGAATTGAGAATAAAAAAGTGATAATCTCCAAACATTAAGCATGAGGTTCCAACGGGTAATGTGGATTAATTGTATAGAAGATCAGACATAGAGAGTAGTAATTTCAGACGAAAGATATATGATTCAACATAAATCAGGAAGGAGAGAATTTCTCCGGTTGCTGGCCATAGGTGGCGGCGGCATGATTGTTATTGGGAAGTTCAACTTCCTGTTTGCCAATGGACCCGCTAACGGGGTGCTCAAGGCTATAGTAGTTGACTTCGATAAATGTGCCGGTTGCCGAACTTGTGAAACAGCCTGCTCAGCATTTCATCATAAAGTTATGATTGATGGTGAATCACTTAATGGTTTAGGCAATCCAAAACTTGGCAATATTCAGGTGTACCACTTCAATCCTGATGTTGATATACCTTCGGTGTGTGCAAATTGTCCTGAAACTCCCTGTGTTAATGCATGCCCATCAAGTCCGGATGAAGACACCGGTTATGGAGCAATTTACAGGGATAAGGAAACAATGGCCATCCGAACCAATCATGAACTGTGTATAAGTTGCGGATCATGTGCACGTGCCTGTGAAGCAGACAGTACCGGCATAATAAAAATGAATCCTGTTACCAATTTTCCAGGTCATATATGCGACCACTGCAGTGGTGATCCGCAATGTGTGAAACACTGTCCTTATGGCGCATTGTCATTCCATGATGTAGATGTTAATGGAGCCTTTTTTGGCAAATCGCCGCAGGAAATTGCTGATATATTGTTTGAACGCTATTATGCTAATTAGAAAGTAAACCATGGATAAGATATACGGACAATACGGTGTGTTACTTGATATTAACCTTACCACCGGGGAAATAAGAAAAACTCAAATCAGCAAGGAGGACTTAAAGAATTACTCAGGGGGCAGGGGACTAGGAATGAAGATTCTATGGGACCGTATTAAAGATCCTGGTATAGATCCACTTGGACCTGAGAATCCGCTATGCTTCATGCCCGGACCATTCAGTGGTTTACCAATTCCTTCATCATCACGCACATGTGTAGTTGCAAAGTCCCCACGCACTTCCCCACTGAACAAAAAGTACCCACATGCTTCTACTGTTTCATATGCCAATATGGGTGGTTTCTTTGGTCCTGAAGTTAAATTTGCGGGATACGATGGAATAGTGGTAATGGGGAAGTCAGAATCACCGGTGTATATCCTGATTGAAGATGACAAAGTACAAATTATGAATGCCCGTCCATACTGGGGTATGGGAACTGAGCACTTTGATAAAGTGCTTATTGATAAATATGGCAAGGGCTACCAATCGTGCTACATAGGACAGGGAGGTGAAAATTTGGTTTCATACGCCAGTGTGCTGAATACAGCTGCACGTGCTGCCGGTCGCGGAGGTGTAGGAGCTGTTATGGGCTCCAAGAACCTGAAGGCTATAGTAGTCAAAGGTTCACAACAACCTAACCTGGCAAAGCATAAGATGTATCTTGATCTGCTTGACAAGGTAAGAACAGCTTTCCGTGAGGATACTGAGGGTGTTGGTCACTGGCGCGAAGGTGGAACTGCAAATGCCCTTCAATATTCAAGCGATAACGGTACAATGGCGGTTAAGAATTACAGAGAAGGCACCTTCAAGGAAATTGAAATGATCAATACAAAAGCTGCCAGAACACAGATATGGAAACGTGATTTTGCTTGTTTCTCTTGTCATCTTGCCTGCAAGAAGAGTGGTTTTGCCAAAGGTGCGTATGGAGGTGTTGTGCATGATGGTCCTGAATATGAAACAGGTACCATGGTGGGGGCAAACCTCCTTATATCTGATCTGGCCGGGCTAAACAAGATCATTTATGTATGCGATGATTATGGTATTGACATCATTACTGCCGGTAATGTGCTGGGCTTTTTAATGGAAGCTCGGGAAAAAGGAATGATCGATATCAACTATCTCGATGGTATTGATCTCAAGTGGGGTGATGTTGATTCCTCTATTGCCATGATTCATAAAATTGTTAAACGTGAAAGTATTGGCAGGCTTGCCTCTATCGGTGTAAAAGCGCTGGCCGAGGATATTGGACAGGGTTCAGAAGCTTTTGCTATACATGTTAAGGGTCATGAATTGGCTGCATGGAATGTAAATACCAACGCTGAAAGAATGATGATCACCTATGCTACTGCAAATAGAGGAGCCTGTCATCTGAACAGTTCAGGACCTTCACGACAAAACCATAGTGCCTTGCAGGATTCCCTGGGGGCATGCAGCTTTGCAGGCAATTGGTATAAGGATGATATCTCTTACAGAAACTTTGTAGAAGCTATTACCGGTGCTGAAATGACTGATGAAGAATTCAACCGTATTGGTGAACGTATCTTTAATCTTGAAAGGATGTTCAATAGCAGGGAAGGCTTTGACCGTGCAGATGATAAACTGCCCGGGCGTTTCTTTACTGATGCCCACACCTATGGTAAAGGTGAAGGGGTATTGGCTACCCACGATGATTTTGAAGGATGGATTGAAAAGTATTACACTGATAGGGGTTGGGATGTTAAAACAGGCAAACCTTCAGCGGAAAAACTTGCTGAGCTGGACCTGGAATTTACAATCTGATCTAACCTGTTATTCATTGCCTGCGCAAATTATTAGATCCTATTTAACCTGTTATTCATTGCCGGTGCAAATTATTAGATCTGATATAACATGTTATTCATTGCCATTGCAATTTAATAGTTCTATGTCAGAGCTTAGGATTGCAGTAATCCTTGCCAATAATTGAACTCAAGTATAGCGTAGCAACAATTCCTTGATAATTTTTTAAGGGAATGTGCCTGTTTGTTTGTTCCATACTTGTAGGAACAGATAATCAGCATATGAAAAAGGATGAAGAAGAAGAAAGAACCAGTCTCATACAAACCCTGGATAATGTACTTGAAGGCCCGATAATCTTTCTAGGCTTTGTATGGTTGCTGCTCATCAGTGCTGAACTAATATGGGGGCTAAATCCGGCACTGGAGTTTGTGAGCTATGCTATATGGGGAATTTTTATAATCGACTTTCTTATCAAGTTTATACTGGCTCCACATAAACTCAAATTTTTTAAAACCAACTGGCTTACAGCCATATCGCTCATCATTCCTGCCATTCGACTTTTCAGGGTTCTAAGAGTACTACGTCTGATACGAGGTGTTCGATTAATAAGAGTGGTTTCATCGTTGAACCGAAGCATGAAAAGCCTTGCTGCAACAATGCAACGTAGGGGCTTTGCTTATGTGTTACTTTTATCAATAGCAGTAATTTTTGGTGGGGCTGCCGGCATGTTTGCCATTGAAAGAGGCAACCAGGGTTTTGAAACATACGGACTTGCGCTATGGTGGACAGCCATGAGAGTAATTACTTCAGGAAGCGACTTCTGGCCACTTACAGGTGAGGGCCGGGGATTGGCATTCATACTGGCCCTTTATGGTTATGCCATTTTTGGGTATGTAACTGCAACATTGGCAACATTCTTCATTGGACGAGATGCTGAAGACCGTTCAGCACCAATAGCTGGTGCAGAAGATCTACAGGAATTGAAAAGAATGGTTGCTCAATTGAGCAAAAAGCTTGATGATAATGTTAAATAAGTTAAATGCCAGATTGGGAACCGGGTAAAATATGGTAATCCTCTTTTTTATAATTGTCGACTTTGGTTCCTGGCAATGGCAAGTTTAATTGCTTCATAGGCACTTATAGTACCCCCGGTAACGGAGAGTTCTGAAAACTTACTTTTCTCCTTTTTCTTACCGGGAATATAAACCTTTAACTTAGGATATTTATTTACAGAGTTCAACAGAATATCTTTCAACTCGGATGCTGTAAGTTCAGGGAAGTATGACCATACCAGTGCAGCGACACCTGATACCACCGGTCCGGAAAAGCTTGTGCCGTCAGCCATATCGTATTTGCTCTCTGGATAAAGAGATACAATGTTTACACCGGGGGCATAAAGGTCAACAGTTGTTTTCCCATAATTTGTAAAACTCCCGCAAAAGTGCTTGTCTTTTTTATGTTGAGTTGAACCAATCGTAAGCCAGTTTGTGGCAGCTCCACCATCCTGATAGGTTTTTGAAGGATAACAGTCAATCAAGTCCAGATTGTCGGCTTCATTTCCAGCTGATTTAACGAGTAGTACATTCCGTTCATCTGCATACCTGATGGCATCATCCATAAGGTGACTGTACATAGAAAAGTACTTACCAAAACTCATGTTGATAATGTTGGCACCATTATCCACTGCATACCTGATGGCAAGTGCTACATCCTTATCACGCTCATCACCATCTGGCACAACACGTAATACCATAATTTCTACATTGTTTGCAATACCGTTAATGCCAATGTTATTATTGCGATTTGCTGCAATAATGCCTGAAACAAGTGTTCCATGGGATGATCTTTCACCTATAACATCATTGTTGCCATAGTGAATATCATTAATATCCGATGGATTATCAGCAATTATTAGTCGGGCATCAAAGTCTAAGTTAAGCCGGTAATCGAGATACTCATCCACATTCTTCTTAAAGGAGGTTATCTCATTGTAAGTGAATCCACTTTTAAATAGCTTTAAAAAGAAATCTCTCGACTGCTTCAGAGGTTCTTCATTAGTTTTAATAGCCTTAACATCCTCTTCAGTAATTTCATCTTTTTTAAGGTATGCTTTCAATACTGTTTCAGGTCCTTTGATCCTTTGCTCAAATTGTTCCAGACCACTACGGTATGAAGCATACTTTTTATATTCATTATCATATTCAGCTTTGCACCGTAAATAGAGATCATAATGTTTCAAATCGTTAGCTTTCACTTCATTTCTGCTTGCAATATTGCCAAAGCGAGGGGTTAATTCCCGAAGTATCCTAACATATTCCATGTTTTCCATCACTACATTTTCACCTTTGGCATTTCCAATAAAATTCCAGCCATGCACATCATCTGCATATCCATTGTTATCATCATCCACTCCATTGCCTGCTATTTCATCGCTATTAATCCATATCTTCCCTGCAAGCTCAGGATGGTGAATGTCAACGCCTCCATCTATCACGGCAACCACAATTTTCTTTGCAGGTGTTCTGCTATTAAGCAGTTGAGTATACGACTGTTCAACAGCAGCGCCTTCAATTTTATCAATTACCGGACTCAGGTTATACCAGTTAATATAAGCTTTATCGAGTGAATCGATAGATGATATTCCCCGTGGCTGGGCTGTTGCAGTAAAGGATATTGCTACAAGTAATATAATAGTTAGTTGCTTCATTTGATAAATAGGATTTATGTGAAGCAAATATAAATAAAAAGGGGAACGAAACATAAGCGGCATATAATGCAACAGGACTTAATTAATTTGCCGGTTTCACTATACGCCGCACCTTGAATTTATTGCCAGGTACTTATCCTGCACCTGGCTTTATTATTCTAAAGTTTAAATAGCATCTGCCTTTGGCTGTGACTTGGAGCTTTTTTGTGTCTCTGCCTGTAAGGCTTTCAATTGTGATTCAAATTTATTCTTCTGCTCTTCAAAAGCTTCGGTTGCGAGCTTCAAATTGGTTTTGAACTCATTACGCAGGTCTTCATTTGCTTTACTGAACTTTTCAGTAAGCAGTTCATTGGTTTTTTTCACATCACCAGTGAACATGAATTTCAGGTCATCAACATTCTTGGTGATTACTCCTGAAATATCTGTCTTCATTTGCTCATTGCCGGTCTTAACAGTTTCAGTAATAGACATTTTTTCCCTGGTAATTCTCGATTTAAGCTGCCAGTATAGGAACAGTGTCACAAAAGCGACTACCAAAAAAGCTATAATCCAGTAAAGGGTGGTATTGCTGATGGATTTACCTAAATAGTCAATCTTTTGTGTAGAGGTCATTTCAGTCTGGGTAATTCTATTGTCAAAATTACCTGAATACAACTCCAGCAATTCCTGGGTCTTCTTTAGATCAGCCTGAACCAACAGGAGTGATTCATTTGATGACGTTAACTGGTTATTGAGCTCTGTAATGGCTTTCTGATTAGCCCTAATCTGGCTTGTTAATTTGGCATTGGAATTTTCAAGTTGCACAACTTTGTTTGTAAGTTGCACAATTTCATTGTTCTGGGCAGGCAAGGTGAATGCAAAAGCTGCTAACAATACTAGTGACAAGATCATTTTTCTCATAACAAAATGTGGTTTTAAGGTGTGAATCAATACAATGGCATATATAGATTTAATTGAAACTTTCCTGTAATCACTTGTAAGCCCCGGAAGGAAACTGCTATAGTGGGAATAAGCTTGGGACTCTGTTATATCGAGAACGATAAAAGTAATACAATAATTAAACAAAATCAAGAAAGCTTAACCTTTTCGTAACATTTCCTTAAGATTCTCTTAATATAACGGGAATATTTTTGCACCATAAAAAACAGGTAATGAAACTAATGAATTTAAGAATTAAAAATTTTGCGGTTCCGGTGTTGTTGCTTGCACTGCTTGCATCATGTGGTGAACCCCGTAAAGCCGGAGATAAAGAAGGATCAATATCTATTGATGGTTCAAGTACAGTGTATCCGGTAACGGAAGCTGTTGCTGAAGAATATATCGCCATCAATCCCCGTGTAAGAGTCACCGTTGGTGAATCAGGAACCGGTGGAGGCTTTAAGAAGTTCAGTCGTGGTGAAATTGATATTAACGATGCCTCCCGTGCTATAAAACAAAGTGAAATTGATCAGGCTGCCGCCAACAGTATTAGCTATGTGGAATTGCTTATTGCATATGACGGTATGGCTATAGTGGTTAATCCCGCAAATGACTGGGCAAGTGACATCACTGTTGCCGAACTTAAAAAATTATGGGAACCAGCAGCACAAGGTGTCATCACCCGCTGGAATCAAATACGCAGTGATTGGCCCGACAAGGAGATTCATCTATATGGTGCCGGAACTGCTTCAGGTACATTTGATTATTTCACGGAAGCAATTATGGGTGAAGCAAAACAATGCCGTGGCGATTATACTGCCAGTGAGGACGATAATGTTTTAGTACAAGGTGTTGCTTCCGATGATGGAGCATTAGGCTTTTTCGGACTGTCATACTTTGAAAACAACAAGGATAAGCTAAAGCTGCTGGCTGTTGATGATGAAGATCCATCAAATGGCGAGGGTGCAATTATACCAACCCTTGAAACTGTGAAGAATAAAACATACACTCCACTTTCACGCCCATTATTTATCTATGTAAACAGCAAAGCTGCTGAAAAAGAAATTGTACAGGACTTCGTGAAATTTTACCTTGATAATACTGCAACGCTTGCAAGTGAAGTAGGTTATATTCCACTGGCTGAGGATGAAACAGCCCAGGTTAAAGCAAAATGGTCAGATTTTATTAATACTCTGCAACATGTGAACTAATGTTCGGTAACACAGCACCCGCACGGCTAATTCCTAACCATCTGTATACAGGGGATATATATAAAATCGTACCAGAGATACCGACTTTACCAATATGAGGAAGACTAAAGAAAAAATAATTGAGAAACTATTGGCTGCCAGCGGGCTGATGACTGTACTTACTACAGTTGGAATTCTGGTTATCCTGGTTTATGAAACAAGCAAGTTCTTTGCCGATGTATCAGTTTGGGAGTTTTTTACAAGTACAGAGTGGACACCATTATTTTCAAAAAAGGAATTCGGGATCTGGCCTTTGCTTTCTGCCACTTTTCTCACTTCGCTCATTGCATTATTGGTTGCTCTACCTGTTGGTTTAAGTATTGCTATATACCTTAATGAATACGCTAACCGAAGCTTTCGTAAAACAGTCAAGCCAATGCTTGAGGTGTTGGCTTCTGTTCCTACAGTAGTTTATGGTTTTTTTGCTCTTACTATTGTAACACCTTTCCTTCAACAGTTTATACCCGGCCTCTCGGGCTTCAATTCACTATCTCCCGGTCTGGTTATGGGTATAATGATTATCCCTATGATTTCATCACTGAGTGAAGATGCCTTGTTTGCAGTACCACGAACTCTGCGTGATGCATCATACGGCATGGGGGCTACCAGGTTTCAAACGGTTTTTAGAGTATTGATTCCATCAGCTTCATCAGGTATCATTGTTTCGGTAATTCTTGCTGTATCAAGGGCCATTGGTGAAACTATGATAGTTGCCATTGCAGCCGGCCAACAGCCAAACTTTACTTTTAATCCCTTGGTGCCTGTTGAAACAATTACAACTTATATTGTTCAGGTGAGTCTTGGAGATGTACCCAGAGATTCACTTGAATACCGTACCATTTTCGCTGCCGGGATGGTATTGTTTGTGCTCACTTTTGTAATGAACAACATAAGTCTCTGGCTTAAACGCAAATATCACAGGCAATATGAATAGAACAAAGAAAAACAGACTTAATGATTCACTTTTCAAGTACTTTGGTATTTTCAATACTTTCCTTGGATTAGTGATTCTTGCGGTGTTTATCATTATTATATTGCAAACAGGTCTATCACGCCTTAGCTGGGATTTCATAACATCACTGCCCTCGCGCTTCCCTGAAAAGGCAGGTATATACACTGCACTCATAGGTACATTCTGGATGTTGGCCCTCACAATAATTTTCTCGGTAACTCTGGGCGTTTCCGCCGGTATATACCTTGAGGAATATGCAAAGAAAGGCTTCTTTTCACGGATGCTCGAAATAAATATCTCAAATCTGGTAGGGGTACCCTCAGTTATATATGGCATTCTCGGATTGGCATTCTTCAACAGGTATCTGGGACTGGGGGGAAGTCTGCTGGCCGGAAGTTTCACCCTTTCATTGCTAATCATTCCTGTTATAATAGTCACCACCCGTGAATCGCTAAAAGCAGTTCCCCGCACTATTAAAGAGGCAGCTTATGCCCTCGGTGCAACAAGGTGGCAAACCATTAGCAAGCAACTTTTGCCTGCAGCTTCAGGAAGCATTGTTACAGGTGTTATCCTCGCATTGGCCAGGGCAATAGGTGAGGCAGCACCATTGATTGTTGTTGGTGCGCTCGTATATGTCCCGTTTATTCCACATTCACCTCTTGATGATTATACCTTACTGCCAATACAAATATTCAACTGGACCTCCCGACCACAGCCGGAGTTTCAGGTAAACGCGTCAGCAGGAATCATCGTCCTTCTATTCCTTACATTTGTCCTCAATGGTATAAGTGTACACTTACGCAACAAGTGGCAGAAAAAAGTTAAATGGTAAAAACAACAAAATGAATCAGTTAATTGCAAAAAATATAAATGTATGGTACGGCGATAATCATGCCTTGCAGGATGTATCAATGGTAATTGAACCATACCAGGTAACGGCCCTTATAGGTCCTTCGGGCTGCGGTAAATCTACTTTCCTCAGGCTATTCAACCGCATGAACGATTATATCGACAACTTCAGGATGGAAGGGGAAATATTGATAAACGAAACAAATATATACGACCCCACAGTAAATACTGAAGAGTTGCGAAAGAAAGTAGGAATGGTTTTTCAGAAACCAAATCCTTTTCCTTCAAGCATATATGAAAATGTTGCGTTTGGCATGCGCATCCAGGGCATGAACAAGAAATCTGAGCTGGATGAAGTGGTGGAAACTTCACTTAAAAAAGCTGTATTGTGGGATGAAGTAAAAGACAGCCTTAAAAAGCCTGCATTCTCACTTTCAGGTGGTCAGCAGCAGCGGCTGTGTATTGCACGTACACTGGCTGTAGAGCCTGAAGTAATACTGATGGATGAACCGGCATCAGCACTCGATCCAATATCAACCAGTAAGCTTGAAAACCTTATATTTGAACTCAAGAAAAGCTATACAATTGTAATTGTCACCCACAATATGCAACAGGCAGGACGTATTAGCGATAAAACAGCCTTCTTCTATATGGGGAGACTGATTGAGTATGATACCACCAAAAAAATGTTTCTTAAGCCTGCTCATTTGCAAACACAGAACTATATAACCGGACGATTCGGTTGAAAAAATTAAAGACCTGAACTATGATACCACAAATAGAAATTGAATTAGCCAACCTGAAAAGTTCCATCACTGAGTTAGCTAACCTTGTGTTGCTGCAACTCGATAAATCAGGAGATGCTTTGAATAATGCTGATATTGACCTGGCCAATGAAGTAATACGCTATGAGAAGCGAATCAACGGACTTGAAGTAAATATCGAGAAAGCGTGTGAGAATATCCTTGCCTTGTACAACCCGGTAGCCAATGACCTCAGGTTTGTATTATCAACCCTCAAGATCAATATAAATCTCGAACGCATCGGTGACTATGCCCGCAGTATTGCCAGGATAGTAAAACGCTGTGAGCAACCGCTTAGGAATGAGCTGATATCAATGCTGAATATTAACCACATGTATGTAACATGCCATATTATGTTACTAACTACCCTCGAAGCTATGGAAAGTGATGCAGGGGAAAGTACATTGCGCTCAATTTTTGTCAAAGATGAAATATTGAATAAAATTCAGGATGATGCAATTCAGTTAATTTCACGACATTTGCAAGATAACCCTGCCGATGCAGAGGCTTGCCTGAACCTTTATGTAGTGGTCAGAAAGCTTGAGCGTGTTGGCGATCATATTAAAAACATTGCTGAGGAGATAATCTTTCATAAAGAAGCTAAGATATTGAGACACAAGAAGAAAATAAAAAAATAGATTCTGATTCATCAGGTTTATTTTTCAAAAAATTAATGCAGTTCACACTATCAAACCAAAAACCAACATGAAAAAACAATTTGCAATCTTATTATTCCTATTGGCCGGTGCAAGTATACTTAAGGCACAAGATGAATTCAAACCAGGTGGAAGCGGTATTGGTCAGGTATTCTTCAATTACAAATACGACCTTACCCAGGATGTCACCCGCACAAGTTCCTTTAACCTTGAAAGAGCTTACCTTGGTTATAAATACGACTTCGCCAAAAACCTCTCAGGCAGGGTGATCTTTGATGTTGCTTATGATAATAATACCAAAGCATTTAGTGCATGGGCCAAGAACGCCTACATGGAATGGGCTGTTCTACCCGAATTAAAATTATCGTTTGGTATGATCCCTTTGAAGCATTTCGACCTGCAGGATAAATTCTGGGGTTACCGGTATATCATGAAAACCTTCACTGATGAATATGGTATGGGTACTACCGCTGATCTTGGATTGGGCGCAGAACTCCCATTAAATGATTTTATCGCTTTCAACCTCTATGCAGTAAACGGTGAAGGCTTCAGAGGTATACAGGATAACTTTGGTGTACACAAATATGGCGCTAATGCTACCATTAAACCTGCTGAAGGATTAATAGCACGGTTGCACTATGATGTTATGGCTAATAAATTCAGGAGAAATGACATTCTAACCGGCCTGCCAACCGGTGCGGTTCTTGATACAGCTACCATTTCAGTTCTTTCTGCCTTCCTGGGTTATGAACAAAAGGACCTATTCAGAATAGGTGTTGAATATAACTTCATGAACAACGCCACTAACTTCCGGTCACCTGCCGAAGATTATAAATCTGGTGGCATATCAGTGTTTGGAACCTATGTAATAAACCCTCAATTTGAAATCTTTGCACGTTATGATAATCTAACCCGTGAGATGCCCCTGGCATCAGGAGCAGATTTGTCTGACCCATTCAGATGGGATAACCAGAAAGGTTCATTAATAATGGGTGGTATACAGTACAGGGTTGTTAAAAATGTGAATCTGGCTCTGAATTACCGCACATTCATTTATGAAGTTGACAGTGAAAGAAGGCCTAACACCTCAGGGTTGTTTGTTAATTTAGGATTGTTCCTGTAAGATAGACTTGATTAGGTTTGTTTCCATATATTTAATCTAATGACTATTTGGACCATGGCTACCATGGTCCATCTTATTTTTTGAGGCTGGCTGTTCTTCTGCAGCAGGATTCATCATGCTTGGCTTGCCTTCCAGCTGTGCGGCAGCATCTACATTGAAAGTTCCCTGTGTTACAATCTCTTCACCTTCCTCAAGTCCGCTCAGCACAATGTAGCTGTTACCCAGTGTAGGACCGATCTCAATTTCCCGCATTTTAAAGATAGATTCATCAGTAGCTGATTGCTTGACATAAACAATAGAGCGCTTGCCTGTCCATAATACTGCAGAGCGTGGGATAACCAGGTTGTTTGAAAATTGTTCCATGTTTGCCTCCAATAAACCGGTTACAAACATTTCAGGCTTAAGCTTACGCGACTGGTTGTTTATTTCGACCCTTACCTTTGAAACACGGTTAACTGCATCAATCACAGGGTCAATAAAGGAGATCCGCCCACTAAACGTTTGTCCCGGCAGTGCCTGAGCAGTAAACCTGATCTTGTCACCCTTGTTAAGGAACGGCAAATCACTCTCATAGGCATCAAACATAACCCAAACGGAAGAGAGGTCAGCTATGTCAAATAACACAGTTCCCTGGTTTACGTGATCGCCTGAGTTGATGCGGCGGGCGGTTACAATTCCACTGGTATTGGATGTAATCTCAAAGTTAGTCTTTACTTTTCCTGATTGTTCAATATCATTGATCTGTTGCAAGGTCAGTTTCCATTGCAGCAGGCGCTCGCGGGCGGCCTCATATATTTCAGGTTGCTGCTCTTTAACACTGGCTGCTTCCAGCAACTCCTGCTGGGCAGTAACCAATTCAGGTGAATAGATTTCTGCAAGTGGTTGTCCTTTTCTTACCTGCTCACCGGTAAAGTTCACAAGCAGGCGTTCAATCCTTCCGGGGATATGGGCTACCTGGCTCTGAAGTAAACGTTCATCAGCCTGTACTTTTCCATAGAGCCTAACCTCCTTCACCGGTTTTTGGATTGTTACTGTAGAAGTCATCACATTGGCCAGTTCAGCAGCAGCTTTCGACAGATGAATTGCATTCGGATCGGGGAATGCTGAATCTGTAGTGCTTTGACTCAGTGGAATCAGGTCCATTCCGCAGATCGGGCAGTCACCCGGGGCGTCCCTCCTGATCTGTGGGTGCATGGAGCAAGTCCATGTAGTCGACTCGGCTGACTCATTTGAATGGTTGTGCCTATCCTCCGATTCGGATGAATTATGAAAGAAGAGCCATCCAAGTGCCAAACCACCCAGCACCAGTAAGATGTATGTTAAGTATTTCTTGGTTTTGGTGTTATCCATTTTCATCTCTTTTTATCTCTTTATATCTCGTATTATCTCTCTTTTTACTCTTTTTTAAAATTTGCCGTTTTAAAAATCACCGTTCTTAGCCATTAAACGACGGATATAGGCAATTGACGTGTTATAGTTTGCCAGGGCTTCAACCTGTTTAAATTCGTACTCGAGTGTTTGTTGCCTCACCCTAAGAATATCAGTTAATGCAGCACCGGATGCAGAGAAATCGCGTATCATCAGATCAAGGGATTTTTGCGCAAGGGTTTGCTGATTTTTATAGAGTTTCATAAGTCGTCTGTTATCAAGGAATGCCTGGTAAGCTGAATAGATCTCCGCCTGAAGTGTATTGGCAGTTGCCTTATAGTTGTTCTCTGATGCTGATTTTAATAGGTCAGCTTCCTGTTGCAAAGCCCTGTACTTTTTCCTGTAAATTGGCAGAGTGATCTTTACCATTGGCATGAGCATATCAGTACCGTTCATCTCTGAAGTCGACATCATGCTTTCATTTATTACCGAGTAATTAACTCCCAGTCCTATCATCGGATAACCCATCCTGTTATTCATCAGCCGGCGTGACTCGAGTGATTGTTGTTCATAAGCAATCATTGTCAGCATTGGATTATTCCTGAGTACACTGTCGGCAATATCATCCAAAGCTACAACCAATGAATCGGCATACAATGTATCAGGTAAAAATACAGCCTGATCAAGAGGCCGGTTAAGCAAGGCATTAAACTGCGCTGTTACAGTATTCTGACTGTTCCTAAGCAAGGCAATGTTGTTTTCAAGGTCAGCAATTTCAATCTGGATCCTGTATAAGTCACTTAATGATCCACCTGTTGAGGAAGCAGGCATGCTGCTACCCTGCATGGAACTGCCCGTTGAAGGTATTGCTCCTGAACTGCTTTGTGATCCTCCCATGTTACTCATTCCACCTTGTGAAGCACCTGTGTTCACTGAAGTGCTCTGCTGCATTGAAGTACCAGGTGAAGTTGTTGAAGTTCTTGCTCCGGGTGCTAGCTTAAAGCGGGTAAGTGCCAGTCGTTCAATGGTGCGCAGGAGTGCAAGGTTCTTTTCTGCAATATTGATTTCCTCTTTAAGAATATATGCCTGGTACCAGGTGCGTTGAACATTATAGTAAAGCTCTGATTTTGCATCCTTAAACGATTCATAATTTGCAAGAGCCATAAGGCTCATTTCATCTTTTGAATTCTTCAGTACGCCAAACCATGGAAACATCTGCATAAGACTTACTTCTGCAATCTGATTACCACTGATAAGTTCCATCGGAGTCAGGAAGATTCCGGTTGTTAGTTCCGGATCAGGTAAGGCTCCTACCTGACTCACTTTTTCGAGTGAAGCCCTGTATTCATTCAAACGCTGCAAAACCAAAGGGTTGTTCTCACCGGCAATGCGCATATATTTTATAAGTGAATCGCCTGGCGCATCACCCGATGAAACAGCTATGCCTTGCGCCCCTTGCGATGACTCAACAGTATTTTGAGCACATGCTCCGCCTGCGGCAAGTAAAAGTATTGTCAGGAACACTTTAACAGGATTAATCATGCTCGATGGTTTTAAGATCTTTATTATTATGCACTGCATTCTCTCTCCACATCGCCTGGAACAGAGGTACAACAAATATGGTCATCACTTGTATTATCATTCCACCAAACGTAGGAATAGCCATCGGAACCATAATGTCAGCCCCTTTACCGGTAGACGAAAGAACAGGCAGCAGTGCTATTACAGCTACTGCCGTTGTCATCATAGCAGGCCTTACTCGTTTTAGCCCTGCTTCAACCACTGCTTCGCGAACTTCATGCACTGTTGACGGCTGTCGTTCCTCAAAAACCTGGTGTATATAAGTACCCATTAGCACCCCATCGTTGGTTGCTATCCCGAACAGTGCAATGAACCCTACCCAAACTGCCACACTAAGGTTGATGGTATGTATCTGGAACATATCGCGGAGGTTAACCCCGGCAATTGCAAAATCCAGGAACCAGGGTTGGGAGTACAACCAGATCATAATAAATCCGCCGGCAAATGCTACGAAGACGCCCGAGAAGTGAATGAACGAAGCCGTTATAGTTTTAAACTGGAAAAATAGTAACAGGAAAATTATGATAAGGCTTATAGGTATTACAATTGATAGTCGCTTGGTTGCCCTGAGCTGCTGCTCATAGTTGCCGGCGAAGTTGTATGAAACACCCGGTGTTGTCTCAATTTCTCCTGATGAGGTCTTTTCCTGCAAAACTTTTGCAGCATCCTCAATAACATCCACTTCCGCTTTGCCCTCAATTTTATCGAAGATTACATACCCAACCAGAAATGTATTTTCACTTCTTATCATCTGGGCACCACGTGTATATTCAATATCAACCAATTCTCCCAATGGCACCTGCACACCTGACATTGACGGTATAAGTATTCGCTTAAGGTCTTCAGGATTATCCCTCAACTCCCTGGCATATCTTACCCTCATTGGGAAACGCTCGCGGCCTTCAACGGTATTTCCCAACGACATACCACCAATAGCTACCTGGAGTATTTCCTGTACATCGTTCACCGTCATGCCATATCTTGCCATGGCATCACGATTAAGTTTAATTTCTAAATACGGAGCTCCAACGGCCCTATCATAGAAAACTGATGATGCTTTGATAGATGGAACTTCCTTCAAAGCTTTTTCATACTGCATACCCGCTTTTTCTATGGTTTCAAGGTCAGGCCCGTAAATCTTGAGTCCCATCGGTGCACGCATTCCCGTGGAAAGCATCACCAGTCTGGTTTCAATAGGCTGAAGTTTAGGTGCTGATGTAAGCCCCGGAATGTTGGTAACTTTCACTATCTCATCCCATATGTCATTGGGGTTCTTAATGTGCGATCTCCATTGCCTGTAGTATTCTCCTTTGTTATCAGCAATCAAACTGTCGGCAGGAAATATTCTGAAGGCTTCGTTTTCCGGATTGTAAGTCCTTCCACTCTTCAACATGAAGTTGCCATCCCTGTCAACTTTAAACCTCATCCGATGGCCGTTCTCATCAAGGATATACTCTGATCGGTAATTGATTGTATTTTCAAACATCTGCACAGGTGCAGGGTCAAGTGATGAATTCACTCGTCCCCATTTGCCTACCGCTATTTCAACTTCGGGAATTGCAGTAAGCCTCTTGTCGAGGGTTTCAATATACTCCAGATTTTTGCTGATACTGGAGTGCGGCATACTGGTAGGCATCAGGAGGAATGATCCTTCATTCAGCGACGGCATAAACTCTTTGCCCGTTCCCGGGAAGGTTCTGACTGGTCCCTGCCACAAAGAAGTTTCCCTGAAAGTTTTCCATCCAATCCTCTGCAGACCGTTGGCGGCAAACCCGAATATCTTATCAAACCCCTGCCATACAAGAAGGCCGAATAGCAAGGTGAAAGCAGGCAGGAGCAGGAATTTCCATTTATTCTCAAGCCCCCACCTAAGTATAGGCTCATAATAATGTACCAGCGACATAAGTGCCAGAAGGATTACAGCAATGATGATACCGACAAAAATGAAATTTGCGAATCCTGAATTATGCGCCCCCAGTGGCAGCCATTCAACAGCCAGGTAAAATACAGCCACCAGCACTGTAATAGCAATGTTAATGTAATTTGCATACTCTTTCTTTGATTCAGGCCAGCGGGGTTCAAGCAGGTTATTGATTCCAATAAGAATAAGAGCCAATGCTACCCATGTTCCCCATGCGATAATCAGAAACAGGCCCCCGGCAATTAAAATGTAGTTGAAGCTCCTTCTTGCCTTTTTAGTATCAATCCTGATGTTAAAGAAAAGATAAACAAGGGTGGGTAATACAATAATACCCAGCAGGAATGCAGAGATCAGAGCAAAGGTTTTGGTGAATGCAAGTGGATGAAACAATTTACCTTCCTGTGCCTCCATAGCGAATACGGGAAGAAAGCTCACTATAGTGGTTGCAATGGAAGTTACAACGGCAGCACGAACTTCAGTGGTGGCATCGTAAATAACTGACAAGAGTTTTTTGCCCCTGATTCCTTTATTTTCAGGCATTTCGAGGTGCCGAAGTATATTTTCAACATCCACAATGCCAATATCAACCATCACACCAATGGCTATAGCAATACCTGACAATGCTACAACATTTGCATCAACCCCGAAGTATCGCATCAGGATAAAGGTCATTAACACCCCTATGGGCAACAACGCTGCAACTATCAGTGATGCCCTGAGGTTAAGCACCAATACAATGATCACAATAATGCTAATGAGAATTTCGTGCGATAGTGCCGATTCAAGTGTTCCGATGGTTTCTTTAATCAGGCCGGTCCTGTCGTAAAAGGGGACTATTGTAACTTTTGAAACACTACCGTCAGCCAGGGTTTTTTGAGGGAGTCCGCCTTCAATTTCCCTGATCTTTTCTTTCAGGTTGTTGATTACCTCAAGCGGGTTTGAACCATACCGGGCAACTACTACCGCACCAACTGCTTCTACCCCGGACTTATCAAGTCCGCCGCGACGGGTTGCAGGTCCAAAGGAGGTTACAGCAATGTCCTTTATACGAACAGGAATATTATTGCGCACGGCAACAACTGAATTTTCAAGGTCACTCAGGTTTTTCACATAACCCAGTCCCCTGATGATATACTCAACACTGTTCAGTTCAATGGTTTCAGCTCCTATGTCGAGGTTACTCTTACTTACGGCGTTCATAACATCCATCACCGTAACTCCATAGGCTTTCATGGCTTCAGGATTGATGTCAACCTGGTATTCCTTTGTAAATCCTCCCACTGAAGCAACCTCTGCAACTCCTTCTGCTGTAGCCAATCCATATTTTACATAGAAATCCTGGATGGTGCGCAGCTCTTCAGGACTCCATCCACCAGAAGGTAAGCCTGTTGAAGGATTGCGACCTTCAAGGGTATACCAGTATATCTGTCCGAGTGCAGTGGCATCAGGGCCAAGAGTAGGGGAGACACCCTCCGGTAATGTTCCGGCTGGTAGTGAATTGAGTTTCTCAAGAATACGTGTTCGGCTCCAGTAAAATTCAATGTCATCTTTGAAGATGATATAAATGAACGACATGCCAAACATGGAAGTACTACGTATCGTTCTAACTCCGGGAATCCCCAGCATTGCAGTTGTCAATGGATAAGTAATCTGATCCTGTATATCCCTGGGCGATCGTCCCATCCACTCTGTGGCCACGATCTGTTGGTTGTCCCCAATATCCGGAATAGCATCAACGGGAACCGGATTGCGTGGTAGAAAGCCTGTTTCCCAGCTAAATGGAGAATAGCTGATGCCAAGGCCAATAAAAGCAATCAGGATAAGAAAGGTAATCAGCCTGTTCTCCAGAAAATATTTGACCAATCGGTTAAATATCATTGACTAAAAGGATTTTAATTCATTGCATAAGTATTAAGTACTAAATGAATTAAAATGTTCCGGGCAGTGAGTTAATTTTGGTTTTGCAAGCATAAAAAAGAGACGGCATAAAGCCGTCTCATCCTAGGTTGGCCGGGGGTGACCTTAACCTATCTCATGAATAACTTCTGGGAATATACAACCCCATTACTCATAAACCGGGCAACATAAACCCCTGCCGGCACATTGATGCTGATTTCCCCATGACCTGTGAGATCTTGTTTAACCATTATTTTTCCTTGAAGGTTTAAGAGCGTGAAAGTGTATTTTTCACTATCAGTTGGGCGCACAGAGATTGTACTTCCGTTGTACCATATACCGGCTAATGGGGTTAGAATGTTGGTTGTATTGATGGTTTGCAGGTTAATGAAGAGCACTTCACCAACGCCTCCTGCCGGATTGCGTGTATCGGTCATTCCCCACACACCTGTGGGCATTCCGTAAGTGTTCACCAACGAGCGGTTTTCATTGGAGTAAACTTTTATGATCTGCACACCTTCAGAGTTAGTGTTTGGTACAATACCTCCCCATGAACCGTTTTCTCCTGCAACAATATTGGCATAAAAAGGTGCATATACTCCGGTAGCAGCGAAGTCAATGCCTGTTGTTTCAATACTTGTTCCAAAGAGCGGACGTTCATTAGAATTGTAGAGGAATACAAAGTCGCCTGCAGCATCATAACTTGTGCCCCTTATGGCAGTACCGCCGTTAACACCTGGCTCTGTTGTGAATTCTAACACAGTTGTATAATCAGCACTGGTTAGGTATTTGTCAATATCGGTTCCTTCATTTCCATCGTTTATCATTACACGCATGTATAGTTGGTTTCCAATAGCAAACCGTTGGTTATTCACCGGCTCAAGCATAAACCAGCCTGTATAGTTGCCATCATTATCAGTAATGAATTCACCATACTGCCCCGGGGTCCCTAGTGAATTACCGGTGGTGCGGGCAAATGTTCCGTCAGCATTCACTAGTATAGGATAACCTACACCTGTGTATGTAGCCTCGTCTGATTCCACCACAGCCTTATTGTAATATCGGTATGTAGATGAAGGGTTCAGATTTTCAAGTGTTGCCCTGAAAGCCAGTGGAACACGGTTATTGTTGCTTTCGCCTCCTTGTATATAAATTGGCAACAATACATCAGCCAATTGTGGTTGAGGTGGAAGTTGTACTGATCCGCTGAGTGCTGTTGAAGCTGCATCCACACCACCACCACTGTGAATTATGTTTTCGTTGTATGCTCCTGCCACTAAACCGGCTACCAGCCTTGTATAGATAGTTAATGGTTGTGCGGTGATAATGCCATCAGCAAAAGGCACCTGCAATGAAGCTACAAAGGTTGTATTATCAAGTGACAATTCATAACTATCGGGAGCGGTAACATCAATATTGCCGCTTCCTACCAGGTTCCCGGCAGTTAATACATACGATAGTGATTCAGAGGGACCATTCTGTTCAATATAACTGAACCCTGATAGTGAATCGGGTGTTGCGGTTATTGCAGGAACAGGGGGAGGCAGCAGGTCAAGCACCAGTTCGTTGGCATCACCACCCACCGGGTTACGGGTGTCGGTTTCTCCCCACACACCATTGGCAGAAGTCCAAAAAGTAACAACACTTCCATCAGTAAGACTACGTTCCTCAATTCTTAGTACACCTGAAGGAAGCACATTGGGTATTATGCCTCCCCAGGAACCGTTGGTGGCCGCAACCTCTGCAGTATAGAAGTCAACATACGAACCCGCAGCATCATAGTCAATACCTGTGGTTTCAATACTTGTGGTAAACAATGGCCTGCCGGTGCCTGCCTCGTTGTTGAACAGGTAAATCATATTACCTGAAGCTGAAGCAGATACAGCCCTAATGCCTGTTCCGGTATCTGGATCATTGTCAGTTCCAAAGTTAATTACTGATGCAGCAGTAGAAGTAGTGAGCCTGTAAGCACAAGTAGTGCCGCCATTACCATTGTTAAGCATCAGTCGCATATGTAGTGTATTACCCGGTGTAAAGCGGGCATCACCTGTTGATTCAATCATCAGCCAGCCGCTCCATGCACCTGTTTCATCAGCTGTTAGTTCTCCATAACCGGCAGTCATTGTAGGCGTTTCAGACCTTGAGAATATGCCCGTGCTGTTAGCTATGATCATTGTCCCTGCACCATCAGCATCAGGCAGGTCGCTTTCAAGTACTGCACCGTTGTAGTAACGGTAAGTAGCACCTGGCACCAGATTGTTGATACTCATATAAAATGCCATGGGTACTCGCTGTGCATTCGTTCCGTTTATTCCCTGCATGTATTCTGGTACAACTTCCGAAGCTAATACCGGCGCAGGAGCAGTTACCTGTCCTGAACAGGTCACGCTTACCTGGGGAGCGTTACCCCCCGAGTGTGTAATTGTTTCATTGTTGTAATTACCAAAGGCCAGACCGGCTTTTAATCTTACATGAATGGTAACCGGCTGGTTGGTAATTACACCTCCTGCATAAGGTAAGGCAACACTGGTTAACCAGTTAGTACCATCTGTTGATATCTCAAAACTGGCAGGAGCTTCTATGTTGATATTGCCTGTTCCTATAAGTTCTGAAGCACTTACAGTATAAGTTTGTGATGTTGAAGGACCATTACCAAGCAGGTAACTGAATCCGGTTAAGGTTACTGGTGTAACAGTAATTTCTGATAATGGTGTAAGGTCAAGAACAAGAACATTATTTATGCCACCAGCGGGATTCACCGTATTGGTGGTTCCCCACATACCATCGGGCGAAGTATTGGCATTAACAATTGTACCATTGGCCAGACTGCGTTCTTCAACACGCTTTACCCCTAAGGCATTTACATTCGGGACTATAGCCCCCCATGCACCATTAACTCCGGCCACTGAGGTCTGGAAGAATGATGAATATAACAGTGTGGAAAAATCAATGCCTGTGCTTTCAACACTTGTGCCGCATAGCGGTCTGCCTGTACCAGCTTCATTGTCGTAAAGCACTGAGAAATTCTTTTGTGTCGCCATGGACTCTCCCCTTATAGCTGTGCCGTCAATGCCGGTAGTTCCTTCCGAAAAGCCAAGCACTGTAACACTTTCAGCAGTTGTGAGGTAGTGAACTGCAGTGGTGCCGCCAGCCCCATCGTTCAACCGTATGCGCATAAATACCTGGTTGCCCGGCGTGAACCGGGTGTTTGTGGTTGGCTCGGTAATAAACCAACCTGTATAATTTCCTGAAGCATCTGTTGTAAACTCACCATATTCACCGGCAGTAGTAAATGAGCCAACAGCTGATCGTGTAAAAGTACCATTGGAACTAACATAGATTATAGCACCAGCACCTGCTGCAGTAGCATTATCGGTACCAGTAACTGCCATGTTGATATAGCGGTAGGTGGTTGAAGGCAACAAGTAACTGATGGTTGCCCTGAAAGCAAATGGCAGTCGGTTGTTGGCAGGTGTATTACCACTCATAAACTGAGGCATCAGAACAGAAGTGATTACCGGTGTGGGACTCCCTGCTGTGCCTGAAAAAGTAACATTCTCAAACCTTATTGTTCCGTCAGTGGCATAAGAACCTGCTGTTCCGGCATAATCAATGCCATCGGCAAATTCAGTCACCAACCTGATTGCAAAGTTGGGGTTCTGGTTAACACCTGATATAGCACTGAAGTCAGCACTTCTAAAATACCAATCCGTAGCCGCGGTAATATATCTCCCAGCATCAAATCCTGCAGGCGTGCCATCATTTATATTGGTTGCATTGCTACTGGTTGCTACAAAGTCCAGCCAGTCGGTACCGTTAAGCGTATATTTCAGCCTGGTACGGTTGGCCGCTGTATTGCTATTGCGGTTTTCCCATGATACCAGTATGCTGTTGAAACCCAGCGTTGATACACTGAATTGCACACCGGCAGTTCCGCTTGCTGTTCCCTGAACAGGGTAACCGGTAGTGCTCCATGCATAAAGGGCAGGATTTCCTGTTGCATAAGAACCGGTGGTTCCTCCTATGGTGGCAGCAGTTCCGCCTCCCGTTGAAGGTGTAAGGTTCTGCTGGTCAAAGTTCCACTGTGCAATGGTTGTCTGGGCTCGTACCGGCATAATACCGGCAAACATTATTATGGCAAGTAATAACGGAATTAAAAAGTAGTTTTTTTTCATGGCTTATAATTTTTGTTACTCAACATATATGTCCTGATACCCCGCGTAGCAGAAGATATATCTTACCCAATTTATTGGTAAGTATATGTTAATCAGAAAAAAGCCTGAAAGGTAACCCCCTGTAGTGGTTTTTTACTAAAAAAATTAACCCCGCCGCTTTACAGGCAGGGTTAATTTCTATTAGTCAGAGTGTTTTTGTTCCTTCATTCCGGTTCAATTAACCGGATAAAGTGGTTCTAACAAACTTTACTTAATAAATAATTTAACAGCATGTACGCCGCTATTGTGCTGCAGGCGAATAATATACACACCGGCAGGCATCTGACTGCGGATCACACTGTTACCATTTAATGAATAGTTTGCCATACGGCTTCCGCTAAGGTTCCATATGCTCAGGTTATAAGTACCTGTAACAGCAGGTTCTACAACTATCTCGTTTCCACGACTCCATATCCTGCCGAAATCTACCGCAAGGTCATTAACCGAAATCACTTTGAGGTTGAGGAATAGTGCTGAGTCCACACCACCAGTTGGGTTGCGGGTGTCAGTACCTGCCCATATACCTGATGGTACAGTGTAGGTTTTAACTACTGAACCGTCGGCATTGGAATGCACGTTGATCATCTGGATACCGTTGGCATTTACATTGGGCACAATGCCACCCCATGATCCGCTTACCCCGCTGATGTCCTCACAGTAGAATGGCGCATAAACTCCGGGACTGCAAAAGTCAATACCGCTACTCTCGATGTGGGTTCCGTATAATGGACGTGATGTGCTGTCAACATTATCATAAAGGAATACAAAGTCGCCTGGTGCATCATTGCTGATTGCATGTACAGCCGTTCCCATAGTAGGCAATGATTCAGTACCGAACTGCAGCACAGTAACAGCTTCTTCAGAAGTGTATCTGGCATCAACTGTTGTACCTTCATTCCCATCGTTCAAAACAATACGCATGTACAATTGATTGCCCGGCGTGAACCTGTCGTTGCCTGAAGGCTCGGTAATTAGCCATCCACTCCAGCTACCTGAACTATCGGTGGTGAATTCACCATACTGTCCCGGGGTATCAAGGGATGTGGAGGTAGTGCGTGCGAATGTTCCATCGGCATTGGCAAAAATAGTATTACCGGCACCATTGAAATCAGGTGCATCAGTTGATAATACTACCTTGTTGTAATAGCGATATGTTGCATCAGGCATCAGGTAACTCAATGTTACATGGTATGCAAAAGGTATCCTGTTGATGTTGGTACCATTGACACCTTCCATGTATTGTGGCAGAATGATGGATGAAATGCCCGGTAAGGCTGATGTGGTAACAGTACCACTAACAGTTACAGTAGCCTCAGGTGCACCACCGCCTGTATTGGTGATTACTTCATTATTATACTCGCCCATTGGCAGACCTATGCGTAAGCGCACATAGATGTTTACAGGCTGACCTGTAACTACACCATCAGCAAACGGCACTTCGAGCCCGGAAGTATATACTGCATCGTCAAGCGATACTTCGTAATTTTCAGAAGCAGTAACCACTATGTTGCCGGCACCTTCAAGGTCGATGCCACTTAAAGTGTAAACCTGTGATGTTGATGGACCATTTGATTCCACGTAAGTGAAACCAGTAAGCGTTGAAGGTACTACAGTTAACGTAGGTTCTCCTGTTGGCATAAGGTCAATAACAAGTTCAGTATCCTCACCTCCCAGTGGGTTACGGGTATCCACATTACCCCATACGCCGTTGGTTGATGTCCACACGTTAACCAATAAACCGGTGGTGCGGCTGAGTTCTTCAATACGGCGAACACCTTCGGGCATCACATTGGGCACAATACCGCCCCATGAACCATTTACTCCCGATACATCTGAACCATAGAAATCAGCATAATTGTTGAAAGTGTTGTAAGGTATACCGGTAGTTTCAATACTTGAACTATAAAGTGGCTGACCTGTTCCGGCCTCATTACCGTAGATATAAACCATGTTTCCTGGCGTTGCAGGTGAAATGCCACGTATACCTGTTCCGGTAACGTCATTATAAGCCTGACCGAAGTTAACCACGCTTGCTGAAGCATCGGTTGTAATCCTTACAGCAACAGAAGTTCCACCCATACCATTATTTAGCATGATACGCATGTGAAGGTCGTTGCCCGGTGTAAACCTGTTATCACCGGTTGACTCAACCATAAACCAGCCACTGTAGTTACCCATATTATCAGCAGTGAATTCACCATATTGTCCTGAAGTACCCATTGAATTGGTGGTAGTACGTGTAAAAGTACCGTCAGCGTTCACTAAAATGGTAACACCGGCACCATCGGCTGTGATATCATCTGTGGCAAGTACCGCTTTGTTATAATAACGATAAGTAGCGTTAGGCTTCAGGTATGAAATAGTTGCATAGAATGACAATGGCAAACGTTGGTTGTTCGTACCGTTAACACCCTGGATATAAGCTGGAACAGTTTCTGCCAGAATTTCAGGTGTAAGGTGAATTACCAATACAGAATCAATGCCGTATGCCGGGTTACGTGTATCAGTTAAACCCCATATACCGTCGGCCGATGTCTCAAAGCTAACGATAGCGCCACCGTTAAGTGCACGTTCTTCAATACGCATTACACCATTGTTGTTCACATTGGGAATAATGCCACCCCATGCACCGTCGTGTCCTGAAACAAATGTTTTGTAGAAAGCAGGATACTGGTTTATAGTTGTAAAGTCAATACCTGTTGTTTCAATGCTGGTAGCAAACAATGGTCTTCCGGCTCCGGTTTGGTTATCATAAAGCACTGCAAAGTTTTTGGAGTTTGCCAATGATGTAGCACGTACTGCAGTACCATCCATGTCTGTAGTACCGGTTCCAAACTGAAGCACATGAACAGTTTCTGTGGTAGTAAGATAATGAACAGCCGATGTACCGCCGGCACCATTGTTCAGGCGAATACGCATGTGCAGGTTGTTACCCGGTGCAAAGCGTTCATTGCCCGATGGTTCGATAATAAACCACCCTGTATATGAGCCTGCACCATTTGTAGTAAACTCACCATACTGTCCGGCAGTTGAAAAACTACCTGTTGTACTGCGTGTAAAAGTGCCATCGGCATTTACAAAGATCAATACACCGGCACCGGAGTATGTAGGTGCGTCGGTGCTATAAACCGCACTGTTCAGATACCTGTATGTTGCATTTGGAAGCAGATTGTCGATGGTAGCCCTGTAAGCAAAAGGTGTACGGGTATTGGCAGGTGTGCTGCCGCTCATATACAGTGGTAAAATATCGGCTGTAACAACAGGAGGCAGTGATATAACAATTGTTGAGCTGGTTGCGGAGGTAAGTCCTGTTGCAGTTGCCTGCAATACATAATTACCGGTTGCTGTAAAGCTGATATCATTAAAAGTAGCTTCGCCTGCAACTGCAGCCTGTGTAGTAGTGCCGGCCAATGAGCCCGGACCACTCACAACGCTTAGGGTGATATTACCTGTGAAACCCGGATCAACCAGTTCATTTGCATTCAGTGCCTGAACCTTAAAGGTAGCAACCGACTGGTTAATGAAACCGGTAGCAGGGAAGTTAACAAATGCCAGGTGCGTAGCAGGATTTGAAACCTGTCCGCTAACCGTAACATTCACTGCAGTAGCCCCACCACCTGCATTGCTGATGGTTTCACCATTATAGGCACCTGCTGCCAATCCGGCCTTTAGTCTAACGTAAACCGGTGTTGCAGCCAATGCACCACCTGTATAAGGTACAGTGATAGCTGTTGCTGAAAAGGTTGAATTATTTAATGAAATTTCATAATTGGTTGAAGGGGTGATCGTGATATTCCCTGACGCAGGCGCAAGGCTTGAGCCCGAAAGGTCGTACGACTGTGAAGCTGAAGGACCGTTGTTTACTGCATAGTTAAATCCACTTAAGGTTGTCGGGTTTGCTACAATTGTAGGAGTTCCTGCAGAAGCAGGCGCAATTCCGAAGCCGGTTAGGCCTGCAGGGGGTGTTGAAGGAGTAGTAGAAACTGTCTCAAATCGCAGGCTAGGGTCTTGCCAACCATCAAGGTCACCAGTTGTAATGCCTGCAAGTAATTGGATATTTTGATTGGCAGTATTTACTCCATTTGCTGTCCAAGAAACGGGATTTTCACCTGGATTACCGAATACATCAGTGGTCACACCACCATATTGGATTGCTAATGCATCGTTGCCATTAAAAGTAAAAACTCTTAATACGAATGTAACTGATGTTAACCCCTGGTCAATCAGGTATGTGCCCATATCAGAGGTGCCTATAACCATTACTGCACCAGGAGCAAGTGTGCCGGTACTAATTGTAAATGGAGAACCAAGAGGAGCTCCGTTAGTTCCTTGTAGAACTACCAGATTATTGGTTGCAAAGTCAAGTGTTGATGCGGTATTATTCCATACTTCTATCCCTTTAGGAATAGAACCTGAATTAGCCTCCACATACTGACTGATGATCTGCGCTGATACGTTTGTTGTAAAGGTTAATACAACAAGCATGGTGCTCATCAGTGATATTAATTGGTAAAGTTTTCTTTTCATTATTTTGGTTTTAAATGTTACCTAAACCGCCTCAAGGCCACTGCTCCCGGTGGAAGCATGTGGCCTTTTAGCTGCTAAAACTGATTTATTTTACTAATACTTTCTGATTGAATATCCCTGAAGGGGTGGTCACTTTCACTAGATAGATACCGGCAGGAATATCAAGATTGAAAATCTGCTTGCCGGTATTCATGGTGAATGATGCAAGAACCCTTCCCTGCAAGCTTATCACTTTGATATGAGCGCGGGTATCTTTTTGTAATTCAATGCTCAGTTGGTTTCCAAAGGTGTAGACTTTACCATTTACAGTGGGTATTTCATTGATACCAACAATGGTGTTTATAACCAGAACATCCTCAATACCGCCGGTTGGATTGCGTGTATCAACTGCTCCCCATAACCCATCGAGGTTGGAGTGTTGTGCCAGTATTCCTCCGGCAAGGCTTCTTTCTTCCACGCGACGTACACCACCCGGATTCACATTAGGTACTATTCCGCCCCATGCACCCGACTGTCCTGCAACATCAGTAAGATAGAATGGAGCGTAGTTGCCTGCTCCTGCATAATCAATACCAGTTGATTCAATAACCGTAGCGAATAAAGGCCTTCCTTCACCTGCTGCATTGCTGTATAAGACCACAAAGTTCTTCTCGGCGAAGTCGCTTACTCCACGTATAGCTGTACCTGCAGTATCTGCTGCCACTGTTCCGAATCCAAGTACTTTTACTGTTTCCTCAGTAGTTAATATTGTTGCTTCAGTACCACCATTGGCACCATCGTTCAGCATTATGCGCATATGTAGTAATGTACCGGGTTCAAAACGCGAGGCGTTGCCTGTAGGTTCGGTTATAAACCAGCCTTTGAAACTGCCGGTTTCATCAGTTGTGAATTCACCGTATGCACCTGAAGTGCTTAAACTCGGACTTGTAACCCTGGTAAAGGTGCCGTCCTGATTTGCATAAATAATGTTACCTGCACCTGTATAAGTTGGACTGTCGCTTGATAGCACTACCCTGTTGTAATACCTGTATGTTGTGTTTGGCATCAGGTTGGTAATTGTAGTAAGCCATGCAAAAGGAACCCTTGTAGGATTCGGAACTGTGCCCTCCATATATGATGGCAGCAATACATCAGTAAGCGCTGGCTCAAGTCCTGAAGAAACAGTTCCTGTGAGGGAAATGCTCAAACTGCCTGCTCCGCCTCCGCTTATTGTTAGAATCTCTGAATAATTTCCTGCAGGAAGCCCTGCCTTCAGGCGAACATGTACTGTTGTTGCAGCAAGTGTACCACCTGTATATGGCATAGTAACAGTGGTTCCGAAAGTTATACCGTCGGCTGAAATCTCAAACGACTCTGAATGCATGGCGGATATATTGCCGGCATCGGGAGTGAGGTTACTACCTGTGATGGTGGTGGTTTGTATGTCAGAAGGACCTTCACCAATAAGATAGGTAAAGCCTGTGAGTGCTGAAGGACTTGCCATTAAAAGTGGTGCAGTGCCTGAGCCTCCCATAATGGTAACATTATCGTAACGGATTGTACCGCTGGTGCCATAAGAGGAACCTTCAGTTGATGCTTCATACGAATCGGCGGTAGCAAACTCGGTAACCATGCGAATAGCAAAGTTTGGGTTGTTTTCAACGCCCGCAACATTCTGAAACTCTGCTACCCTGTTGTACCATACAACACCCGGATTGGTGATGTAGCGTCCGTTGTCGAAACCTACTGCAGTACCATCCAACTGCGTATTGGCAGCATTGTCGGGGGTGGCTTCAAAGTTAAGCCAGTTTGTGCCGTCAATGGTATATTGAAGTCGAAGGCGATTGGCAGCAGTGTTGCTGTTACGGTTATCCCAGCTCACAGCAATGCCGCTGTATCCGGCTGTTGATACAGTAAACTGTACCCCGGCTGTACCTGACCCTGTTGATTGTTCGGGATAGGTTGAAGTGTTCCATCCCCTGCCTGTTGAAGGGTTTCCCCCTGCCCATGCGGTGCTTGTGCCTCCAATGTTTTCGGCAGTTCCTGAACCGGTAGTAGGAGTGAGTACTTCAGCGTCAAAATCCCAGCTTGTTATGGTGGTCTGAGCCTGTATGCCTGAAATGCCAAGCAGTACCACCATCAAAAATGTAAATAGAAATGAGGTGTAATTCTTCTTCATTGTACTTATTTTAAGTGATTTTAGATATAATTTCAAGTTGGTAAAACAAGCTATAAAAGTACATTGTTTTGCTCACATATCATAACATAAATATAGCGAAAACCGGCGCATTGCATCATTTCGTATATTTGATGATTAAAGCAGTATTACCCACCAATACCATATAGAGCATGATAGAAGAGCAGGTGAAAGTGCACGACAAATTCTCACTCGAGATCAAGCTCGGTTTCCTTGCCGGCGATGAAAATATCAACGAATTCTCAGTGAGCACCTGGCTCTTTATACCTAACAGCCTCGATATCAACCGATGGAACTACAGTAAGCAGAACTTCTACCGCGACCTGAAGTCTAATATTCGGCTTATCACTCCTGTGTATACCCTTCAGGAGATCGCCGAAAGGCAAAATGACCCATATACCCTGCTCGAACAATCTATGCAGCGACTGACAAGCCGTCCCGGTAAGGAAACTTTTGGCTCGTACGAATACCATATACGCATGTATGTGTCGATCATTAAAAGTGCTTTACGCGATGAAATCGACTTTATAGTGAAAAACGGAACAGGTGTAAAGACTAGCGTTACTGAGAAAGGTGTAGTGGTTAAAAGGGCAAAGGAAACTAAGCCGGTGCCCACGGCGGGGATAAAAGGCGAAATACCCGAATTGATAAAAAATTATATCAGCAATGTAGAGAAAGTCACTTCTAATTACCGCGAATTGCGTGCAATGGCTGATACTCCTTCAACACGAGATAATCTGTTGAATTATTACCTTTTCGGTGATGAGTTTCTAAGCAACCTGGTGGAACAACACACGTTTAAACTGCTCGACGGCCTGAGCAAAAACCACCTGCTCACCCCTAAAGTATCAACTGCCTTGATGGACCTGATAAACGCTGAAATTGAATATAAGAAAACACAGGGGTATCCGTATGTGAAGAAAAATAGTCGCGACCGAAACCGCGAACTGGTGTTCAGGCTCAGTCTTCTTAAGAAGTATGCGGAGAATGAGCTTTTCCTTGATGTGGTTCGCCGCCGCGAAGGGGTGCTGATCGAACAGATCTACTTCAGCATTGCGGCCGGTATCTCAATGATCTTCGCCACCGCCGTTGCTTTCTCTATTCAACGGCAGTACGGCAACTTAACCATGCCTTTCTTTGTGGCACTGGTAGTGAGCTACATGCTGAAGGACCGGCTTAAAGACCTGGCACGGTATTACCTGGCACATCGCTGGGGGCGCAGGTTTTTTGATACCAAAACAGACATAAGTCTGAACAACCGCAGTATCGGCTGGCACAAAGAAGGAATGGACTTTATAACCGAACGTAAAGTACCTGCCGAAGTACTCAGGTTGAGGCAGCGTTCTGCCATACTCGAAGCTGAAAACCGCAACAACCAGGAACAGATCATACTCTATCGAAAACTGGTTAGGCTGAGGCGCGATGATCTTAATAAAGTTAGTCCGTACCCCGTTGCCGGAATGAATGATATTATCCGCTTTAACATCTCTAACTATATCCATAAAATGGATAATCCCCTGGTGCCCCTTTACATTCCAACAGAAAACAACGGCACCGGCATCATCAAAGGCGAAAAAATTTACTATATTAACCTCATCATGCAGTTCAAACACTCTGAGGGCAAACGCCTGAAGAGGTACAGGATTGTTTTGAACAGGAAAGGGATCAAAGAAGTGGAAACTTTTTAGATAGTTCAAAAGTTGTTCAAAAGTAGTTCAAAAGTAGTTCAATGTAGCTCAAGTGTTAAAAATGGCGGTCCCCGAGTTTTTATCGAGGGGTTCAATGTTGTTCAATGTTGTTCAATGTTGTTCAATGTTGTTCAAATAGTCATAACTGATAACTGAAAGCTGATAACTGATAACTGAAAGCTGATAGCCTAATATTATGATATGAAAACATCCAAAGGAAATGACATCGTACAACTCTTAAGCGGGCGGAGTAATGTTTTTTTAGTAAAACATTATAACGGGACGAGCATGCTGGTTGATACCGGGGTTAAGATGGTGCGGCGGTTTCTTGCTGATGCGCTGGCGAAATTCCAAACGCCGCGGCCCGACTACCTGGTACTTACGCATAGTCATTTCGACCATGCGGGCAATGCTGCCTTTATCCGTACAACAACAGGCGCCAAAACTGTGATCCATGAAGCTGAAGCTGACTACCTGCGAAGCGGTGGCATGAAGATCCCGGAAGGCACTTATGCTTTCACCCGTTCCCTTGTGAGTCTGGCACATAAAGTAAAATATAAGCCCGGCTCAGAACCCTGTCCTGCTGACATTGTAGTGGCCGGTTCATATAGTCCACCTGATATGCCCGGCATTCTATTGATCCACACTCCCGGCCATAGTGCAGGCTCCATAAGTATTATTGTTGACAATGAAATAGCCCTCGTAGGTGACACCATGATCAACGTGGGCCTTTTCAACGTGTTCCCACCCTTTGCCGATGATGTTGAAACACTCAAACAAAGCTGGCAGAAGTTACTTGAAACAGGGTGCCATAGTTTTTTACCCGCACATGGAGGGGTTATTTCAAGGGGGGAGTTGGAGAGCAAAATAGAAGTTCAGAAGTAGTTCAAAGCTGCGCGTTCAAAAGTTGTTCAAAAGTTGTTCAAACACTTATAGAGGGTAACACATTAGGGTTTATGGATTTGTTGCGTGAAGTAAATGGAATCGGGGACCGGACCCTATCACCCCTTATTGATGAACTGGCAAAGTGGGGGACTGATTACAGGAATTCTGTATATGGCTCCTTTTCCAAATAGTATTATAATAATACCGATCAAACTCTGAACTGTCAGGTTTGGGTGAATCATATGGATCATATGTCAGTTTAATGTACTTACCTTCAATCTGAAATGTTCCTGTTGCTGTATCATACATCAAGTCTCCGCTCTTTCTGTAGCTGAAAGTTGAATCACTTCTTAAGTCAACCCTTGTATGAAAAAATCCAGATATCATTACACAGCACCAAGCCTGTTTTCATATCTGAAGCTCCGCTTTAAAAATCGTTACAGCCATACCCTTTATTTCAACCCTGTCATCAATCATTTTGACTCTCAATTTGCCCGTACGCTTTGATAACTGAAGAGAATCCATTTCCAGTTTACCGAGCTTTTCTGACCAAAGGGGAGTCAAGGCACAGTGCGCTGATCCCGTTACCGGATCTTCATTGATCCCCAAACCAGGTGCAAAGCATCGTACAACAAAGTCGGCATCCGGCGGGCTGCTCTTTGCAGTGATCATAAGGTGACCTAAGCCGGTTGCTTTCAAACTCTCAAAGTTGGGGTTTGCATCTAATATATCTGCTACTGAATCTGCAATAGCTATAATCCAATTGTAACTGCTTGACCAGGCCTCTATCGGATTAAATCCAACGGAATCCTTAAATCCTTGAGGTATATCAATTTGGGTTAATGCATATCGGGGAAAGTTCATTGCAATCCAATCTGCCTCCTTTTTCACAAACAGATCACCTACCTGGGCCTTGAAGTTTATTATATCAGTTGGCTTTACTATTCCAAGCTCAAAGATTACATGAGCACTTGCAAGGGTTGCATGTCCACAAAGCGCAACCTCATTTGTTGGAGTAAAAAATCTGATCTCAAAACCGCTCTTTGCCGGTATCACAAATGCGGTTTCCGACAGATTCATCTCCATTGCAATATTTTGCATCCATACACTATCATGGCCTTTATCCAAAATCATAACACCGGCAGGATTACCTTTAAAAGGCGTATCGGTGAAGGCATCCACCTGATATATTGTTTTATTGTTTGTCATAACTGTTTGTTTTTCCAGTTCTTAAATTTGCCTCATCATTGCTTTTGTTTTCAAATCTTTTGGCATTTTTTCTATAGCATACCGTAAGGCGGTGCGGGGCATTCGTGACTTGTTTTTGATCACATATTCAAATATGGCTTGCTGGTTGGCTTCACTGGCAGCTTTTAACATCCATCCGTACCCTTTTTGAACCAAATCGTCTTTGTCCAAAAGTAAAATATCTGCAATTTCCAGTATCTCCTTAAGAAATTTCCCTTTTCTGGCCGGTACAATCAAACTCACAGCTGAAGCCCGGCGCATCCATCTGTTATCTGATTTCGCAAAGTCTTTTAGCCCGGTCAGATACTCAGGATACATCACGATGAATTCACCAACGGTATGATTACAAAGTGTGTCACATGAAGCCCAGTTACTTACATAATTATTAATCCAATTCTCAAATATTTGAAAGTCATCCGGTTCGTACTTCTTATGCAAATAATACGACCAATGGCATGCAATAAACGACTCTTCTATAAACCCAGATTGCCATAGTATCCCGCAAAGGTCAAATATCTCATATTTTGTTTTGCGATCAATAAGTTTAAAGTATTCCTTACTTATCTTATTTACCGTGGGCACTTTAACGCCATAAGCCTTTATCTCTTCTTTGAAGAATTTACGACTGGCTGCCTGAGTTTTTTCATCGCTATTTTTTCTTAGCTCTAAGCGAATTTTGTCGATGATGGGTTCCATAATATGGTGTTATGTTGCTTTTGATATCTATGTAAAATTATAAATATCGGATTCCTTTTGACGTGCTGATGCGTTTATCCTTCTCAAAGATTGTAAGTGTGTATACCCCCGGTTTAAGTTGTGAAGTGTCAATAGAATGCATTGTATCAGAAATAGTTTTGCTAAGTACTCTGCGTCCTGTAACATCAGTGATTACCAGCATGGAATTTGAACTGAGCGGTTGATTAATGTATATTTCTGTTGTAAAAGGATTTGGACTGAAAAGCAGGGGAGCACTTGTTATAGGCGGATTTATTTTGGCAGTGCCTACAATTCCTCCGGTTGTTGTGCCAAGAACCACACCATTATTTCCAAAAATAAGGCCTGTTTCATTGTTGAAGAAATGTACCCGTGTGAGGCCGGAGGTTGTATATGACTCAATAGGGTTCCATGTTAGTCCGCCATCAATAGTCTTTAGCAGTATGTTACCTTCAGAATTTTGATTTTTACCAACAACATAGCCATTTAAATTGTCGGGAAACGAAATTGAATTATAATTCATTTGCGCCGTGCTGGTAATAACCATTGGTTGCCAGGTTAAGCAGGCATCTGTTGATCTGAGAATACCCTGATAACTGCATACAAGAAAGGCTGTATCACCTTCTAATAGCAGAAGATCATTGGCGTCTCCAAAGGCACCGACATTAATTTGCTGCCAACTTGTTCCATGGTCAGGTGTTTTGAGTATGCTTGAATTTTGGTAATCATATATAGTAACAAATACCATATCAGCTGTCTTGTATTCTATCTCACCATAATTATGTGTTCCAGGACTGATATTCTGCCATGTCAGGCCGCCATCGTATGTGCAGATGAGTGTTTCCTCAGCAGCAATCATACCCCGCATCTGGTCATAAAACTTCATGTCGGAAATATCTAAATATTCAATTTCTTCTATTTCTGACACTAACTGCCATGAATTGCCACCATCCGTTGTTTTCTCAAAATATGCACCACCTATCATAAATCCATTAAGGCTGTCAAGAAAGTAAACATGTTCACTATTCGACATCTGGTCCCAGTTTAAACCGCCATTCGTAGTTTTATACAATACCTTGACGGGAACTCCCCCACCGTAACTTTCTGAAAGTAAATAGCCCGTTGTATTAGTAACAAACTGCACATCAAGGACATCATTTTGTATTTGCCTTTGATTAATAATGCTCCAGTTATAACCGCCATCAACAGAATTGGAGAGCATTCCGATCGTACCACCGGCTATGAGTGAATGGTCGTCAGTATAACAAAGAGCATGATGAGACCAGTGTAAACTCTGTTCTTCCTGTTCTGTCCAGGTTAAACCTCCATTATCAGTAAAGGTAATCTTGCAGTGATACATCCATGTATTTGAAACAAAAGCCACATGGTCTGCATCATATGCTGCAAGGCATCCATCATAAGCCGGAACCTGAGTATCCATGAGTGATTCTGTCCAGGTCAAACCTCCGTCAGTTGTTTTAAATATATAATGAAACGCATCACTATAATCAAAATAAATAAGTAACACAAAACCGGTAGTTTCATTTACAAAAATCAAATCCTGAATATAGCCTTCCGGGAAATTGGAAGGAGCGTCAATAAGAACCCATGTGAGTCCCCGATCAGTTGTCTTAATTATTTGATTAGAAAAGCCTATTGCATAAGCAGTAGAATCATTTAATACTTTAACGCCCTGAAGATTGACTGTTAATCCGGTTTCCAGTATGTCCCATGATTCACCTCCGTCAGTAGTCCTGATAATCATACCTTTATCAGCAACAGCTACACCTGTTGAGTTATTAAAGAAAGCAATATCATTAAAGGCATCCTGCCCGAATACCGGTTCAGATTCAAACTTCTTAGTCCAGGTATTTCCACTGTTAACTGTTTTAAGGATAGTAAGACCACTGCCCCCGACAAAGCCTGTTGATTGTTCGGTAAAAACAACACTTTTGCATCTGAATCCTGCCTCCGTTTGTGCAGGATAGAGCATTACATCCCATGTTAACCCGGCATCTGCCGATTTTATAATTGTTGAACCGTCACAAACACCAAATACCTGAGAAGTACCGGGTATGCAATATAATTTATTTACAGTGTGTTCCTGGATATCGGGCGATATTCTGGTCCAGGGTGTTTGAGAGAATGAAAGATTGCACACAAACAACGAAATTAAACTCAACAGGATGTTTTTCATTTATTGACTTTTTAGATTAATGGTAGCGCCTTCTTCATGATTCATGTTATTTATCAGAACCACGAATATATAAAAAATATTAAGACCTATTGATGCGCATCCTGACTTTTCGACCAATCCACGCGCTATAACATAGTCCAATGGCCGGCTGGCAATGCTGTTATTCCGCCCTTTCAAGGCTGATTTCCTTAAGTAAGTCCTCAAGGTCGAGTGACTTTGTATACATTGTTAATGAACCGTCGCCGTTCTTTGGCCAGAGATCACTGGGCTTGTCCCAATACAACTCCAAACCGTTACCGTCGGGGTCGTTAAGATATATTGCTTCTGAAACCCCATGGTCAGCTGCACCTTTAACCGGATAGTTTGCTTTGTGCAGGCGGTCGAAGATCATCGCAAGGTCTTTTCTGGTAGGGTATATGATCGCAGTATGGTATAAGCCCACGCCTTCTTCAGTTGCCGGAGGTGAACCTTTGCTGTGCCAGGTATTTAAGCCAATATGATGATGGTATCCACCGGCTGAAACAAATACCGCCTGACTGCCATACTTCATCGTAACCTGAAAGCCCAGCAGGTCGCGATAGAACCCCAGTGCCCGGTCCAGATCAGCCACTTTTAAATGCACATGCCCTATCCTGGTCTGTGCCGGAACAATATAGTTTTCATTCATAATAAAAGGAACAGTTAGAATTTTAACTCCTATTTCAGGAAATCAGGATTCTGATAGGCAGGATCAGGGTAATCATAGACACCTTTTCCGTTTGCGGTTCCCATTCTTCCTTTATCAAGATATTCTGATTTTATCCATCCGGCAACCCGTGCAGAAATTTCATCTCCCTCATCACCCCATCCTTTATACAGATTATAGGGAGTGTTGGGTCCTATGATATCCAGGAATGCGAATGGACCAATCGGAGCTCCTGTTGAGATCATCCAGGTCTTATCAACCACTTTGGGATCTGCAACTCCATCAACGGCCAATTGCATCGCAGCCTTCAGGAAAGGAACTAAAAGTGTATTTAATACATAGCCCGGTTGCTCTTTATGAAGGGGAATCGGAATCATTGCAATGTTCTTTGCAAATTCAATTACTTCATCAAAAACTTCAGGAGAAGTTCGCTCATGTCTCATGATTTCGGCAATATTAAGTTTCCAGATCTCATTTGCGAAATGCAGATGTAAATACTTTTCCGGACGGTCAGTTGAATCTACAAGCTGACTGGGTATCATGGTAGATGAATTGGAAGCGAAAATGGTACTTTCTTTAGCAACTTTTGACAATTTCTTATAGAAGTCCTGCTTGATGTGCAGCAATTCCGGAACCGCCTCAATTACCAGATCAGCATTTTCTACAGCTTTTGCCAAATCGGTATGAAGGGAAATGCGATTATAGGCAGCATCAACTTCTTCTTTGGTGCCATAGTTATCTGCCTGATATCTTTCTTTTAAGACTTCAAATCTCTCTTTAGCCTTCTCTAATGCTTCATTATTAATATCATAAGACGAAACTTCAAATCCTTTAAACGCTGTTTGAAAAGCGATTTGGCTGCCTAGAACCCCTGTTCCGGCAACAGTTACATTTTGAATTTTCATATACTCAAGTTTAAATGATGTCCAGCATTAGCTAAACCCTCGTTTTTAGGCATTCGATTAGCTATATCTAATTACAACACACGGCGAAACGAATAAGTTTTTTGATCAGCATACAGCATTCTCCTTTCAGGGCTTGGAGGTGTTTGTGTGGTTATCATTCACAGGGTTGCAACCTGTGTTGATTTATATCGCCCTTTCAGGGCTTGTGCTTTATACCTTAGGAATATACCTGTTGTAATATTCACCTGTTCAGGATTCATTTGCAACTCACAAAATTTGCATTAATTTTACCTCAATATTATACCTTTGGACATGATTATCACAATTGAGCGAAAAAGAAGGGAATATAATTTTTTACTTGACAATAGATTAATATATGGTTATGTGCAGATTAATGGTGTTGATTTTCTATACAATGAGAACAAAGTATTAATATGTAATTCCGATCTGAATTTGAATATAATATGCTCACTTGTATTTGCATTAGAGTGCAAATTTGAAAATCCAACCGATATCAGACTCAATATAATCTTTGCAGAAAAACAAGTATTTGATGCAAATTGGCAACCAAAATAAATAGTTCCCCTTGAACCCCTTGAACAAAAAACAACAACGCTAAACGCTAAACGCTAAACGCTTTTACCACCACTTCCCCTCAACCTTCACCGCCTCATAAGTATCAAGCTTGTGTAACAGTGCCTCCGGGTTTTCATCTACTAAGAGGTTGGCGTAGTGCTCGGGGCGGACGAAGCGCTGGTCGACTGTGTGGCGCAGGAAGGTGACGAGGTGATCGTAGTAGCCGCCGGTGTTTAAAAGGGCTACGGGCTTATTGATGATGTTGAGCTGGTTCCACGACATTACTTCGAACAGCTCATCCAGCGTGCCGATGCCGCCGGGCATGGCGATGAACGCATCGGAGAGTTCGGCCATCAGTTGTTTGCGCTGACTCATGGTGTCAACCACGTGGAAGTCCTCGAGGGTGGTGTAGGCTACTTCAAGGTCAATGAGTCCCTGCGGCATTACACCGGCTACCTTGCCGCCATGCTGCAGCACCTCGTCGGCAATAGCCCGCATCAGTCCTATGTTGCTTCCCCCGTAAACCAGGGTAATGCTGCGCGCTGCCATCAGGCGGCCAAGCTCTCTCGCTGCTTCAGCGTATTGAACATCAGCTCCGGGCGATGATCCGCAGAATACGCAAATGGTTTTGATTTTATTGTTCAAATTGTTCAAGGTTGTTCAAGGTTGTTCAAGGTTGTTCAAAAGTTGTTACTTTAAGTAAGATTCTATCATCCGCGAAAGCGCATCGCGGCATACGGGACAAAAGTTATCGTACGATATGGACTTCATGGTGCAATCGTGCGATGGGCGGTACATGCCTTTGGTTAAGTACCCTCCCCCTTCATAGGCGCCGGTTTTAACGGTGTCCTTCAGCTTTTCGGGTGTGGGTATGGGTGTTGAGGGGTCAACCATGCCCTTCCACTTGGTGTCAAAGTTCACCAGCGTGGTGAGGTTGGGCTCCCACGGCTCCACGCTCAGGTCGTACATGTCCTCATAGGCTACGGCCGAATCAAAGTACTCATCACCCAGTCCGCCGAAGCTGTGGCCGAACTCGTGTACAAACACGTAATCGGCAAAATCACTGTCGCTTGTAAACAGGGCGTAGAAGTTGTAAATGCCGCCCCCGCCATACTGTTTGGAGTTGGCCACCACGCATATCTGGTCGTATGGCACGTTGGCCGCCACATCGCGCACGCTGCGCATATCACTTGTGGTTAGGTACCTGTCGAGGTCGAACGTGTAAAATGAACTGTTCACAATGGTTTTCTTCCATACCTCCTTGCCCGGCACATCCACTCCGCTCTCGGCCGACGGCGCTTCAACCCCATACACGTTTATCCTGCCGGCATATTTATCAAAGGGCCTGTTCTTCAGCAGGTATCCCGTAAGGCGCTCACAGTCTTTGCGGAATTTATCCATCTCACCGGCGGTATAGCCCTCGGGCACGAATACGATATCAAGACTCACGGCCGGTTCACCCGACTGCTGCACCACGAACGACGGGTATACATGGCGGCGCTCCTTCTTTATAAAATAGCTTGAAGGGTCAATCTCATAGCTGAACTTCTCCACCCACTGCTGCTGTTTGGTGCGGTTGTAAAAGGTGATCACCGCGGGCTTTTTGGGATATGGCATCACCACGTTCTCCACAAAGGCACGCGTAACCTTGTCGGCCTCGGGCGTTGTCTGCCACTCTGAGAAAAGCGACGAGTAGCCTGTTTGCCATATCAGCCTGCCGGTTTTCACATCGGTAAGCGTTACCCTGTAGTTGCCGTAATCAAACGGGCTTATCATGTTGGTACGTGAACCGGCATAGTAAGGCTCTTCAATCAAATCGTCAATCGCATACAGGTCAGTTTCGGCAGTGCCGGCATGAATATAGTCGAGGCGCAGTGCCTTATTATAGAAGAAGTCGCTGTAGCGGACGTCCTGCGCTGCCAGGTTCACTGTCAGTACCAGGGCAAAGAGGATGAGTGTATGTTTCATACAGTTGAATACTTTAGATGCAAAGATAACAAATGTAAAAAGAAAGAGCCCGCTTCATGGTCGATGAAAGCAGGCCTTTTTTTCCCGAAACTACAGAGAAAGATTCAGGTAATAAGAAACCCAGCAGGCGTTTTTCCCGCACCGGGTGGGTTTATTTCTTATATCTACTTAATTCTCTCTCTTTTCTCTTTGCTTCTTTAGTTGCTAAGCGTTTTTCCTGGCGCCTCCACTGTTTTTGCAGATAGGCTTCCATGATTGCACGTGTTTCTTCGGTAAGAACGATTTCCCGGTCCATAATAATTAAGATTTTGTGTGATGCAAATGTAGTGATAATTTAACGTATAAAATAGTTTTGTACGAAATTAACGAAAATTAACAAAAAAATAACGCTGCAATTACAAAAAATACTCAGTTTCAAGTAATTATAGATTAACAAAAAATGTATTAAATTTGCCACCATATGAACTCCACAAAAATCAGAAAGCTGTATGAATGAGCAGGTTACGAAATATATTACCGAATCGCCCCCTGTGCAGCGTGCACTGATGGAGGAGATCAGGGCACTGATTTTCCATCATATTCACGGCGTAAAAGAGCAAATCAAGTGGGGCCGGCCCGTATATTCAACCACCACCGATTTTGCCTACTTTAAAACCACCAGAACCTACCTTACCCTGGGCTTTTTCAGGTACCATAAAATCACCACCAATGTGCATTTACTTGAAGGCACCGGCAAGGATATGCGGCATATCAAGCTTAGAAAGACTGAGGATTTAAACAGGGAACTGCTGGTTATGTGGTTGAGGGAAGTGGGGGAGTGAAATGCTTTTAAACAATCTAATTATACCAAAATTTAATTACTCCTTCTGAATTCCCATGGAGCGATAGGATTGTTAAACGACCATAACCCTAACTTTCTTTTTTTTGCATTCCACTCAAGTTGAGCCAAGTACTCAGCTTGGTTATACTTCTTATAATGCCATGCCAACCCAGCTTTAAGAAGTTCTTCATTTACACATATATCGTTCACATAAACAAAAGCCAAAGTACGGCCATAACGATCATTTCCTGATTCAACTACTCTCACTTGTTTGCCAAAGCATAGGTCAGATGTATATTTTTTAGCTTTAGCACCAAAATCTTGATTGCTTTCAGGACAATCAATACCTTCTAATCTTATTTTAACCTGTTGGTTATTGGTATTTAAAACCACTATAGTATCACCGTCAACCACTCTTACAACTTGCCCATGGAATATATTTGTCTGGACAAAGCTGGTGAGAAGAATTATTAAAATAAGGTTTAGTATCCTGTTCTTCATTTGCTTTTCTTTAAAAAAAGGACAATATGATCACAAATCCCCCTGTTCACAATTCATCGTTTATTGTTTCAGCATTTTCTTTAGCGTAAGCAATAAGCTAACCGCAGTTTCAACATATCTTGCAGCTGACAGGACTCGTTTTTCATCCTCCTTGTCAGTCACAATCTCTTGATCATTAAACGTTTTATGATCTTTCAAAAGTTGCTCGATCTCCTTCAGTTTATCAATATGTTTCTGATAAGGATGAACCAGTTTTACCGGTTTTTCTTTAACTACACGAACCCTTACTTTCTTTGGTTCTTTCCCATATCTAGCATATTTAGCTAAACGCTTAGCAGCCTGTCTATCCATATAAGCCTGGACAATAAGCCTTGTTTCATCAGTCACATTGATATTCGGTTCATGTTTTTTCATTTCAATATATTCGGTTTTTTGGTATCGCAAATGTACAAAAACGGTAATTCTTGGATATATATTATGGGCGTTATTTAAGCACCGGGCTTTCAGCTAAATTTTGCCTTTTTGGTGATGATATCCCCATTCCATTGATGGGATTCTACTTCAATCACTATTAAGGATGTTGTGCTTTATAGTAAGGGACGGAATCAGACACTGCCCTTTCTTTTTATATTGTTTTTAATAGTTCCAAAAACTTTATAAATTTGTAGCGCACATAGCAGAATGAGTAGCTTAGGTTTTAGAGGGTGGGTAGGGGTACTCACCCTTTCCTGTAAGATGACTTAAAAGATGTCCACACTGGCAGCCATGCACAGACTGCCAGTGTGAAGTATATATAGAGTTGCAATTGCAGTTGATATCCCATCAAATGCAGCATTTCTAATCAAGATGTCAAAGAACAATAGTTAAATTTCAATCAATTACCTACGTAATACAGCACGTCCAATTAGGCTTCCTATAAAGATCATTAATACACCCATAAAGACTCTTCCAAAATAGACCTGTAACCATTGCCAGGTTGAAAGTTTGTTAATGTATTCAATATGATCTTTTATCTCTTGTTTATGCGATTCTGCAATAGTAGTTTTCAATGCTCCTTTTATGTTTTTAGGAACTACTGTATCTCTCTGTTCCAATCTGTGAAATACCTTACCGTCATTTAACCATGCGTAAGAAAAGGCAAGTGGTGTTACTAACTTGCTTACTTCCCCATCATCTAATGGCATAGTGTGAAAAACTGTATCACCGGGTATTGTAATATAGATTGTTGTGTCCCTTATAATTGTAACAGTATTAGTTTTTGTTTCAACAGAACTACCCTTTAAGGGCTTCTTTTTAAACCGCGCACTGGTTGCACAGGATGTTAATATTGTGATTAATACAATCACGCCAATAATCTTTTTCATGAGTATTGCTATTTGGGTTGATTATAAAAATCATTTATTGGGTCCACCCAAACGCCCAGCTTTTTTACTGTGAAGTGTAAATGCGGACCAGTTGATAGCCCGGTATCACCTGACAATGCTATAACCTGACCTTTCAATACTGGCTGGTCTTTCTTTACCAGGCGTTTATTAAGGTGAGCAAATCCATAGCGCACACCTTCAGTACTTACCATTGCCAAGCATCTCCCACCTCTTTCATGATCCCACACTTCCATGATTATCCCATAATCAGGTGCAACTACCGGTGTGTCAACTTTACAGGCAATGTCAATACCGTTGTGAAAACTTTCTAAACCAGTTATGGGATGTTTTCGCTGACCGAAATAAGAAGTTATTTTTCCGTTTACCGGGTTCATATTGTTAATGTTTAAAATTCAAATTAAACTGCCTCAATTGCTCAGTAAGCTTCTCGTTTTCTATCTTAGTTGCACGAAGCTCTTTCTGTAAACTTGCCATTTGTGCACGAAGAGCGTTGTTTTCACGCGTTATTGAATTCATCTTTTCACGTGTACTCCTGTTTTCACGGCGTAGTTGTTCAATGTCCTCAGACAGTCTCGCTGTAATGTCTTCACTTAGCTCACGCCAGATACGTGCTGCCTTTTCAATGTTGTCAATCTCGTTTGTCTCCACCTCAACACCAGCTTTCTTTACTTCGGCCATATATTTCCGGCGTGTGAATAGAAACGTAATAAGTGCAGAGCAGATCGTTGGAATGATAGTGATTAGAATATCTTTCATGTTACAATGTGTTTTATTAAAGAGCGTTTTTTGGATATAAAAACAAAACCCCTCTTCACCTGCTTCCACCGCATGAGTGTGTCGTCAAAGCGACCGGGGATTATGTCAACCCTGGATCTTGCCGCAGTGTGGGTTGGAGGGGTTTTGTTTGTTAGTTAGGTGTCCGCGAACTATGCAATAGTAGCAGTTCCAATATGTACGCTATTGGAAACCTGATCCCTGTTGGTCACCTCGGTGAGACCGGCTTTCAGGAAAAATCCAATAACAGATACTGTGCGTGACGCCCAGTTTTCAGGGACTACCAATGATGCGGTCTCATTCATACGTGAATAACCTGAGAAGTGCATCACTTCGCCGCTTGCGGAATCAATGACTGCAAACCTGAGATCATCATCGTCGAATGCATCAACATTGTTGGTGTTATCAGCCCAGTCAACTGCCAGGGTATTGGGTACGGTTGATGTTACCGCTCCGCCTTCAACAGGCGCCAGGTCTCCAATTGCCAGTGTAGCTTTTGTGAGATCGAGGCTTAACGTTGGGAAGGTGCCAGTGATGGCTTCCGGAATATTGAACTTCATCGCGCTGTTGAAGGGGGTAAGTGTGGCATCAGCGGCACCAAAGCCAAGCTTCACGAGCTTGCTGTTTGCTTTGACAAATGCTGAAACCAACTTCCACTTCATACGCTGGATCTGTTGAGGAATGGTATTTGCGTCAGTGAATGATGCTGCACGTATGCGCATTATGCACCTGCCTTTCCAGAAAGTGCCGATAACGTTACCGACCCGTCCGCTGTAAGGGCCATAGATGCCCTGCTTGTAGGTTCCCATAATTGGTTTGGTTTTAAGTACCGGCTGAATTACCGGTGACATATGCCTACTATCAATTTTGATACAATTGTGCCAGTTTTTTGAAATTGTCCGGCGTTGTCCACCCCTTGTCAGTCTTTGGCAGAAAAACACCGACACAGAACCTGCCATAGGGTGGACAACTATGGACAAGAAACTGACAGAGGGTAGACAACACCGGACAAACGTGTCATACAATGTGTATCTATTTAATATATATTGAACATTAGTTAGTACAAGAACCCTTGATAATACATGTAATATCGACTTATTACATTATTTTTAAAGCACGTGATTTTTTTAATTAATTGAATAACAGGTGTTTAAAAAATAGTGGTTTTTTATAAAATTATTGATTTCTAAATTTGGCTATTGCAACAGTTAAATTCAAATACCAATATGATGTAATATAAATGGACTATGGAAGAAAATGAAACACACCATAACACGAGTAACGACATTTTGGGTATAGCAATGGAACTTAAAGCAGAACTTGATGAGTTCCGCAAGGCAGTTCAACAGGCTTTGGATCAGAGAAAAGAATCTTTCAGAAACAAGAATGACATTATGAGTTCAGACAGACTGGTGCTAAGCAGTATTGGACGACGAAAATATATAATTGGCGGAAACAAAAAATTACCGGTTAGAATAAGGGAGCCCACATGGATCACCTCGCGTGAAGCTACTGACCTTATGAGGATCTCTGCCAGAACGCTAAGTCGATACCGGGAAAAAAGATATATAACATTCAAAATGGTGAATGGCGCCTACAGATATAGATATGAGGAGTTGAAGACGTTTACGGGAATCACCAAACCTAACAATCACTAAATCAACTATTTTATATGAAATACCCCATAAATAACAATAACATAAAAAGAGCTTTGGCTTTATCCGATGGACCAGAAGAATTTAAAACAATAACGTGGAACTTTTTGAGTGGCAATAATGATGCATTGATCGAAGATCCTTTTGTTAATTGGATATTTAATGTTTGTCCACCTGCTGTAAGAGCTGCTATATTACACACATCTTTTCACTTTGATAGACAAAAACTAGAACATTACACAATAGAAACAACAATTGAAACTCAGAAAAACGAAAGTTGTACAAGTGTAGATATTATTGCACGACCTACTGATTATGAAGAGATTATAAAAGAAATTATTGATTTGAAAATTCTTAATGCCTATGGCAAACTTAATCAAAGGCGCGGTAATAAGGAAATATTTATTGGTGTACTACTGCTATTATATAGATATGGCTATTTCAAAAAAATCTGCAATAACGTTAAAGTGAGTAAAACTACCATAGCTGATTATGCCAAGGAAAAATTTGATGCCGGCGATATGCAACAATTTATGCGTACTACTGAATATGAACGGTATATACGATTGGCAAGGGCAAAAGTAAAATGTATAGACAAGATCGAATTAAAACGAAAACAAATTTGCAATCTATGAACCACGAAAAAGATTTTGGAAATTTCTATGATTTGTTAGTGTCTCACTATCTCATTTCATCAAATGCTATTGTATTGTTATATGCACTTATGCATATAAAACATATTTGTCATTGTCAAAATACTATCTCAATAAGCCTGCTCAAACTTGCAGAGATGACCAATATAAAACCTAGTTCACTGTGTTATGCACGAAACCAACTGAGGAGCCGTAGGATAATTAATTGGGAATATATGGCTGGTAAGGGATGTACTAAATACACTTTGCTGCCTCTTGACAAAATAATGGACAGTAGCATCAAGGCACTTTGGCCATCAGATATTTCTGATCAACCTAAACAAAATTAAACCCATGAACTACATACAAGAAATTAACGCTTTCTACGACTGGGTAGAAGGAAACCCTCGTTTGTCAAAAAGCGCTATCGCGCTCTGGCATGCGCTGATGCATATCAACAACAAAACAAAATGGATCAGAACATTCAGTGCGGCTATTTGTACGCTGCAGAGCAAAAGCGGATTATGCCGGAGTGATGTTTTTAAAGCAAGGACTGAACTAGAATCAGCAGGTTTAATAATTTGTCAAAATGGTAACCTTGCAAATTGTGCCAACTATACCATCATACCGGTTTCAAACAAACTATTGCCGTCGGCAGAGGGCTTCAACGATGAAATTGGTGATGATTATTATGAAATCACAGGGCTCCGCAAAGGAGGAAACACTAAGAATAAATCTGCAGGAAATGTTCCTGACAGCGCTTCCGCTGACGGTAATGTAAACGCATCTGAGGATGCTACATCGGTCGCTACGGGCTGTATTTCAGATGCATCTGCGGACTGTACTGCGGACGCATCTGCGGACTGTATTGCAGACGCATCTGCGGACTGTAGCGGAACTAAACCTGAGACTAATAGTAAACTAAAGGAAACTAAACTAGAAGAAACTAAAAAACGAGATGATGAAGATGAAAAATCTTCATTGTCATCTGTCGATGACGCGATCGAGAGGAAGAAATTCAATAAAAAGGTTTTGAAAATCTTTTATGATTACAACCGCATTTGCCTCAACCTGCCTCGTGCGACTTCAAAAACTGACATACGCAAATCGCATGTTGGGGCGCGGCTGAAGGAACATGGCGCGGCCAAAGTGCAAAAGATGCTTAAAATGGCTGCCGCCTCCGATTTCCTTGGCGGATGCAACGAGAAAGGATGGAAAGCAAACTTCGACTGGCTGTTTTTGCCAACCAATTTTGTAAAAGTGCTCGAAGGCAATTATTCTAACAAGCCCTATTCCGGGCCCGGTATTGGCAACGTCCGAGGAGGAATTGAAAATTACGTGGGCAAACCATCGCATCTCGAGATCATTGAGCAAACTTATCAAACACTACTGAACGATGGGACATTCAACAATTAAAATAAAACAACGGACAGGAAGTAGCTTAGCAAAACTGAAGTGTGGAGTAGTATTGAGTGACCAGGGAATTTGTCCGACGCTTTCGCGTGATGAAATGCATTACGTGAAAGCACGCTATGCCGAATCGCTCGATAAACTACCTGAATCACAAACTATTCAGTTCATCGTTGAGATGCTTAACCGGTGTTATGCTGAACTAGGTCATGTACCAGTAGGCAGCGGAATTCATGAACGGGCAAACCTTATGAAAGTAACTGCCAGCCTAATCCGCAATGATCTGCTTTTTCATTTCCCGAAAGTCACTCTTGAAGAAATTGGCAATGCTGTACGTCGTGGTATCCGACGCGAATACGGTGAATACTATGGCTTTAACGCCATCAGTATTCATGAATTTGTGAAAAAATACCTCAATTCAGAAGACCGCCTTAACGCCCTCGACCGGCAATCCAGGTACCTAAATTCGCAGAAACCTGTGGAAGAAATTTCAGAGCAGGAAAAAGATCGATTACTCAAGGCCGGCCTCGAACAATGTCGTGAAACCTACCGGAAAACTGGTCGCATTATTGATTTTGGCAACGTCAATTATCACTTGTTGGAGCAATCCGGTGAGATTAATGACTCACTCGAAGAAAAAAGAGCAATCTATCAGGAGGCCAAGATGCAGATTAAAGCCGAGCTGGATGCGCAAGCGGTTTCGTTTCATCAGATCGTTTCGAGGATGCGAGGGGAGGAGACGGATGAGATTGCCATAGTGGCAAGGGCGAAGGAGATAGCGTTGAGGAGGCACTTTGATAAGTTCTGATTTATAGGTTCTGGGTGCTGAGTTTAGCCTTTAATGGCGGCTTTGACCGGCGAAGCTTTTTATTTGTGCTTGATTTTTACCCACTCTAACCATACTATAGCGGTACTGTAAGGGCACTAAAGAGGCACTGTACAATTTTACTAAAGTGCCCCTTTAGAAGGCCTACAGGCAGGTTAGTGAGGGGTAAATTGAATCTCGAATGAATACCTGATTGTAAAAAAGAAAAAAAATATAAATTATGGCAAAACTGTTAAAAAATGGCCTGATGTCGGGCAAGATTGGCAGCCTGGTTTACTACGTTATAAACGGGAAGCAGTATGTAAGAAACTACGTAATACCCGATAATCCAAATACGCCGGCTCAACACCGGCACCGCACTAAAATAAAAGTATGTGGCAAATTCATTAGCAAATTTAAAACAGCTATACTTGTCGGCTACCAAGGTTTCCCCACGGGTGAGGCATTCAGCGAAGCAATGAAATACCACATGGCCAATGCCATGGAGGATACAACCCCACACAATTCAGTTGACCCAACTTTCAAATTGATACCTGAAAAAATAGTGCTTTCAGTTGGCATTGTGCAAGCACCTGAAATCACTACATGCAGCCGAAACGGCCGTATTATAGAGTTAACCTGGAACCCAACACTTGGTCACGTTCCCAACCGCCATACTGATGCTCTGGCCGTAATAGCCTTCATTGAAGGCAAAAAAGCTTTTACCAACTTTTACACCGGAACTCGTGATGATGGAACGGGCAAGGTAATGCTCCCTTTTGATTTTCATGAACCGGTTCATCTTTGGACTTTCTACTGGAATGGGCAGAAAAGCGAAGAAAGGAACAAGGAGAATGTTTCAGATAGTATTTATCTGGGAAGTTTTTAATAAAATTCAACTTGCAACATATTGTTATGGAAGATTATCAAGCTTTAATTCTAGATGCTGATGAGAAAATTGCATGCAACCCGCGTTATGCAGGAGCATACCGGCAAAGGGCATACCTTAAAATGGAGCACTGTGATTATGATGGAGCTATTGAGGACTTCACAGTAGCGATCAGTATGAAGAAAAAACATGCTATTACTTGGTTTTACCGTGGTTTATGTTTCTATTATCTGGAAAATAATCTTTGTGCTTTAAACGATTATACCAACGCATTGAAATACAAGCCGAGGATGTCGGATGCATGGTGTGAAATTGGAAGAGTTATGTTTATGATGGATGACCATCCGAGAGCTGAAGAGCACTGCACCAAAGCTCTATCCATAAATCCACGCAATTGTAATGCACTAACATTAAGGGGTAATGTACGACTACTGTTGAAACAGCCGGATAAAGCACTAAAAGATTTAAACAGAGCATTTAAAATAAAACCCTTCGATAGCATGATAAGGATTTATAGGGCAATGGCATATCAAACCCTTGGAAGAAACGCTGAAGCACTCGAAGATTACGGTATATCAATAGCCCTGGCACCTGATGCAACAGCCTATTACAACCGTTGTCTCATTTTTATAGACCAGGATCAATATAAAGAAGCACTCGCTGATGCCCGCAAGGCGCTGGAATTAGCCCCTGACTGGGATTTTTGCCAGGAGATTATTGATGAGATTGCGGATGAGATGGGTTGGTAAGCAGTTCAATGTGTCATCATAAATTTCTTCATGTGCATTTTTACATTAAACCTTTCTTTATATATTTGCCAGAGGTGAAGTTAATTTGCTGAAAAGGAAAAAACAAGTTAAATATCAAAAGGTCAGGTTATAAGGCCGCTATGGTAAATGAAAAACGAAACTGACAGATAAATAACCCTACACATTACCGACCAAAATGTGTAGATAAGCAAAGTAATATCAGAGAATTTGGAAAAGAAGCATTACAAATAGGTTTAAATGAAATCGAATAATGGAAAATAACAGCAGACACATAGATACATATCTTGCTTTAGCTAATAGTCTTCGTTTTAAGTTATGGGCAATTGTTGGCGAAAACATGGTTAAAAAAAATAAAATTATCCAATATTTACAAAAGCAGGGTTATCTGTTGGTTGATGTTGGTGCCGAGTTGAGCAGCTTATATAAAGAATTAGATGCTAATGAAGAACCCTCACACGACATAGGCCAAAAAATAAAAGATTGGTTTCTCTCAAAACCGGAGAAGCTTATCCTTACCAATGCAAGCATTCTTTATCATAACGCTTTTACGAAGATTTCACCGGTTGGTGCTTTCAAATATAATTCGCGGAATAAGAGCAGTGTACTATTCTTAGAAGATGAAAAGATTATCAGCAATCGTATTTCTTATGGCCAGGCAGGATCGGAAGAGTATTACGATAAGGATATTAACGATATACTGATTACCAAAATCGGGGACATTGAAGAAAACTATGAAACCCTTTCGTCAACAGATGGCGTAGAATATAAAACTGGAAATAAATTACCAGATGATGCCATTGGCAATTTATTCAACTACACCATAATTAAAGATGTTGTAGATATTGATACCGACTTAAAACAAGAAGATTTACAAAAGGAGTTAATATCCAGTTACATTATCTCCGAAGGGCTTGAGCAACAGATTATCGATTTCTTTGATAATCTGCAAAAACAAAATCATAAGGCTGTAAAGATAATTGGTAACTACGGTAGTGGTAAATCTCACTTAATAGCTTTTTTGGTAAGCATCATCAATAATGAAAGTTATCGTTCACTCATTAAAAATGCGAAGGTTAGAAAAACTGCTGAAAAAATATCTCGTAAGTTTTTTACAGTTCAGTTTGAATTACAACCGGTAGATGTTGACTTGTCTTTTTTCTTTTTCAGAGAATTAGAAAAACAAATAAAGCAAGCATACGGTATAGAAATACCAAAGCTGACAAAGGACACAATTAATTTCAAAGACCATTTAGCAGAGATAATAGAAACACTAAAAGCGGAAGATCCTTCAAAAGGCTTGATGGTAGTCGTGGATGAAGTTTCTGACTTCTTACAAGCAAAGCAATCATTCCAGATTAAAAGAGATTTTCAATTTCTTAGAGTTGTTGCACAGGTTTGCCAAGATCAGGATATGCTTTTGGCTATTTCTATGCAGGAGGATATTTATTCAAGTCCTAAACTCAGCGATATTGCAGGTGATGAAGCTCGTATCAGTGAACGGTTCCAGAATATCATTATCCGCAGAGAAGCAGTAAAGCAGGTTATAGCACAACGTATTGTTTCTAAGACCAAGCAACAACACATTGAGATAGAACAAAAGCTAAAACCCTTTATTGATAAAATTGAAGATGTTGCAAACAAGCAGGAAGAATATATTGAATTGTTTCCATTTACTCCGGGCTTGCTAAACCTATTTCATGAATTGCCCTATTTTGAAAAAAGGGGTATCATCCAGTTTGCACAAAACGAATTGAAGTATGTTGTTGCCAAACCGTTTCCGTACTTCTTTACATTCGACCGCATCTATGATATTTTAGCCAATAACCCAAACAACCGTAATCTTGAAGGAGTTTACGACTTGGTTAAAGTAGTGAGTATCGTAAACCAAAAGATTGCAGCCAACCTCGACAAAAAGCTGCAAAGCGATGCCTATAAATTAGTGAAAGGTTTGGCCGTATATTCTCTTTGGAGCAAGGGTCAAAATGGAGCAACAGCAAAAGAATTGGCTGAACAGCTTTTAATTATTCCACAGAATAATGCCTTAGAAGCCTTTATGCAAGTGGCTTTGATTATTAAGAAAATCAGAGAGGCAACAGATGGTTTTTATATTAAGGTAGTTAAGGACGATGCATCAGGTAACGACTATTTCAAATTCGATCCTGCTATTGATGGCAAAGACCCGGAAGAAAGAATAGATAATGAAATTGTAGCAGTTGGAGGTGATGAAGATAAACAAGAAACAGTACTATTTGACCAGATTAAAGAAATACTGGATTTAGACCATTACAAGAATACACCCAATGTATTTTCGGATGAATGCAATTGGGTATCTGTAAAATCATTCAGAAAAGGATTGGTTGTATTCCAACGTAAAGAACAGGAAATTGAAAACCTTGATAAAGCTGATTATGTAATCAATCTCATTTCTCCATTCAGCAAAAAAGAGCCAAAGAAATACAGCGAAAACCAACTGAATATTAAAATCAAAGTTGGAAGACAGGAAAGTATCGAAGTAATTAAACGCATCGTTGCCATAAAATCATTGATAAGTAAAAATATACTGGTAGCGGCAATGAACAAGAAATTGACCGATACCATTGAAGGATACAGAAACCCGGTAGGTGTTGTTGTACCGGGCATTAAGTACCGTATTGCCATGTGGATAATGAATTTATCAGAAGCCAAGCTCAATGATGGTGCAATTTCAATTAAATCGCAATTAGGAAAAGACTTCAATAACCTTTCTGAAATCATGTCAGAATTGAAAAAGAAAGTATTTGACAAATGCTTCAATGATGAGTTTCCGGAGCATCCTAAATATGCGGAACTCCTATCCTCAAACAACATTACCAATACCATTTCAACAATAAGCGATGAAGTGACCAATGGAAATTTCAGGTCCTTATCAATTCGGAGTAAAAATTTCTTAAACACTTTAAGCCTTTTAAATGCCAATGGTGATCCTGATGTAGCGTCTAATAAAATCGCACAAATTATTCTCACCACAATAAATGCAAAGGCTGGTAAGGTGGTTGATATTGAAAAGGAAATTGATGCCCCACTTGCTAAAATTCCGTATGGTCTAGAGCCTGAAATAGTTCACTTCTTTTTAATAATTCTAACCACGTTGGGTAAGATTGCTTTGAAAGGAAAAGGCGGTGATGAAATAGACATTTCAAATATAAAGGATAAATTCAAAAGCATTACCCAGTTTGAGAACATTGTATATGCAATTAAGAAGGATGATTTGTCTTATGACTTTGCTAACAATTTGCTGAATGCAATCGGTTTAAATGGTGCTAAGATGCTTCGGGAAAATACCCGTAACGAGAGTTTCCTTGAGTATAAAAACAAGATAAAAGCAATTGCTGATGATATTAGGTCTATCAATCATCAGATAAGCAAGGCCGAAGCAAAGGCTGAGCTATATATCAACCTTGACAGCGTTAAAAAGGAAGCTGCAAAAATTACAAACATCGATTGGGCATCATTAGATATTACTAATCATGCCAGGTTCAATACCATCGAAAGGTTTAGTGGCAAGCTCACCGAAATTAAGGATAAACTATGCATATTAGAGGATTTGAAAATTTCTCTTACAGAGTACAATGAAAAAACACACAATGGTATTCGGTATATGAAAGATGCTTTGGATATTATAGGAGCAAACCAAAAGTACCTAGGTGATCCACAAGTAGAAATAAAGCTGAAACAATTCAGTAATGATACAATTAACGTTGTTAAAGATTTCGGGAAATACATACAGTTAAAAGAACGGTTTCCGCTTGCAGGTAAGATTGATGCTTTTAAAAAAATGTATATCAATGAGTTTTATTATCCTGCTTTACAAAATACCATTGGTAACAAAGTAGATTGGAAACCACTTGAAAGTTTTACCCGAAATCCATTGTTTGAAAAGATTGGCATTTTATCAAATGCAGATTGTAACGTAAAGCAAAAAATTGATGGCAAAATCACATTGTGGGCAGATATCTTGGCAATGAGAGCAAAATCAGTTGATGTGGATAGTTTGAACGATATTCCATTTGATACACAAACGAATTTCATGAAGGTGGAGAGGGATTATTCAAGTATTGCAACTGAGAGCAAAAATATAGATGCAACACTGAAGGCGATTTTTGAAGACTATGCATCTACTACCATTGCCGAGGTTAAGAACAAAGCCGATCAATTAGCAATTGTAAAAATACCGGCAGAACAGAAGAAAGCTATTGAAGAAATTGTGAAAACAGGGGAATTACCCGATACAATTAATCAACAATTGATTGATGCCATCAACAAACTGTTTGTTGATATAAAAATTGTTCAACTGAAGAAGGAAGATGTGATAAATGCCTTATTCAAGAAAGATGAATTGGTAACACTTGGGCAACTAAGCGAAGCCTTCTTTAATTTGAAAGAGAAATTGGAAAAGGAAAACAAAGGGCAGGAAGTACGATTCAAAATTGATTAACCACTTGAAAAATTAAAAGCATGGATTATAAAAATGATTTGGCAGAAAGGCTACTAGAATTAAAGAAGATTGAAGGCTTCCCTCTTGGTAAGGACGAGGACATTTTAGCTTTATCACAACCACCCTACTATACGGCTTGCCCTAATCCGTATATAAAGGAATTTATTGAAAAAAATGGAAAGCCTTATGATGCTAATATGGATTTGTACCACCGGAAGCCATATACAGATGATATTGATACAAACAAGAACGATAAGTTGACAAACGCACATTCGTATCACACAAAATCTCCGTTTCATGCTATACAGCAATATATTGAACACTATACAGCACCTGGTGATATTGTTTTAGATTGTTTCACTGGCTCAGGTATGACAGGAATAGCTGCACAAAAAGCCAATAGAAAAGCAGTGCTGACTGACTTGTCTCCAATTGCAAGTTATTTGGCCTTTAATTACAATCATTCTATTGAAACGTCCCGTTTCTATACCGAAGCAACAAGAATATTGGATGAGGTTCGTGATGAAATAAACTGGATGCTTGAAACAAAGCATAAAGATGGTAGATCTGGTGTCATTAACTCTATTTTGTATAGTGAAGATTTCATTTGTCCAATTTGTTCATCAAATTTTACTTTATGGGAATACGCAGTTGATAGTGAAAAAGGTGTCTTTAATGATCCTTTTGAATGCAAGCATTGCGGTGGTAAAATAAAAAAAGGTGATTGTGGTAAAGTAATGGAAAAACGTTACGATAAGTATCTAAACACCGAAATTGAACAAGTGAAAATAACCCCAGTTGAGATACTATATGTGATTGACAAAAAGCGTTTCAAAAAAAAACCAGATCAATTCGACCTTGACTTAATAGCTAAAATAAGCGAATTAACAATTCCATATAGTTTTCCAACAGATAGAATGCCAGTTGGCGGTGAAACAAGAAGGAATGATAAAAATGGATTAACCAATGTGCATCATTATTTTACGCAAAGGAACTTATATACTTTGGCAGCTATTATTTCCAAAATAAAAGAGGTAAATGATGAAGATATTCGTTCAAAGTTATACATCGCTGTAAATAGTATGTTCCTTCGGTCAAGTAAGAAAGCGATACTGGCAATTAACTACTACTTTAATGGTGGAGGCGGCTATATAGCAACAATTAGCGGTAATATGTATATAGCTTCATTGTTTTTTGAAGTTGAAGTATTAGAACAGTTTGAAACTCGAATCAAGAAAATAAATGAAATAAATCGGCATAATTTCAACAAACAAAATACAATCGTTTCAACTCAATCTGCAACTGATTTCTCCAATGTTCCAGATACATCTATTGATTACATTTTTGTTGATCCACCTTTTGGAGAAAATCTCATGTATTCTGAATTAAATTATTTATATGAAGCATGGTTGAAAATTGCTACAAATAATAATGACGAGGCTATAATCAACAAGTGTCAAAACAAGTCAATTAGTGAATACAATTCTTTAATGCATACTTGTTTTAAAAATCTATTCAGAGTGTTAAAGCCTAATCGTTGGATAACTATAGAATATCACAATTCAAAATCTGCAATTTGGAACGGATTGCAGGAATCAATTACTAAAGCCGGTTTTGTTATTGCCCACACTTCAATTTTAAAAAATAAGGGCGGAAGTTTTGTAATAAATGTTTCTCCCAATTCTGTTGCTAATGATTTGATGATTAATGCCTATAAGCCCAGCGAAAAGTTTATTGAGAAATTCACTTCTTCAGTTGGCGTAAATTTAGAAGGTGATTTTATTGATTTAGTTCTTTCTAATCTTCCGGTACAACCTATGATTGAGAGGACTGAAAAAATGCTTTACTCTAAAATGATTGCCTACTATCTACAAAAGGGTTATCAAATTAACTATGATGCTAAAAGGTTTTACGAAATGCTATATCACAATTTTGTAGAACAGGATGGATATTGGTTTACTTCAAATCAGATAAATTCCTATTCTGAATTTAAGAAAAGGCTTAAAATAGAAGGAACGGATGATTACATCAAAGGCACGCTGCTGATGTTTGTAATTGATGAAAAGTCTGCTTTGTTATGGCTTCACAGTTTCCTTAGTGAGCCAAGAGATTTTTCAGATATTTCTACAGCTTTTACCAAGCTATCAAATATTCAAGGAGATATTGTCCCTGATTTGAAAGTATTACTTGACGAAAACTTTGTAAATGAGAACGGAAATTTCCGAAGGCCAAAATCAAATAGTGAACATTCACAAACAATTGAAAAAAGAGAAAGGGTTTTAAGAAAGGAGTTTGAGTCAATTTTGATTGAAGCAAAATCAAGCAATAGAACTAAAATTAAATTAGTAAGGAAAGAAGCATTATACTTTGGTTTTGAAATGTGTTATAAAGAAAAAAGATTCAATGACATTCTTGAAGTAGCAAAGAAATTAGACAATATAATTTTAGAAAACAGTTCAGAACTCAACGACTTTATAGAAGCCGCAGAGATTATGATACACGGTATTTCATAAACATATGCAGTGGCAACTATACATATATACCAAGCTAAACTTAGAGGATAAGACACCAAAGGTTATATCAGACCATACAGGTATTTTATCTTCTGCTTCTTTTTTGTCCTTCTTGGATGAAAAGGCGGTTAGCTATTTGGTTACGGATAAGGTGCCTGAAATGCTTTCAGTATACGGTACAATGCAAGTATTGGTAATCCTTACCAATATTAAGGACGTACCTGCATTTATCACAAATAAATTCCAGCACAAGCAATTTACACATGCTGATATTCCATTGAATGGTGATATAGCAGGCATTCTAAAAGCACTTTCTGCCGAATCTTTAATACATATCTTAAATTACGTTTATGCCACAGACCAGCACCTGGTAGTTAACAAGTATAATATTGAAGGTCTTTTGTCATTTGCAAAATCTCATGCTGCCTTATCGGTAGTTAGTTCTTTAATTGAGCAAATCATTTTATTGCTTCAAACTGTTCCGCAATTTGATACCATTCTGCAATTGGGCAAGCTATGGGGTAAAGTAGTGTACCTGTCGGTTATCCATCAAGACACCCGTTATGAAAACTATATCAAACAAATTGACACATTTGCATTTTCGTTTGTTAACTCCGATGGAATGCAGCAGGCTACCTATGCTTCAACCGTTAAAAATCCAAAATCTGTTGATCGCATTTTAGCCAATATTAAAAGTCATAACGATAAAAAGATAGCTCTGATTTGTTTTGACTGCATGGGCTTTTCAGAGTGGTATCTCTTACAAGAATATTTATCAGACAGCAATTTCAACTTCACTGAAATTGCCTTATTCACCATGTTACCTTCTGTAACATCAGTTTCAAGGTCTGCAATATTTCATGGCTCACAAGATGTTTACAATATCAAATCGCCAGGAAGAGCAGATGAAGCAAAGGCTTTTGCAAATTATTTTACTGACAATGAAGTAAAATATTTTACTGATTCGGATATCATAACCGAGGACACTTTGTTAGGATATGACTGTATCAGTATACTATACTCTTTCTTTGATGACCTTTCGCATTCAGCCCAGTTTCCGCCAAACCATAGTAATAAGTCATTATACTTTGATGCTGTAAAGGGTTATCTGAATAATTCAAAAGTGTTGCAAACATTGCAAACATTGCAAGGCAATGATTTCACCGTTTATATATGTTCAGACCACGGCTCTGTTGTTGCCGTTGGCAACGGCCAAAAACTGGATAAATACCTTACTGACAATTTCGCCAAAAGAGCTGCTATTGTTGCTGAAGTATCAGCAGATTTAATTGAGCACACTAAAATTAAAATTCCTTTTGTTGAAGGAAAGATTATTGTACTGCCCGAAGGCAGAACAATGTTTGCAAACAATAATCAAATTGAAATCAATCACGGAGGGATTACCGTTGAAGAAATGGTAGTGCCCTATATTAAGTTACAGAAATGATAGGATATGATAGACCGCTGAAACCGGAATGGATATATAAAACATTACAAATGGTGGAACCAGGCAGAAAGCCTGAGGAGTATTATGATGCCTATAATCAAATAGCTGTTGAACTCACTGGTAAGGATGGAAGAAGAAAAACACGTACCGTGTTATTCCGCACATTTATTTACAGCTTTCAGGAAAGAACAAGTGTGATTGAAAACAATATTCTTATCAGCCTGTGCAAGCAAAAGGATTATGAGTACATGAAACCAATTTTATTGGCAATGTTTATACTGGATTACGAAATACTGAAGTACTTCACACAAATGTATTTCAAAATATTCGACCCATCTCAATCAGTAAGTTCAACAGCATTAACTAAGAAAATGACTGAGGCTTATGGTGATACAGAAATAGTAAAGAGATCCACAAGAGCATTTCTTAAAACATTATCTGACTTTGGAATCATTGAACCAACAGGCACAAATACTTTCCACCAGATAAATAAATCAAAATTGACAGCAGAGCAAGTTTCACATATTCTGAAACTCTATGCAAAAGTAAAACACACAAAACAAGTAGATATTCAAAACATTGATAAATCAATGTTTGCATACTATAATATTCCTGATTTGAGCACTGTGGCACACCAGTTTCACACCACCGAATGGGAATATATTAAAGGCGTTGAAAGAGGACTATTGATGTTACATTAATGAACATTATTTGCAAGCACAATTAAAAACCACACAAGCCTGCACACAATGTATATTTAAAAACCACACAAACAACCGCATAGACCAAAGTTTTTGAAAGTGCTTGCAAAGCCATCCCAAGAGTAGAATTTCAAATTTTCTCTCGCATGCATAAAAGGAAAAAAATTATAACACGCCAACGTACAGGTGCCACAAATCGGCAACAATAACATACTGCCAAACCGTTATGTGTCAGTGTAAAAGCCGAAAAAAAATGCAAAATTATAAGTTCAATTATTTTTCTGTTTTAGAACTACCTCAATAATAGTAGTATTAACTGGGGGTATTAGACCAAATAACTCAATCAACTCATAAAAACTCATTCAATGGATACAAATGAAAAAGCTAAAATTCAAGTAGTTATTGCTCAATGTCTTGATTACATATACGCTATTAGTCATTCCTCTGAAACAAATGGTAACCCTGTAGCACCATTTTATTACGAATTTACAATGGCCAATTTTCCAATGAATATCGATTATTTTTATGAGTTGGCCTATCTGGGAGCACAGTTAAGGCATTTATCAACAAATATGATGGAGGATGAGAATCCAGGTCTTTTCCCATTTGTTGGAACTGGGGATAATATTATTAGAGAAATACGTCATGATGCAAATCTTAATCGCCTATACATAAATACATATCAGTATTTTGAAAACATAGATTCTGATCTTTATGAGATTAATTGCATGGACAATGATGGTAAATGGATACGTCCAATTGCTGATAGTTTCAATACAAGAATTGATCATAAATTATCCGAAATGAAGATTAAGTTTTTCCAGCAAGAACTTTTCATGAGACGAAAAATGTTAAGCTTAATTCTTAGAATTAATAGCATATTGTCAGAATCTTACAACTCAGCATATCCATGAGTTGATTAGGGAAGTTGATTTCTTTCCGAATTATAGCAATAAACAATCGGTTGAAACTCTCACACGTAAGGACTTAATTTGTTGTGCGACAAGTGGGCCCGGTAGGGCTAGTGGGACCAGAAGGACAATAATTCTAGGCGGGCAACTGTCCGCGATCTTCGTCTCAACCAAATGAATACCAGTCCAGTCCCACAAGTCCCACAAGCCATTCCAATTATAAAAGTTGCTCAATACCGGCTTTACCCCCTGGCATACCTCAGCACCACACCCCCGTTTGAAAGTAAGCATCCGATAATCCACATCTAATTTAGGCATTCTTTAGAAAGACACTTAAACATTTTGATAAAATGAGTGGTAATTTGTGTGGATTTACAATAATTGCGTCAATTTGTATGGATTTGACTCA
>JAEZDY010000040.1 GCA_023417935.1 Bacteroidota bacterium
GAACCATTCTGAGCACTTGTAAGATTTCCATTGTAACCTTGACTTAAAGGAACTCCAATTTCAGATGCTACTTCCATTTTAAAACGGTCCATAGCTTCTCTTGCTTCAGGAACAACTTTTTGGTTAGAACTCTGATTGCTACTTGTCATAAAAATTCACCTCCGTGAAATTATATAGTTGATGAGTGTTATCGTTTTAATCGTTTTGCGAAATCATTCTAACACTCTTGGCAATCGATAAGCGACTACTCTTCATCACTTATCGATTTCGTTAGATAATCTAGCATCAGTTACACTCACCACTTCTAAAAGTGAACAATTCTGTTTTTGAATTAAGTTACCTTAAATCATACAAAAGATGTTATTTGAGTTTTGCAACTTTCAGTAAGATATTTAACCTCTTTAAGTTCTGTTTTTCATCACTTATCTTGATAGTATTATGTTCGCTTTCTACTTAATTTATTATGGTAAGTTATACTAATAATCGAATTTTAAACATAGATTTATAACAATCATCAATAATCTTGTGAGGTTCTATGGATGATCTTTTAACTATTATAAAAGATGTAAACTATTTTCTTTGGGGTTTTCCAATGCTTATTTTACTCCTAAGCACACATGTATACTTTACCTTTTCCCTAAAATTTATTCAAAAAAAAATAAAAAAAGCCATTCATCTTTCTATCTCCTCAGAAACTGATCAGTGTGGCAACGCAAGCAGTTTTTCTACTTTAACTACTACCCTAGCTGCTACGCTTGGAACTGGTAATATAGTTGGTGTTTCCACCGCTATTGCACTTGGTGGTCCAGGTGCAGTATTCTGGTGCTGGATCACTGGAATCTTTGGTATGGCAACCACCTATGCTGAATGTTATCTGGGTATGATTTATCGTGAAAAAGATAAAGCTGGACACTATCATGGTGGACCAATGTATGCAATGGAGTACGGTCTAAAAAATAAACCTTTTGCGTACTTTTTTAGCTTTTGCACGATACTCGCCGCTCTTGGTATGGGTTGCTCTACACAAGCTCGCTCAATTACCGATGTTACAAAGAATATTGGTATATCCCCCTATCTCTCTGGCATCTTAACTGCAACTCTCATAGGATTTGTCATTATTGGTGGAGTAAATCAAATTCAAAAATTCTGTATGAAATTAGTACCAGCCATGGCAATTTTTTATATCGCAGGTTGTTTTGTCATACTTGTTATGAATTTTCGATATCTTGGAGAGGCCATTGGAATTATATTGTCGTCAGCATTCGTACCAAAGTCCATTGCTGGTGGAATGATTGGCGGCTCCCTTCAACTAGCTGCTCGCTATGGGATCTCCCGGGGTCTATTTACAAATGAAGCTGGTTTAGGTTCTGCTGCTATTGCAGCTGCCGACTCCAAGAGTAATGATCCAAAAGAGCAATCACTTGTATCCATGAGTGCAACCTTTTGGGATACAGTCGTAATGTGTGCCATTACTGGTCTGGTCATCATCACAACAATAATAAAGTCCCCAACCTCAATTGAGGGGCTTAATAATGGTGAGTTAACATCCGCCGCTTTTTCTCAGATTCCGTTCCTTGGTACTGGTATGCTTGGTGTTTCTCTCATTTCTTTTGCTACCGCCACACTGATTGGCTGGAGTTATTTCGGCGAAAAAGCGGTTAGATACTTATTCAAAGAAAAAGGAATTCGTATCTACCGCTTTGTATACATTATTATGATATTTTTTGGTTCTATCCTATCGCTGGATCTTGTATGGGAGAGTTCTGACCTAATTAATGCACTCATGGCACTACCAAACATTATCGTTCTTATACTACTTCGCAAACAAATTAAATCCTAGCTTATGGACTAACAATCGAAGTGATTGGTATCTTAACATACATAGAAGCAAGTGTTGCTACTTTTGTATCCTTATCTGTCGTACTTGCAAGACGACAATAAATAATATCACCAGGAATCGGAGTTGCAGTACCAATCTTCTTAATTACAAGATCTTTCGAACTCGTTACTTTTTCCCACTTTGCCGTCTTATAGTCGATTGTATCACCGGCATGTACAACAAGATATTCATACGGTCTTGTTTTTGAGGCATCTTTAAAAGATAAAGTTGTACCAGATAATTTGATATTCGAGACATCTGGAGCTAATGGTTGGGCATTAATCTCAACGACAAGCACACCACTCGAAACCTTTTTTTCATTCCCAAGCGTTCTGAATTCTATTGAACGTGCCGGAATTGGTAGTGTATTTTGCTCTGTATTCTTTGGCAATAGTAATTCCACCAAACTTAAGGACTTATTCTTTGAATCAGTTGGGTTAAATGTAATCCATTCCAAACTACCACTTAATCGATATTGCGTTACCTCTGGCTTTAGTCCATTCAGAGTAAAATCACTATAATCTACTTTAATCGAAGGTGTACTCTGGCGCTTTGGTATTTTTACACTGACTACCTTAGACGCTCGCATCGTTACTGTTGCTTTCTCTCGAAATTGAAGAGTGTATCCAGTAATCTCAAAGTCACTTAGGTCAAGGTCTGTTATGTAATCTTTCCATTCCCCATTGGTTCCTTTTCGATATTGCAAGGCTCGAGTCCTATTCTCAAACTTAAGTTTTCCTTTACCATTTTCAACATAATAACTTACTTTCAAATTTTTATCTTCTTTTGGTATTTCTATTTCGACAATAGCAAGATCCTTATCCCCCTTAAAATAAATCATATTGTCTGAGGTTTTCATAAAGATTGCTAAATCCATCTCTCCATAACTATCTTCTATCAGATTCCAAGTCTTTTTCTTATCCTGCGAGAAATATAACTTGGTACTATCTCCAGCTCCCTTACTTACTTTAATGGTTTCATTCATATAGTTTAACATTACAACAACTGATGTTCCACTTGATACAGTTACTGTTGGTGTTGGTGAAGCTGTGACTTCAGTTGGATTAGCTGGATTAACTTCTTTAGAAAAACCCTCGGCTTCATGATAATCGCTTGTGATTTTTATTACAGTTAAGCTCATTGCCAACACAAGAAAACACATAACACAAATCTGTATCATATGTTTTCTCACTGTAAACTTGTGCTTCATACACTCATCCCCTTTCATAACAGAGGTTCTTCCTTAATAATTCTGAAGTTTCTTCACCACATAGTATCCTTACTAGAGTAAGCCCAAAATCAAAAGAAGTCCCAGCCGCTTTACTAGTAATAAAGTTCGCATCCTCCACAACATTTTGATCCAGAATAATGGCGCCATACAGATTCGGTTCATGTCCAGGATAACATACTGCATTTTTCCCTTGAAGTAATTGATTCACTCCAAAGACCCCAGGTGCTGCACAGATTGCTGCAAGATATTTCTTTTGCTTGTTATATTCAAGCATCAAATTCTTAAGTCCTTGATGGTTCATCAAGTTCTTAGTCCCCGTCCCTCCTCCTGGTAGCACTAACATATCCGCATCTAATAAATCATCTCTAAATAGAATATCGGCCATAATAGCAATATCATGAGCACCTTTTACTAACTTTCCCTCCATAATTGATACTGTTTCAACGTTAACGCTTGCTCTCCTTAAAAGATCAACCTGAATTAGCGCTTCCACCTCTTCAAATCCGTCTGCTAAAAATACATAAACCTTTGCCATATTAATCTCCTTTCTATCTTTCATAATTAACACAGTTTTTCCCTCGCCTCTTTGCTTCATACATTGCTTTATCAGCTCAATTAAAAAACTCATGTGAAGTCGCACCTTTTTGATAGCTAACAATACCACAACTAAAGGAGACCTTTTTCCCATCCAAACTCCTATAACGGAGTAACAGGCTAGAACAAAAGATCACAAAGAAAATAATACCATATGGAACTAATATATGCGATATCATAGATCCATTCCCTAATTGATTGGCATACTTCTCTTTTTCAAGCACACCAATAACACCAATTTCAATTGCAGTAATGAAAGCTGTAAAGATTGCATTGGTTCTCATTAAACAGGTTCTTGATTTTTATAAAATACCTTCGAAATTATTCATATTAGACATCGGCCTTCCCCCAAAAGAACCTTATGTACATGAACACTTTACAAG
>JAEZDY010000017.1 GCA_023417935.1 Bacteroidota bacterium
GTTCAACGACCTGCGTGACCAGCTGGACAAGTTCGCCGACGACGCCTCGTTCAACGGCATCAACCTGCTTCGCGGCGACAAGCTGAAGCTGACCTTCAACGAAACCGGCACCTCGACCATCGAGATCCAGGCCAAGAAAGAGAATGGCGACGCCACCTCGATCAACAACACGGCTCTGGGGATTTCCGCCGCCGAGGATGGCGACTTCGACAGCGACACCGCTATCGACACCAAGCTTGATACCCTGAAGTCGGCCCTCGACAGCCTGCGCTCGCAGTCGTCGACATTCGGCTCGAACCTATCGGTGGTCGAGAACCGCCAAGACTTTACCAAGAACATGATCAATACCCTCGAGACCGGCGCGGCGAACCTCACGCTTGCCGACACCAACGAGGAAGCGGCGAACCTCCTCGCCCTGCAGACCCGTCAGCAGCTGTCGTCCTCGGCGCTGTCGATGGCTTCGCAGGCCGACCAGGCCGTGCTGCGTCTGTTCTAAGACGTCCTGCAGCAACAGTTCGGGAAAGGCGGGCTCCGGCCCGCCTTTTCTTTTGCCGTCCAGCGATGGCCAAGGTCGCGGCGGTAGCGATTTGGTGATCGACGCGGATGCAATATGCTCGTCCACGCATGAATCACTTCCCGCGCGAAACACTTGGCGAGCTAGCTTATGTCCCTCAAGGTCGAACTGAAGCCAGGCGAACGCCTGATCGTCGGCAACTGCGTCATCACCAATTCCGACCAGCGCACGAGGCTGTTCATCGACGGCAAGGCACCCATCCTGCGCGAGAAGGACATCCTTACGTCGGAGACCGCCAACAGCCCTGCCAGGCGGATCTACTTTGCCGTGCAGCTGATGTACATCCACGAGGACACGGCCCGGCTCAGCGAGGATTATTTCAAGCTTATCAACGATATAATCCAAGCGGCGCCCAGCACCATCCGTATTGTTGACGAAATCAATAACGAGATATTAACCGGCCAGCTCTACAAGGCTCTGAAGGCTGCCAAGAAGCTGATCCAGTACGAGCAGGAACTCCTCGCAAATGCAAAATAGTGCTGCGTTCGCCTACAAGACGGTAGGCGCGCAAACGGTAAGCCCACGCGTACTCGAAGCCAACCTCCTGTCCCGTGCCGCCGGCCAGCTGCAGCGCTGTCGCGATGACTGGGACAACACCCGCCACGAACTGACGTCGGCCCTGATGTTCAACCGCAAGCTGTGGACCGTGTTCCTCGGCTCGGTCACCGGCGAGGAAAGCCAGCTGCCCAAGCCGCTGCGCGAGAACATCGCCAACCTCGGCATCTTCGTGATGAAGCAGACGCTCAACGTGATGAGCGAGCCCGAAGCCCGCAAGCTGACGGTGCTGATCAACATCAACCGCGAGATTGCGGCGGGCCTGCGCGAACGCGCCTGAACCCGCTGCCACCGACTGGAACGAAAAGGCCCGCGCGACGCGGGCCTTCTGCATTTCCGGGGGTGGTAGCGCCGCTAGCGGAGATAGTTGACCAGCGAGAGCTGGCTCAGCAGGGCGGTGGTCTGATAGCTCGCCTCGAGGCGGGTCTTGAGCGCCAGGATTTCCATGGCGACCTGCTCGGAGGGGGCCTCCTCGATGGCCTGCAGCATGTTGCCGAGCTGAGCCTTGTGGTCGATGTGGCGCTCCTCGAGCGCGCCGGCCGTAGACTTGGCGAGGCCGAGTTCCACCGAGATCACGGCGATTGATTTTGCCGCCATCGCACCGTTGAAGGACGTCCGGTTCGGGATACCAATGGCGGTGGCGAGCGCCGGGTTGCTGCTGGTGACGCTGAAGTTGCGGCCGTCGGCGCGGCTGATGGCAAGGCCTGACGCGGTGGCCGAAACGGCAAACCCCTTGTCGGCGAGGGCCGCGACCATGGCGGCACCCTGCCCGGTGGTGGCGCCGGTGAAGGTGTAGGTGGTGACATTGCCGTCGCCATCGTTCAGCGTGATCGTCTGGCCCGCGAAGGCGGACAGGTCGGCCGCCGTCATGTCAGCGCCAGTGGTGCCGGTGAGGCTGGCGGGGGTAGCGCTCGCGTCGGGCGTCGAGGCGAGGCGCTCGGTGTTGCGGCTGATGAGGGCGCTGTAGCGATCGCCCGAGGTGGGGTCGGCGTCGCTGAAGACCTGGATGGCGATGGCGGCAAGCGACTGCACGAGGTTGGCGATGCCGCTCTCGTTGGACTGGACGCCGTAGGCGACCGCGGTGCTTTCCCCGACGCGACCGGTGACGGTCTCGCGCGGGTTGCTCGAGTCCTCGCCGTTGTACCAGAAGATGGTGTTGCTCCGCGTGCCGGACTTGAGCGCGGTTGCGGTCTCGGGCGAGCCATCGACGCGCAGGGGCTGGCCGCCCTGGGCGTAGAAGAAGTTCTCCGCCGCCGCGTAGGCCGAGGCGGTGACCATGCGGCCCTCTGCCAAGGTCTTGATCTGCGCCGTGAGTGCGGCCTCGAAACTCTCGGCGGTGGTCGTCGCGTCGGTGCCGATGACGAAGCTGCCGGCGCTGCCGGACTCGGCCACGGCGGTCATGGTGATCGAGTCCGACGTGCCGTCGGGCAAGGTGAAGTTGACGGTGATGGTGTCGCCCGCGACCGGCAGCGGAGTACCGAACTGGACCGTGAGCGACTTCGGTACACCCGTGGGCTGCGTGATGCCGATGTTGGGATTGGAGGCCGAGATGGTCGCGAGCTTGAGGCCGAAGGGGTGTTCGTCGTCCTCGGCAAGGGTAGTCGTGCCCGTGAGGCTGGCAAGCTCGAGGCGGCCGAGATGGCCGACGCCGAGATCGGCCAGCTTGCGTTCGCCGGCCACCTGCCGGAAGCCCGCTTGGCTGCCGCGGCCGTTGAGGGCGTAGTAGGCATCCTCGACCGGCTTGTTCTCGGTCTTGGCGCCGCCGAACAGGTAGCGCCCGGCGATATCGACGTTGAGGAGGGTCATCACTTCGTCGAAGCGGGCCGCGGCCAGGGTCGGCGTGGTCTGGTAGTTGAGGCTCGCCTGCCCGCCCGAGCCCGACATGGTGGCGGCCCGCGCATCGGCCTCGATGACGCCGAGACGGGACATCGTCTGGTCGAGCACGTTGAGGCGCAGGTTCACCGTCTTGATGTTGCCCTGGTAGCTCTCGATCCGCGAGATGCGGGAGCGGAGCGCGAGGTCGAAATAGCGGTCCGAGCCCATCTCGCCGAGATTGGCGGCCTTGAGGCCGGAACTGAGCTGGGTCTGGAGCTTGTCGTAGCGCTCCTTCATCCCCATGATGTTGTTGATGCCGCTACTGAGCGGGAACATCGAGCGGTTGATGATGGTCATCTCGCGCCTCCTTACAGCGACTGCATCAGGTCTTTGATGAGTTCCTGCGCCACGCTCATGACGCGGGCGTTGGCGGCGAAGGCGTTCTGCAACTCCATCAGCCGGGCCATCTCCTCGTCGACATCGACGCCGTATTCGCTCTCGAGCCGGTTGCCGAGGGCGCTGAGCGTCATTTCCTGGGTCTCTGCCTCGGAGCCGGCGGAACTGGCAATATTGCCGACGGTGTTGATCGCCTGGCTAATGAGGTCGCTCACAGTGCCGGCGAGACGCGAACCGGCGCTGTTGGCAACGCTGCCGCGACCGCCGGCGAAGCGCAGGTTGTTGAGACTGGCGAGCAGTTGGTCAGGGCGGGCGGAGTCGCCGAGCGGCGTGCCGAGGGAATACTGCACCAGCAGCCGGTTGTCGGTGACGATAGCGCTGTTGACGCTGATGCGGCCGGCAAAGCCGAGCTTCTGCCCGTTGTCGTTGAGGGCGTTGGTGAAGGTGGCGTTGCTGTAGTCGACGAAGAGGTTGATGCCGAGGTCGGACTGGTTGCCGGAGACGGTGACGCGGCTTTGCATCGACCGGACTTCGGTGTTGCCCAAGGCACCGTCGTCCATGACGCGGATGGTGGTGGTGCCAAGGGGATTGGAGATGACGAGCCCGGAGCCGACGGCCATCTGGAGCTTGCCGACGAGCGACGACATGCCGTCCTCGAAATTATGCCCGATGACGCGGGCGCCATTGCTGTCGATGTAGTCGAGCGGCAGCTTGCCGGTGTCGGTGACGTTCAGCACGCGAACAGTCCTGCTGACGCCGCCCTCGACGTAGGCGAAGCTGAACTCGTTGCCGTTCAGCAGGTTACCGATATCCACCTCGTAGCCGGCGGAGGCACCACCGAGCGAGACCTGGGTTCCGCCGGTGGTCCTCGTCGACATCGACTGAGCGAGGCCGGCGGCGATCTCGTCGAGCTGGTCCTGCGCCTGAACGAGGTCGTTGTCGCGCAGCTGGATGAGGCCGGCGAGTTCGCCGGAGGTGAGGACGTTCTGCTTGACGAGGTCGATCCTGAGACCCGCGCCGGTGGTGATGGTCAGCTTGCCGACACCCGACTTGGCGTCGTTGGAATTGAACAGCGAGGTGGCGGAGAGCTGCCCCGCGCTCTCGAAGTTGAGGACGGAGGCGCGGCCATCGAGGATGCCGACGCCGGACCGGGTCATCAGGGCGACCGTGTCGTCGCCGCGATAGGTGACGCGCAGGTCCATCTGTTCGCTGAGAGCGCCGACGAGGCGATCGCGCTGGTCGAGCAGGGTAGCGCGCGAGCCGGGGTCGATGCCCTGGTCGGCGAGGCGCGAGTTGATCCTCTCGAGCGACTGGAGCTGGTTGTTGATATCATCGACGCTGGTCGAGATCTTGGCCTCGACCTCCTGGCGCAGCGACTGGACGTCGGCGCTCAGGCGGTTGAGGGTGCCCGCCAGTTCCTGCGCCTTCTGCACGGTGTCGGCGCGGTTGGCGAAGTTGTCGGGGCTCGAGGTGAGCGAGGTCAGCGAGGTCTCGAACGCCGAAAAGGCACTGTCGAGCGAGCCGGTGGTGCCGGGCATGCCGACCAGGGTCTGCAGCCGATCGAGATAGGACGAGCGCACCGAGGCAAACGAGGAATCCGAGACGGCGCGAGTGTAGTGCTGCTGCAGCGACTGGTTGAAGCTGCGGGTGAGCGTGCCCTGACGGGCATAGGTCGAGTTGACGCCCAGCGAGTCGATGACGCTGATCGAACGCTTGTGGTAGCCGGGCGTGCCGGCATTGGCGACGTTGCCCGAAAGCACGTCGAGGGCGTTCTGCCCGATCTTCATGCCGCTGAGCGCGTTGCTGAGCGTGACCGATAGACCCATACGACCCTACT